>CAZZFE010000006.1:0-121142 GCA_964653495.1 uncultured Terricaulis sp. | reverse complement strand
GCTTCGAGTTCCAGATCGGCGTAGGCGAGCTGGCGCATGTGCGCCGGCGCGAAGCGCTCGCGCGGCAGCGTCCGCATCGCGCCCAGGATGCGCAGGTCGGTCACGTCATTGGTGCGGACTTGGCTTTCCACCATCAGGTGGCGCGCGTGCGCGAAATCCATGGAAACCCTCTTGGATGCCCCGACTAAGCCGGCTCGGCGCATCCGGCAAGCCGCCCTAACGACACATCTCGTAACCGCCCATATCGAAATGGAGGTGATCGGCGTGGGCGCGGTTGTAGTCGGGGGAGAGGACTACCCGGAACCGCTCGCAGGCCCCGTCCCGGACCGCCCGGAGGAAACGCCGCTGCCCGGCAGTGCCCCGCCAGCCGCGACGGACCTCCAAAGTGGTCCCGTCAGCCAAAGTGAACCCGGAAATGTCGATGGCGTTGGCGCGGGCATGCTCGCTCATGCGCCCATCCCGCCGCCCGGCCACCGCCCTGCAGGCATAGACTGGCCCGCCCATCTCGATCCGGCTCACTGCCTGGCCCAAGTGCCGCTCCGCCGCCGGCGCCACCACGTCGCGCTGCCAAAGCACCAAGGCGGCCGCCAAAGCGCAATTCGCGGTCGGGGCCTGGGAAAAGCCGATGGGCGCGGCCGTCAGCGTTACGGCGTTGCGATATCCACAGCGGGCGCCTTCGCTGACGTCCTCGGCCCGCGGCGCCTCGAATCCCGCCAATTCCAACGCTCGGCGGCATTCGCCGACATTGCCCGCGAACTCAGTGAGTCGGTCGGTCCGCAGCGCTTCAGGCGGCTTTGGCCGGGTCACGATCAGGAACGCCGCGATGATGGTCGTGACCAGCAGCACCCCCGCTGCGATCACGCGGGCGCGCTCGACCTCCGGCGGCAAGGGTTTGAACATGGGCCGACGGCATCAAGCGCGCCGGCCGCAAAGGCAAGCCACCGGCTCAGCATCGGATTGTGGGAAACGGGCTAACCCGTTGAAAAGATGGCTCCCCGGGTAGGATTCGAACCTACGACCAATCGATTAACAGTCGATTGCTCTACCACTGAGCTACCGAGGAACAGCGCCGTCGAAACGAACGCGGGAGCGCTCTCTATCAAGTTCGGCGTGGCGGGAAAAGCCCTGTTCGCTGCCATGTGCAAGGGCTGATCACCATACCCCAAAAGGAAAACGAGGGGGCCGAAGCCCCCTCGAAGGCGTTGGGTATGGTGGGGTGTCTCCAAGGGAAGACATGGCAAACATCCCACTAATCGGTAAACGTCAGGTTAATCGCGAACGTTTCCTTCACCACGTTGGCGAAAACTTACAGCGCGAAATGGCGAAGCGCGGCGATGCAGCGTTGGTCGAGCACGGCGACCGCGTCTTGATCACCCAGAAGCCGTGTATCGAGCGCCAAGCTCCGCACCGCCTGCACGACATCCGCCCCGTTCACGAACGAGCCTGAGTCCGCAAGTTCGATCGCCAATGAAAAAACTTCGCTACCAACAACGGCGCGATCGGTCATGGACATGACAATGCTCCCTGCTTGATTTCAGTTGGCTGGCGCTTTGCGCGTGGCGACGCGACGGAGACCGGCAACGACAGCGGCGCGTGCATTGACATCGCCGCTCAGCTCTGGCCGGCGCAACGTGCGCATGGCGTCCACGTGCACGCGCACTGATTCCTGGAACTTCTCGTCGCGGCTTGACGCACTCAGCAAATCGCAAAGCGATTGCGCCGCTTCGGCCAGTTCCTTCAGGCCGAACGTGCCAGCGACACTGTAGATCTCGGTCGCGGCGCTATAGAGTTGCGCTGTCGGCGCGTCCGCTTTCGAGGCAAGCGCGGCGATCTTTTCATCAAGCGCCGCGAGACTCGACTCGCGCACCGCCTCCACGCGCTTCTCTGCGCGCGCACACGCCTCAACGGCAGTGATCCCGCCTGGCCGGCGTAACAGCGATACGATGCGGTGTGTTGGCGTGAACGTTCTCGGTCGCATTACAGCATAATCTTCTGCGGCTTGAACAAGCTATTGATGTCGTCTTGCGACAGGTTCGGCTCGGTGGCGTCGCCGAGCCGCGTCGTGATGTCGGTGCTCCGGCGCGGCGCCGTGCCAGGCGGCGGACCTTCCATCTTGAAGCGCCGATCCGGCCCCTGATAGACATCGCTCACCACGAATGAGCGCCGGTCGCGGGTAACGCGCATAATGCGATCCATCAGGACTGCGGGCGTCATCGGCTTGACGATGAAGAAGCTCGCGCCAACGTCACGCGCCGCACGCACCGAGGAAACCGTGCCATTGGCGGACGCCACAAGCACCGGTGTACTGCGATTGGCGAGCGCTTCCGACGCACGCAGCCAGCGCACAAAATCGAGCCCATCGCCCTCTTGCAGATTGGGGTCCATCACGACGAGATCGAGCGTATGGCGTTCGGCGACATATTTGGCGTCGCCAATCGTCGTGCATTTGTGGCAGTTCCTGGCGCCGAAGCCGTAGAACATCTGCAGCAAGATTTCGAGCGTGTGCTCGCTCTGCTCCAGCAGCAGCACGCACACACCTTCGAAGTTGAATTTTTCGGCTGTATCAAGAGTAGCCATCACAGCAGCTCCCAACCATCTTCTGCCTCGCCACTCTCGGCGTCCTCTCCGCGCAAACGGCTTCTCACGGCGGAGAGCGAGATACGGTCGATCGCCGCCGCGACACCGTGCGCCGGCAATTCCGCGTGCATATGCGACAGCGCCTCCAACAGATCGCGCATCGCGGCGACGTGCTGCAGCATTTCATCGAGTTGCTGCAGATCGTGCACCAGTTCCGCGTCCGCGCCGAACTTAAGCGCCAGCAAACAAGCGGCGCGTTCGACACGCATGCCGATAGCGCGCGCGCGTTCAAGCTCGGCGGCGATATCGGTCAGCACGCGTGAGAGCGTGACCGCCTCGTCCGCCGCCGCGATCGCAAGGGTCGCGCGCTGGCCCATGCGCTAGAACAACTCGATATCGTCTGCGGGTGGCGGCGGCGGGCGTACTTCTTTCGCGCGCTCGGTTCGGAACACGTCAGTGTGCGCGGAATCGAGCAGCATCTGGCTCGCACGCCCGGTCGCCGGCCAAAAGCGCAGGCGCCGCGCCTGCGGGCCGCCAAGGCTCTGGCCCACGCAGCGCAAACCTTCCGCGCGCAGAAACTCGATTGCAAAAGCGGCGTTCTTCTCACCGATGTCGCTGAGGTTTTGCACCACGTGCGCGCCACCGAACAACTTCACCTCAAGACGCGAACGCAACGCGCCAACGCTCAACAGCCCGTTGATCAACAACTCCATCGAGTTGACGCCGTACTTCATGGAATCGCTGGGCGCCTCTGGACCACCCGGCAACAGGAAATGGTTCATACCCCCGACGCGCGCCACCGGATCGTGCATGCACGCCGCCACGCACGAGCCTAGGATAGTCGTCAGTATTCGATCTTCGCCCTGCGCCACCGCGTAATCGCCCTGGATCACGTGAATGACGTTTGAATCCTTGCCGGCGTGCGCCGCAGCTCTCATGTAAGCGGCCCCAGCACTTCCTGAATTTTCCCTTTGAGCCCAGCCGCCGTGAACGGCTTCACGATGTAATTGTTGACGCCGTACTGCATGGCCCGCTGCACAAGTTCCTTGTCGGCGCGGCCGGTGAGCATGATGAACGCCGTCTTACGGATCGGCTCATGCGAGCGAACGGCGCGCAGGAAGCCAAGTCCATCAAGCTTCGGCATGTTGAAATCCGAGATCACCAGGTGCGCGGCTTGAGTCAGCATGGACTTCAAGCCTTCCTCGCCGTCACCGGCATCGGAGATGTCCTTGAAGCCAATCTCCTGCAGCGCCGAGCGCACGAGCGCGCGCATGGTGAGCTGATCGTCGACGACGAGAACACGAATAGAAGCCGCTGCGGGCATCAGACCGCTCCCTCATTTTCCATTGCACACAAATCCAAAGCCGCTTGGCCGATCTTGGTCAGCGGCAATTGACGCTCAACGGCGCCAATTTCGAACGCGGCGCGCGGCATGCCGTACACGACGCAGCTCGCTTCATCTTGGCCGAGCGTACGCGCGCCGGCGTCGCGCATCGCCTTGAGACCCGAGGCGCCATCGCGGCCCATGCCGGTGAGCAGCACGCCGACGGCGCGCGAGCCATACACCTTCGCCACCGAATGCATCAGCACATCAACGGAAGGGCGATGGCCGCTCACCGGTGCGGCTGTCGTAAGCTTGCAGCGCGGATGCACGTTGCCTTGAACCTCAAGGTGCGTCGCGCCACCTGGCGCTAGGTAAATGTGACCCGGCTTCAGCTGCGCTCCATCGGTGGCTTCAGCGCAACGCGGCGCGCAGAGGCGATCGAGACGCGCGGCAAAGCTCGCGGTGAAGGTCGCCGGCATGTGCTGAGTGATCACCGTCGCGGGGCAATCCTCGGGAAAGCAGGAGAGCATGGTGATCAGCGCTTCGACGCCGCCGGTCGAAGACCCAATCGCCAGCACGCGATCGCCGTGCGCACGATAATTGCTGACGCGCGCAGCTGGCCGGGCCTCGCCCAGCGGACGCACCTTCGCGCGCGCAGCGGCTTTGACCTTGGCGGCAAGGTCCTCGAAATCCGGCTTGCCAACACAATCGACGGCGCCGAGTTCCAGCGCCTGCACCGAGATCGCCGCGCCCGCTTGCGTCAGCGTCGACACCATGATCACAGGCATCGGCCGCAGGCGCATGATCTTCTCGAGAAACTCGAGGCCGTCCATGCGCGGCATCTCGACGTCGAGCGTGATGACGTCGGGATTGAGCGCCTTGATCGCCTCGCGCGCTTCAATCGGATCGCCGGCCATGCCGACGACCTCGATCTCCTCGTCACGGCTCAAGGTGGCCGAGATCATGCCGCGCATCGTGGCGGAATCATCAACGATCAGAACACGCGCACGTCTCATGTCCGTCGCCCCGCCAAACGATAAATGGTCAAACCGTCGCTCTCATAACCGCCAACATCGATGCGCTCGGAATGGCCGATATAGAGCCGCCCATGCGGCTGCAGACGCTCGCGAAAGCGGTTCCAGATCAACGCCTGCGTGTCGTCTTCAAAGTAGATGACGACGTTGCGGCAGAAGATGACATCGAACTTGCCCTTCATCGGCCAATCGCCAATGAGATTAAGTTCGTTGAACGTGATCAGCGCGCGGGCTTCATCCTTGACGCTCCAGCGCAGTTCGGCGTTGCGGTCGCGCGCGAGCCAGCGATCGCGCATACGCGCCGGGATCGGCTCGACCGCTTCGTCCTTGTAGGCGCCGCGCTTGGCGGTTGCGACAACCTTGTGGTCAATGTCGGTCGCCAGGATGCGGATATCGTAGCGCGCCGCATCGGGCATCAGGTCGAGCAGCGTCAACGCGATCGAATACGGCTCTTCACCCGTGGAGCAGGCGGACGACCAGAGGCGCACGCGTTGCCCGCCGCGCGCGGCGTCCAGCAGCGGCGGCAGCACGTTGTCGCGCAGATGATCGAAATGGTGCGGTTCGCGGAAGAAGCGCGTCACGTTGGTGGTGAGCGCCGCGAACATCTCTTCGCGTTCGCTCGCGCCCTCCGGGCTCTCGATCAGCGTGCAATAGGCGTCGAAATCCGCGAGCCCCAGCTTGCGCAAGCGCTTGGCCAGACGCGAGTAGACGAGCGTAGCCTTCGCCTCGGACAGCGCAATGCCCGAATGCTCACGCAGAATGCCGGCGATGTGTGCGAAATTGCGCGCCGTGAGGACGTACTCGCCCGTGTGGACGGGCGCCGCAGCGCGCTTCGAAGCAAGTGCGCTCACGCCGCCTCCACGTCGCGCTGCTCCGGCAGAATTTCTTCAATCGCGAGCCAGGAAATCATGCGCCCCTCAAGCGCAATGATGCCGCGTACAAAGCGGTTCACCGTGTCACAGCCCACGTTCGGCGTCGGCTGAACCGTTGAACGCTCGGCAGCGAGAATCTCCGACACCGCGTCCACCAACAGGCCAACGAGGCGATTGCCGATATGCGCGACGATGATAACGCTGCGCGCCGTCGGCTCGGCGACGCCGAGGCCCAGGCGCGCTTTGAGATCGAGGATCGGCAGGACAGCGCCGCGCAGATTGATCACGCCACGCACATAGCTCGGCGAGTGCGGCAGCGCCGTCGCCACCGTCCAGCCACGGATTTCGCGCACGGCCATGATGTCGAGGCAGAATTCCTGCCCCTCGATCCGGAACGAGATCAGCTCAAGTTTTTCGCCGCTTTCGTGTTCCATGTGTCAGCTCGCTTGCGCCAAAAGTTGAGGTTCGCGCCGTTCGTTGGTGCGCGCGTCGATAATCACGTCCACGTCGAGGATCAGCGCCACGCGGCCGTCGCCAAGGATGGTGGCCGCGGCGATCGCATCGACACGCTGATAGTTCGCTTCAAGGCTCTTGATGACGACTTGGCGCTGCCCCTGGATCGCATCGACCAACAGCGCAGCGCGTCCGCCGAGTTCGCTCTCGACAAGGAGGCAAACACCTTCCGTCGGATCGACGGGCGTGTTGCGCCAACCAAGCGCGACGCCGACATCGATCAACGGCACGTAGCCGCCACGGACAGAAAGCAGCGCGCCGGTCGGGCCGAAGGGCCGCACCTCTTCGGTTGTTGGCCGAAGCGTTTCGATGATCGCCGTCAGCGGCGCGACCAGAGTCTGCTCACCAACGCTGACCACCATGCCGTCGAGCACGGCCAGCGTCAGCGGCAGCGACATGCTGAAGGCCGAGCCTTTGCCGGGCACGGAGCTGATCGAAATGCGCCCGCCCAGCGCCTGGATCGAGCGCTTAACGACGTCCATCCCGACGCCGCGGCCAGAGATATTCGAGATCGTCGACGCTGTCGAAAAACCCGGCAGAAAGATCAGGTTGTCGATCTCGTCATCGCTCAATTGCGCGTCCGCCGGCACAAGGCCCTTGTTGACTGCGATCTCGCGAACACGCGGGCGATTGATGCCGCGCCCGTCGTCGGAGACCTCAATAACGATCCGTCCAGAGCGATGCAGCGCCGCGAGCCGCACGACGCCTTCTTCGCTCTTGCCACAAGCCGCGCGATCAGCAGGGCTCTCCAGCCCGTGATCGATCGCGTTGCGCAGCATGTGCGTGATCGGATCGGAGAGGCGTTCGATGATCGTCTTGTCGACCTCGGTGTTCTCACCCTCCATGACAAGCCGGACTTGCTTGCCGGTGCTGCCAGCGATTTCGCGCACCAGGCGCGGCATGCGCTGGAACACGGATTTCACCGGTTGGGCGCGGATCGCCATGACGCTGTCTTGGATTTCGCGCGTCAACTGCTCGAGTTCATCGAGCCCGATCGCCACGTTCGAGGAGCGCGCCAGCCCGCTCTCAACGACGCGCTGCGCCAGCATTGCCTGATTGATGACGAGTTCGCCAACGAGATCGATCATGCGATCAACGCGGTCGAGATCGACACGGATTGTCGGCACCGCCGCCGTCGCTGCGCCCTTGCCGGCCTTCTCGTCCGCGGCGGGCGCGGCTTCGGCCTTCGGCGCAACGCTCGGCGTTGGCGCCGCTGCGACGACAGGCGGCGGGGCGACTGGCGGGATGATTTCGATGATCGGCGTCGGCTCCGGCTCCGCGCCGAGGATTTCAATCGGGCAATCGTCACCGACAAAATCGAAAACCTCGCGGATCGCCGCTTCGCTCGTGTCGGCGGCGAAGCTCAACGTCCATTTGAGGTACGACGCTTCCGGCTCGAGTTGATCGAGCGTCGGCAACGCACTGGCATCGAGCGTCGTCTCACAGGCGCCGACGCGCTCCAGCTCGCGCAGGAAGAACGTGATCTCGTGCCCCTTGGCGTACATCGCCGCACTCGGGGAGATCGCAAGCGAGAGTCCGCCGCCGCTGGCCGGCTCGTCGCAAAAATCCATCTTAATCGGCGTGAAGCCCCATTCGTCGGCCGCGGGCTCTTCTTCTGCAGCGGCAGCCGGCGCAGCGCCGCCGCTATCGCCTGCGCTGAGATGAGCAAGTTCCTCAGCCAGACCCTTGGCACGTGCTTCGTCGACGCTGCCTTCGCCTTTGGCGGCAAGCACCAAGTCCGACAACACGTCGGACGCACGCAGCATCACCTTGATGTTGTCAGCATCGGGCGCGAGCCGGCCCGAGCGCATATCGTCCAACGTCGTCTCGAACACGTGCGCGAACGACACCAGCGCGTGAAAGCCGAACGCGCCAGCGCCGCCTTTGACGGAGTGAACCGCGCGGAACACGGCGTTGATCGTGTCGCCATCATCCTCGCCAGCTTCGAGCGAGAGCAAGCCCTGCTCGAGATCCGCGAGAAGCTCGGCGCATTCTTGGAAGTAGACCGTTTTGATTGCGTCGAGCGGATCCATCGCCACGGCTCCCTTAGGCAGACACGCGGCGGATCGCATTCACCAGCGATTCCGTGTTGAACGGTTTGACGATCCAGCCCGTCGCGCCGGCGTCACGCGCGCGCGCCTTCTTGGCGGCGTCGCTTTCGGTGGAGAGCACGAGGATCGGCGTTGCACGGTAGCGCGCGTCCTTGCGCACGCCTTCGATGAAGCCAAAGCCATCCATGCGCGGCATGTTGATGTCGGTGATGATCACATCCGGATTGGCGCCGGCGAGCTTGTCCAAGCCGTCGAGGCCATCCTCAGCCTGCACCACGTTGAAGCCGGCCTCTTTCAGCGACATGAGCAGCATTTCGCGCATCATGCGGGAATCATCGACTGTCAGGATCGTCTTGGTCACGCTATGCCGCTCCTTGTTCGCATAGATCGGCCGCCGCCATCAGCCGAAGCGCTTCACTCATCGATGGCGAGGCATTGGTGAAGCGCAGCGGATAGCCGTCCGCAGCCCATGTCGCCTTCGCCGACAGCAGCACCTGCAAGCAGAGGCCGCCGAGGCGATCGACATCGCCGCCGTCGATCTCCAGCGGCGCCCCGCGCGCGGCCATCAAGTTTGACCGCAGCGAGGCCGCCGCGCCGAGATCGAGAAGAGCTGGAAGCTTCACCGCTCAGGCTCCGCTCAGAACTCTTGCCAATCGCCATCGCTCGACTTGAGCGCCGCCGACCCATTCGCCGCGAACTGCGCCACACGCTGGCGCTGTTGCGCGATCGGTTGGCCGTGCCCGCTTGGCTTCGACTTCGCGGCAGGCGGCGCGGCCACCGCGCCAGTTTGGAAGCGGCTGATCAAGTGCATCAGTTCGTCCGCCTCTTGCGTCAGCGCATGGCTGGCGGCAGTCGATTCCTCGACCATGGCGGCGTTTTGCTGCGTGACCTGGTCCATCTGGTTGATGGCCGTGTTCACCTGCACCAGCGCCGTCGATTGCTCTTGCGCCGAAGCCGCGATCTCGGACACGAGGCCGCTGATCTCGGTGACCTTGCCGACGATCACCTGCAGCGCCTTGCCGGCTTCGCCGACAAGTTCGACGCCGGTTTCGACGTGCTGCGTGCTGGCCGAGATCAGGCCCTTGATCTCTTTCGCCGCTTCCGACGAACGCTGCGCCAGCGCGCGCACTTCCGAGGCGACAACCGCGAAGCCCCGGCCCGCTTCGCCCGCCCGCGCCGCCTCGACGCCGGCGTTGAGAGCAAGCAAATTGGTCTGGAAGGCGATTTCGTCAATCACGCCGATGATCTGCGATATCTGCTTCGAGGATTTCTCGATCTCGGCCATCGCACCGACGGTCTCGCGCACCACTTGGCCGCTGGTTTCAGCGTCGGCGCGCGTCGCCACGACAACACCATTGGCCTGCTTGGCGCCGTCGGCCGTCTTGCGAACGGTCGCGGTGATCTCGTCGAGCGCCGCGGCGGTTTCTTCGAGGCTCGCCGCTTGCTGTTCGGTGCGGCGGGAAAGATCGTCAGCCGCCTGGCTGATCTCACCGGCGCCGGAGCGGATGCCGCCGGCGTTGACGACGATCGTCTTCATGGCGTCTTGCAGGCGCGACATCGCTTCGTTGAAGTCAGCGCGGAGCTGTTCGTAATCCTTGGCGAAGGCGTTGTTGATGCGCGTCGTCAGATTGCCTTCCGACAATTGCTTGAGGCCGGAAGCCAGCGAGGTCACGACCTCAGCTTGCTCGGCGGCGCGCGCCGCGCGCTCTTCTTCCGCCGCCTTGCGCTCATGTTCAATCGCCGTCACGTCCGCGGCGAACTTCACGACTTTGAAAACGCGGCCCTTCAGATCGAGCAGCGGATTGTACGATGCTTGGATCCAAATCTCGCGGCCGCCTTTGCCGACGCGGCGGAACTTATCCGACACGAACTCACCGCGACGCAAACGTTCCCAGAACGCGCGATACTCAGCACTCCCGGCTTGGGCCGGGTCCATGAACATCGAGTGATGCTTGTTGACGATCTCGCTTAGCGAATAGCCGGTCGCGCCGAGGAAGTTTTCGTTGGCATGAAGAATGGTGCCGTCCGGTTTGAACTCGATGACCGCTTGCGAGCGCTCGATGGCGTGCATCTTTGCGCGCTGCTCGTTCGAAAGCGCCTCGGCATCGGTGATGTCGCTCGCGAACTTCACGACTTTGAATGGGCGGCCCGACGCATCGAGAACCGGGTTGTATGACGCCTGGATCCAAATCTCGCGCCCGCCTTTGGCAACGCGCATGAATTTGTCGGCCACGAACTCGCCACGCCCAAGCCGTTCCCAAAACGCGCGATACTCGGGCGTTTGGCGATAGTCTGGATCGCAGAACATGCTGTGGTGCTGGCCACGGATTTCATCGAGGGTGTAACCCAGCGCGCGCAGGAAGTTTTCGTTGGCGTTCACAACGCGCCCGTCGAGCGTGAATTCGATGATCGCCTGCGAGCGCTGCAGCGCCGCCAACATGCCCGAGTTCATGCGCGCCGCGGTGACGTTGTCCCACTCGAGCACGTTGCCGATGTAGTTGCGCTGTGCGTCAAAGGCAGCGCTGACATTGAGCGCGAATTTCAGGTCACCGACGGAAATGTCAGTGCGGTAGGGCAAGCGCGAAGGGTCCGCCAGCATTTGCCGCTGGTGCGACGGGTTCTTGTGAAAGATGTCGATGCAAGTGCCGACAATCGTTTCCGCGCTGAAGTTCGGCCAAATCTTGCGGAACGCGTCAGCGTTGTCGCGCAACAGACGCTTCGTCGACTCATTGACAAACTGAACCTTGAAGTCGCGATCGACGACCATCATCGCCACGGAAGACCCGTGGAACGCGGCTTCCTTGAACTCCGCGCCTTCTTGCGGCTGCGCGCCCATGCGCGCGTCCTTCGAGACCTTGTTGCCGCTCTTGCCGAACATGCGCGCACTCCACGAACTGGCGATTGCCTGTGTCATCCATCGCAAAGGCATGTGCCCTTGCGTGGTGTGCGATTACCGATGAACGCGGTTAATGGCGGCCTTCACATTGCTAGCCGCGTTAATCGGAAAACGGCTAGTCCGTGTGCCTAGCCACTTGGCCTTCCGACTAGCCACGCGAAAGCCGACGCGCGTATTGCGTCGGCAGAATCAGCCTTTTGCGTTTTTCCGGATTAGCTCGCGGCCAAAAGGCCCATGCGGCGCGCGTTTGCGATCGCTTCAACGCGATTGCGCGCGCCAGTGCTGCGCAAGATCGACTGCACGTGCAGCTTCACTGTTGCGAGCGAGATGCCAAGCGCGCGCGCGATCGCCTTGTTCGATTGACCACGCTCAAGGTGCACAAGAATCTCAAGCTCACGCTTGCCGCGCGGTACGCGCTCGCGCGCTTCAATCGGCGCGCGCGCCGCGCTTGGCAGAGCCTCGCTCGGAAACACAGCGCCGCCGCCGAGCACAACAAGCATCGCGCCACAGAATCGGCCGACGACATCGTCTTGGTCACGTAGCCACGCACGCCCGTCGCCATAACCGACGAGACATCCTCTAGGCGGTTCGACGTGGCGATCACCGGATTGGGCTCACACGCGCGCACAACATCATGCAGCGCCCCCGCGTTCGGGTCGGAGAACGCGTCGATATCCACAAGCACGATTTCCGCGCTGCCAACTCGGATTTGCTCGAGTCCCTCTCGCATATCGTCGGCTTCATCTATGTGAATACCGCCCCATGCCCGACGCAGCGCAGCGACCAAACCCTCGCGAAACAGCGGCTGCGTATCAATGATCAATACACGCGAAGGTATGCTCATGCGCTGCATACTCTTGGCGATTTTGAAGGAACATCGACCAACGCTCGATCAAAGGTTGCGCGCGCGCCGTTCGGAAGCAAGGAAAGTGACGTAGGGCACGTTACACACATCGCTACTGTAGTAACTGCTTCGCCGCGACGCCGCAGCACTAATTCTATTGATTTAGATCAATGCGCTAAGTTGATCCAAAGTATCGTGCGGCGCGTTGCATGAAGTGTCGCAATGCTTAGAACGCGCCTCAGGTGCGTGCGTCTTGCGCCTTCGACGACAGCCAATTGGCGGGGTTCGGTGATGCAGACGATTGAGACAAATTGCGCGACGTGCTCGATCGGCGCGTCGACAATCTACGGTCCAACGCACGAAAAAAACCCGGAAACCATCGCTCACCTACGACGCGACACGCTCAGCTTCCGCGCCCACCAAATCATTCAGCGTCAACACGATGCGCCGACTAGCACGTACACGGTGCGTCATGGGTGGGCGTATCGCGCCGTGCACTTCCAAGACGGCAGGCGCCAGATTCTCTCATTCCTGCTGCCCGGCGACATGATCAATGTCGGCTCGGTTTGGATCGACGACTACGCCATCGGCTTTAGCGTGCGCGCGCTGACGGACGTGCGCCTGTGCGCCTTCGTCTCGCAAGACCTGCGCGCGGTCATCAACTCAAGCGCGGAGCAGCAGGCTTGGTTCGCCGCTTTCATCCAGCGCCAGTTTCACATCGCCGAACGCAGGCTCGTTGATGTCGGCCAGCGCATGGCTACAGCGCGCATTGCGCGGCTCGTCCTGGATCTCGACGCCACGCTTCGCTCGCGCGGCTTGTCCACCGGAGACGAGTTCGATTTCCCGCTCCGCCAAGAGGACATCGCCGACGCGCTTGGCCTCACCACGGCGCACGTTAACCGCACGCTAGTGAAACTGCGCAGGCTCGGCCTGCTCGAAATCAAGCTTGGCCGTGCGCACATCCTCGATCGCGCGAAGCTTCAAGTCACCGGCGCCAACGATTAGCGCGCTTCCCGGAGATGTGAGTTGTTTGCGGTAGATCAATTACCACACACCGGACATGCGCTTTATTCAGCGCCCCACCACGAAATTTCACTTGAGCCACGAAACCAATGGCGTTCGCTCGCCGTATCGGTCGATTTCGCGCGCGAAGAACTCGCTTGAGGGGCCTTCCCTAGTGCCCGATCTGCTAACACCGTGCTCCGCCTGCGCAGTCGGAGCTAGCGCCATCTATGCGCCAACGCATGCGCTCGCGCCGGACAGCGTTCAAGCGACACGGCGCACGATCACGCGCGTCAATCCGCGCCACATCATTCAACGCGCCGGAGACAAGATCGATACGGTCTCGACGCTGAAGCGCGGCTGGGCATGCAGCTTCATTCAGTTCCCGGACGGGCGCCGGCAGATCGTATCGTTTCTCCTTCCAGGCGATCCGATCGGCGTTGAATCCGTGTATTTCGGCACGTTCACCGCCACGCACTCCGTCCAGGTGCTCACCCACGCGCTCGTGTGCGCCTTCGACAGCGCCGACATGCTCAAACTGATGGGCTCGGCTGAAGAGGGCTTGCCGTACTTCGCGCGCTATCTGGTCAAGCATCGCCTGCAAGCCGAGCGGCGCTTGGCAAGCATCGGCCGCAAACGCGCGATCGGCCGGATCGCCGAACTGCTGCTTGAGCTTCAAGATATCGCCGCGGAGCGCAATCTGCTCCGCGACGGCGCGCTCGATTTCCCGCTGCGCCAGGAGCACGTCGCCGACGCGCTTGGGCTTACGCCCTCGCACGTGAACCGCACGATGCTCACGCTTCGGCGCACCGGAATTATCGACGTTGGCCGCGGGCGCCTGCGTGTGCTTGACGTGAACCAGCTGAAGCTGATCGCCGAGAACAATTAGATCGAATGGGCCTGGAGGCCTCGCCCGGAATCGAACCGGGGTGCACGGATTTGCAGTCCGCTGCGTCACCACTCCGCCACGAGGCCAGCCAGAAGCGCCCCCGTGGTGTCGGTCCGGGGCGTTGGGCCGGGATACCTAGGCGGCTTCCGGACCCCGGGCAAGTGGTGGACTGGCCCAGCAACGGCCTCCGGGGCTTCCGCGCGGCCACGGGCTAGGCCATGAACGGGCGGTGCACGACGTTCTGATCATTGGCGGGGGCCATAACGGCCTGGTTTGCGCGGCCTATTTGGCCAAGGCCGGCCTCAAGGTGCAGGTGCTGGAGCGCCGCCATGTCGTCGGCGGAGCGGCGGTGACGGAGGAGTTTCACCCCGGCTTCCGCAATTCGGTCGCCGCCTACACCGTCTCGCTGCTGAACCCCAAGGTCATCGCTGACCTCGACCTGCACCACCACGGCCTGAAAATCGTCGAGCGGAAAGTCTCGAATTTCCTGCCGCTGGAAAACGGCGACTATCTCATGTCCGGCCCCGGCGTCACCCAAGCCGAGGTGGCGCGCTTTTCGGTGAAGGATGCCGAACGCCTGTCCGAATACGAGCGCCGGCTGGAGGTGATCGCCGACACCGTGCGCGCGCTGTTGCTGCAGGCGCCGCCCAACGTCGTCGAGCGCGGCATCGTCCCGGCGATCGAGGAAGCGCTGCGCGCCGCGCACCTCGCCGGCAAGCTCAACAAGCTCGATCTCGTCGCCAAGCGCGACCTGCTCGACCTGTTCGCCAAATCCGCCGGCGATTGGCTCGACCACTGGTTCGAGAGTGCGCCGATCAAGGCGCTGTTCGGCTTCGATAGCATCGTCGGCAATTATGCGAGCCCCTACACGCCGGGCTCCGCCTACGTGCTGCTGCATCACGTGTTCGGCGAGGTGAATGGCAAGAAGGGCCTGTGGGGCCACGCCGTCGGCGGCATGGGCGCGATCAGCCAAGCCATGGCGGCATGCTGCCGCGAGCGCGGCGTAGATATCCGCACAGACGCGGCCGTGCGCGAGGTGTTGGTCGAAGGCGGCAAAGCGATCGGCGTGGTCACCGAAGGCGGCGAGACATTCACGGCCCGCGCCGTGGTGTCGAACCTCAACCCCAAACTCCTGTTCCAGCGCCTCGTTGATCCCGCCCATCAGCCGCCGGACTTCCGCGAGCGCATTGACCGCTACCGCGTCGGCTCGGGCACGTTCCGCATGAACGTCGCGCTCTCGGAGCTGCCGCGCTTCACCGCAAAGCCCGAGCCCGGCGATCACCTCACCGCCGGCATCATCATCGCACCTTCGCTTGCGTACATGGAGCGCGCTTACGACGACGCGCGCGCGCATGGCTGGTCACGCGAGCCGATCGTCGAGATGCTGATTCCTTCGACGCTTGACGAAACGCTCGCCCCGCCAGGCCAACACGTCGCCAGCCTCTTCTGCCAGCACGTGCAGCCGCAGCTCAGCGGCGGCCGCTCGTGGGACGATCACAAAGAAGAGGTGGCCGACCTGATGATCGCCACGGTCGACAAACACGCGCCGGGCTTCGCCAAAAGCGTACTCGGCCGCACAGCTCTGTCTCCGCTCGATCTCGAACGCACGTTCGGTCTCGTCGGCGGCGACATCATGCACGGCGCGCTCTCGCTCGATCAGTTGTTCAGCGCCCGCCCCGTGCTCGGCCACGGCGATTATCGCACGCCGATCAAAGCGCTTTACCAATGCGGCAGCGGCACCCATCCCGGCGGCGGCGTCACCGGCGCGCCAGGGCACAACGCGGCGCGGGTGATTGCACGCGATTTGGGACGTTAGACTTGAGAGTCGGGGCGCGTGGTTCGCGCAGAGTAGTCTCTAAGGGTGGCTGCTTGCGCAGCCCGCGCGTATCACGCGCCCCGTTTTCGATCGTTTTTCCCGGCTTGGGACCGAGGAGTTGTAGAACCCCCGCATCAAGTGCGGGGTCGCCTCCGTCACGATGGACCTTCCGGCTTCACCCGCCATCGACGAGTGTTACGCCTTGGGGCTTAGCTCCATGCCCTTTTCGCCGGTTCCATGCGCAAAGCTTCCGGGGCTTTGGACTCTTCGGTTTCACTCCCCGAAGACAGAATCCGCATCGACCGATCCTCACACCCTCCGAAAGTTCGGACGTCTCCGAAGGCTCCCGTGTGTGAGGCGGGGCGATGATACGATGGCGCGCAAGTCGGTCGGATAGATTTGTGTGTGATCGTTTTGCAGCTTTGATGTTTCAACGCATTGCGCTTCGGAATTGCGGGGATAGAGCGCGCTCAACCCCACAGCGGACCGCCGGCGTCTCGCCGGCATTGTTTGCCTCACACTCCAAAGTCCGCAAGTTGGAAGGCGCGCTTTCAGGCGCGCATGCGGGCTTGAAAGCACGCGTCCAACCTGTGAAGGCTCGCGCTCAATATGCCGGCGAGACGCCGGCGGTCCGCTGCGGAGTTATCTTCGTCATTCCGGGCGAAGCTAAGCGCGATCCGGAATGACGGAGGTCCGGTTTTCGCCGAAAGCTGCCGTTCCCAAAGTCGCGGCTACGGGGGTAGTCTTCCAACATGTCGGATGATGCGAACGAACCGTCCCGCCTGTTTTCTATCGACCCCGCCACTAAAGCGGCTGTCGGACGCATCACGCGCCGAGATCATTGCGCCTGTCTGGCGGTGAGGACCAAGAGAGGGACGCCACTCGTTCCCAACATGCATGTCGAGCCGCAGGACGAATCTGCGGACGGCTGGACACAAATCAAGGGTCTGGTCGCACGTGAGGCGCGCAGTCGGCCCTCTCTGTTTGAACCGTCAGCGCACATCGCGTGGGAAGAGTGGATAAAGGTTATCACGCTTCCAAAGGAGATCGACTCGCTGACCAGCGTGCGAGAGGTCCGACTGTATGGAAGTCATCTGAGGCGACTGCCCCCTGAAATAGGTGCACTTACGCAGTTGGAAGACCTGGACATCTACACATCCTATTCGCTGCACTGGCTTCCTTACGAAGTGACCCGCTGCCGCAATCTGCGGCGGAGTCGGATGAGCACTCGCGCACTCTACGGCAACATGAAGACACATCTTCCGTTTCCGCGACTATCTCGGCCAATCGACACGTTGCTGCCGAGCACCTGCAGTGTGTGCGACCAAGCCTTCGGAGAGAGAGCACCACAGCTTTACTGGACGACGCAACGCGTCGGGACCGACTACGTGCCGTTGCTCCTTCACAGTTGCTCCGACGCGTGTACGCAATCAGTTCCGCCGTCCCCCAAAGGGTTTTTCGAGACACCGCACAAAGGCGGCGGGGGCGTGGGAATGCCGACGGCGAGCGTCTGAATTGGGCCAAAGCCTGCCATTACGGCGCCTCCGCCGTCACCGTAATATGCGCGCGCCGGCGCATCAGTTCTGGCGTGCCATCCGCCAGCGTCGCGCCGGACTCGCCGGCGGCGAGCAGTTCGAACGCCGAGCGCGGCCAACGCGTGGTGCGCTCGAGATAATCGCCGATCACTTGCGCGCGGCGGATGGAGATGTCGCGATTGTCGTTCTCTGTGCCGCGCGCGCCGGCGAGGCCGAGGATGCGCACGCGGGTGATGCGGCAGCCACTCAGCGATTCCTCTACGGCGTTGATCGCCGCCGCCGCTTCAGGACTCAGATCGGCGGCGTATTCGTCGAAATAGATTTCGAAAGCACGCTCATAGCATGCGGCCGGATCGAACGCCGCGCGCGGTTCGCCTTCGCTGGCAGACGCGCACGCACCCAGAGCCAGCGCCAAAGCAGCGCCCATTGCAAAGCGGATCATCCCAGCCTCCCTCACAGCGGCGCTAACATTTGTTGGCGCCTTCGCGAGGCGGTCAAGTTTAATGACGCAGCAAGCTTATTCCGCAGCCACCACGGCGTCGGGTTCCTCAGCCTGCCTTTTCCACAGGCTGGCGTAGAGGCCATCCTTGGCGATCAAAGCCGCATGCGTGCCGCGTTCGGCGACGTGGCCATCTTCGAGCACGACGATCTGATGCGCGTCGGCGATGGTGGAGAGGCGGTGGGCGACGACGATCGTCGTGCGCCCGCGTGATGCTTCCGCCAGCGCATCCTGCACCTCCGCTTCGGTGGCGCTGTCGAGCGAGGACGTTGCTTCATCGAGGATCAGGATTTTCGGATCCTTCAGCACAACGCGCGCGATGCCAACGCGCTGCTTCTCACCGCCGCTCAGCTTCAACCCGCGCTCGCCCACGCGCGTGTCCCAGCCTTGCGGCAAGCTTTCGATGAAATGCAGAAGCTGCGCGCGGCGCGCGGCCTCTTCCAGTTCCTGCTGCGTGGCGTCAGGGCGACCGTAGGCGATGTTGTAGCGGACCGTGTCGTTGAACAGGACGACGTCCTGCGGCACCAGGCCAAGCGCATTGCGCAAGCTCGCTTGCGTCACGTCACGCAAATCCTGACCGTCCAGTTTCACGCTGCCGCCGCTCGGATCGTAGAAGCGATAGAGCAGCTTCAGCACCGTGGATTTACCCGCGCCCGACGGCCCCACGATCGCCGTGGTTTCACCGGCGCGCGCAACGAAGGACACACCCTCCAGTCCGCGATCACGTCCCTCATGCGCGAACGAGACGTTCTCGAACGCCACCTCGCCACGCGCAGGCTGCAGCGCAACAGCCCCCGGCTTGTCAGCGACGTCCGGGTCTTCATCCAGCAGCTGGAACATCTTCTCCATGTCGATGGAGCTCTGTTTGATCTCGCGATAGGCGAAGCCCAAAATGTTCAGCGGCGCGTAGAGATTGATCATGATCAACATCACCGCCGTGATGTCGCCCGGCCCCATCGTCCCGCGCGTGGCGAGCCAACCGGCCGCAATCACCATGCCCGCGAGCCCCGCGCTCATAATGAAGCCCTGCACCATGTTGAGCAGCACAAGCGAGGTGTTCGATTTGACGGCGGCGCTGGCGTAGGACGCGAGCGCCCGATCGTAACGCTCGCTCTCGCGACCCTCGGCGGCGAAGCTTTTCACCGTTTCAAAGTTGAGCAACGAATCCACCGCGCGGCCCGCCGCCTCGGTGTCCTTCTCGTTCATCTCGCGGCGATGCTTCAGCCGCCATTCCGTGACGCCAAACGTGAGCCACGCATAGATGATCACCGTGACAGCCGCGATCGCCGCGAAGATGCCGCCGTACTTCCAAGTCAACACACCGGCGGCGAGCGCAAGCTCGATCACTGTCGGCGCGATGTTGAACGCCAGGAAGCGCATCAGGAAATCGATCGCGCGCACGCCGCGTTCGATGGTGCGATAGACCGCGCCGGTGCGCTTCGATTGGTGGAACCGCACCGAAAGCGAATGCACGTGGCTGAACACGCGCGTGCCGGCGCGGCGCTGGGCTTCTTCGCTCAACGGCTGGAAGATCGCGTCACGGATTTGCGGACCGGCGGTGGAGGCAAAGCGCAAAGCCGCCCAGAAGCCGGCAAGGCCCACGAAGATATGGAACGCGCCCTCTGTGCGCCCGGCGGCGACCGCGTTGATGCCCTCGGCGAGCACAAGCGGCGAAAACACCGCCAGCACCTTGCCCGTGAGCGTCAGCGCCAGGCTTATCCACAGCCGCCAGCGAAAGCCGGGCCCCTTCAGCCCGCCAATCAGCCACATCAGCCGCGAAACGGTCCGCCCCAGAGGCGGGGCGACGTCACTCGGCTCATTCTCTGGCTTGGATTTCGGCGTTGCTTCGCCGCGGCGCATGCATAATCCTTCTCGAAAGAAACCACTTAGGCGCCATACGCGTTGCCCGCAATGCGCCGCATTAGGCATGTTCCGTACGTTCAGATGGCAGATTCAGTTCGCTCCGCCCCGCTTCGTTCCGTTTGCGTCTATTGCGGCTCCTCCGACGCAACCCGCCCCGAATATATCGACCTCGCCACCCGCTTTGGCGAGGCGCTGGCGCGGCGCGGCCTGCGGCTCGTCTATGGCGGCGGCTCGACGGGCCTTATGGGCGCGGTCGCGCGCGGCGCGCACAATGCCGGCGGCGATGTGCTCGGCATCATGCCGCGCTTCCTGGAGCGGCGTGAAATCATGCTGCGCGAGGTCACGCACCGCATGGTCGACACCATGCACGAGCGTAAGCACATCATGTTCGAGGAGAGCGACGCGTTCGTCGTGCTCCCTGGCGGCATCGGCACGCTTGAAGAAGCGGTCGAGACGCTGTCATGGGCGCGGCTCTCGCTGCACGAGAAGCCGGTCGTGTTCCTAAGCGAAGACGATTTCTGGGCGCCGTTCTTTCATCTCATCCAGCACACGGTCGAAGCCAATCTGACGCCGGCGAGCTTCACCGACGCGATCCTAAACACGCACTCGATCGCTGAATGCTTCGAAGCGCTCGACGTGCGCGTGCCAGCGTAAATCAAACCTGAAACCGTTCTGCACGCGGAATTAAGCGCGTTTTGATAGCCTCCGATCTGGAGGCGATGATGGGGTTTGGTAAACGCCCGACAAGTAATTCGGCCGCAGAGCCGAATGGTGTCGAGACTGGCCGTGATGGCCGCACGCGCGTCATTCCCGCGGCGATGTGGGAAGGCGAAAGCGGAAACATGCTGCGTCAGCTGGGCATGAGCCCGGATGACGAAAGCAATCTCGTGCCGAACCAGCAATCGCTCGAGCAACGGCTGGCCGAAGGCCGCGCCAAGCTCGAAGCGCGCGCCGCGCGCATCAATGACGACATTTCGCGCCGCACCAATGGCGGCTCGGTGCGTCCGTTCTTTTTGCTGCCCGATCCGTGCTGGAACGGCGAGATGGGGCATCTCTTGATGATGCGGCTCGATCTCTGCCCGTACGACGATTGGAACATTGCTTTCCTGCCGGCGGATGAACGCACCGCGCTCAAGATCGACGCGCCGATCCATCCGGGCGGCAATTTGCCGGCGTTCGTAAAGGCGTCAGCGGAGTTTCTGGAGCGCGAGGACGCGAACCTCCGCGCCGCCCACGCCGAGGCCAGCCGCTCGCACGATTTCGGCAAATTCCATGATGACCGCGAAGCCATCCGCAACCGCGTCCGCGCGCTGGCCGGCTATTTCGCGGCGCAGCTGATGAAGGCCTGGCACGCCCACACCCGCGCGCCGGCGGGCATGGCGCACTAACGACTTGCATCCGAAGCGGCGGCGGGCGCGTACTAACGTGCATGGCCGCTTCTCGCCGCTCCCTGCTCCTTGGCGCCGCCGCTTTGACGCTCGCGCCGAACGCATGGGCGCAGCGCTCAATCCCAAGCGCCGCCAATGAAGCGCGCTTCGCGGACTCGCCCTTTCGCCGACTGAGCGAAGCACAATGGCGCGCACAGCTCTCGCCGCTCGCCTTCGCTGTGTTGCGCGAGCGCGAGACCGAGCGTGCTGGAACCAGTGAACTCAATCGCGAACGCCGGCGTGGCGCTTATGTCTGCGCTGGATGCGGGCTCGAACTCTTTCGCTCGGAATGGAAGTTCAACTCCGGCACCGGCTGGCCGAGCTTTACCCGTGTGATCCGCGAGAATGTCGGCACGCGCAGCGATCGCGAACTCGACGAGCCGCGCACGGAATATCATTGCGCGCGCTGCCTCGGGCACCAAGGTCACGTGTTCGAGGACGGCCCACCGCCAACGGGCCTGCGCTATTGCAACAATGGCGTAGCGCTCAATTTTGCTCCGGCGCGCGCTTAGTCCGGCGATACTGGGCCGGTTGGCGCTATCTCGGGCGCCGGTTTCTTGCCGTCCACGGCGCGGAACAGGAACGGGTTGAGCGCAATCGAGATGATCGCTCCGGCGAGGATCAGATTGTAGGTGTCGAGCGACATCAGCTCGAACCGCCGCCCCATGCCCGCGAGCACGAACGAGAATTCGCCGATCTGCGCCAACGCAACGGCCACGAGCAAAGATGTTTCCATCGGCTGCTTGAACAAGCTGGTGATCGCGTAGGCGGCGAGCCCTTTGCCGACGATGATGATCGCCACCACGGCGGCGACGCCAAGCGGCTGTCGCACAATCGTCATCGGATCGAACAACATGCCGACCGACACGAAGAACAGCACCGCGAACGTATCGCGCAGCGGTTGGCTATCTTCGGCGATCTTGTGCGTCAGCGGCGAGCCGTTGAGCACCATGCCGGCAAGGAAAGCGCCCAGCGCGAACGAGGCGTCGAAGGTGAAATAAGCGAGGAACGCAACGCCGATCGCCAGCGCGATCGTTCCGAGCGACATCAGCTCCCGCGATCTGAGATGCGCCACGCGCTCGATCAGCCACGGGAACACACGCGCGCCGACGATCAGCATGAGCGCCACGAACGCACCGATCTTCACGATCGTCAGCCCGAACGCGCTCGCCATGGCGGCGAACGTCGTCACCTCGCCGCGCGCCACGCCCGCAAGCATCGGCAACAACACGATCGCCAACACGATGGCGATGTCCTCGATCACCAGCCAGCCCACGCTGATGCGGCCGTTCTCGCTCTTCACAAGCTTGCGGTCCTCAAGCTCGCGCAGCAGGACAACGGTCGAAGCCACTGAGAGCGAGAAGCCCAGCATCAGGCTTTCAGGCGTCGGCAGACCTATCGCGAAGCCGAGCAAATAACCGAGGATCGTCGCCACGCTCATCTGCACGATCGCGCCCGGCAGCGCCACGCCGCGCACGGACCACAGATCCGCCAGCGAGAATTTCAGGCCGACGCCGAACATCAGCAGGATCACGCCGATTTCGGCCAATTGCAGCGCCAGATTGGCGTCGCCGACAAATCCCGGCGTGAACGGTCCGACCGCCACACCGGCGATCAGATACCCTACGATCGGAGACAATTTGAACTGACGCGCCACCACGCCAAACACGAACGCGAGCACAAGCGCCGCGCAAATGGTCGAGATGAGCCCGTAATTCTCCATTGGTCTCCGCAAAACTTGGGGATCGGCGCGCGCGAAACGCGGCGCCTGAACCTAAGTGGCGGATAGAGGCCGCAAGCGCAACCCGATGCGACGATGAAACGCCAATTGCACGGCTTTCCCCCAACCGCCACCAACAACGCGAAACGGCGAGGCACCGTCTTGCACCGAGATTAGCGAATCTGCCCTCGCAAGAAAGCACGTTGTTCATGCGGCCACTTTCGCCTATCTGGCCCCGCCAGGTGGTGGTCTGGCGCCGCGCGCTAGTTTGCCTTGGCCGGATTGGAGGCCAGCGTTAGTGTTGGTCCGACCCACGAGGACAAAATGGCCGTCACAACGCAGGAAATTCGCTCCAAGATCTGTCCCAACGGGCCAGTATTGACCTGCGGGAGCGCTGACCGGCGATGAGCCGCCTCTTCCAAGCCTATGTCGCCGTCGATTGGAGCGCGGCCGCCAAACCCACGACCGGCCCGGACTCGATCTGGGTCGGCGTTCTAAAGCGCAATGTGCGCTTCCAGCTGGCGTTTGAATCGCACAATCCGGCCACGCGCACAGACGCGTTCGGCCTGCTCGAAAGCGTGCTCGCGGATTTGAAGCGCAAGAGCGAGCGCGTGCTTGTGGGCTTCGACTTCCCGCTCGGCTTTCCGCGTGGCACGGCTGCGGCGCTGAAGCTGAACGGCGAGCCGTGGCGCGCTCTGATGGATTACGTCGCGGCTGAGGTGAAAGACAAACCCAACAACGACAACAACCGCTTCCAAGTCGGCGCCAAGATGAACCGGCTGATGACGGGCGAAGCGTTTCCGTTCTGGGGCGCGCCCGCGCGCGACGCGCAGACGATGCTCTCCGCCAAACGCCCGCGTGATCACGGCCCGAACGATTTGCCCGAACTGCGCATGAGCGAAGAGGCGCTGAAGACGGCGTCGTCGATCTGGAAGCTCTATTATCAAGGCTCCGTCGGCGGCCAGGCGCTGACAGGTCTTCCAATCATCAAGCGCCTGCGCGATAGCCGCGCCGCGAAAATCTGGCCGTTCGAAACCGGCTGGAAGCCACTTGCGCCAACCGATCTCGACGGCGTCGACGCGGTGTTCGCGGAAATCTATCCCTCGCTCTTTCCGTTCAAACCGAACGGCGGCGAGGTGAAGGATCAGGCGCAGGTGCGCACGGTGGTCGAACGCTTCGCAGCCCTCGATGAGAAAGGCCAACTCGCACCGCTGTTCGGCCCGGCGAAAGAAGATCCGCGCCGCGAGATTGTCGAGCGCGAAGAAGGCTGGGTGTTAGGCGCTAGCCTCTGATCTTGGACCGCCGGCGTCCCCGCCGGCGAGGTGCTTGAGGTTTCTCAGTTCTCGGCTTGACTTGACGCTTGCGCCGGCGAGGACGCCGGCGGTCCAAGACGCGCCAAAAACCACCAGCGCGCGATCAGCACAGCGACGGACGCAACGCTGGCCCAGAAGATCGCGAACAACAGCCCGGCGACGCCCATGCCCATGCGCTCACCGAGCCAAAAGCCCAGCACCGGCATGACGATCGCGTAGGCGAAGATGTGGCTGAAGGTTGGAAACCAATTGTCGCCGCGCGCGCGCAGCGCCGAGGCCATCACCACTTGGCCGCCGTCGGGCGCGAGCACCCATGCCGCCGCCCACATCAGCGAAGCGATGAACACGGCAAGTTCGGCGTCCGCCGTGTAAGCGCGCCCAATCGGCGCCGCGAAGATCAGGATCGCCGCCGCCGCGATCAGCATGCCGATGGTGTTGAGCCCTAGCCCTGTCCAACCGGCACGCGCGGCGTCCGCCGGCGCTTTGCGGCCGATCGCTTCAGACGTGAGCACCGCCGTCGCGGCAGCGAGCCCAAGCGCGATCATGAACACGAGCGCGAGAATGTTGAGCAGGATTTGGTACGCTGCGACCTCAGCGGCGCCGAGGCGCCCGGCGATCACCGTCATCGCCGAAAACGCGCCCGCTTCCACCGCTTGGCTCACGGCGGCGGCGATGCCCACGCCAAGCAGCGCGCGATAAGTCGGCCCGTCAGCGCCCAGATTGCCGCGCACGCCGTAATAACGCGCTTCCTTCAGCATGAAGATCCAAGCCAGAATCGCGCCTGCGAGGAACACACGCGCGCCAAACGTCGCCCACGCCGAACCGATCGCGCCGTGCTCCGGCACCCACCACAAATTCAGCGCCAGGTTCACAGCGTTCGCGAGCCACATGATGATCGTGGACGCGGCCGGCTTCTTGATCGCTTCGAGGAAATAGGTCGCGGCGATGTAAAGCAGATGCAGCGGGATCGAGAGCGCCAGCACGTTCATCACGCGCGCTGAGGGCGCCGCAAGTTCCTCGGAAATGCCGAACGCCAGGAACATGCCCTCGCCGCCGAGCCACATCAGGCCCGCCGACAGCACGCCCGCGATGAGCGCGAGGATCACGCCGCGCCGGAACGCCATGCCGGCGCCGAGTGGGTTCTTCTCCCCGAGAGAACGCGCGGCTAGCACCTGCACGCCCTGCAGCAAGCCGATCGCCGCGACCAGGAACACGCCCGTCGGCGCCCAGCCGAGCGCCTGATGCGGCAGCTCCTCCGCCGCCAATTGGCCGACGACCACGACATCGACCAGCGCCATGCCGATGATTCCGAGGCGCGCGAGCGCCACCGGGCCGGCGAGCCGCAGCAGGTCGGTCACGTAGGAGCGTTGGACGGCCATGGAGGCCGGTGTCTAGCCGACAGCGCCCGAGTCGGTCGAGGGCGGGCGGTTCACACCGGCGTCAGCGGGCTTCAATCCCTGATAGAGGTAAGCCGATAGCGCCGCTTCCAGCGACGAAAAAACCGCCAAATTCACGAACGTATTGGCGAACACGAAGACCGCGGCGCCAAGCAAATTGCCCGTCGCGAATGTTGCGAACGCCGTCGGCGACATGACGTCGGCGCCGACGGCGAATCCAAACAATTGTGAAAGCGCGGTCACCAGCACGTATGCGGGTCCGAGCAGCACGATCCGCGCCGCGCAGATGCGGATCATGTTTCCCTTGGTCCAGGCCCACGTCTCAAACGTGATGATGCGCCCACGCGCGACGCTTGCGGGGGCTGCGAGAAACACGCGCGAGCTGATCATCAACCACACCGCGCCGGAGAACAAAGTCGCGACCGCGAACGGCGCTGGGTTCTCTTGAACCATGCGCATCAGCAGAGCCATGCCGGCTTCGCTGTCTTGGCCAACGCGTTCCAACTCCGCCGCATAAGGCGTGAGCACGGGCCCGAGCATCACCAAGATGGCGATGAGGAGTACGAGCGAGACGATCGCCATGAACAGGCCGACAACCAGCATCGCGCCAAGAACGCGCATCCCGTTCGCCCACACTTTGGCGCGCGCGGCCGCGGGACCGTGCAGCGCCGTTTCTGTCAGCGCGCCGTAGGAGGCCGCGCTCACGAACAATGCCGCAGCGCTCAGGAAGATCGAGAGCGGCCCAGCGAAGTTCGAGATCAGCGTGATCGCCGCCATCACCGCCGCCGACACCAGTGCGACCGTGCCGACAAAGCCCGTGTTCTCGCGCACGACCCGCAATGCCGCGCCGACGCTCTCCCTGATCGGAACCTTGCCTGCTTCGCTCATTCCCAGGGCTAGTAGCGGTTACTCCCGCGCGGGGCAAACCAATCGGTCCCGTATTCGAGCCCCAACGCCGCGCCATTGCGCCGCGCGAACGTGATCTGCAGGAATTGCACGCCCTCGCGGCCGCACGTTTCGCCCGCTTCCACTGGACGCAACGTCCAATGCTTCATCGCGTTGGATACAGCCTCCGGGAACGACGCAGGCCCGGCGGCGCCGGCAATCTCCATCAATGCCAAGCGATTGTCCGCCGTCGTCTCAACCAGCAGAACCACCGCGCCGCTGCGCCAATCCATCGCCTCGGCGTCCGGATAATAGGGCTCCGGTTCGAAAACCAGGAGGCCGTCGCACAGCCGCGCGTCCTCTTGTTCAAGCGAGAGAAAGGCTGGTTGCTCGCTTGGCCGCAGCAATTCCGGCCACCCCACCGAGCGCGCTTCGGCGCGCATCAGGTTGAGCCACGCGATCGCTTCGGCGTAAGCGGCTTCGTGCGGCCCAACGCCAGGCTCCAACATCTCCGCCATGACGCCATCTTCGATCATGGTCATGACGCCAAGCAGAAGCCGCGGCGCCTCGCGGTTTGGGCGCACCCGATTGCGGCTGCCATTCATATCTCCCCGCCAAGTCGGAGGATCTGATCGCCACCATGCACGCGCAACACCCGTCGTGGCGCGGGCGCGCGCATTGGCGTCGTCGGCGAGATCAAGCGCCTCCTGAAACGCGGCGCGCGCGTCGCGATAGCGCTCGGCGCTGAACGCCGCCTCGCCACGCGCCATGGCTTCATCAAACGTCTGAGCGTTCGCTAGGCCCGTCGCGCCAAGCGCAACGAGAGCAAACGTCAAAGTCAAAGTGCGCAGCATCATCTTCAATCCGGTGTCACGGCGATGACGCCGCGGTCCTGGCGAGCAACCCAGGTCCGCGTTGAGCCCCGGCCGCCGCTAATGCGCTCTGAGTTCATCACATCATCGATGACGATCACAACCGGCTTGAAGATGATCCGCGCCGCCGAACACCCGCTCGCGGTCTGAACCTGCCATTGCGGCATGATCGTTTGCGTCGCCCGCGCAAGCTCAGTGCTGCCCGATGTGCCGATCACGTGCCGACCGGTCACGTTGCCGGCGGCATCAACGACGAAACGCAGCGCAATCGCGCTCGCGCCATGACGGGCGATCTCTTCGGACGGAAAATCCGGCGGCGGGTCGGTAGTGACGCCAGCGCCGCACGCCGGCACGCCGTCGCCTGGATCGAGATCGACGACAACGCTGCGCAGATCGTCAGGCGTGTACGGATCGAGCCACCCCAGCGCGTTCAACGTCATGCGCCGTGCATGGGCCCACGAAAGCGCGGCGCCGAACACGACTTGCGCGCGCGTCACCCGCGCATTTGCTTCGCGTTCAGCAATCGGACGCACAAGGCGGATCGCTGCAATCAGGGATTCGTCGGCGTCGCGATCGGGCCTGATCGCCAAACGCGTGCCGGTGCGGTTACGGCCAGACATTTCGCGGTTGCGCATCGCCCGCGCGATGCCTTGACCAACAAGCGCCTCGGCGCGCGCGGTAGCGATTGCGTCGCTGTCGCCGGCCGCGAGGCGTACGGCCGTGTCGTAGGCAAACTCCGCTTCGCTCGCACGCTCGGTGCGAAGCGCCCAATCGCCAAACCGAAGCGCTGCGTTGTAGGTGTGCGCCGACAACTGGCCGGTGGCTTCCGCCGCCGTGAGCGCGGCGCGCATGTCACGCATGCTTGCGGCGTCATTGAGATTGGCCATCGCGACAAGCAAATCGGCATAGGCCGGCGGTACTTGGCCTTCGCCATATCCCGCCAACGCACGTGCGCGCCGCGCTGGCGCGCGCGCCTCTTCAAGTTGACCTAGATCAATGCGGACTTGGGCCAAGTTCGCCGCCAGCACGCCGGTGCGGCCTCCGTCGCCATCGCGTTCTTCTGATTGCTCAAGCGCCAGCGCCGCCGCCGCTTCCGCCGTATCCAAATCGCCGCGCGCGAGCGCGGCTTGATAGGCGCGATATCGATCCGCCACGGGATCGCCCTGGGCGAAAGCTGCTGGCTGCGAAGCGCCGATCAGAAGCGCGCCGATCAGCGCGGCGCGAAAAATACGCATTGATCCCCACACTTGAGTGGCGCCGCGCCGCCGCCAGCGACGGCGACGGCGCAATCGCCTTAGTCCGGAACGACCGCGAGCAGACCGTTGTTTTGACGCGTCACCCACCCAGAACTGCCGCTGCTTTGGGCGTTGAAGCCGCCCGTCGACGTCATCAGCGCGCCGGTGGTCATGCGCGACGGTCCTTCCTGGCTGCGGAAGCTCTCGCTGACTTGGCGATCATCGACCATGACCAGAACGGGCGTGAACACGACGCGGGCGCCAGCGCACGCCTCCTCGCCAAAGCCCCATTGCGGCAGCACCGTATTGACGGCATTGACGAAATCCTGATCGCCAGCGGCGCCGACGACGCGGCGATCCGTAATTGCGCCGGTCGCGTTCGTTGTCGTCCGCACCACCACCGTGTTGGCGATCGCATCGCGCATCTTCCCAACATCGTAGGCCGGCACTGGATCGGGATTGACCATGCTGGCGCATGACGCGCTTGCCCCGTTCAAGCCAACCGAGAAACCACGGCGATCAGATGAGCCGCCGCGATCGATCCAATCGAGCGCGCTCAGACGCTGACCGCGCGCGATGGCCCACGCCAGGGCCGCGCCGTACGTGATCTGAGAACGCGTCATCCGGCCGGTCGCGGCTTCGCGCTCGGCGATCGGACGCGACAGACGCAGCGCTTCGGCGAATGATTCCGTGGGGCCTTGATCCGGCGCCACCGCCAAGCGCGTCCCCGTGCGGTTACGACGCGTTGGGTCGCTTTCAATCATTGTGAGCGCAAGGCCGATGCCGAGGTGCGCGCGCGCGCGCAGAACGTTGTCGGTATCAGTTTGACCAAGCGGGAAACGCAAAGCGCGCTCGAACGCGTCACGCGCCACCTGCGCACGCTGATTGCGCACCGCCCACTCGCCGAGCACCACAGCGGCTTCATAGGCTTCAGGATTGAGATTGCCGGCCGTCTGCGCCTGATCGAGTGCAGCAAGGATGCGGCTCTGTCCCGCGTCGCCATTGCTGGCGAGTTCAGCCTGGCCAACGATGAGGCGCGCATAGATCGGGTTCACACCGGAACTCGCATTACTCTCGGCGATCCGCAGCGCGCGTTGGGCGGGCGCCAAGGCATCCGCAGGGCGCGTTTGGTTCAGACGCAATTGCGCGAGGTTCGCGGCCAGAGCGCCCGTGCGCCCGCCATCGCCATCGCGCGCTTCAGAGGCGGCCAGCGCCGCCGCCGCCGCCGCCTCCGCACCGTTGCGATCACCGCGTGCGAGCGCGGCTTCGTATGCACGATATTGATCCGAGACCGGATCTGTTTGCGCCTGCGCCGACGCGCCGCCGATCATCAGGAACGCGACCGAAGCCGCGATCGCCAAGCTCTTCCGCATTGCACCCTCCACAACGTCCCGAACCGAACTAGCCGATCCATTGTGGGAATGCACGCCACCCGTGCACCCCCGTTCGTCGCAAGAATGGGCTAGTTCGGCGTCAGCCCGACCCCGCTGGTTGTTCTCGGCGCGCTCACCATCAATGCCGTGCGCAGAGCTGGGTTTTGCAGCGCGGCGCCGTCGATCAGGAAAACCACCGGCGCGAACATCGCCCGCGCGCGGCTGCACCCGGAGGCCGCGGCGTCACGTTTGGCGCTCTCCAACACCCCGCCCAGCACGGCGTCGAGCGACAGATTGTCGATCGAGCCGACAACCCGCGCGTCGGTGACCGCACCGGAGGCATCCGTCGTGATCCGGGCCACAAGCGATGTCGCGTAGCCGAAGGAACTCGCGTTCAAGCGATCCATCGCGCCGAGATAGCGCGCGCCGGTGATTGTCCCACCCTCGCCCGAGATCGTGCGCGCGACGATGGCGCCGACGCCAGGCGCATCACCGCCGCCATATTCAGCTGGGCACGCCGCTACGCCGTCGCCTTCGTTGAGATCGACCACCATGCCGCGCGTCGGTGCGAGCGGGCTTTCCCAGCCGAGGCCCGCGAGCAACGCCGCACGTGCGTGCGCCCAAGCCAGCGCGGACGAGTACGTCATCTGCGCGCGCGTCACGCCTCCACGGCGCGCATCACGTTCCGCGAAGGGACGCGCGAGTTCCATGGCCGCGCGCAACGCTTCTTCGGCGTCGGTGTTCGGCGCTTGTGTGAGCCGCGTGCCGGTACCGCCGCGCTGCGCGGGCCGATCGAGCATCGACAAGGCGATGCCCATGCCGAGCTGCGCCTGCGCGCGCGCCAGCGCTTCCGTTTCGGACTGGCCGCCAGACAAATCCACCGCCATCTGAAACGCATCACGCGCGACGTCAGCGCGGCCTTGCTGCAAGCCCCATTCGCCCAGATCGATCGCCGCGTCATACGCCTCAACGCGCTGGCGCTGAGCGGAGGCGGCTTCGCCAAGCGCAGTGCGCAAGCGCAGTTCGGCGCTCGGACCTTGCGCCGCGAGTTCCGCGCGCCCGACCAGCAAGCGCGCGTAGAACGCGTCGACGCCGGCTTGCGCGCCTTGCGCCTCAACGATCGCCAGCGCGCGTTGCGCCGGCGCCAAAGCTTCAGCGCCGCGTCCTTGATCAAGCCGCGTCTGCGCGAGGTTCGCGGCTAGGCGCGCGGTGGAGCCGCCATCGCCATCGCGCGCCTCGGACGCCGCCAACGCCGCCGCAGCGGCGGCCTCAGCCGCCGGCAAATCGCCCCGCCCTAAAGCCGCATCGTAAGCGCGGTAATTCTGGAGCACGGGATCAGCGGGCGCAGGCGTTTGGCCATGCGCCGCACCGCTCAAAACGCACAGGGCGGCGGCGCAGATGAGAAAACGCTTCATTCCACCCTCCCCAAGCCACGCGCGGCGAGTATAGGGAGCCTCATGAAATCATCGCCCTTCCCCGTTCACGTCGTCGGCGGTGGCCTTGCCGGCAGCGAGGCCGCCTGGGCGCTCGCCAATGCCGGCGTGCCCGTGCGGCTCCATGAAATGCGCCCCGTGCGCATGACCGACGCCCACCAGACCGAAAAGTTCGCCGAACTTGTCTGCTCCAATTCTTTCCGCTCCGATGACTGGCAAGGCAACGCCGTCGGCCTGCTTCACGCAGAATTGAGGCGAGCAGGCTCGCTCGTGTTGCAGTGCGGCGACGCCGCCCAGGTGCCGGCGGGCTCCGCCCTGGCCGTGGACCGCGAGGTTTTCGCCGATGGCGTCACCGCCGCGCTGACATCGCACCCACTGATTGAGGTTTCGCGCGAAGAGGTGCGCTCGCTCGACGCGCTGCTCGCGGGATCAAATGATCGCGTGATCTTCGCCACCGGACCGCTGACCTCGGCCTCGCTCGCGGACTCGATCCGCAACGCCACCGGCGAAGACAGCCTCGCCTTCTTCGACGCGATCGCGCCGATCGTGCACGCGGACTCGATCAATTTCGACATCGCTTGGCGCCAGTCGCGCTACGACAAGGAAGGCCCGGGCGGCGACAAGGCGGCTTACGTCAATTGCCCGATGGATCAGGCGCAATACGAAGCGTTCATCGCCGCATTGCTTGAAGGCGAGAAGACTGAGTTCAAGGACTGGGAAAAGAACACGCCATACTTTGAAGGCTGCCTGCCGATCGAAGTGATGGCTGAACGCGGCACTGAGACGCTGCGCTTTGGGCCGATGAAGCCGGTGGGCCTGATGGACGCGCGCGTTGGCAAACGGCCCCATGCCGTGGTCCAACTGCGCCAGGACAACAAGCTTGGCACGCTGTTCAACATTGTCGGCTTTCAAACCAAGCTCAAATACGGCGCGCAGGAGCGCATCTTCCGTATGATCCCAGGCCTCGAGAACGCACGCTTCGCGCGCCTCGGCGGCATTCACCGCAACACGTTCCTCAATTCACCGAAGCTGCTCGACGGCACGCTGCGGCTGAAGAGCGAGCCGCGCGTGCGCTTCGCTGGCCAAGTGACGGGCGTTGAAGGCTACGTCGAGAGCGCGGCGATGGGATTGCTCGCTGGGCGCTTCGTCGCCGCCGAGGTGAAAGGCGAAACGCCCACGCCGCCGCCACAGAATTCCGCGCTCGGCGCGCTGCTGGCGCACGTCACCGGCGGCCACATCGGCGACGGCAAGGGCTCGTTTCAGCCGATGAACATCAATTTCGGCCTGTTCCCGCCGATCGAGGTTCCAACGCACGGGCCCGACGGCAATAAGCTCAAAGGCGAAGAGCGCGGCAAGGCGAAACGCTTGGCGCTCGCGAACCGCGCTCTGTCAGACTTGGATGGCTGGCTTAGCGCCTAATATGGACCGCCGGCGTCTCGCCGGCCAACGCAGGTGCATGCCGGCGAGACGCCGGCGGTCCATATTTCACAGCCGCCCCGTCGCACTGGCAAACACCAGCGACAGCTGACGCGTAAACAGCGCAGGCTCCGCACTGCGCAGATAGCTCGGCACGAACGCCAGATAGCCGAACGCTGGAAACATGTGCGCAGGCAGCGCCCGCGCCAGCTTGCGCGCTTCCAGATGCGCTGCGCGCGCGCGTTCGCGCATGTCCGCCTCAGGCAGCAAGGCGCGCCCGCGCGAGCTCCACGCCGGCAATGCGCGCACGAGGCCTAAATAGCCCCACGCCCAAGCCGCCACGCGCACGAACGGCGCGGCCGCGTTCGCCTCCTCCGCGCCTCGCGCACACGCGGCGACCGCAAGCATCAGCACCGCGCCTGCCGTGTCATCGACGAAACGCTCCGCTTCCGCCCAGGTCGCGAACGGCTGCTGTTCGAAATCTTTCGCACGCGCTTCGGTGAGCGCCGCCCAACGCTCACCCGGCAGGCCCGCTGCGAGCGGTGCGTACGCCACCAACAAAGGATGCTCAGGCGCGGCCTTGCCGGCGTGCACGTCCGCCAGCGCATCGCGCCACCAGGCGAGGCGGATCACGCCGACGCCCGGCTCACGCACCACCTCCGACGTTCGCGCGATTTCCGCGTTGATCGCATAGATCGCGACGAGCTTGGCGCGCACCTCCGCCGGCGCGAAGCGGCTGGCGAGCCAGCGGTCTTCGTCGGCGCGGCGAACTTGTTCGTCGGATGAGGCAATAGGCAATGGGCAATCGGCAATAGGTTTGAAGCGCGTGCCTATTGCCTACTGCCTACTGCCCATTGCCTTCAATCAGAACAGCGTGCTGGCGCCCGTCATCGCCACCAGCATCGGCACCGACAGGAACGTGTTGGTGCGCGAGAACAGCATCGCCGTCTTGCCGGCGGCGGCCTTCGCGGCGGCGTCCAGCGTCGGGTACTTGTCGGCGATGTTCAGCGCCTTCTGCTGGTTCGGCCAGATGATGAACCAGACATTGAACCACATGATGATGGCCAGCCACATGCCGATACCGATGAAGATATGCTTCGGCACCGGTCCATCACCGAAAGCGCTGAAGGTCAGCGCATCGAACAGATAGCCCTGGTTCCACGCCAGCGCGAGGCCGGTGATGAGCGTGAACATCGCGCCCCAACGGAACCAATAGAGCGCCGCTGGCGCGATCACCTTCGTCACCGCCGGCTTCTGCTCGTCGGGGATCTTCGGCATGTTGGGGATCTGGGTGAAATTGAAATAATAGAGGTGGCCGATCCACATGATGCCGGAAAGCACGTGGGTCCAGCGCAGGAAGGATTCCACGTACGCGGGGTCCGTGAACGTGAAGCCCGCAACCGCGAGGCCGAAATAGATCAAAAACAGCAGACCGACCGCGAGCGCGGTCCATGCGACGTAGCGCAGATTGCTCAGAAACCAGGCCATACGAACTCCCTCAGCCCTAAATTCCGGGCCAAGATAGCGAGGTTCGCGGGCGCGGTCACGTCACGGGAAGGCTTCCGTGCTCCGGGTCGACGGTTTCTTTTTGCTCGGGTCCTCGAATTTGTCGCGGCGGCCGACGCCAAAATAGATGAGCGCGGGCGCTGCGATGTAGATCGAGGAATAGGTGCCGACGACGATTCCGAAGATCATTGAGACAGCGAACGAGAACAACGCATCGCCACCGAAATAAGCCATCACGGTGAGCGCCATCAGGCCGGTGACGCCGGTGATGATGGTGCGCGACAGCGTTTCGTTCACCGACAAATCGATCAATTCCTTCATCGGCATCTTCTTGTACTTGCGCAGGTTCTCGCGAACCCGGTCGAGCACGACGATCTTGTCGTTGATCGAGTAGCCAATGATGGTGAGGATCGAGCCGACTGCGGTGAGCGAGAAATCCATCTGCGTCACGGCGAACAGGCCGAACGTCAGGATCACGTCGTGCGCGAGCGCGAGCACCGCCGCCGCGCCAAACGTGAGCCCGAAGCGGAACCAGATATAGACCAGCATCAAGCCGATGCCGGCCAGCAGCGCGACCACGCCCAACAGGAACAGCTCGCCGGACACTTTCGGGCCGACGACGTCGCGACGGCCGAAATTCACTTCACCGAGCGCCGAAGAGATCGCCTCTTGCACGCGCACCGAGGTTTGCACCGGATCGGCGCCTTCCGGCGTCTCGTAGCGCACCATCGCCATGGTCGGGTCGGTGTAACCCTGCAGCTGAATCTCACCGATATCGAGATCGTTGAGCGGATCGCGGATCGCGCCAAGATCGACAGCGTTCGGCGCGGTGCTGAACTCGATCAGCGTGCCGCCCTTGAAATCGACGCCGCAATTCAGACCGCCGCACGGCGGCGTCATCGGGTAGATCGTCAAATAGAGCGAGGCGACGCACGCCAGCAGCGACAGGATGCCGATGAAGGGCGCGAACTTCACGTAGGTGAAATTCGTCTTCTCAGGCAGCAATTTGATGAAAGGCCACATCGGACTGCCTCTACGTGATCGGGAGTTTCTTGGGGCGGAAGGTGCGGAACCACCAGGCCACAAGCACTTGAGTGATGAGCACGGCGGTGAACACCGAGGTGAACACGCCGATGAGCAGCGTCCAGGCAAAGCCCTTCACAGGCCCGGCTGGCGCCACGTTGAGCATGATGAACGCCGCGCCCAAGTGAGTGATGTTGGCGTCGAAGATGGTCAGCATCGCGCGGCTGAAGCCTGCGTCGATGGCGATCGCCACCTGCTTGCCTGCCTTCGCTTCCTCTCGCATCCGTTCATAGATCAGCACGTTGGCGTCGAGCGCGACGGCGAGCGTCAGGATCAAGCCGGCGACACCAGGCAGCGTCAGCGCTGCGCCCGTCATGGTCATGATCGCCAAGATCAGCACGCCGTTGACCATCAGCGCGACGACCGAAATGCCGCCGAACAGGAACCCGTAAGCGAGCACCATGAACGCCAGAACCAGTACGAAGGCGAGCACGGTCGAGGTTTGGCCCGCGTCGATCGCGTCCTGGCCGAGTTCGGCGGTGACGCTGCGTTGCTCGATCACGGTGAGCGGCGCTGGCAACGCGCCCGCGCGCAGCAGGATCGCCAGCTCGTTGGCGCTTTCCGCCGTGAAGCCACCGGTAATCTGGCCAGAGCCGCCGCAAATCGGTTCGTTGATGCGCGGCGCGGTCAGCACCTGGTTGTCGAGCAGGATGGCGAAACGCTGGCCGGTATATTCCTGCGTCAGGCGGCAGAAGATGCGCGTGCCTTGCGGGTCGAGCCGGAAGGCGAGCACCCAGCCTTGCGTCTGCTGATCGACGCTCGGATTAGCGTCGGTGAGGTGTTCGCCCGTTAGCGACGGACGGCGGCGAACGATTTCGGTGGTGTCGCCGATGCCTGGATATGGCCCCGAGACCATGTGCCCGGCGGGTAGACGGCCCGCCTGAACATCAGCGCCGTTCACGTTGTCGTTCACGAGGTGAAAGGTCAGCAGCGCCGTTTGGCCGATGCGATCGCGCAATTGCTGCGGATCGGCGACGCCCGGCGCCTGCACGACGATGCGCTCGTCGCCCTGGCGCACGATCGACACTTCGCTGACGCCGTCTGGGTCGATACGGCGGCGGATAACTTCGATCGATTGCTGCGCCGCTTGGCGGCTCAGCGCCCGCAATTCGTCCTGCGTCATCCGCGCTTCAACCAGGCCGTCCGCGCTCTGCGTGAACGTCATCGTCTCGTTGCCGGTTGTCTGCGAGCGGCCGATCACGCGGATCAGCTGCATCGCCCGGTCCATATCGGCCGGATCGACGAGGCGGATACGGGCCGCGTCACCAACGACGCCGCGGCCCGTGTAGCGGATCGCCGGCTCCGCATCGCGGAGCTGGCCGGCCATCTGGTCAGCGATGTTGTCGAGCTGCTGGCGGCGCAATGTCGCCACGTCGACTTCCAGCAGCAGCTGCGAGCCGCCGCGCAAATCGAGGCCGAGATTGATCGCCCGCTGCGGCAGGAACGGATAATCTTCTCGGACATTCTGCGGAATGAAGTTCGGCGCAGCGAACCACAAACCCATCAAGGTCACGACAATGACCAGGATCACTCGCCAACGCGCGACTTGAAGCATGTGGTTTAGCTCGCCGGCTTGGAATCGTTGGCCGGCGCGGGGGTGGCGTTGCGCACTTCGGCGATGGCGCCGCGCTGGACGCGAACTTCGACGTTCGGCGCGAGTTCGACTCGGACTTCATCGTCCTTCACCGAGCGCACCGTGCCGATCAGGCCGCCCGAGGTGACGACAGAGTCGCCCTTCTTCAGCGCATTGATCATTTCCAGATGGCGCTTGCGGGCTTGTTGCTGCGGACGGATCAGCAGGAAGTAAAACACCACGAAGATGAGCAGCAGCGGCGCCATCTGCATGAAGGCCGCGGCCATCGGGTCGCCGCCGGCCCCACCGGCCGCTTGTGCGTAAGCTTCGGAAATGAACATTAGCCTCACCTGGCGCGGAGGACCCGCGCGGTCTTGTTTTGCGTGCCGGCCAGCCGGCGAAGGCGCGGACTATACTTTGGGGGCCTCGCAATTCAACGCCAACGGGCTGACTGCGCGCGCCCTTTGGCCGCAGGCAGGCCTAACCGCCCAAAAGCGGCAGCGGATCAACGGCTTCACGACCGTGCCGGGCCTGAAACAAAACCCGCTCGCCGCTCGCTTCCGCCACCGGCTCGCCGGCGCGGACGCTCTGCCCCACGCGCACCAAAGCGCGGCGCGCATAGCCATAGGCGGTCACGTAGCCGTCGGGGTGCCGCACCAGCACCAAGGTCTGGTAGCCAGGCACGTCCGAGCCCGCATAGACGACGTCCCCATCCGCCGCCGCGCCGATCGGCGCGCCTGCGCGCGAGGCGATCTCGATGCCATCGACCCTGCCCCCGCCGTCGCGGGCGCCGAAGCGCGCCAGCACTTGTCCCCGCACCGGCCATTGGAACCGCGCCGGGCCGCTTGGCGTGGCGACTGGACTTGGCGCGGGCGGCGTCGCCATCACCTCCGCCGCCCACTCGCCCGCCACCGCCGGCAGCACAATGCGGTCGCCACGGTTCACTTCATACGGCGGCTGCAGGCGGTTGAGCAGCGCCAGCGAGCGATAGTCCATGCTGTAACGTTCAGCGATATCGCGCAGCGTTTCGCCACGCGCGACCACGTGCACGCGCGGCGGCGGAAACTCGATCTCGGTTCCTGGCGTCAGATGATATGGCGGCGAGAGATTGTTCTGCCGCGCGAGCGCCGTGAGCGGGATCTGGTAGCGATCGGAGATGCTGTAGAGCGACTCATTGCGCGCCACGCGATGCGTGCGCGGCAACTGCGCGGGATCGAACGGCTGCGCGTCCTCGGGGCGAAGCGCGTACGCTGAGAGCGGCGTGCCTTCGCCGTCAGCCCAATCGGGCGCGGCTTGTTGCGGGCTTTCGCGACGCACCGGCGCCTGCGGCGGGCTTGCGCGCTCAGTGCGCGCGGGTTGGCGTTGTTGCGGGGCGCTGCCGCCATAGGTGATCGGCGCGCTTTGCGAAGCGCAGCCGGCCAGCAGAACCGCGATCAGGATGAAAGCGCGCGCCATCAGCAGCGTTCATCCCGCAGAATCGCCATCCTCCGCAACGCCGCGCTCCAGCGGCTGCAGGTTCAACGGCCCAAGATCGGTGACGGTATCGTTGCGCAGCAACACCAAGCGCCCAGCGACATTGCCCACCAACGTCCCGCCCGGCTTCAGCTGCGCGCGCAGCGGCGGCGGGATTTCGTCAGTGGCGGCATTGATGACGATGCGATCATACGGCGCGTCATCATCCCAGCCGTGATAACCATCCCCGCAATGCGCAAACACGCGCATCAGCCGCGCCGCGCCAATCCGCGAACGTGCTTCGGCGCAAAGATCGCGGTGGCGCTCGATCGTCGTCACTTTGTGCGCGAGATCAGCCAGCACTGCGGCCTGAAAGCCCGAGCCCGTCCCGATCTCCAGCACGCTCTCGCCCGCCTGCGGATCGAGCGCCATCAGCACGCGGCCAATGAGCGACGGCTTCGTCATCGTCTGCGCATGGCTGAGCGGCAGGCCGACATCGTCCATCGCCAGCCCTTCGAGATGCGCCGGCGCGTAGTGCGTGCGCGGCGTGCGTTCGAGCGCGGAGAGCACGCGCGCGTCGGTGACGCCCGCTTGGCGCATCTCCAACACGAAGCGCATCAAGCGCGACGGATCGAAATCGCTCATCTCCCCCTCCTCTTGAGAGGAGGGGGTTGGGGGGTGGGGTGAACCTCGAACTCAACGGGCGCCCACACAACAACCGCAATGGTCAGGCGCGGAGCATCACCCCACCCCCTGCCCCCTCCTCTCAAGAGGAGGGGGTGCGCTAGCGTCTCAATCATACTCATAGCTTCGGCGGCGCGCCGCCCAGCACGCGCTTCAGATCATTGTGCGTCTGCATGTGCGTGAGTTCGACATGCAGCGGCGTGACGGAAATCTTGCCGTCATAGATCGCTTTCAAATCCGAACCCGCGGGCGGATTGGAAAGCTGGCCTTTGAAGCCGAGCCAAAAATACGAGCCGCCGCGCAGATCGGTGCGCTTGTCGGCGTAGATGATGTGCTGATCGCGCCGGCCTTGGAACGTGACCTCCACCTCGCTCACCTCATCCGGCGTGCGATCGGGAAAATTGACGTTCATCAGCACGTCTTTCGGCCAGCCCTGTTTCAGCAACGCACCGACGATGCCCGGCCCAAACGTCTCCGCCGTCTCCCAGGGAATGGGCTTTTCCGCATCGCGCAGACCGCGCGTCTGGCTGAGCGCGATCGCTGGAATGCCAAGCTGCATGCCTTGCATCGCGCCGGCGATGGTGCCGGAGAACGTCACGTCCTCGGCGATGTTCTGGCCGCGATTGACGCCGCTCAGCACCAGATCAGGCGCCGCGCCTTCGATCAGATGCTCCACACCCAACAACACGCAATCGGTCGGCGTGCCCGTCACCGCAAAGCGCTTCGGCCCGGCTTGGCGCACGCGGATCGGCGCGGTCAGCGTCAGCGCGCGCGACGCGCCCGATTGCTCATTCTCCGGCGCGATGACCCACACATCGTCGGAAAAATGCCGCGCGATGTTTTCGAGCACGCCAAGCCCGGTCGCGTGAATGCCATCGTCATTGGTGCAGAGAATGCGCATGGGGCTGAGGCAATAAGGCAATAAGGCAATGGGCAATAGGGCCTTTAGCAACCTCCGTCATTCCGGGGCGGCGTAGCCGAACCCGGAACCCAGGGGGTGACAGACCTGTGAGTTTGCCCCTGGGTCCCGGATCACCCGCGAAATCGAGCTTGCTCGATTTCGGAAGCCTGTGACGCCGATCGCGAAGCGATCGGTGGGCGTGTCCGGGATGACGAGTCGTTAGCGGGAAATCTTCTCCAGCCCGCCCATGTACGGCACGAGTGCTTTCGGCACGGTCACGCTGCCATCGGCGTTCTGGTAATTCTCAAGCACAGCAACAAGCGTGCGCCCAACAGCAAGCCCCGAGCCGTTCAAAGTGTGCACGAATTGCGGCTTGCCGTCCTTGTCGCGATAGCGCGCATTCATGCGGCGGGCTTGGAAATCGCCGCAATTCGAGCACGAGGAAATCTCGCGATACTTGCCCTGGCTCGGCAGCCAGACTTCGAGATCGTACGTCTTCCTCGCGCCAAACCCCATGTCGCCGGTGCAGAGCGCCATCACGCGATACGGCAATTCCAAACGCTTCAGCACTTCTTCGGCGCATTGCGTCATGCGCTCGTGCTCTTCGTGGCTTTGCTCGGGCGTCGTGATCGACACCAGCTCCACCTTGCGGAACTGATGCTGGCGGATCATGCCGCGCGTATCCTTGCCGGCCGCGCCGGCTTCGCTGCGAAAGCACGGCGTATCCGCCGTCATGCGGATCGGAAGCGATGTTTCGTCAAGCATCTGCTCGCGGACGAGATTGGTAAGCGAAACTTCGGCAGTGGGGATGAGCCAGCGTCGAGCCGACACTACTTTAGAGCCCTTTAGCCCCACCTTCATTTCCATCTTGCCGGCGCTGCTGCGGAAGATGTCAACGTCGGGCGCGTTATCGAAGTAAAGGCCACGATGCTCTTTGGGATCGAAATCGGCCGCTGCAAGCGAACTCGCGAAAAATTGGTCTTCCTCAAACTTCGGCATTTGGCCAGTGCCAAACATCGCTTCGTCTTTGACAAGTATCGGCGGGCTCACCTCCAGATACCCGTGCGTCTCCGTCTGCAAATCCAGCATGAACGCCGCGAGCGCGCGCTCTAAGCGCGCGAGCTTTCCTTTCAGCGCGACGAAGCGCGAGCCGCTCATGCGCGCGGCGGCTTCGAAATCCATCATGCCGAGCGCTTCGCCGAGCGTGACGTGATCGGCGCTCAAATCGACAGCCGGCGGGCCGGCGTTCGATTGGATGTACCAACGCCGCACCTCGATATTGTCGTTTTCATCCTCGCCATCGGCGACATCCGCCGCCGGCAAGTTGGGCAACGACGCCAGGAGATCGTCGCGTTGCTTCTGCAGCGTTGCTTCCTCAGCGCTCGCGCTTTCGATCTTCTCCTTCAGCGCCGCGACCTCGGCCATCAAAGCCTGCGCCTTGGCCTCATCCTTCTGCGCCTTCGCCTGGCCGATCTGCTTCGACGCCGCGTTGCGCGCGGCTTCGGCCTCCTGCTTCGCGGTCGTCGCGGCGCGGAGCTTGGCGTCGAATTCCAGGATCGCTGGCGTCTGCGCGGAGAGCCCCCGCCGCGCCCAGGCGGCGTCGTACAAGGCGGGGTTTTCGCGGATGGCGCGGATGTCGTGCATGTGTCTCAGGTTCCGTTTCGGGCCGCTGCCTAACACGCTGAGCCGCAAGCGTGAAAGCGTTGGAAGTGCGTACTCTCCACCCATCCCCGGATGACGGCGAAGCCGGCAGTCCGGGGCCCATAACCCCAAATGCCAGAGTTTATGGGCCCCGGACTTGGCCTGCGGCCAATCCGAGGATGGGTGGTGTGGCGACGCCATTTATTGGAAGCAAGAATTACGGCACACTCGCCCCCATGAAGCCCTTTGGCCCAGAAGACCTCATCGCCTGCTACCGGCGCGGGGTGTTCCCGATGGCCGAAAGCCGTGGCGACGACGGCTTCTTCATCGTCGACCCGCAGGAACGCTGCATCCTGCCGCTCGACGGCTTCCACCTGCCCAAGCGCCTCCGGCGCACGCTGCGCAGCGAGCTGTTCACCTTCACCGTGGACCGCGCCTTCATGGCCGTGATCGACGCATGCGCCGCGCCCGGCCCTGGCCGTGAGGACACCTGGATCAATCCCGATATCCGCGCGCTCTATCTGGAACTGCACAAACGCGGCTTGGCGCACAGCGTCGAAGCACGCATGGGCACAGAATTGGTCGGCGGGCTTTATGGCGTCGCCATCGGCGGGGCGTTCTTCGGCGAGAGCATGTTCTCGTTGGCGACCGATGCGTCGAAAGCCGCGCTCGCACATCTCGTCGCGCGGCTCAAATTCGGCGGCTTCCGCCTGCTCGACGCGCAATTCTCAACGCCGCATCTTGAACAATTCAACGCCCAAACCCTGCCGCGCCGCATCTTTCACGCGCTGCTTGGCGCGGCGTTAGAGACGCGCGGCGATTTCCACGCGCTGCCGGTTGAGGCGACGGGCGTTGAACTGGTTGAGATTATCGAGAGCGCTTAGGCGCGGCAGTCCACGGCCCAGATGTCGTACACCGGGTGCTCCACCGCGCTGAGGCCCGGCGAGGACGCAAACAGCCAACCGTGGAAAATCTCCACGCGCTCGGCCTGCGCTTCGCCAGCGGCTGGCGGATTGTCGAACACTTCGACGTAAATCCGCACTTCCGGCGTCTCTTCCGGCGCCGATTTCGCGCAGGCGCGGGCGATCACGTCGAGCGTGCCGATCCGCGTCGCACGGCCAAGCGTCAGCGTGTAGTCGCGCGCGTGGCCGGTGACTTTGTCGAGCCCGCGGATCACCGCCCGCTCGGCGAACGCCGGCGTCACGGCGGCGGCGAAAAACGCGAACGCGGCCAATGCGGTGCGCATCATGGAGCGGCTTCCTCAGTTTGCGGCGATGATCCCTGCTGGGACGCGAAACTCGCGAACAAAGTGAGCAAATCTACGGCGCTTTGTGTGTTGGGGATCTCGGAACCCGGCTGCAGGACGTCCATGCCAGTGGGCTCGATCGACACGTAGGCCCCGCCCAGAAGCCCATCGCTCATGACGCGGGCGGTGCTGTCGTCCAGCACCTCGACGCCGTCGTTCAGTGTTAGCGTCAGCGTCGCCATGTAGGTTGCCGGGTCGAGGCCGACGGCCTTCACCACGCCCACCTTCACGCCCGACACCCGCACGTCCGAGCCGACAGCGATACCGCTGACATTTTGAAAGCGCGCGGTGAGGTCGTAACCGCGACCGCCCGTCGATTGGCCGGCCTGCGCCGCCGCAAAAACAAAAAACCCGATCGCCACAGCAGCCACCGCCGCGCCGACAATCGTCTCGCCCCAACGCTCGAAATTCAAGTCAAATCCCCGCGTTTCGTCGCCGAATCAGCGATCCGGCGACCAGCTTTCATAATCCGCCGTTGACGTCGCCCTAACGCCGCCGCGCGCCAGCGAGCCTTTCGGCCGATACGCGCGCACGGTGCCGGTCTGGTTCGGCAAATGCGGGAGCTCCCACGATTGGCGCTTCAGCGGCTTCACCGTCGGCGGCTCGTCGACGATATGGTGCATCCAGCCATGCCAGTCAGGGGTGACGAGCGAAGCTTCGGCCAAATTCTTGTAGATGACGTACCGGCGCTTGCGGCCTTCGAGGCTCGGCTTCTTCTCTTCGTAGTACCGGTTACCGTACTCGTCCTCACCCACGAACGCGCCGCGACGGCCGATGTCGAACAGCGCCCCGAGGGTCGCGCCGTTCCACCAGGTGAAGATGCGTTTCAGCATGGCCGGTCGAATTGGTCCCGAGTCAGTGGGTTTGCGAGCGGGCGCACTATGGCGATGCTCGTTTCGCGCGTCCAGTGCGGGTGCGAAACAATATCTATGGGCAATCCCCAGGCACGACATACTAGATGTTGTTTTCGCGCACGCACAGGGATAGTTTCGCCTTCGGCATAGGAGTCGCTGATGGCCCAGGATTACGACCTCGACGCGGATGATCTCGCGCATGGTCCCGAAGCGCCGGAAAGCTGGAGTGCGGTCCAGGCGCAAGCCGCGGCTGAGGCCGGGCTGGTGACGGATACCGCCAGCGGCCCCTCGATCTGCGCGGCGATCTCAAAAGTCGCCGCCCGCCTCGCGCAATGGGCCGGCGAACCCGCCATCGCTGACGACATCGAAGCGCTGCTGATCGACGGCAAAGCCGCGTTCGATCCCCCGCTCATCCGCGCTGCGCTCTCGAACGGCGCTGACCTCGCGCTCTCCGCCGCTCTGCTGCGTTGGCCAAGTGAGGCGAGCGAAGAACTGAAGCTGCTCGCACGCGCGCAAACGCTGCTCGCCGCCGGGGCGCGGCTTGGCATCGCCGGCAATCCGTCAAACGCGGCGCTCGATGCACTCGACGCTGCCGCGCGCTTGATCGATCCGAGCGGCCGCAATGGCGTCGCTGTGCTTGCGCGTCCTGACGTTGCGAGCGCGCCGGCGATCCTCGCGGAAGATTCCGCGCGCCAACGCGCAAGCGCCGCGCTTGCCGCCGGCGCACGCGCGCTTGATGGCGTGCTCGCGGAATTGGCGATCGAAACCGTGCGCGCCGGGCTCGACCGTGAAAACGGCGGCGTGCAACGCAAAGCCGCTGCCGCGCGCCTCGCTGGCGCCCCGGACGCGGATATCGTCTCCGCGCTTTCAGGCGTCGCGCCGCGCGGCGCGTTCAGCGCAGCGCTCGACGCTGGCGTTGAGCCGCTCCGCCGCCGCATCCGCATCGCTGCCCCCGAAGCCAGCGGCCACACGCTCACCGGCTTCGGCGCCGCCGTGATCGATCCCACCGGCGCGATCGCCGCTGACGACGAACGCGGCGTCATCGCCGCGTCGCTGGCGCTGCCGCGTTTCGTTGACGGCGCCGCGTTTGACGCCGACGGCTTCATCCAAGCCATCACTTTGATCGTGCGCGCGCTCGATGGCGCGCATGGCTCCTCCAGCGCCGCGCCGCGCCGGCCGATCGTGATCCGCCTCGAAGGCTTGTCAGCGCTGATGATGCGCAGCGGTTTTGCCTATGACAGCGACGAAGGCCGTGCGCTGGCCGCCAGCGTCGCCGCGCTCGCGCACGCCGCCGCGCTTTCGACGAGCTACGCGCTCGGCGAAGCGAAGGGCCCGTACACCGAATGGTCGCGCGCGAAGAAGACCGAAGAGCGCGCCGCGAAAATCGCACTCGATGCCGCAAGCGCCCTCAGCACGCCGCTCGCGCGCCGTGCTGTTGAACTGCACCGCGCGATGAACAGCCAAGGCGCACTGCGCGCTTCGATCTCCATCGCCTTCGCCCGCGACGCCGCCAGTGCGCGCCGCTTGGGCCTCGATGTCGAAGGCTTGTCGCCCGTCGGCGGCGTCGCTGCGTACGGCGAGCGCGATGATGGCCGCTTCGGCCGCATCTTGAGCGCGGACGCGCGCACGGGTCTTGAAGCAATCGGCTACAATGACGAGGAAATCGCCGCCTTCGCGCTGCACGTCGAAGGCCGCCGCACCTTGCGCGGCGCGCCGGGCGTGAATCTCGCGAAGCTCGCTGAGCGCGGCTTCACCGAACCGGTGCTCGAAGCGATCGAGGACGCCGCAGCCGACGCCTTCAACATCCGCGCCGCTGTGCATCCGCTCGTCGTCGGCCCGGGCTTCTGCCAAGAGGTGCTGAAGCTGCCGCCTGACGTCGCCGCTGGCAAACGTGGCGATCTCTTGCTCACGCTCGGGTTCAGCGACGACGAGATCGCCCAAGCCGAGGCGTTCTGCATGGGCGCTGGCCGTTTGGACAACGCCGAGGGCCTCGACGCCGAATACGCCGCCGTGTTCGCGACCGAGATCGGCGCCGAAGCCCGCATCGCGCTCGCGTCAGCGCTCACGCCGTTCGCACGCGTGGCGCTCGATGTGTCGATCAGCGAAGCCGGCGCCGAACGCCGCGCCACGCTCACCGAAGCCGCGCGCGAAGCGGGCGTCACGCTGTTCGCGCTCCACGCCGAAGCGCCGCCGATCACGCTTGTGCTGCCCGCGCTGGAAGAAGATGCGCCAGCGCCGGCGCCCTCGCCGGCGAACATCCGAAATGCTGACGTACCGCTCGCCGGCGAGGCGCCGGCGGTCCAAGAAGCGCAGCAGCGCCGCCGCCTGCCGGATCGCCGCAAGGGCTACATCCAGAAATCGCAAGTCGGCGGACACAAAGTCTATCTACACACCGGCGAATACGACGACGGCGCGCTGGGCGAGATCTTCATCGATCTGCACAAGGAAGGCGCCGCCTTCCGTTCGCTGATGAACAATTTCGCCATCTCGATCTCGATCGGCCTGCAATATGGCGTGCCGCTTGAAGAATACGTGGACGCGTTCTTGTTCACGCGCTTCGAGCCGGCCGGCGAAGTGCGCGGCAACGACACCATCCGCCACGCCACCTCGATCCTCGACTACATCTTCCGCGAATTGGCCGTGAGCTATCTCGGCCGCGCCGACCTCGCGCAGATCGATCCGTTCGACGCCCGCGGCGACGGTTTGTCGAAAAAGGCCACCGACGCCGAAAGCGCCGCACGCCTCATCTCACGCGGCTTCGCCCGCGCCGCATCCGGCGACAATCTGGTGATGCTGCGCCCGAAGAGCGAGCGCGTAGTGGAACCACTGCGGCGCGGCGACAAGCCCGGCACCGTCGCGTCGCTGACGGCGCGCTACAGTGCCGACGCGTGCGGCGCGTGCGGCAGCTTCACGGTTGAGGTGGACAGCCACCAATGCGCCGCCTGCGGCGCCAAAGGCGAAGCGGCGAGCGAACGCTAGCGGTGGCAACTGATCCAAGACGCAAACGCGTTTCGCGATATTCGGCACCCGAGCTGGAAAAAATTGAAAGCGAGAGAGCAACGCTCGCATGCACCGATCCTGAAATATTGGAGCGGGTGGGATACATCGCGACATACTTTCCTCAGTTGGAGGAAACCATGTCGAAGGTCTTCGCTGTTCTCATGGGCACCGAGGATGAAGTCGCGGCTGGATACATCTTCCGAGCCATCGTCGCTCAACAAGGTCGCATCAAAATGATGGACCGACTCCTCGCGAGTCCCATCAACGCTGACCTCGATGACTTCTACGACCAAGCGTTGACCGAATTCGAGAAACTGAACAAGCTTCGGAACCAGTACCTTCACGGTCTTTGGCGTACTCGGGACACTGGCGAGGTGCTCCTCAGCGTGCCGACCGGCGAGCCTCTCGCCGCCTTCCGCACCGGCCGCAAGGTCAGTTCAAAAGAGCTCGATGACGTCATCGAGCGAATGGGCAAATTAAACATCGATGTCTTGATGCGCACAGGCGTCGAGTTGGCCCAGCGCCGCAAGGATGCTCGCGATTTGCGCAAGGCGCGCAGGCCCTAACTCAGCTCTTCGCCTGCTCCACCACGCGAATGTGCAGTTCACGCAGCTGCTTCGGCGTCACTTCGCTTGGTGCGTTCATCATCAGGTCTTGGGCCTGTTGGTTGAACGGGAAGACGATCACTTCGCGGATGTTGTCGACGCCGGCGAGCAGCATGACGATGCGATCAACGCCCGGCGCTGAGCCGCCGTGGGGCGGAGCGCCATAGCGGAACGCGTTCAGCATGCCGCCGAACTTCTCTTCCACCACCTCGCGGCCATAACCGGCGATCTCGAACGCCTTGATCATGATGTCGGGCTTGTGGTTGCGGATCGCGCCGGAGCTGAGCTCAACGCCGTTGCAGACGATGTCGTACTGGAACGCGGTGATCTTCTCGATCGTCTCACGATCTGCGCCATCGAGCTTCAGGAACGCCTCGTGGTCGTAGTTCGGCATCGAGAACGGGTTGTGCGAGAAGTCGATCTTCTTCTCTTCCTCGCTCCACTCGTACATCGGGAAATCGACGATCCAACAGAACGCGAACTGATCCTTATCGGCGAGCTTCAGTTCATCCGCGACCTTGTTGCGCGCGAGGCCGGCGAATTTGTAAAACACCTTCGGATCGCCAGCGACGAAGAACGCCGCATCGCCCACCTTCAAACCAAGCTGCGCGCGCAAAGCTTCCGCACGCTCCGGTCCGATGTTCTTGGCGATGGGCCCCGCGCCGCCTTCTTCGCCTTCGCGCCAGAAGATGTAGCCAAGGCCTGGCTGGCCTTCGCTTTGCGCCCAGGAATTCATCTTGTCGCAGAACGCGCGTGAGCCGCCGTTCGGCGCAGGCACAGCCCACACGGCGTTGCCTTGCTTCTCGAGAATACGCGCGAACAAGCCAAAGCCGCCGCCGCGGAAATGTTCGCTGACGTCCTGCAGAACGAGCGGGTTGCGCAAGTCCGGCTTGTCGGAGCCGTACTTGGAAATGCTCTCGGCGTACGGGATGCGCGGGAACGTGCCGGCTTTCGTGACGCGCTTGCCTTCGCCCAATTCCTCGAACACGCCCGCGAGCACCGGCTCGATGGCGTTGAACACGTCTTCCTGCGTGACAAAGCTCATCTCGAAATCGAGTTGGTAGAATTCACCCGGCGAGCGGTCCGCGCGCGCATCTTCGTCGCGGAAGCACGGCGCGATTTGGAAATAGCGGTCGAAGCCCGCGACCATCAGCAATTGCTTGAATTGCTGCGGCGCCTGCGGGAGCGCGTAGAACTTGCCGGGATGGATGCGCGACGGCACCAGAAAGTCTCGCGCGCCTTCGGGGCTCGACGCCGTCAGGATCGGCGTTTGGAACTCGGTGAAGCCCTGATCGATCATGCGGCGGCGCAGACCAGCGATCACCTGCGAACGCAGCATGATCGATTTGTGCAGCTTCTCGCGGCGCAGATCGAGGAAGCGATATTTGAGGCGCGTCTCTTCCGGATAGTCCGGCTCGCCGAACACCGGCAGCGGCAGCTCTTCCGCCGAGCCGAGAACCTCGGCCGCCTCGACGCGCACCTCGATCGCGCCCGTCGCCAGCTCCGGGTTCACGGTCTCCTTCGAACGCTCGATCACCTTGCCGTCGACGCGCACGACGCTCTCGGCGCGGATACGCTCGAACAGCGGAAACGCCGCCGAGCCGGGGTTCGCCACCAATTGGGTGATCCCGTAATGGTCGCGCAAATCGATGAACAGCACCCCGCCCAGGTCGCGCTTCCTATGCACCCAGCCGGAAAGACGCGCGGATTTGCCGGCGTCGGCGGGGCGAAGGGCCCCACAGGTGTGGGTACGGTAGGCGTGCATCTGAAACTCCAGCGAGGGCGCCTTATCGGCCCTTTTTTGCGGGCGCGAAAGGCGCATGGCGCCCCGCAGCTTGTCAAGGCAGGCGCCCATCCCCAGGCTGGAAGCCGTGTGCAATCTCTATTCGATGACGAAATCGCGCGAGGCGCTGACGGCCTACACCCGCGCCATGCGTGACCGGACGGGGAATCAGCCGCCGCTGCCGGCGATTTTCCCGGACCAGCTCGCGCCCGTCGTCCGCACCGCGAAGGACGGCGTGCGCGAGGTGCTCAACATGCGCTGGGGCTTCCCGCCGGCGGGCGGCGGGAAACGGCCGGTAACGAACGTGCGCAACCTCGCAAGCTCGTACTGGAAGAATTGGCTGGAGGATTCGCGTTTCCGCTGTGTTGTGCCGGCGACGAGCTTCGTCGAATACACAGACACGAGCCCCAAGGTAGCGCATTGGTTTGCCCTAGGCGCCGATCGCCCGCTCTTCTGCTTCGCCGGCATTTGGCGGCCATGGACGGGCGTGCGCGGCAAGGAGGAAGGCGAGCATCGCTTGTTCTCCATCCTCACCACCGATCCCAACACGCTCACCAAACCGATCCACGCCGAAGCCATGCCAGTGATGCTCACCGGTGACGACATCGATGTGTGGCTTGGCGGCGAATGGAGCGAAGCTTCAAAGCTCGCACGCTCGTTCCCGGCAGAGCGCATGCGCGTGGTGCTGAGCGGGCCGCGTGAGGACGATGGCACGCAGAGCGGAGATCAGACAGAGGCGAAGGGAACGTTGCTCTAAACTTCCGCCGCCTTCTTTAAATTCGGCAACACGAAGCTTTTCCAGCCACCCGCAAGCATGTCGCGGATCGGCTTAATCTGATCCGCCGGAAATTTCTCCCAGCCTTCGTGCTCGAACACCACGCGCGTCGCACCGCCCGCGATCACCTCCAAGCGGAAGCTCACGAACGTCGCGGGAAAGCCTGGCAAGAACCACGAAAATTTGAACAAGCTCGGTTCTTCCAACGCCAAGATTTCGCATTGCGTCGCGCCGGAAACATCGTCGGCTTTCGCCTTCGCTTGATCCTGCTGCATGAAGAACACATGGCCCACATCGCGCGTGTAGCGCAGGCAACCGAGCCAGAGCGGCACGCTCTCGTCGCCCGTCATGATCTCCCAAACGTGCTCGATGTCGCGGGCGATGACGATCTCTTCGCGGACCGGCGGCAACGCTTCACTCATCACCGTCCTCCGCCAATCGCTTCAACGCACCAAGCTTGCCGCGCCAGAACACCGCCAGCCACGCACGCGCGTCTTCCAACGCGCCGCGCTCCAGCGCGTAGAAATTCTCCCGCCCCACGCGCCGCTCGCGCACCAACCCCGCGTGCCGCAGCACCGCCAGATGCTTCGACACTGCCGGCCGGCTCATCGCGAAATCAGCGGCCAGCACGTGCACCGGCGCCTCGTCCTCCCTGAGCGACATGAGCAGCGCCCGCCGCGTCGGGTCCGCGAGCGCGCCAAACAAATGATCGAGCTGAGCGGCCTGCATCCGCGATTATTCGCAACCATTTGGTTACGCGTCAAGCCTCAACGGTATGTCCCGGCGCCTCGTTTCGCCTCCAACGTGCGGCTTCCACCGGACCAGGGACATCAAGCCTTGACCCCAGCCCCAACCCCCTCCAACCACCCCTCATGCGCGTCATCACTCGGACGAAGGAGCTGGAAGAGCTCAGCCGCGAGCTTGCGGCCGGGCCCTTCGTGGCGGTCGATACTGAGTTCATGCGCGAGACGACCTATTGGCCGAAACTGTGCCTGATCCAGGCCGCTGGCCCCGAGGCCGACGCTGTCATCGATCCGCTGGCCGAGGGGCTCTCGCTCGATCCGTTCTTGGAGCTGATGGCCGACAAGAAGGTGCTGAAGGTCTTCCACGCGGCGCGGCAAGATCTCGAAATTTTCTTGAAGCTCGGCGGCGCTCTGCCCGCGCCTCTGTTCGATAGTCAGATCGCGGCGATGGCCTGCGGTTATGGCGATACGATCGCCTACGACGCGCTCGTGCAGCAGGTGCTGAAGCGCCGGCTCGATAAATCCTCGCGCTTCACCGATTGGAGCCGTCGTCCGCTCTCCGACGCGCAGATGTCCTACGCGCTCGCCGACGTGACGCACCTGCGCGATCTCTATCCGAAACTGCGCGACAAGCTGGAGCGCGAGAATCGCAGCGATTGGCTCGACGAAGAACACGCCAATCTGCTCGATCCGGATATCTACGACACGACGCCGGAGAATGCGTGGGAGCGCTTGAAGCTGCGCAAGACGACCGCAGACTACGTGCTCGCGCTGCAAACCGCCGCTGCATGGCGCGAGCGCCAGGCGCAAGCGCGCGACGTGCCGCGCGGGCGCATCGTCAAAGACGACGCGCTTTACGAAATCGCCGAGCATCGGCCGAAATCAGCGGCGGACTTCGATCGCATGCGCGCGGTGCCGCGCGGCTTCGGCAATTCGCGCTCCGCTGGCGAACTGATCGCCGAACTCAATCGCGCCTTCGCCGACACCAATCGCGTCGCAACCAAGATCGACCGCCCGCCGCCGCTGCCCTCCGGCATCGGCCCGACGGTGGAATTGCTCAAGGTGCTGCTGCGCTACGAAGCCGAGGCGCATCAAGTCGCCCCGCGCCTGATCGCATCCGTGGCCGATATCGAAGCCATCGCCGCCAAGGACGATGCCGACGTGCCGGCTCTAAAAGGCTGGCGGCGCAAGGTATTCGGCGAACGCGCTCTTGCGCTGAAGCACGGCAAGATCGCGCTGAAACTTGAGCGCGGCAAAGTCGCGATCGAAGAGCTCTAGCTCCACTTTTTGGGCCACTGGTCGCGGCGCGATTTCGCACTGGCGCCACGAGTGATATCCCTCCACGGACAGCGGAGGGAACATCATGCGCATCAAAGCCATCAGCGCGGCGATCCTGTTGGCGCTCGCGACGCCGGCTTCGGCTGATCCGCCGGCTGAGCTTGTCTCCTCCGTCACGGCCATGGGCCGCATCGGGCGCAGCACCTCGCCGACCTTCTCGCCGGATGGCAGTCAGATTGCGTTCCTGTCCAGTCTCAGCGGCTCGCCGCAAGTGTGGGTGATGCCCGTTGAGGGCGGCTTCCCGCGTCAGGTCACAGCGCTCGAAGACGCGGTCGACACCGTGCGCTGGTCTCCGACGAGCAACACGATCGCCTTCACGATCGCGCCGGCTGGCGGGCTCAACACGCAGATCTTCACCGTGAACCCGGACGGCACCGGCATGCGCCGCATCACCGCCGGCGGACGCGAGAACAATTTCTTCTCCGGCTGGACCGAAGATGGCTCAGCGCTCGCGTTCTCGTCGAACACGCGCGATAGCGCAGCGACCGATCCATATCTCTGGACCGTCGCCACCGGCCAAACACGCCGCATCGCCCAAGCGCGCGGCCTGAACGGCGTGTCCGATGTCTCCGACGATGGCCGCTGGGTGCTGATCTCGCGCCTCGTCAGCCGCGGCGACAACGACCTCTATCTCGTGAACGCAAGCAATGGCCGCGAGCGCCTGCTGACGCGCCACACGCCGCCGGCACAATTCGGTTGGGGCGAGTTCGCACCGGACGGGCGCTCCATCTACATCACCAGTAATGCTGACCGCGAACGCGCGGTGTTCGCGCGCATCCCGCTGAACGCCAGCGGCGCTCCGGGCCGCGTGCAAATCCTCGCCGCGCGCGAGGACGCCGAGGCCGACAGCGCCTCGCTCAATCCGCAAGGCACGATGGCGGCTTTGTTCTGGAATGTCGCCGGGCGTACCGAAATGTCGTTCCTCGACACCGCGACAGGCGTTGTCACGCCTGGCCCGACGATGCCGGCTGAACTCGCCGGCAACATGGCGTGGTCGCGCGATGGCCGGCGCATCGCGCTTGTCGTTGCGGGCGCTGCCGCGACGCAGGACATCCACATCCTGAACGTCGGCGAACAGACGCTCCGCCAAGTCACGTTCAGCCCAACCACCGGCGTCGACCGCAGCGCGTTCGTGCGGCCTGAGCTGATCACCTATCGCGCACATGACGGCTTGGAGCTTTCAGGCTGGCTCTATCGGCCCGCGAACTTCCAAGCGCCCGGCCCAGTCGTGTTCAGCTATCACGGCGGCCCCGAAGGCCAGGAACGGCCTGTGTTCCGCACCACGTATCAGGCGCTGCTGACGCGCGGCATCGCCGTGTTCGCACCGAACGTGCGCGGCTCGTCCGGCTTTGGCCGCACCTTCGTCAATCTCGACAACGGCGCGCTGCGCGAGAATGGCGTGCGCGACATCGAAGCCAGCACCAACGCCATCGTGTCGATGGGCGTCGGCGATCCGCAACGCCTCGGCATCATGGGCGGCTCGTATGGCGGCTACATGGTGATGGCGGGCGTGACGCAATATCCGCAAATGTTCGCCGCTGGCGTGAACATGTACGGCGTCGTGAACTTTGAGACGTTCTTCGCGCAATCCGAGCCGTGGATGGCGGCGATCTCAACCGTCGAATACGGCAACCCCGCGACCGAAGCCGACATGCTTCGCCGGCTTTCGCCGATCCACAACATCAACCGCGTGCAAACGCCGTTGCTGGTGATGCACGGCGCCAACGACACCAACGTGCCTGTCGTGGAAGCCGAGCAAGTCGTCGAAGGCCTGCGCGCCCGAAACGTGCCGGTGGAGTACATCCTGTTTCCAGACGAAGGCCACGGCTGGCGCAAGACCAACAACCGCATCCGCTCCGATGTCGCTCTGGTTGATTTCTTCGAACGCCATCTCGTGCGGCGCGACTGATCAGCCGTGAGCGTTCAGTCCGAGAATCCCTGAAACAACCATCGTTTCAGTGTCGGGAAGCCGAGTTTCGCCGCAGTCACGACGCCGTCAAAGATTTTCGCGGGGTACTCTTTCCAGTATTCCGGTAGGATTGGTTCGTCCGAATTCCCGAACGCGGCGGCAATCCAGCCCAAACCAAACAGAGGCCAATAAGCGAGCGGCAGAATTATCAAATGCGCCGCCGCGATTGCAGCGACAAGCAACACGTACCAAAACCAAATGCAGCAAATCCAGACGGTCGCAAGTGCCGCGACAATGGGTGCCCTAAGCACGACGCCAACTTGCCGGCGGACAGACAATCAGCCCTCTTTTGGCAAATCCTGGAAGTACGGCTCGACTGTGCCGGTGTATTTGATCGTGAGCTGCTCGCCCTTGCGGTCGAGCGTCTTGCCGACGGCGAGGCGCACCCAGCCCTCGCTCACGCAATATTCCTCGACGTTGGTTTTCTCCGCGCCCTTGAACTTGATGCCCACGCCGCGAGCGAGCACGGCTTCGTCGTAATACGGGCTCTTCGGGTTCACGGAGAGGCGATCGGGCGGGGTGTCGGACATGTGGGTACCTGTATTGCCTTAGCGGGCGAGCTTGGTTTCGCTGACCAATCCCAAAGCCTGCGCCGCCGCGTCAAGCCGGCGTGTGACAGTTTCTGTCACCAAATGCGCCGAGCTCTTATCGTATTTCAGCGTGACACGGCCTTTTTCGACCACCAACTCGAACTTGCCGAGCAAATTGGGGCTACGCCCCGACACATCCGCGCCAAGGCGAAGCGCCGCACCCAAGGCGGCGGCGGCCTGCTGTTGTTCGGTGGTGAGAAGCCGCACATAGGCGGCGGCATGGCGCGGTTGCGCCTTGGTGTAGCGGTGGTGGATCGCCGCCGCGAGGAAGGCGCGTTCTTCGTGGCTGATCGCCGCCAGCGGCGCGCGCAGCACGAGGTCAAACATGATCTCGCCGCGCTGATCGGGATGCAGCGGCCCGCCCACATCCGCCAACCGCGCCGCCGCGCCGCGCAGTAACGCGTCATGCTCTTCGCTGAACACCGGCGGACGCCCCGCGAACAGCGGCGAGATCCACGCTTCCAGCGCGCGCCCGAACTCACGCCCGCGCGACCAGCGCCCGGCCAGCGCCTCGGCCGCCGCGATCAACGGATGCACGGCGAGCGCGTCCTTGCTCATGCGCTCCAGCAGCACGCCTTCGCGCAGGCCGAACGCTGACAGGATCACGCGATCGAACTTGCCGATCTGCATCACACGCTCAAGCACCACCGCCGCGTAGGGGAGAGAATCCGCGCGCTTGGCCGCTGCTTCCTCCAAGCGCTCCAGCGAACGTTTGCTCTGCTTGCGCACGAGGTCGACAAGCCGAAGCACTTCGGCGCGGTTCATCTCGTGATGGTGCAGCACGCCGAGTGGATGATCGCGCAAGCGTATATCGATGCGCCCCAGCGCCCGCCACGCGCCGCCGACCGCGTAAAAATCGCCGCCATGATTGGCCAGCGTCTCGGCGCCGGCGAGGATGAGCGACACCTCGTCGGTCACGCGCTGATAGTCAAACTCCTCATCGCGCGCGAGCGCCAACGGGCCGAGCGCGAACGTCTCGCCAGCGCCCGGCCCTTTGGCGCTGAGATCGATCAGCTCCAAGCTCGCGCCGCCAAGATCACCAGCCATGCCGCGCGCATCGGGTGCGCCGGCGGTGACGCCAAGCGCCGACAAACGCGCTTCATCGGCGCCGCTGAGAATGCGTAGCTTCACGCCGGTTTCGTTTTCCACGCGCTTGGCGAATTGCGCGCCGTCCGGCGCTTCGCGTACAGCCGCCGTCGCCACCGCAAACACGTCCTTCACGCCAAGCGATTCATTCAGAGCCTGGAAGCGCTTGATCGCGCGCAGCGCCATGTCGACGCCCTCAGGCGAGAGCGCGCCGCGCTTGGCCATGCCGCGACCGAGGCCCGCCATCACCTTTTCGTTGAGGATCGGCGTCATCGCCCGGCCATCGATGCGATAGACGACCAGACGCACGGAGTTCGAGCCAACGTCGATGACGGCGGCCTCTTGGCCGTCGCGGAGCGTCTGCGACGCCACTTACGAAGTCCTCGCTACGCGCGCGGCCCGATATGGTCGAACGCCGCCGGCGCGTCGCCCTTGATCGATTTGCCGCGGCCCGAGAGGCTCGGATTGGTCATGAAATAGTCGTGCGCCGAGAACGGCGCGTCGAGCTTCGACACGTCCACCCGTTTGAAATCGCCCTCGGGCGTCATGTACCAAGACTGGGCCTCATCATTCAGGTTCGCGACCATGATCTGGTCGAGCACCTGTTGATGTACCGTTGGATTTTCGATGGGGCAAAGGACTTCAACCCGCCGTTCCAGGTTCCGCGGCATCCAGTCCGCCGAGGAGATGAAAACCTTGGCGTTCGGGTTCGGCAGCGCGCCGCCGTTCCCGAAACAAACGATGCGGGAATGCTCCAAAAAGCGCCCGACGATCGATTTGACGCGGATGTTCTCGGAGAGGCCCTTCACGCCGGGGCGCAGGCAGCAAATACCGCGCACCACGAGTTCGATCTTCACGCCTTCCTGGCTCGCCTTGTAGAGGGCGTCGATGATCTCCGGATGCACCAAAGCGTTGAGCTTCGCCCAGATCGCGCCAGGGCGGCCGGCGCGGACGTGCGCGATCTCTTCGTTGATGAGTTTCAGGATCGTCGATTTCACACAGATCGGCGAAATCGCAACCTTCTCCAATTCGTGCGGCTTGGCGTAGCCGGTGACGAAATTGAATAAGCGCCCCGCGTCGCGGCCGAGCGCCGGATCGCAGGTGAACAGCGACAAGTCCTGATACACGCGCGCGGTGATCGGGTGATAATTGCCGGTGCCGAAGTGCGTGTAAGTGCGCAAGCTCTCGCCCTCGCGGCGGACCACGAGGCTGATCTTTGCGTGGGTTTTGAAATCCACGAACCCGTACACAACCGAAGCGCCCGCGCGCTCAAGCTTCTGCGCGACGAGGATGTTGGCTTCTTCGTCAAAGCGCGCCTTCAGCTCGATCAGCGCGGTGACGTTCTTGCCGGCTTCGGCCGCGGCAACGAGTGCTGCGACGATCGGTGAATCGCGCGAGGTGCGGTAGAGCGTTTGCTTGATCGCCACTACCTGCGGGTCGGCCGCGGCCTGACGCAGGAATTGCACGACCGAATCGAAGCTCTCGTACGGGTGGTGGACGAGAATGTCCTTCGCGCGGATCGCCGCGAAGCTGTCGCCGCCATAATCGCGGATGCGTTCCGGAAAGCGCGGCTCGTAGGGAATGAATTTCAGATCGCGGCGGTTCTCGCCAACCAGCGCCGAGAGCGACGCCAGGCCCAGCATGCCGTCGACGACGATGACGTCGCGCGGATTGGCCTCGACCTCGCGCACGATAAAGTCACGCAGATCTTCCGGCATCGCCGATTCGATCTTGATGCGCACCACATCGCCCAGGCGCCGCTCTTTCAAGCGCGCTTGGAACTGGCGCATCAAATCCTCGGCTTCTTCGAGAATTTCGATGTCGCTATCGCGGATGACGCGGAACGCGCCCTTGGCTTGTGCCTCGTAGCCGGGGAACACCTCGTCCAGGAACGTGGCGATCGTGTTCTCGACGGTGATAAAGCGCTTGCCCTTGGCCTCGGAGGTCGCGGGCACTTCGATGAAGCGCGCAACGCCGCTCGGCGCCGGCACCAGCGCATTCAAAGCGCGGCCATCCTCGACGCGCTTCAGCTTCAGCGCGATCGCCAGGCCCAGGTTCGGGATGAACGGAAACGGGTGCGCCGGATCGATCGCCAGCGGCGTGAGCAACGGGAACACCTGCTCCATGAACACCGGCCGCAGCGCCTTGCGCTCCGCCGCGCTCAGTTCGTCGGCGTCGATGACAGCGAGGCCTTCTTCGCGCATCTCCGCGCGCAATTGCGCCCAGCGCGCCTGTTGCTTCGCCACCAGCTTGCCGGCGGCTTCATGCACTTTCGCCAGCTGCTCGGCCGGCGTCAGGCCGTCGAGGCTCAGCGTCGAGACGCCGAGCTTGTCCTGCTCGTGCAGGCCGGCGACGCGGACCATGTAAAATTCATCGAGGTTGTTCGCCGAGATCGAGAGAAAGCGCAGCCGCTCCAGCAGCGGGTGGTTGGGGTTCTCGGCCTCTTCCAGAACGCGCGTATTGAACGCGAGCCACGACAGTTCACGATTGATGAACCGCTCCGGCCCGCTCCAATCGGGGCCGCTCTTGGCCTGCGGTTTCTCCGCGGCCTTGCGCACGGCTTTACGCGCTGTCGTCGCCATCTAAATCCACCACCGCCCACTGGGCCTGCGCCTTTTCAAGCGCCCGCTTCGCCATCGGCAACGTCACCGGACGGGAGGCTTTCGCCAGGTCCGCTTCGATCAGGCCGACAAGGTCACGGGCGGCCGCGAATGTCCGCGGCAGGCGTCTCGCCAGGAATTTGGCTGCATCATCGCTCAAATAAATGAAGTTTTCCCGACAGAAACGGGTCAAAACCACCTCTAAAAGCGCCTCATCTGGCTCTCCGAGGCGCGCCAAGGGCAGTGCGGCCAAGCGAGATCGTAAATCAGGGATTGATACCGCCCATTGGGAGGGGGGCGAGGCCCCTACCAGCAGCACCGCGCCGCCACGGGCGCGGGCCAGATCCAGCACCCGCCAGAACATGCCCTCGTCGCGGTTTCCGTCCGCGTCATCAATCAGCAGCCGGCCACCTGCTTCCTCGAACAGAGCCGCGCCCTCGTCCGGCGGCGCATTCGCCGCCAATTGCCGTGCGCCCGCCTCCACCGCCCACGCCAGCGCCAGATGCGTCTTGCCAGCGCCCTTCGGGCCAACCAGCCCAAGCGCCCCGCCCGGCCAAGCGCGCCATCCCGTCAGCAGACGCGCGGCGTCGCGGTTGGCCTCGGCCACCACCAGCGTTTCGGGGGATCGCTCCCCCATGCGGAACTCAAAGAGGCTTGGTTGGTTCATCGCCTCGCGACGCGCAGCACAGGCCCGACGCGCGGCTCATCGCTCAAGATCACGCCACGGCGCGCGAGCTCGGCGTTGAGCTGTTCGCGATTGCCGACGAACGAGAACGACACAAGCGCGCCGTCTCGGCCGACGGCTTCGATGCGGATCTCGGAGATCAACGTCGACGCAGCGCCTTCAAGCGCCTGCTTGATGGCTTCCCATTGGCGTTCATCCGCATAGAGCGCGGAGGCTGAAACCCGCGCGCGCGTCGCTGTCCCCGACGTTGCGCTGCGGGCTTTCCAATCGTTTTGCAGCCGCGCGCTGGCTTGCTGGGCCAGCGACGCAAATGCCGCGCGTGTCGCGGCAGCGCCTTCGCCATTGATGCGCGCGCTAACCTCGCCGCGATCACGGCGCACGCCGCCGCCCGCAACCTCAACCAATGTCGCCGTCGCGTTACCGTTCGCCACGCGCACCGTCGCGTAAAGCGCGGACGCCGCCGCGGCCGCTTGCGCAGCCGGCGAAGCCGCGGCCCAATCGGGATTGCCGGTCAGTGTTTCAGGCGCAGTCGCCAGCGGCACGAGTTCCTGCTGGAAGCCGCCTTGCACCCAAACTTCGCGCCAAAGCGCCGCCGTCTCGGGCGCGGCGCCCGGCGCGACCGGCACAACCAGCACCGGCGCCGTGCGCGTATCGACGACAGTGAGGTTCGAATTGCGCAGCAATGTGCGCACGCTGTTGGGATCGAAGCGGACAGTAAGGCGGCCGATATAGCGCGTCGCCGAGCGGCGCTCTTCTTCGACGTCCACACTCAGCACCAGCGCGTCGAGCGCCGAGCCTTGCACCACCGGCAGCCCGCGCTGCGCCAATTCTTCCGGCAGCGTGATCCGCGCCACCAGGCGCTGGAACGCCGCCTGCTGGGCGGCCGTGAAGCCGGCCTGCTGGGCCGCGGCGGCGTTGGCGGCGGTTTCGTCCACATAGACGCCGGCCACGGCATAGGGGTTCTGCGTCCCTTGGGCGCTTGCGACGCTTGGGACGAACGCGCAAAACGCGGCCAGAACGAGCGCGGCAAGGCCGGCCCTGCGGTTGGTCTGCATTATCGGAACCTCGTTACGCGGAACGTCTAAAGCTAAAGCAACGGACTTCAAATTCGCCTCGATTTGATCGCGGGCACTGAGCGAATTTGAAGTCCATAAGTTGCTTTAGAAGATTTTGAACCTAAAGCGTCTCATGGGTCTCAAATGCGACTCGGAGCCCGATCCAAAGCTCGGGTCGCATTTGAGACCCGACGCTTTAGCTGGCGCGGAATCGCCTAGCAATGTGGCGGCTTCGGGACACCTCGTCCCAACCCGCCCGCAGGAAAGAAACCTGAAGTGAAACAACCACTCACCTACAAGGACGCGGGCGTCGATATCGATGAGGGCGAGCGCCTGGTCGACCTGATCAAGCCGGAAGCGAAATCCACAGCCCGCCCCGGCGCGGAAGCCGCTCTGGGCGGATTCGCCGCCGGCTTCGACCCGAAAGCCGCTGGATTCAAGGATCCCATCATCCTCGCCACCACCGATGGCGTGGGTACGAAGCTCAAGATCGCCATCGAAAGCGGCAAGCACGATACGGTCGGCATCGACCTCGTCGCCATGTGCGTGAACGATCTCTCCGCCCAGGGCGCGGAGCCTGTGCTGTTCCTCGATTATTACGCCACCGCGAAACTCGACGCGGACCAAGCCGCCAGCGTCGTGCGCGGCATCGCCGAGGGCTGCCGTCAAGCTGGCGCTGCGCTCGCCGGCGGCGAAACGGCGGAAATGCCAGGCATGTACGGCAAAGGCGATTACGACCTCGCGGGTTTTGCGCTCGGCTGCGCTGAGCGTGGCACGCTGCTGCCGCGCGTGAACGAGATGAAGGCGGGCGATGTGATCATCGGCCTCGCGTCAAGCGGCCCGCACTCGAACGGCTATTCGCTGGTGCGCAAAGTGGTTGAACGCAGCGGTTTGACATGGGACGCGCCCGCGCCGTTCGAAAGCGGCAAAACGCTCGCGGAAGCGCTGCTCGCGCCAACGCGCATCTACGCGAAAGCGCTGAAGCCGATCTTCGCCGCGAACCTCGCCAAAGGCGCGGCGCACATCACCGGAGGCGGCCTGGTCGAAAACACACCGCGCGCGCTGCCGGATCATCTCGCGCCGGAGTTTGATTGGAACGCTTGGACACGCCCGCCCGTGTTCCAATGGCTGCAACAAACCGGCGACGTGCCGGAAGAAGATATGCGCCGCACGTTCAATCTGGGAATCGGCATGATCCTCGTCGTCGCGTCGGAGAATGCGGACGCGATTGTCACGCAACTCAACGCCAGCGGCGAACGCGCGTTTGCAATTGGCAAACTCGCAAACGCATGAGGCTCCGTCTCTTGGACCGCCGGCGCCCTCGCCGGCAAGACTGCAAGAAGCGCCCACACATCTGTGACGCGTTTGAAAATCGCCGGCGGGGGCGCCGGCGGTCCAAGAATGCGCCATGAAGCGCGTCGCGGTATTGATCTCAGGGCGAGGCTCGAACCTCCAAGCGCTGCTCGACGCCAAGCAGGACGCGTACGAGATCGCGCTTGTCGTCTCCAACAACCCCGACGCCGCCGGCCTCACGCTCGCGCGCGACGCAGGCATTGAAGCCATCGCCATCGATCACCGCGCCTACGGCAAGGATCGCGAATCCTTCGAACGCGACGTCGATGCGTCGCTGATCCAGCGCAATATCCAACTCGTCGCACTCGCCGGCTTCATGCGCGTGCTGACGCCGTTTTTCGTGCGCGCCTGGAAGGGCCGCCTCGTCAACATCCACCCATCGCTCTTGCCCAAATATCCCGGAACCAAAACCCACCAACGCGCACTCGAAGCCGGCGATTCCGAACACGGCTGCACGGTTCACATGGTGGTCGATGAGGTGGATAGCGGCGAAATTCTTGGGCAAGCGTCGCTCAAAATTGCGCCAGGCGACACGCCAGACGCGCTCGCCGCGCGCGTGCTCGAACTCGAACACAACCTCTACCCGCGCTGCCTCGCGGAACTTGCGCGCAAGCTCTGATTTCTGCTGCGCATCGTGCGCCAATTGCTAAGCTCCGCGCCGTCTCTGTGAGGGAGTTCGGACGAATGATTCATGCTTTGGCGCGGCTGCTTGGAGCGGCTGCTTGTTTGGCGCTGATGAGCGCCACGGCTACCGCGCAGCAAGCGCCGCCGGCCTGGCCGCACGCGGCGGACATTCCGACGCCCGCGCCTGTCGCGGTTGGCCTCGCCGGCGCGAGCGAGCCGGATCTCGTGCGCTTCTTCGCGGCGCGCGGGCCGCTCTACGGTGCAAGCATTTCGCCGGACGGGCGGACCGCCGCCTATCGCAGCGATGTCACCGGCGCGCCGCAGCTTTGGGTGGTTGATGTTGATGGCGGCATGCCGCGCCAGCTCACGTTCGGCGCCGGCGTTTCCGCTTTCGCGTGGTCGCCCAACAACGAATTGCTGGTGGCCGCCGATAGCAATGGCGACGAGCGCGAAGGCTACACCATCATCAGCCGCGACGGCCTTCACGAACGGCAAGTGCGCGAGCGCGGCGCGGCGTTCGTGTCCTTCGGCGCATTCTCTCCCGATGGCGCGCGCTACGCCTACGCCACCACCGAACGCAATGGCGACGATTTCGACATCTTCGTTGGCGCCGCGGATGGCTCCGGCGCACGCGAAGCCTATCGCGGCCGATTCGGCAATTTCGTCGCTTCGTGGCGGCCTAACTCACCAGAGGTGATCGTCACCGAAACGCGCGGCGAAGACGCCGTCGACGTGCACATACTCAACGTCGACACCGGCCGCCGCCGCACATTGTTCCGGCCGCGCGTCGCCGCAAGCTACACGGGCTTTCAATGGGCGCCCGATGGTTCGGGTTTCTACATGGCGACCGACGACAATCGCGAACTGCACGCGCTCGCGTATCACGATCTCGCGCGCGGCCGCACGACAGTGCTCGAAGGCCCCGCCGGCGATGTGGAGCAAGTCACGCTGTTTGGCGGCGGGCGCTATCTTGCCTGGGCGGTGAACGATGGCGGCTACAGCCGCTTGAACGTCCGCGATCTCAGCACCAACCAGAATTTGCGCGTGCCGGCGATGCCGAACGGCGTCTACGAACTCGCCGGCAGCGACGACGCGGCGCGCTTGCTCGTGCGCATCGATGGCCCGCAAACGCCTGGCGAGCTTTGGCTGGTGGACGCAAGCGCAAACACCGCGCGTCTCGTCGTCGGCCCCGAACCGGCCGGCCTCGATCTTAGCACGATGGTTGTGCCGCAAAGCGTGAGCTTCATGGCGCGCGACGGCGTTGGCCTTCAGGGCTTGCTCTATATGCCGACGCTTGCGCCCGGCGCCGCGCCGCCGCCGATTGTCGTGCTCGTGCACGGCGGCCCCACGGGCCAAGCGCGGCCGAGCTTCGACGCGATCACGCAATATCTCGTCGCGCGCGGCATCGCTGCGTTCGATCTGAACTTCCGCGGCTCAACCGGCTTCGGCAAAACCTTCGCGCGCCTCGACAATGGCCGTAACCGCCCGAACGCGGTGCGCGATATCGAAGACACGATGAACTTCCTGCGCAGCGATGGCCGCGTCGACGTTTCGCGCGCGGCGGTGATGGGCGGCTCCTATGGCGGCTATCTCACCAACGCGGTGCTCGGCGAGTATCCCGATCTATTTCGCGCCGGCGTGTCGTTCGTCGGCGTTTCGGATTGGGTGCATGCGCTCGAAGGCGCGTCGCCGGCGCTGAAAGCATCAGACCGGATCGAATACGGCAACATCAACGATCCCGCTGATCGCGCCTTCTTCGCTGAGCTTTCGCCGATCCGCCGCGCCAACCAGATCCGCGCTGACCTGTTCGTCGTTCACGGCGCCAATGATCCCCGCGATCCCGTCACGGAATCCGATCGCCTCGTGAGCATCGTGCGTGAGAACGGCGGCGAGGTGACTTACATGCGCTTCGCCGACGAAGGCCACGGCATCCGCCGCCTCGCCAACCGCGTCCACGCCTATAACGGCATCGCCGATTTCCTCGAGCAAAGCTTGATCGAAACGTCGGCGGCGGCGCCAAGCTCGGAATAACGACGCGTCCTAATCCGGCGAGACGCTTCTCCGCGCGCGTGCCTATATTCACGCCAGGAGGATCGCTCATGGCTGAACGCAGCTACGTGCTCGGCACGCAGGACGATGAGATTTACCGGCTCGGCTATCAGCACCGCGTCTGGCGCCCGCGCGCGCTCGACGCTTGGGCGCGCGCGCGCATCGGCGACGGCGCCAAGGTGATCGATTTCGGCGCGGGGCCGGGTTTCGCGACCATGGACCTCGCCGAGATCGTTGGCCCGACCGGCGAGGTGCACGCGCTCGAACGCTCGCGGCGCTTTCTCGACACGCTCGAAGCGCAGGCCAAAGCGCGCGGCATGGGCCAGGTGAAGCCCTACGAACTCGACATCGCCACCGATGCGCTGCCGGTGATGGGGGCGGACGCTTCGTGGTGCCGCTGGGTGCTGGCCTTCCTGCCCGATCCGAAGGCGGCGCTGAAGAAGCTGGTCGACGCGGTGCGGCCGGGCGGCGCGCTCGTGTTCCATGAGTACATCGATTACGGCACCTGGCGCATGGCGCCGGCGGCGCCGAACTTTCAGCGCTTCGTTGATGTGGTCACCGCCGATTGGCGCGCCTCGGGCGGCGAGCCGGACGTCGGCCGCGAACTGCCGTCATGGCTGACGCAAATGGGTCTGAAGCTCGAAAGCATCCGGCCTTACGTCGATGTCGTCTCCAAGGACGACAATGTCTGGCGCTGGCCGATCGGCTTCTTCGAGATTCACATTGACCGGCTGCTCGAAAACAACCGCATCACCCCGGAAATGGCCAAGGACATGCGCGAAGAATTCGCGCGTGTCTCGGCGCAGCCCGGCACGTTGATGGTGACGCCTTTGGTGTTGGAAATCATCGCCCGGAAGGCATAGCCTCGCACCGCGTCCCAACGCAGGAGACATCCATGGCAGAGAAAAAAGGCCCTGGCGGCACGCTGCCCGGCCAAACCGGCACGCAGCAAAAGCCCGGCTCGACGCCGACCAAAGGCGCGCAACCTGTGAAGCCCAATAAGGACTTCAAGGGCGGCGGGTCAGGAAAGAAGTGAGTCATGCTCGCCCTTGATGGGCGAGCTGTCAGTCCGCCGAAGCCAAAGGCGAAGGCGGAATGACTGAGTGGGTGATTCCTCGGACCTGAGCCGTCACCCACTCCGTCCGCGAACTGGGTTCGCGGACACCTCGCCCATCAAGGGCGAGGATGTCAGCCGACGATTTCTTGGTCCGAGAAGAAGAACGCGATTTCGCGTTCGGCGTTCTCGAGGCTGTCGGAGCCGTGCACCGAGTTGGCCTCGATCGATTCCGCGAAGCGCTTGCGGATCGTGCCATCAGCAGCGTTGGCCGGGTTCGTCGCGCCCATCACGTCGCGATATTTCACGACGGCGTTGTCGCCTTCGAGCACCTGCACGACCACCGGGCCCGAAATCATGAAATTGACGAGGTCACGGAAGAACGGGCGCTCTTTGTGGACGGCGTAGAAGCCTTCGGCTTGGCCTTCGGAGAGCTGCACGCGCTTCTGGGCGATGATGCGCAGGCCATTCTCTTCGATCACCGCGTTGATCGCGCCCGTGAGGTTACGCTTGGTCGCGTCTGGTTTGATGATCGAGAACGTGCGTTCGATGGCCATGTCCGGCTCCGGGCGTTTGGTCGTGGGAGATTGAGGCGCGCTCTATAGCCGCGCCCGCACGCTCCGCCAAGCGCTCGCGCGCGTCCTTTTAGCCGCAGCGCATACTGGCGACGCGGCCTTCGGCTGACAGGTGCAGATTTAGCCTCTGAGCCGAATAATCCTGCGTCACCAGGCATGTCGCGCAGATGACGCGCGCCCCGCGCGGCAGGCTGGCGCGGTTGATGGCGCTTTCGTGAACGCCGAGCAGCGTCGAATGCGCGGCCATCCCGCAGGTGTCCTCGCCCTGCAGCGCCTCCGGACCGACCGACGCCGCCGGCGCGTCGGCCGGCGGTTCCGGGTTCGCCGGATTGTCGTGGCGATGCGTCGGCACGCACGCGGCGAGCACGACGAGCGCAAACAGGGCCGCGCGCAGCATCAATAGCAGCTCAGCGACGACACGCGGCCGTCCGTGCCGGTCATGATGTTCAAGCGATCAGGACGGAAATCCTGCGTGACGATCGCGTCCGGCGTCAGCACGCGCGTGCCGGCCGGCAGCGTCGATTGATCGATCTCGCTGGCCAGCGTGCCGATCAAATTCTGGAAGCGCGAGGCGCCGCACAAATCCTGCGCCGTGGCTTCCTCAGCCGTCTGCGGCGTGGCGGCCTGCATCTGCTCGTTCTCCGTCGCTGCGGTGTTGGGCTGTTCTTCCGTCGGCGGCGTGCACGCGGCGGCGAGCAGAGCGAAGGCAAAAATCGAAGCGCGGATCATGGGCATGTCCTCCCTGGACGGGCTCGACGCTAGCGCGGTCGTTGATCTTGGCCAACTCGAATCCGAGCGCTCACGTTCCCTGTTTTTCCCAGCGCCCGCTCGCGTTCTCTTTCCAGTACGACGCCTCGACGCCCGCCGCCTTGGCGTCTTTCCAGCGCACGCGCGCTTGTGAAAGCGCGGCTTCGTCGCGGCCATCGAAGATGAGGCAGGCGCGCTCGTATTGCGCGAGATCGCCCGGCTCCGCGCCGTCAATCAGGAACAGCGCTTTGGCGCCGTTGGGGTTGGCGGCTTTCGTCGTCAGCACCACCGGCTGCCGCTCTAAGTTCGGCTCGCTGTCCTTCGCGTGCGGCAGGAAGCTTTCGTCGCGAAACGTCCACAAGCTGTCGTCGAGCGCTTCCATGCGCTCGTTGGAGCCACAGCGCACCAAAGCCCGCCAACCGCGCTGCAGGCACTTTTCCAGCAGCGGCGGCAGCGCGCGCTCAAGCTCGGAGCGTTCGAGATGGTAGAACCAGAGTTCAGCCATCATTGCCTCTCGATCCGCACATCGGCCTCAAGATTGTGACGTTTCAGCAGGCGCCGCAGCATCTCGGTCGCCGCGCCAATGTTCCGCTTTTCGACGCTCACCGCGAAATGGTCACGCGAAGCGTCGATATCCTGGATCGACGCTTCGCCGAGCCCGGCGTTCGTCAATGCGCCCCAGGCTTCCTCGCCAAAATTCCGGACGCGGTGAAGCAAGTCCGCGTTTCCATCCCAGCGAAGCACGAGCGTCTGCGCCATCATTCCTCGTACTTGTTGGCGACCAAGCGGTTCAGCAGGCGCACGCCATAGCCCGTAGCCCAGGCTGGCGAGGTCGGATCTTCGTACGGGCCGGGCTTCCAGGCGGTGCCGGCGATGTCGATGTGCGCCCAAGGCGTGCCGTCTTTGACGAAGCGCTTGATGAATTGCGCGCCGATGATCGAACCGCCGGCCGGCTTGCCGGAGATGTTCTTCATGTCGGCGTTCGGGCTGTCGATCATCTTGTCGTAAGCCGGCCCGAGCGGCATGCGCCACACTTGCTCGCCTTCGTTCGCGCCCGCGGACTGGATCGCTTGCGCGAGTTCTTCGTCGTTGGCGTAGAAGCCTGCATATTCGTGGCCGAGCGCGACGATCACCGCGCCCGTCAGCGTGGCGAGATCAACCACCGCCGTCGGCTGGAATTGCTCCTGCGCGTACCAGACCGCGTCCGCCAAGATGAGGCGGCCTTCAGCGTCGGTGTTGAGCACCTCGATCGTCTGGCCAGACATCGACGTCACGATATCGCCCGGCCGCGTCGCGTTCGGGCCCGGCATGTTTTCAACCAGCGCCACAACGCCGACGACGTTGGCCTTCGCCTTGCGTAGCGCCAGAGCTTTCATCGCGCCGGCGACGGCAGCGGAGCCGCCCATGTCGCCCTTCATTTCGTCCATGCCGGCGCCCGGCTTCAGCGAAATGCCGCCGGTGTCGAACGTGACGCCCTTGCCGACCAGCGCGATGGGCTTGGCCTTCTTCGACGCCGCGCCTTTCCAGAACATGGTCACAAGACGCGACGGGCGATGGCTGCCTTGGCCTACGCAAAGAAGCGAACCCATGCCGAGCTTTTCCATCGCCGGCACGTCGAGGATCTCAACCTCAATCCCGAGGCTCTCAAGCTCCTTCAAACGCGCCGCGTAGCTTTCCGGATAGAGCAAGTTCGGCGGCTCGCTGACGAGATCGCGCGCAAAGAACACGCCTTCCGCGACCGCCGCGTCGATCTCCGCCCGCGCCCGCGCCGCCGCCGTGTGCTCCAGCGCGATGGCGACGTGCTTCAGGGTCGGCTTCTGCTCCGGCTTCAGCTTGGTGCGGAAATTGTCATAGCGATACGCCGAGAGCCGCGCGCCGAGTGCGGCGTGCGCGGCGGCGTCGGCCCGCGCCAAGCCCGGCAATTGATCCGGCTGCAGAACGAGACGTTCCGCACCCGATGTGAGCACCCGCTTCACCGCATTGCCGGCCCAGCGTTCCACCGCGAGGCCGTCGGCTTTATCCAGCTTGCCGAGGCCGATGATCAAAACGCGGGCGAAATCCACGCCATCGGGCGCCAGCACATCGACCACCTGCCCGGCGCCGCCCGTAAACCGAGCCGCCTTAGCGGCTTTCGTCAGCCGTCCGCCGGCGGACGTGTCGAGCGCCTTGGCGGCGGCCAAGAATTCGCCGCCCTCGCCAGCCATCACGGCCACGACGTCGCCAGAGCCCTCGGTCACGAATTGGATGTCCATAAAGTCCTCTAGTTGGAAACCTGATCACGGGAGAGGGCCGATCTGGCCCGCTTCAACCGCGGCTCGGCCAGTGGTAGCCATGGCAAGCGCGCTTGAAAAGCTGACCTATCGCCGCCAGGAACGCCTTCACCGCATTCCGCCTGCCAAAGGACCAGGATGAACACCTTCGCCGCCTACGTGTTTCGCCAGGCGATGGGCCCGCTCTTGGCCATCCTGGGCGCGCTCGCGGCGATCGCGATTCTGACGCAGGGTCTGAACCAGCTCGACCTGATCATCACCAACCGGCGCGCGGGCCTTGCCTTCGCCTGGGTGACGATCCTCGCCATACCGCAATTGATCTCGCTGATCCTGCCGCTCGCGGTGTTCTTCGCCGTGCTCTACGCGCTCAACCGGATGCAGAGTGAAAGCGAGATCGCGGTGGCGTACTCCGCCGGCGTCTCGCGCCAACGCATCGCCCGGCCGATTATGCAACTCGCGGTGCTGGCGGCGCTGGTGCACCTCACGGTCAACACTTTGATCCAGCCGGCGGCGTTGGAAGAACGGCGCGAGATTTTCTACGCGTTGCGCACCGACATCGCCTCGAGCCTGGTGCGCGAAGGCGCTTTCACGTTCCCGAGCCCCGACCTTACGCTCTACGCGCGCGAACGCGGCGGCGCCGGCGAGATGCGCGATCTGCTGATCAACGACGCCCGCCCGCAATACCCGATCACCTACACCGCCCGCGCCGGCGCCATCGTCACCATCGAAGGCGCGCCGGCGATCGTTATGCGCGACGGCCAGGTGCAACGGATGACGGAAGATGGCTCCGTCGACGTGCTCGATTTCGACCGCTACGTGCTGCAGCTCGATCGGCTCGTGGAAGAGGAGGAGGATTATTTCTTCCTCAAAGCATCGGACCGCTACCTCTACGATCTCTTTTTCCCGGACCTCACGTCCTATTACGACCAACGCAACGTCGACCGCTTCCTCTCCGAAGCGCATTCGCGCCTTTCTGCGCCGCTGCTCAATCTCGCCATGGCGCTGATCGCGTTGGCGGGTGTGCTGGTGGGCGAGTTCAGCCGGCGCGGCTATGCGCGGCGCATGATCATCGCCTCGGCGTGCGCGTTGCTGGTGCGGCTACTCGCGCTGGCGTTCCAGGCCGCCGCCACCGACGATCCGCGGCTCAACGTGCTGCAATACGCGCTTCCGCTCGTCGCCATGCTGATCGCGGGCATTCTGCTCGGCGGCAAGGCCGCGCGGAAGAAACGAACCGAGCTTGGCCCCATGGTTGAGGCGCGCACCTGATGGGCTTCCTGTTTTCCCGCATGGGCCGATACCTGACGATGCGTGCGCTCACCGGCGTCACCATCGCGCTGCTGATCGTGCTGCTCTCGATCCTGTTGATCGACTTGGTCGAGCAGATGCGATCGGTCGGTTCGCGCGTCGAGCTCTCGGTCCTCGACGCGCTGCGGCTGACGCTGCTGAAGACGCCGATGCTGATCGAGCAGACGCTGCCATTCGTGGTGCTCGCCGGCACGATGATGTCCGTCATCGGTCTCAACCGCACCAGCGAGCTTGTCGCCATGCGCGCCTCCGGCGTGTCGGCGTGGCGTTTCCTGACGCCGGCTGTCGCCGTCGGCATCGCGCTTGGCGTTCTGGTGATCACTTTGATCAACCCGATCGGCTCGCGCTTCTATCAATTGTTCGAAGCGGAGAAGGCCGAGGCGCTCTCGGACTACGCACAGACCGCCGATCAAACCGGCGTCTGGATTCGCCAAGGCGACGGCGATGGCCAAGTCGTGATCCATGCTGAGGGCGTCGATCAGTCCGGCGCGCGGCTGCGCGGCGCGACCTTCATGTTCTTCGAGGTGCGCGAAACCGCTCTGCGCTTCACACGCCGCATTCAGGCCTCCACCGCCGAACTGAAGCCCGGCTTTTGGCAACTCACCGATCTCGTCGAAGCAACGCCGGGCGGGCGCCCACAGCGCCACGCTCACCTCGCGATCCCGACCAATCTCGATCCCACCGAATTGCTGGACCGCTTCGTCGCGCCGGCCACGCTTTCGTTCTGGGACCTGCCCGGCTTCATCCGCGAAGCCCGCGAGGCCGGCTTCGCGCCGACGCGTTACGAACTCAAATGGCAGAGCCTGCTCGCGTACCCGTTGATGTTGGCGACGATGGCCGGCCTCGGCGCGGCGTTCTCGCTGCAGCTGCAGCGGCTCGGCAATCTGGCCCGCTGGGGCGCGACCGGCGTGGGTATCGGGTTATTCCTTTTCTTCTACAGCCAGCTCGCCGGCGCCTTCGCCATCACTCAGACCGTCCCGGCCGCCGTGGCCGCCTGGAGCGCACCCGCGGCCGGAATGTTCATCGCTTTGGCGATGGTGGCTTTTTTGGAAGACGGGTAGCGGCGCCACATTCAGGCGCGAATCCACGATAAGGGACGCGTTACAGCAGTGGCGGGCGCTGGACGCGTTCCCACCCGCACGGTTAGGTACGGGCTCGGGGGAGCCGGGGAGTCGCCAGAGGGATGCGAATGGTCCGTTCGGGGGAAACGGCCGGCCGGCTGGCCGAGAGGGCGTCCGCCAAATGGGCGGCCCTCGCGGCGGCATTGGCTGTCACCGTCACGCCGTCCATCGCCCGCGCCCAGACCTCGCCCACGCCCGAACCGAACACCATTCCCGCCGATCAGCAGGAAATGGTGCAGCTCGAAGCGGATGAACTGATCGACGATCAGACCGCGGGCACCATCACCGCGATTGGCGATGTGCAGGTCCGCTATCAGGGCCGCACGATGCGGGCCAATCGCCTGATCTACAATCTCGAAAGCGGCCTCATCCGCGCCGAAGGCAATGTCGAGATCGTCGCCGCCGATGGCTCAGCCACGTTTGCTGAAGCGGTGGAAGCCGACGAAGCGATGAACGTCGCCGTCGCCAGCGAATTGCGCGCACGCTTGGGCGCAGCCGGCACGCTCGCCGCGCGCGCCGCTTTGCGTCACGGCCCCGGCGAAAGCGAATTGCGCCGCGTCATCTACACAAGCTGCCCGATCTGCGAGAACGGCGACCGTCCGCCGACATGGAGCCTGCGCGCGCGCCGCGCAGTGCAGGATCAAGAGAGCCGTACGATCTCATACCAAGGCGCGACGCTCGAAGTCGTCGGCGTGCCGCTGCTTTATCTGCCGTATTTCGCGCACCCCGATCCGTCGGTCGGCCGCGCCTCTGGTTTCCTGCCGCCAGACATCGGCCGCAACCGCCGCCTCGGCACCTATTACGATCAGCCCTATTATTGGGCGATCTCGCCGTCGCAAGACGCGACGGTCTCGCTGCGCGCGCATTCGCAAGTCTCGCCGCTGTTCGGCGTTGAATATCGCAAGCGCTTCTTCTCCGGTGAATTGTACGTCGATACGACGTTCACCAACGAGCAAGAGTTCGACAGCGACGGCGAACTTTTTGGTGATGAAACCGTTCGCTCCAGCCTGTTTGCGAGTGGCCGCTTCGACATCAACAATTATTGGCAATGGGGCTTCGGCGCCGAGCGTATCTCGGACGACCTTTACCTCCGCCGTTACGATCTGCGCGGCCCCGGCGAACGGCGCGGCCCGTTCATCGGCCAAGATCTGCGCCTGATCTCGCAGCTCTACGCTATCGGCCAGAATTCGAACTCCTACGCGTCGATCTCGACAGTCTCGTTCCAAGGTCTGCGCGAGGACGACTCGCAAGACCTGCTGCCGGTGATCCTGCCGCTCGCCGAGTACGAGCGCGTACTCACCGACCCCGTGTTCGACGGCCAGGTTCGCTTCAGCGTCAACACCGCGACGCTGCAGCGTTCGATCGGCGCCGACACGTCCAGGCTCTCGGCTGGCGTGACATGGCGGCGCGATGCGTTGTTCGGCCCGGGCATCGTCTTCAGCCCGTTCGCGCAAATTCGCGGCGACGTCTTCCACGTCGAAACCTCCCCTGATGAGTTTGAAACCTTCGGCCGCGGCCTTGGCCTCGCTGGCGCGGAAGTCAGCTGGCCGTTCATGCGTCCGGGCGAAACGTTCGACCTCATCGTCGAACCGGTCGCCATGGCCGCGATCGCCACCGACGAAACGCCGGACGCGCGCATCATCAACGAGGACAGCCTCGCCTGGGAGCTGGACGACACCAGCCTCTTCCGCGGCAACGCTGCGCCCAATTACGATCTCTGGGAGCCCGGCTCCCGCGTCAGCCTCGGCGTCCGCGCCACCGCCCGCGCCCGCACCGGCCAAAGCGCCTCGGTGCTGTTCGGGCGCCGCTGGCGGGACGAGGTCGCCCCTGGCTTCACAGTGCTGAACAACCTCGAAGGCCGCGCCTCGGATTGGGTCGGCGCGGTGCAGGCCGATCTGGGCCGCAATTTCGCGACGGAAGCCAAATTCCGGCTCGAGGATGAATCGCTCGAATTGCAGCGCCTGGACCTCGGCGTCCGCGGCGCCATCGGCCGCTTCAGCGCCGCCGCCCGCTATTTCTCGATCGACCAGACCCTGGCCCCCGGGGCCCCGAACGAAGAACTCAACGGCACCATCGGCGTCGACCTCGCCCGCGGCTGGCGGCTGCAGGCGGGACTGACCCGCGACCTAGATTCAGACATAAATCTGCGCCAGGAACTGCGCGCGATTTACGAGGACGATTGTACCTTCCTCGAAATCTCATACACCCGGTCAGAAACCCTGGACCGGAGCCTTGGTCCCGACGAAGGCCTCCAGATTCGGATCGGGTTGCGCTCCCTCGGCGTATTCGGCGGGAGCTGAGGCGGAGCAAAGAATGAACTGGAAGTCTCTTTCAGCCGCGGCGGTGTCGCTTCTGGCCGTGTCGAGCGCCTACGCGCCGGCCGCGAATGCGCAATTCGCCGAAGGCGTCGCCGCGATCGTCAACGACGCGGTGATCTCCACCTTCGACGTCCGTCAGCGCGCGAACCTGTTGCTCGTCACTGCCGGCGTGCAGCCGAACGAGGACATGCAGCAGCGCGCCCGCGCCCAAGCGCTGCGCGACCTGATCGACGAGCGCATCAAGATCCAAGAAACCTCGACGTTCGACATCGCCATCACTGACGCCGAAATCGATCGCCAACTGGGCGACATCGCCCGCGGCAACGAAATGACCGCGGACCAGCTTGCTGATCAGCTCGCGCGCCAAGGCGTGTCAATCACCTCGCTGCGTTCGCAAATTCAAGCTGACATCGCCTGGAACCGTCTCGTCAACGGCCTCTACGGCTCGCGCATCCGCGTGTCCGAGCAAGAAATCCGCGAGACGCAAGCGCGCATCGCCATCAACGCGACGCGTCCGCAATATCTCATCTCGGAAATCTTCCTGCCGGCGGAATCCGAGCAAGAGTTCACCAACATGAACAATGGCGCGATGCAGCTGCTGCAAGAGATGCAGCGCGGCGCGCCGTTCCCGGCTGTCGCGCGTCAGTTCTCTGCTTCGCCGTCGGCCTCGCAAGGCGGCGACATCGGTTGGATCGCCGCGCCCGAACTCGCGCCGGAAATTCAGCCGGTGGCAGAACGTCTGCAGGCCGGCCAAGTCTCGCTGCCGATCCGCACCGCCACCGGCATTTACATCATCGCCATGCGCGAACGCCGCGCCGGCGCCCCCGCGGGCGCAACCTCGATCGTCAATCTGCGCCAGATCTCCGCGCCAGCCGCGCGCCGCAGCGCGCTGGAACGCCTGCAGCGCCGCACCAATGGCTGCGCCAACCTCGAACGCGATGTCGCCGCGACCGAAGGCGCGGAGCTGGTTGATCTCGGACAGACGCAAGCGTCCGACCTCTCAGGCTCGATCCAAAGCCGCATCGAAGGCGTCAATAGCGGCCAAGCCACGCCGGTTGTGCTCGATGGCGAACAGGCGTCGTTCCTGGTCGTCTGCTCGCGCGAAACCGGCGGCGCTGACGTGCCGGATCGCCGGACGGTCGAGCAGCGCCTGCGTGGCCAAGAGCTCGACATGCTCGCCGAACGCTACCTGCGCAATCTGCGCAGCGAAGCGACGATCATCACGCGCTAACCGACATGAAGCCGCTCGCGGTTTCGATGGGCGATCCAGCGGGGATCGGCCTCGAACTCGCCGCGCGCGCCTGGGAGGCTCGTGCGAACTTGCCGGCGTTCTTCGTCGTCGGAGACAAAGCCGCGCTCGCCCGCGCGGCGGCGCGCATTGGCGTTGATGTTTCCGACTGCCCGGTGCGCGAAACACCGCTCGCGATCGAGGAGGCGCCAGGCGCGCCGAACAACGCCAACGCGCCAGCCACAATCGCCGCGATCGAACACGGCGTGAGCACGGTGAAGCGCGGCGAGGCGTCCGCGCTCGTCACGCTGCCGATCGCGAAGCACGTGCTGAAGAGCGCTGGCTTCGGCTTTCCCGGACACACCGAGTTCGTCGCGCACCTCACCGCAAGCGATCCGTGGCCACACGCGCGCGGCCCAGTGATGCTGCTCGCAGGGCCGACACTGAAAGTCGCGCTCGTCACCATCCATACGCCGCTCGCGGATGTGCCCGGCAAGCTCACGCGCGACCTGATCGCCAACACCGCGCGCGTTCTCGGCGAGGCGCTGCAGCGCGATTTCGGCATCGCCGCCCCACGCATCGCCCTCTGCGGCCTGAACCCGCACGCCGGCGAAGACGGCACGATCGGCCGGGAAGAGATCGAGATCATCAACCCCGCCGCGGCGGCTCTTCGCGCCGAAGGCTGGAACGTCTCAGACGCAACCAGCGCCGATGCATTATTCAATAGCGAAGCGCGCCAGCGCTACGACGCGGCGATCGCGCTCTACCACGACCAGGGCCTCATCCCGATCAAAACGCTGCATTTCTGGGACGCGGCCAACATCACGCTCGGACTGCCGATCATCCGCACCTCGCCCGATCACGGCACCGGCTTCGACATCGCCGGAAAAGGCGTAGCGCGGCCGGACAGCTTCTTCGCGGCGATACGCATGGCCTCGGAGATGGCCGAACGGCGCGCGTCATGAACGCCGACGATCTGCCGACACTGCGCGAAGGACTCGAAGCGCACGGCCTCTGGGCCAATAAGGGCCTTGGCCAGCATTTCCTGCTCGACCTCAACATCACCCGCCGCATCGCCAAAACAGCGGGCGAACTCGATGGCCGCACTGTGATCGAGGTGGGCCCCGGCCCCGGCGGCCTGACGCGCGCTTTGCTCGAAGCCGGCGCGAATGTCATCGCGGTCGAGAAGGATGCGCGCTTTCTGCCGCTGCTTGAGCCGCTGATCGAATGGAGCCAGGGAAGGCTACGCATCGTTCAAGGCGACGCATTGGACGTTGATGAGGCTGAGTTGCTTTATGGACCGCCGGCGCCCTCGCCGGCCCGCACCGCGCATGCCGGCGAGGCGCCGGCGGTCCATATCATCTCGAACCTGCCCTACAACGTCGGCACGCCGCTGCTCGTGAAATGGCTCAAAGCCGGAGCTTGGCGCGGACCGATGACGCTGATGTTCCAGAAGGAAGTCGCCGAGCGCATCGTCGCAAAGCCCGGCAGCGACGCTTACGGCCGCCTCGCCGTCCTCGCGCAAGCACGCTGCGAAACGCGCCTCGCCTTCACGGTGCCCGCGCGCGCCTTCACGCCGCCGCCCAAAATCGCCTCCGCCATCGTCACGCTGACGGATCGCGCCGATCCCTACTTGCATCTCGACGCTCTCGAACGCGTCACCGCCGCCGCCTTCGGCCAGCGCCGCAAAATGCTGCGCGCGGCTTTGCGCTCGCTGACGCCTGAGGCGGAGGACTTGTTGAACGCGGCGCAAATCGCACCGACCGCGCGCGCGGAGGAAATCGATCAAGTCGGCTTCCGTCGCTTGGCCGAGGCGTGGCGCACGCACACAGCGCGCTAAGCGCCGCGCAATCGCTTTAGCATGGCTCGCTGATGGTCTTGGCCGCCGAAGAAAATTGCGAGCACGCGTACGACGCGCGCCTCGTCGTCCGTCACGAAATAAAACACCGCGCGGTCCTTGGTGACGCTGCGCAGCCCCTCAGCCAATTGCGGTCGCAGACTGCCCTGATGCGGCGCACGCCCGAGCGAGCGCAGATCGAGCTTGATTTGGTTTAGGCGCGCCTCTGCCCGCGCAAAGGCGCTCTCCACGTCTTCGCCGAAGCCGAGGTGCGCTTGCATGAGGAAATCAAAAATCGCGTCGAGATCGTCATCGGCCTCCGCGGACCGCTCGACGCGAAACGTCATTTCGGCGTCCCGAGATATTGCGCGCGCTTGCGTTCAATCAGCGCGTCGATCTTAGCGTCGCTCTCTTCCATCGAGACGAACGGCCCTTTCGCGCGCTCCGTCAGCAGCGCGCGCAACGCCGCCACCTCGGCGTCGTGCGCTTCGGTCTGCGCCCGCAGCATTTCGAGGCCCTGCTGCAGGACAGCGCTCAAACTGGAATAGGAGCCACGCGCCACCATTTCTCGGGCGAAGGCTTCCTGGGCATCCGTCAACGAAATAGAGGTTTTGACCGTCATGGTGCTACTGAGTAGCACCAAAAGCCGGATTTGTCACTTCCCCGCCAGCAGCCCATCCACATGCGGCCCGAGCCAGCTTTCGCGCTGACGCTTCAGCCGCTCGGCGCCGAGGATCGTGCGAATACGCGCAAACGAGTCCTCCACGTCGTAGTTCACGAGCACGTAATCGTATTCCTTCCAGTGCTCGATTTCGCCGGCTGAGCGCGCCATACGGCGTGCGATCACGTCCGGCGCGTCCTCGGCGCGCGCTCTGAGGCGCCGTTCCAACTCCGCCATCGACGGCGGCAAGATGAACACGCCAACGACATCTTCCGGCATCGCCGCGCGCAACGCGCGTGCGCCCTGCCAATCGACATCGAACAAAACGTCGTGACCAGCGGCGAGCTTCTCTTCGACCTTCGCGCGCGGCGTGCCGTAGAAATTGTCGAACACCACGGCCCATTCAAGCAATTCGCCAGCGGCCGCCATTGCCTCGAACTTTGGCCGATCGACGAAATAATATTCGCGCCCCTCCTGTTCGCTCGCACGCGGCGCGCGCGTGGTGGCGGAGATTGAGAGCGACATGGTCGGCTCGTCCTGCAACAGGCGCTTGGCGAGCGTGGATTTGCCCGCGCCCGACGGGCTTGAGAGCACGAACATCAGTCCGCGGTGCGGCTTGGCGCTATTCGGCATTCGCGGCCTGCTCCTTGATCTGATCCACAACCGCCTTGAGATCGAGCCCGATGCGGGTCAGCTCCAAATCGCCCGACTTGGAACACAACGTGTTCGCTTCACGCGTCAGCTCTTGGCCGAGAAAATCGAGTTTGCGACCAACTGGCTCCGCGCTCTTCAGCAAAGTCCGCAGCTCAGCAGCATGCGCGGCGAGGCGATCCACCTCCTCCTGCACATCCGCTTTTGACGCGACCACCGCCGCTTCTTGCGCCACGCGCTGCGGATCCAGCTGCACCTCCGGCGCCAGCGCCGCCAGCCGCGTGCGGATGCGTTCAGCGATCGCACCTGGCGCCAACGCCGCCTGCGCGCGCGCCGAGGCGATGTCGCGCGTCAGCCGATCAGCGAGATCACCCAGCGCCGACGCCAGCACGCGCCCCTCAGCGCGCCGTGCCTCGTGCAAGCCATCGAGCGCGACATTGAAACTCGCCAGCAGCGCCGCCTCAAGCGCGGCGCGATCGGCGTCCGTCTCGGATTCGTCGTCCGACGTCAGCACGCCCTTGATCAGCAGCAAGCCATCCCAGCGCGGCTTCACGACGCGATCACCGAACGTCTCACCCGCTTGGAGCAGACGCTCCACCAAAGCGAAATCGATCTTCGCCGGTGAAGCCTCCGTGCTATCGCGCGCGATGTTCAGCGACGCTTGCAGCGAGCCGCGCTTGAAGCGCGCACTCGCGGCCGCGCGCGCCGCCGGCTCCAGTGCGTCGAAGCCCGGCGGCAGGCGCAGCTTCAGATCAAGCGCGCGCCCGTTGACGCTCTTCGTTTCCCAAACCCAACGCACGCCGCCATGGGCGCCTTCGGCACGGGCGAACCCGGTCATGCCAGAAATGCTCATGCGCCCGCTGTAACGGGTTTGGCGCGCGAGGGCGAGCCTCAGCCGCCGCCTTCGCCTGCGCCGCGCGGCACCGGCTGATAATCGCGCACGAAACGTTCCAGCAGCCGAACGCTGAAGCCCGCGGAACCCGCCGGCTTCCAATCGTTGGCGCCGCCGAAGGCCACGCTTGCAATGTCGAGGTGCGCCCACGGAATTTCGCGGCTCACGAACTCGCCGATGAAGAACGCGCCCGTCCCGCCGCCCGCGCCGCCTTCGGCGCCGGAATTCTTGATGTCGGCGATCGTCGAGCGCGTGGCTTCGGCGTAGCTCGAGTGCAGCGGCAGGCGCCACACGCGCTCACCGGTTGTGCGGCCAGCTGCTTCGAGCTGATCGGCCAGCGCGTCGTGACGGCTGAAGAGGCCGGCGTAATCATCACCGACTGCTTGCGTCATCGAGCCTGTCAACGTCGCGACGTCGATCACGGCGGACGGATTGAGCTGCGCGTCCGCGTATGAAAGCGCGTCCGCCAACACCAGGCGGCCTTCGGCGTCGGTCGAGAGAATTTCGATCGTCTTGCCGTTCATCGCCGTCAACACATCGCCCGGACGGATCGCCGCGCCGTCCGGCATGTTCTCCGCCAAAGCCGCGATCGCAACCACGTTCACCGGCGCGCCAGAGCGCGCAAGCGCCAGCACCGCGCCCGTCACGCTCGCCGCGCCCGACATGTCCATCTTCATGTTGGCCATGCCTTCATTGCCTTTGATGGAGATGCCGCCAGAGTCGAAGGTGATGCCTTTGCCGGCCATCACGATCGGCCCGCCTTCCGGCGCGCCTTGGCCGCGATACCGCACGATCATCATGCGCGGCGGGCGCTCTGAGCCACGGCCAACGCCGAGGATCGCGCCCATGCCGAGCCGCTCCATCGCCGGCACATCGAGCACCTGAATCTGAACGCCCGGCACGCCTTGGAACGCCGCGCGCGCACGCGCGACGAAGCTTGCAGGATAGATGACGTTCGCCGGTTCGTTGGAAATGTCGCGCACCCAGATCATCGCATCGACGATGTGGCGGCCGCGGCGGTTATAGAGCGATTGCACTTCCGCCGTGTGGTCGGAGACGATCGTCGTCGCGCCCATGTGCTCGGGATGGCGCTCGCCGGTGTTGTAGAGATCGGAGCGATATTCGCCGATGCCGAGACCGATGGCGATTTCCGACACCGCCTCCGCGCTCAAGCCGCCAGCCGCGACGGTGAGCGTGCCGCGTTCGTTGATCAAAGTACGGCCCGTCGTTGCGCCCAAGCGCTGATAGCGCTCGGCGTCCGCGTCGGCGCCGATGCCGACAAGCTGGATGCGGCCCCAACCGCCGATGCCCCGCAACGCCAAGCTCTCGCGCGCCTTGTACTCAAACCGCGCCGACGCGATCGCCTCGCTGATGGCCGCGCGTTCGGCTTCGCTCAAAAACGCGCCGCGCGTGGCGAGATCGCCTTCCGCCGCCAGCGGCAACACGAGCGTGCCGGACGCCGCGCCCGGCTGCGCCGCGAACGAGATCGCGCGCCGCACCGCCGGCGCTGCGCTTTCACCGCGATTGGTGCCGGGCGTTTCGCGGGCGGGTTGCGCCTCCGCGATCGACGGCGCGGCCATGGCCGCAGCAAGAATAGCCGGCGCAACCGCCGCGAACAGCTTGGAACGAAGCATCTGAAACCCCTCACAATTCAGATTCTGAATATGGAGGAGCCCCGTTTGTGCGATCAACCCATCGCACCCGCCATTCGTCGCAGTTCTAGGCCCGCGGCTCGAACAAGCGGCGCAAAAACTTGCCTTCACGAACCCAGCTTTGGGGCCACGCGCCGAATTCAATGATGTCGGCCAGTTGAGTGACCGTGAGTGGCGCCTCGACAAACAATTGTGCTGTTCGAGGCTTGCCAGCCGCGTCAGCAATCTCAGGCCAAGCTAGTCGAAATTCCCGCTGCAGCGCGTCGAGCAGATGCTCAAGCACCTCAGGATCGACGCGTTGGGCGAGCGCTACGAGATCGGTGTCCACATCGATCGGCTCACTCGTTTCGTACGCAGCTTGTGCAAGTTCGATGATCCGCGCCTGGAGGCTCGCGCGATCCATCGCTCTAGCGGTTCGCGCGCTCTTCGGCCAAACGTTGCGCTTCGATCTCGCGCCAGCGGGCGACGTTGGCGTTGTGCTCGGCGAGCGTGGCGGCGAAGGCATGGCCGCCGGTGCCGTCGGCGACGAAGAAGATCGCGTCGGAATCCGCCGGGCGCGCTGTCGCTTCGAGCGCGGCGCGGCCAGGATTGGCGATCGGCGTCGGCGGCAGGCGGTCGATCTGATAGGTGTTGTACGGGTTGCGCAGCGCGATCTCGCTCGCGCGGATCACGCGTGGATTGCCCTGTGCGTCGATCAAACGGCCGTCGCGACAGCGCGTCGGGAATTGCTTGCACACGCCGTAGATGATGGTCGGATCGCTTTCGAGCCGCATCGGCCGGCGCAAGCGATTGACGAACGCTGACGCCACCAACGGCAGTTCGTCCGCGCCGCCGGCTTCCCGTTCAACGATGGATGCGAGCGTCACAAGCTCGTCCGGTGAGTTGATCGGCAAGTTTGGCCGCCGGCCTTCCCACACTTCCGCGACAACAGCGTCGTGCGCATCGCGCATTTGCTGCAGCAGCGCCGCGCGCGTCATGCCGCGCGTGACGTGATACGTCTCCGGCAGGATGGAACCTTCAGGCGGCGTCTCGGGCATGTCGCCGGTGAGATATTCGCTTTCGCCGATGATGCGCATCACAGCGGCGATGGTGATGCCTTCCGCGAACGTGATCGAATAATCGAGCACATCGCCTTCAGCCATTTTGCGCACGATATCACGCAGCGATTGGCCGGCTTCGATCTCGTACTCGCCGGCCTGCAAGCTCTGGCCTTGCGCGAAAGCGCGCGTGGCGACGCGGAACAGCATCGCGTTGCGGATCAGGCCTTGTTCTTCTAGCGCCGAACCGATCGCCGCAGCACTCGTGCCGCGCTCGACGATAAACGTTGTGTCGGCAGGCGCGGGCCCCGCGCGCGTCGCTTCGGCGTTGAACGCAAACACCGCGACGAACAGACCTGCCGCCGCAATCACGGCAAGGCCGATCAGCGTGGAGAAAAATCCCCAGCCGCCGCCGCGACGCCGCCGATCGTCTACCGGCCGAAACCGCGCCATTTAGCTAACCGCTGTGAGGATGAGAGCAGCGTTCGTGCCGCCAAAACCGAAGGAGTTCGACATCGCCGTTTTCACGACGCGCTTCTTGGATTTGTGCGGTGTCAAATCGATGGCGCTTTGCATCGACGGATTGTCCAGGTTCAGCGTCGGCGGAACCATGCCGTCGCGGATCGCCAGCGCGCAGAAAATGCCCTCGACCGCGCCAGCAGCGCCGAGCAAATGCCCGATCGCTGATTTCGTTGACGAAAGCGACACGCCATCAGCGGCGCCGCCGAACAGGCGCTCAACCGCGCGCAACTCGATCTCATCGCCCAAAGGCGTCGAGGTGCCGTGCGTATTCACATAATCGATGTCAGCGGGCGTCATGCCGGCATCGCGCAGCGCCGCGCTCATCGCACGGAAGCCGCCATCGCCATCATCCGCGGGCGCGGTGATGTGGTGGGCGTCGCCGGAGAGGCCGTAGCCTTTGACTTCGGCGTAAATCTTCGCGCCACGCGCCTTCGCGTGCTCGTATTCCTCAAGCACCAAGCAGCCCGCGCCTTCGCCCATGACGAAGCCGTCACGGCCGCTGTCATACGGGCGAGAGGCCTTTTCCGGCGTCTCGTTGAAACCGGTGGAAAGCGCCCGCAAAGCGCAGAAACCCGCCATGCCGATGCGGCAGATCGCGGCTTCGGCGCCGCCGGCCACCATCACGTCGGCGTCGCCGTACTTGATGAGCCGCGCCGCATCGCCGATCGCATGCGCGCCAGTGGCGCAAGCGGTGACGACCGAATGGTTCGGACCTTTGAAGCCGTAGCGAATGGAGACGTGGCCCGAGACCAGATTGATCAGGGAGCCCGGAATGAAGAACGGGCTGATCTTGCGCGGCCCGTCCCGCTCCAATTGCAGCGCGGTGTCGGCGATCGAGTTCAAGCCGCCGATGCCGGAGCCGATCAGAACGCCGGTGCGGTTCTTGTCGTCGTCGCTCTCGGCGACCCAACCAGAATCCGCCACCGCTTCTTGAGCAGCAGCGATGCCGTAGAGGATGAAATCGTCGACGCGCCGCTGTTCCTTCGCCGACATCACGCTGTCAGCGTTGAACGCGGCGCTATCGCCCGCGCCGCCGCCACGCCCATCGATACGCGGCACAAGGCAGCCGATCCTCGCGGGAAGATCGTCCACCTTGAAATGTTCGATTTTGTTCGCGCCGGAGCGGCCTTCGAGCAACCGCTTCCAGGAGGTCTCGCGATCCGCTGCGAGCGGCGTGACGAGACCTATCCCGGTAATGACGACGCGACGCGGGGAGGCGCCAGCCATCGGCGCGCCCAGGGCCTTAGCCCGCCTTCTCGGAGATGAACTTCACCGCGTCGCCGACGGTTTGGATCTTCTCGGCGGCGTCATCCGGAATTTCGATGCCGAATTCTTCTTCGAACGCCATGACCAGCTCGACGTTGTCGAGGCTGTCCGCACCGAGGTCATCGATGAAGCTGGCCTTCTCGGTCACCTTCTCCGGCGCGGCTTCGAGATGCTTGATCACGATCGCCTTAACGCGCTCAAAAACTTCCGACATGCACGCCTCGCCAGTTAGAAAATTCATGGGCCGCCCGGGGTGTGTCCCCGATGCAGCAAGAGTCCGCCTTTTAAGAGCCGGGCGGTTCGGCGCAAGCCCTTTTCGCTTTTCTGGGCTGTCCCGTTGCTGCCGCTAGTGGGGGACAGGTCTCCAGAAAAACAGGGTCAGATCATGGCCATGCCGCCATTCACATGCAGGGTTTGGCCCGTCATGTAGCCGGCCTCTTCGCTGGCCAGATAGGCGACCGCCGCCGCGACGTCAGCCCCTTCGCCGAGCCGGCCGGCGGGGATTTTGACCATCAGTGCGCTCTTCTGCGCGTCGTTGAGCACGTCCGTCATCGGCGAGGCGATAAAGCCCGGCGCCACGCAATTGGCGGTGACGTTGCGGCTCGCGACTTCCGCGGCCAGCGCTTTGGTGAAGCCGATCATGCCGGCTTTCGACGCCGCGTAGTTCGCCTGCCCCGGATTGCCGGTCACGCCGACGACGGAGGTGATGCCGATGATGCGGCCCCAGCGCGCTTTCATCATGGTTTTCAGCGCCGCGCGCGAAAGCCGGAAATAGCTTTCAAGATTGATCTTCAAGACGTTCTGAAAATCCTCGTCCTTCATGCGCAGCATCAAGCCGTCCTTGGTGATGCCGGCGTTGGCGACGAGAATATCGAGCCTGCCGAGCGCCGCTTCGGCTTGGCCGACCAGCGCATCGACGGCGGCGCTGTCCGACAGATTGCACGGCAGCACGACGCTATCTGCGATATCAGCCTGCACCTTCTCCAGCGCCTCGACGCGCGTGCCCGAAAGCGCCACGCGCGCGCCCTGCGCCGCCAGCGCCTTGGCGATCGCCCCGCCAATGCCGCCCGAAGCGCCCGTCACGAGCGCGGTTTTTCCTGCCAAGCTGAACATCGCGTCCCTCAATAAAAGCTGCGTCATCCCGGACGCGCGGAGCGCGATCCGGGACCCAGGGGCAAACGACGCAGCGCTTCACATCTGGGTCCCGGCTCTCCATTCGGTCGGCCGGGATGACGGCGGTTTTGTCTTCGCGGCTCTATTCTTCCTGCAGCATCGCCGCAAGCTTGCTCACCGTGTTCCAATTCCGAGCAGTGCCAGTATTGGGCAATTTGAGCTTCGATTGGCCCTGGCCGATCGGGAACTTGATGTAGAGGCAGCGCGGGCCGGCGACGATCTCTTCCGGACCGTCCTGCGCGTTCAGCGATTTCACCAGAGCCGCGCTGGGCTTCTCGCGCGTGAACACGACCACCATGAAATTCGGCTGCGTCTTCGTGAACGCCGCGAACGGATTGCCTGCGATCACCTTCTCCAAGCCGGCATGATCGCGCACGTGCACCTCGCACTTGAAGCCGTACGCTTCCGCGATCAGCGTTTCCAGCTTGGCCTCAAGCTTTGCGCCCTTCTCCTTAGCGTTGAGCACGACATTGCCGCTCGCCAGCAAAGTGCGCACACCTGAAAAGCCCGCGCCCTCGATCAAGGCGCGCAACTCGCTCATCACCACTTTGCGCTTGCCGAGATTCACACCGCGCAGGAGTGCGGCCTGCAACATCACACGCTCTTCGCGAACGCTTCCAAATCGGCTGGTTCGTTGAGCGCCATCGCCTCGGCTTCCGGCGCGCCGCGTTTCACCATGCCGGAAAGCTGTCGCCCGGCGCCAACTTCGATGAAGCGCGCAACGCCGCCTTCGCCGGCCATCCACTCGATGCTCTCACGCCAGCGCACGCGGCCGGTGACTTGCTCCACAAGCAGCTTGCGGATCGTCGCGGGTTCGCCCACGGGACGCGCGGTGACGTTGGCCACGAGCGTCGCCGCCAGCGGCGCAATATCGATCTTCGCCAAAGCCTCAGCCATCGCATCAGCCGCCGGCTGCATTAGCGGCGAATGGAACGGCGCTGAAACCGCCAACGGAATGGCGCGCACGCCCTTGGCTTTCGCTGCCGCCAGCGCCGCATCGACGCCGGCCTTCTCACCGGAGATGACGACGTTGCCGATATTGTTGTCATTGGCGACGCCGACGATGCCGGCGGCCGAGCCCTCTTTGGCGATCTCCTCAGCGGTCGCGACATCGACCTTGCCGATCAGAGCCGCCATCGCCCCCGCGCCCGGCGGCACAGCCGCCTGCATCGCGTTGCCGCGCACGCGCAACAGCCGCGCCGTATCGCTCAACGACAGCGCGCCAGCCGCGGCGAGCGCCGAATATTCGCCCAGCGAGTGCCCGGCCACGAACTTGGCTTTGCTGACACCGATTCCGAACTCACGCTCCAACGCCCGCATCGCCGCCACCGAAACCGCCATCAGGGCCGGCTGCGTGTTGGCGGTGAGGGTGAGTTGATCCTCCGGCCCCTCGAAGATGAGCCGCGAGAGCCTTTCGCCCAGCGCCTCGTCCACCTCCTGGAACACCTCGCGCGCGCTGCCGAAGGCATCGAAAAGGCCCTTGCCCATGCCGGGCAACTGGCTCCCCTGACCGGGAAAAATAAAGGCTAATGTCATGGGGCGGACTTATCGACAGCGAGCGCCGACGCGTCAAATCATTCAGTTTTGGCCGCTTACCCAGCGAATCGGTAGGCGCAGACGACGTCCGGCGGTTGACGCACCATCTTGGTTCTCTGGCGCCGCACGAAACAGCCGCGAGACCTGCAAAGTCGCAATGTCGAAGCCGTGACCGATGGGGTCCTCACTCATGATGGTGCAGGCGAGCCTGCCGTTGTCACCGATGATGCAGTCTAGGACCACGCGCGCATCCATGCCGGCCTGCAGCGCGGCGGCTGGATAGTAGCGGTGGAAATCCGGAGCGCTGGGCGTTTCGAGCCAACGCATGTTGGTAATGAAACTTGAGGCCGGCGGCGCCGGTGGCGGATCGACCGCCATCGGAATGGGAAAGCCGACCCGCACGTGAATGGTGCGGCCATCTGTCGGCGCGCCATCCACGTCAGTCGCCTGCAATCGCGCGGCGCTCGCGGCGCCGATCGCGGCCTCCGCAAACGGTGCCGGCGTTCCCTCATCGGCCACGCAATTTGTCAGCGCTCCCGCCGCCACAACGCAACGCACCCCGACAAAGTCGCGGTAGTCCTTAAAAGTGAACCGCGGCGGGAGCCCTGCACGCGGAGCAGCGCCTTCCCAGACGGGCCGTGTGATTGGGGCGGGTTCTTGCGCTGCGGCGATCGTCGCCAAAGAGACCACGACCAAGCCCAACAAGAACACCCGCATATCGTACCCCCGCACCAGCTACCGGAAGTGTGGCGTCAAAATCTCTATTTGACCGCTGGCGCGTCGGGCCAAAACTCAGGGTCCATGGCTTCGGACAAGGTGAACGGATTGCTCTCGGGGAAGATGGCCTCGGACAACTCGGTTTCCCCGGCAGCCTGCAGTCGCGCGACCTGGTAGGCGGCCCCCAACAACTCGTCGCGTCGGGGTTTGAGTCCGGGGTTTTCCTCTAGATGCCTAGCTATGGAGACGCGCTGTACCTTGATGCTGATCTCCCAGGATTTCGACCTGCGGTCGGCCTGAAACCGCCATTTTAGGAGATGCGCCAGAAGGATCGTGTAGCGGCTCTCAAGCTCTCGGGCCTCGGTCTTCCCCACGCTCTCGATCTCCTCGGCCACGTTGTCCCAGTCGATCTCGTTGGCCGAGCGCCGCCGGAGCGCGTCCGCCTGCTGGAGCGCCCAGGTGTAAACGTCCTTGTCGTAGAGGTTCGTCATCGGATCGATGACTTAGCACAAATCGCCCCTTTTCCCCAGGGCTTGAGCTTGCTTCCAGGGGCCGTTTCGCCTATCCCCGCGCCTTCGCGACCTGCGGCCCCACGGCATACCGCCTTGGGGTCCATCGTTTTTGCCGGTTCTTCCCCCGGCAGAGGCGCCGCTGGTCCAGAGGAAGAGGACAAAATGGCATATTACGAACACGTGCTTATTGCGCGGCCAGATATCTCGCCGCAGCAAGTCGATGCTCTCATCGAAGACATCACCAAGACGGCTAAGGACTTGGGCGGCCACGTCGGCAAGACCGAATATTGGGGCCTCCGCAACCTCACCTATCGCATCCGCAAGAACCGCAAGGGTCACTATTGCCTGGTGAACCTCGATTGCGCGCCGGCGGTTGTGCAGGAGCTCGAGCGTCTTCTGAAAATCAACGAAGACGTCATGCGCTTCAAAACCATCCGCGTCGAAGAGCTCGACGAAGAGCCCTCGCCGATCCTGGCCCGTCGCGATCGCGACGAGCGCCGTCGTGCGCGCCGTGAAGGCGGCCGTGACGGTGAAGATGGCGGTGATTTCGAAGGCGGGGAGGATTAATCAATGTCTGGCAAGAACGCCCCGAAATTCAACATTTCGAACATCCCGGCCCGCCGTCCGTTCGGTCGTCGGCGCAAGGTGTGCCCGTTCTCCGGCGCCAACGCGCCGAAGATCGACTACAAGGACGTGAAGATGCTCCAGCGCTACATCAGCGAAAAGGGCAAGATCGTCCCGGCCCGCATCACCGCCGTTTCCGCCAAGAAGCAACGCGAACTCGCGCGCGCGATCAAACTCGCCCGCGAACTCGCCCTGCTTCCGTTCGCCGTTCAATAAGGAGAGCTCGCACATGCAAGTCATCCTGCTTGAACGCGTCGAAAGCCTCGGCGGCATCGGCGACGAAGTGAAGGTGCGCGACGGTTTCGCGCGCAACTTCCTGCTCCCGCAAAAGAAGGCGCTGCGCGCCACGGACTCGAATCGCAAAGTGTTCGAAGCCCAGCGCGCGCAAATCGAAGCCCGCAACGCTGAAGCCCGCTCCAGCGCGGAAAAAGCGTCCAAGGGCATCGATGGCCAGACCTACACGCTCATTCGCCAAGCGGGCGAAGCCGGCCAACTTTACGGCTCGGTTTCCGCGCGCGACGTGGCGGACGAGATCGTCAAAGGCGGCGCCAAGATCGATCGCTCGGCTGTCGTTCTCGACAAGCCGATCAAGGTCGTCGGCCTCCACCCGGTGCGCGTGCGTCTGCACGCGGAAGTTTCGGTGAACGTGACGGTCAACGTCGCGCGTTCGGCCGACGAAGCCGAGCGCCAAGCCAAGGGCGAAAACGTCATCACGGCGGCGCTTGAAGCCGATCGCGCTGACGCGGAAGCCGCGGCGAAGGAAATCGCGGCCAACTCGATCGCCAACGATCCGTCGGCCCGCGCCGAATAACAAATATTGCTCCGGCTATTCGTCGGACGATTTTGTCAGACCGCCGCTAGACCCCAAAATAAAGGGGTGTAGCGGCGGTTTTCATTTATGGGCTTTGCCGCTAGCGTGCCCCCGCTCATGAAGGGAGGGACGCCACGTCATGCGACATGTGCGAACACTTGCAGCGGGCGCGATCATCGCAGCGTTGGGCTTTGGCCTCGCCGCGTGCAACCGCGAAACCCCGCACCAGACTTACACCGCGCAACAATTCTACGAGACCACCAGCTTCTCGCTCGCGTCGGGCGATGGCTACGTGTTCTCGTCTGACGGCGCGAACATCTTGATCTCGAGTGACGCCACTGGCGTCTACAACGCCTACGCATTGCCCGCCGCCGGCGGCGATCCGAGCGCGTTGACCAACTCGACCACCACCGCGACCTACGCAGTGAGCTATTTCCCGAACGACGGGCGCATCCTCTATTCGACGGATGGCGGCGGCGATGAGCTGACGCACATCTATCTGCGCACCGAAGACGGCCAGACGCGTGACCTCACGCCGGGCGAGCGCGTGAAGGCGGGCTTCGCCGGCTGGCGTTCCGATGGGGCGGTGTTCTACGTGACGACGAACGAGCGTAACCCGCAGGCGTTCGATCTGTATGCGTATGACGCGACTACGTACGCGCGCACGCTGATCTATCAGAACAACGAAGGCTACCACCTCAACGACATCTCAAGCGATGGCCGTTGGGTGTCGTTGGTGCAGGACATCAACAGCGCCAACAACAACATCCACATTGTCGATCTGAACGCGACCGGCGCCGCGCGCCGTCCGCGTCTGATCTCCGAGCACACTGGCAATATCGAGCACAGCACCTACACGTTCACGCCGGACAATTCGGCGCTCGTGTACGGCACCGATGAGCACGGCGAATTCACGCAGGCCTGGACCTACAACCTGTCCACGGGCGCGAAGGCCGCTCTCATCACCGCCGATTGGGACGTCATGGGCGTCTCGTTCTCGCGCTCGGGCCGCTATCGCGTGTCGTCGGTCAACGCCGACGCGTCGACCCAGCTCACCATCACCGACACGCAAACGAACGCGGCGGTGGCGGTTTCCGGCCTGCCGGAAGGCGACATCACGCAAGTGCGCTTCAACCGCGACGAAACCCAGATCGCGGTGCTGGTGGCTTCGGACACCTCGCCCGCGAACGTGTTCGTGGCTGACCTCGCCGGTGGCGAAGCCCGCCGGCTGACGAACGCGCTGAACCCGGCGATCGACGAGAACATGCTCGTCACCGCCACGGTCGAGCGTTTCGCCAGCTATGACGGCCTGCAGATCCCGGGCATCCTCTATCGTCCGCGCACCGCGACGGCCGAGAACCGCGTGCCGGCGATCGTGCTGGTGCACGGCGGCCCCGGCGGTCAATCCCGCCGCGGCTACAGCGCCCAAATCCAGCATCTCGTGAACCACGGCTACGCGGTTTACGCGATCAACAATCGCGGCTCGTCTGGCTACGGCAAGACGTTCTACCACCTCGACGACCGCCGCCATGGCGACGTGGACCTGCGCGACGTCGTCGCCTCGCGCGCCTTCCTTGCTTCGCAAGATTGGGTCGATGGCGACAAGGTCGCGATCATGGGCGGCTCTTACGGCGGCTATATGGTTGCGGCGGCGCTCGCGTTCCAACCGGACGCGTTCAATGTCGGCATCAACATCTTCGGCGTGACCAATTGGCCGCGTACGCTCGTCTCGGTTCCGCCGTGGTGGGCAGCGCAACGCCAGTCGCTCTATGACGAACTGGGCGATCCGGCGACCGATGGCGAACGTCTGCGCGCGATCTCGCCGCTCTTCCACGCCAGCAACATCACCAAGCCGTTGCTGGTTGTGCAGGGCGCGAACGATCCGCGCGTGTTGCAGGTCGAGAGCGATGAACTCGTCGCCGCCGTCCGCGCGAACAACGTGCCGGTCGAGTACATTGTGTTCCCAGATGAGGGCCACGGCTTCCAGCGCCGCGAAAACCGCGTCACTGCTTCGGAAGCTTATCTCTCGTTCCTGAACCAGTACCTCAAAGGCGAGGCTCCGGCCGCCGCTCCGGCGACCGAGGAAGCGCCGGCGAAGAGCTAAGCTTGTCGAAATGAGGCGCGGGCGGGCGTCATAGGGGAAACCGGAAGGAAACTCCCATGCGTCTGCTCGCTGCTCTCGTTTCAGTTCTACTCACGATCGGCTGCGCCACCGCTGTGGCGCAGCCGTTTTCGTTTGCGAGCCTCGATGGCCAATGGCGCGGCCAAGGCACGTTCCGCGGCGCGCCCTCAGAGGTAAGCGCCACGTTCGCGCCGATCTTCGATGGCGGCGCTTACAGCCTCGACATCGATGTCCGCTTCACGCCGGTCAACGCCCAGCCGATGCGCTTCCAAGGCCGCGGCGGCTACGCGCTGCGCAATGGTGCGCCCGTCGGTGGCTCATGGGTCGACAATTTCGGCAACGCCTACGCCATCTCTCCGCGCTTCGAGCACGGCGCGCTGATCGTTGATTGGGGTAATGGCTCCACGCTCGGCCGCAGCGAATATCGCATCGAGGCGGACGGCGATTTGCGCGTCGAGGATTTCATCCAAACGCCGGACGGCCAATGGCGCAGCTTCGCGCTGGCGGAACTCCGCCGCACGGAATGATTCTTCATTTCGGACAAGCACCGATCCGCGCAAACCGCATCGGGATAATCGTTTCGGGACTGTGAGGATGACCCGGTCGGTAACCCGAATCGCGCCATGTTGCACCCATGTCGAACCCCGGCCTCACCCCCGTACCGAGCACGCCGCAACCGCGCGTCGCGCCGCATTCGATCGAGGCTGAGCAAGCACTGCTCGGCGCCATCCTGTTTGACAACGAAACCTATAATCGCATCACGCCGCTACTGCAGGACAAGCATTTCTACGACCCTGTGCATGGCCGCATCTTCGCCGCCTGCGCGGAAATGATCGCCGCCGGCAATCTCGCCGACGGCGTCACGCTGAAGGAGCGCTTCGCGCGCGATGGCGGCGTCAAGGAAATCGGCGGCGCGCTTTATCTGATGAAGCTGTTGGAGCACGCGGCGCCGCTCTCCACGCAAGCGCAGAGCTATGCCGAGCTCATCTACGATCTCTCGCTGCGGCGCGAACTGATCCATGTCGGCATGACCATCACCGACCTCGCGGAAAATCCGCCGGATGGCGCCGACGCGCGCGACGTGATCGAGGAAGCCGAACGCTCCCTCTTCTCGCTCGCCGAAAGCGGCACCGGGTCTTCAGGCTTCTCGCCATTCTCCAAAGCGCTCACGAACTCGATTGAAAGCGCCGCGGCAGCCTACGAGAGCACGTCGGACGTCTCGGGCTTGGCCACAGGTCTGCAGGATCTCGACCGCACGCTCGGCGGCCTGCACCCGTCAGATCTGCTAATCCTCGCGGCCCGCCCGTCGATGGGTAAAACCTCGCTCGCGGTCAACATCGCCTACAACATCGCCAAGGCGCGGCTTGAGGCGCTGAATTCCGGCGACTTCGAGAACCACCCCAACAAGGGCGGCGTGGTGGCGTTCTTCTCGCTCGAAATGTCGGCCGAACAGCTCGCTACACGCTTGCTGTCCGACGCCGCCAACATCGAGTCCGACCGCATCCGCAAAGGCAAAATCCAGAAGCGCGAATACGAGACGCTCGCGGACAAAGCCGCCGAACTGTTCCAGCTGCCGCTGCATATCGACGAAACCGGCGGCATCTCGATCGCCCAGCTCCAGGCCCGTTCGCGCCGCCTGCAGCGCACCGTCGGCCTCGATTGCATCATCGTCGATTACCTGCAGCTGGTGACCTCCTCGTCCCGCAAGAGCGAGGGCCGGGTGCAGGAGGTCTCGGAAATCACGCAAGGCCTCAAGGCCTTGGCCAAGGACCTCAAGGTCCCGATCATCGCCCTCTCGCAGCTCTCCCGTCAGGTCGAAAACCGTGACGACAAGCGCCCGCAACTGTCCGACCTCCGGGAATCCGGCTCGATCGAACAAGACGCCGACGTGGTCATGTTCGTTTACCGGGAAAGCTACTATCTAGAGCGTCTGGAACCGCGTGAGGGCACCGAGGAGCATTTTGCTTGGCAGCGACAAGTTGATGAAGCGCGGAATCGCGCCGAGGTCATCATTGGCAAGCAACGTCACGGACCGATTGGCAAAGTGACGCTATTCTTCGACAGCCGTTATACGAGGTTCGGCGATCTGGCCGATCGCAGCATGGCATTTCAGAGCGACTGATCACTTAGCTTGCAGAGTTCTAGTCCCAATTCGCCCGCCCGGCTCGCGCGCCTGCGCATCGACGCAGGCGCGCTCGCGTCCAATTGGAAGACGTTTCAAAAACTGGCGCGCGGCGCGGAGACTTCCGCCGTCGTCAAAGCCGATGGCTACGGCCTGGGTGCAGCGTTCGCCGCACGCACGTTCGCGCAGGCTGGCGCACGCGTCTTCTTCACCGCGACGTTCGGAGAAGCGCTTGAGGTGCGCGCCGCACTTGGCGACGGCCCGCAAATCCTGGTGCTCAACGGCCCGAACGACACCGACGCCGCGCGCTATGGCGAAGCCAAGCTCACGCCGGTTCTGAACTCGCTCGCGCAGATCAAACTCTGGAACGGCCGCGCGCCCGCCGCGCTCCACATCGACACCGGCATGAACCGCCTCGGCCTCGCGCCGAGCGAACTCAGCGCCGCCGCCGTCGCGCTCAAAGGCGCACCTCTGGTGTTGGTGATGAGCCACCTCGCCTGCGCGTCGGACTTGAAGCACGAAATGAACGCGCGCCAGCGCCGGCGCTTCGTTGACGCGGCCACGTTGTTTCCGAAAGCGCCGCTCAGTTTCGCCTCGACCGCCGGCGCGCTGATCGGCGCCGATTATCATTTTGATCTCATCCGCCCAGGCATTGGCCTCTACGGCTCCGCCGGCCTCGACGGCCCCGGCATTCCGCTGGCGACCGTCGCCACCATCGAAGCGCCGATCTTGCAAGTGCGCGACGTGCCTGAAGGCGAAACATTCGGCTACGGCGCCACCTTCACGGCGCCCAAAAACATGCGCACCGCCACAGTGGCGCTCGGCTACGCCGACGGTTACTTGCGTTCCCTCAGTGGGCGCGGCTATGGCGTGCTCGGCGGCGCCAAGCGCCCGCTCCTGGGGCGCGTGAGCATGGATCTCGTTATCATCGACGTCACTGATTGCGCCGAGGCCAAGCCCGGCGCGATGGTGGAGTTTCTCGGCTCCAACGCGCCGATCGACGAGGTCGCCGCCCTCGCCGGCACCGCAACCTACGAATTGCTCACCACGCTCGCCGGCACAGTGCGCCGGCGCGGACTGACTGCATGAACAACCCCTTCGCTGTTATCGGGCGCTCGTTCCTGGCGCTGCTGGCCGAGATCGGCCAGTTCTCGACCTTCGCAGGCCGCGCGGTGGCTGCGTGCTTCACGCCGCCCTTCTTCGCCGGCCAGTTTGCGCGCCAGGCGATGCAGATCGGCTATTACTCGCTGCCGGTGATCGGCCTCACCGCCGTGTTCATTGGCGCGGCGCTTGCGCTCAACATCTATGTCGGCGGCGCGCGCTTCAATGCAGAGCAATTCGTGCCGAACATCGTCGTGCTCGGCATCACACGTGAACTCGGCCCCGTGCTTGCCGGCCTGATGCTCGCGGGCCGCGTGTCGGCCGGCATCGCCGCCGAGATCGGCACCATGCGCGTCACCGAACAGATCGACGCGATGTCGACGCTTTCGACCGACCCGTTCAAATTCCTGATCGCCCCGCGCGTGCTCGCCGCCGTGCTGACGCTGCCGATCCTGGTCGCTGTCGCGGACGTGATCGGCGTGATGGGCGGCTATCTCGTCGCCGTGAACAGCCTCGATTTCAACGGCGCGACCTATCTGCGCAACACGTTCGATTTCCTCGAACCGCAAGACGTCGCGCTCGGCCTCACCAAGGCCGCCGTGTTCGGCTTCATCATCGCCACGATGGGCGCCTATCAGGGCTATCGCTCTTCGGGCGGCGCGCTCGGTGTCGGCCGCGCCGCCACCAACGCCGTCGTCGGCGCCATCGTCCTCATCCTCGCCGTCAATTATCTCATTACAGCGTTCTTCGTCGAATGATGGTCACCCTCCCCCATCCCCGGATGCGCGAAGCGCAGTCCGGGGCCCATAACCCCAAATCGTCGTTGGCGCCGTTCGGTGTCGACTGCCCTTCATCTACACCCGCTCGCGTTTATGGGCCCCGGGCTCGCCGCTGCGCGGCGCCGCGGGGATGGGTGTGCACATGACTCCCAAACTCCAGCTCGTAAATCTCAAGAAGAAGCTCCGCGGCCGCCAGGTGCTGGACGGCGTCGATCTCGACGTCGCGCCGGGCAAATCGCTGGTGATCATCGGCGGCTCGGGTGTCGGCAAATCCGTCACGCTGAAATGCTCGCTCGGCATCATGAAGCCGGACAGCGGCGAGGTTCGCGTTGACGGCGTCGACGTGACAAAACTGAAGCGCCGCGAGCGCGAAGAGGTGAACCGCAAGTTCGGTATGCTGTTCCAGGGCGGCGCGCTGTTTGACTCGCTCAGCGTCTGGGAAAACATCGCCTTCCGCCTGATCTACGCCGATGGCGTTTCGCGCGAGGACGCGCGCGGCCGCGCGCTCAACGTCATGCGCAAAGTGCGCCTCGCGCCGGAATTCGCCGACGTGCGCCCGGTCGAGCTCTCCGGCGGCATGCAGAAGCGCGCTGGCCTCGCCCGCGCCATCATCGCCAAGCCAGACATCATCTTCTTCGACGAGCCCACCACCGGCCTCGACCCGATTACCGCCGACGCCATCAACGATCTCATCGTCGAGCAAGTGAAGGACCTCGGCTGCGCCGCCGTCTCGATCACCCACGACATGGCGTCAGCGCGCAAAATCGCCGACGAAATCGCCATGCTCTATGCCGGCAAAATCGTCTGGCGCGGCCCCGCAAGCGCCATCGATAACAGCGGCAACGCGATGGTCGATCAATTCGTCGCCGGCCGCGCGGACGGGCCGATCCAGGCTGTTGTGTGAGCGATCCGCGTCACGCTAGCGTGACGCGATGAGCGCCCAACCACCCCTCCGCGAACCGCACTACACCGACAACGAAGCCCATGGCTGGGCGATGCGCGAATGCGCGAAGGGGCTGATCCAAACGCTCTATTGGTGGTGCAAGAAGCCGCTTGAATTCAAAGGCGCCGCCAACGGGCGCGTCTGGCATGTCGAGGGTGACTTTGCCGATTACGCGAAACTGCTCTTCACCTCCGACAAAGGCGATGGCCGGGTCGAGCTCAGCGTCCACGAGACAAATTGGGTGAAGATCGAAGTGTTCGTCGGCGACGAACTCAAATTCCGCGCCTGGATCGACGAGCCCTACGAGGAAAAGGAATTCTGGCCCGACGCGTCCGACGGCGTAACGCCACCAGACGGCAACGCACCGGGACGTATCTCCAAGCGCGGCCGCTGGCTGCAAATCAAAACCGCGTACTTCCCCGGCACGCCCGGAAATGAATACGGCTATTGGGATCTAGCAGACACGTTCGACTAAGAGCGAAGCTTGAGCGCGTCGGCGACGATCTTGGCGTGATCGAACGCCAGCTTCACATCGCGCCAATCGGCGACGAACGCCGCTTCCGACGCATCGTCACCGCCCGTCACCTTGGTCGAGCGCGGCCGCACCAGAAACGCGGTGCTCACCGTATGCCCGCGCGGATCGCGCTTCGGATCGGAATAGACGCCGACGAGCTTGATGATCTTGCCTTCGACGCCGGTCTCTTCCTTCAACTCGCGCAGCGCCGCCTTCTCAACCGGCTCGCCATAATCGACGAACCCGCCGGGCAGAGCATACGAGCCCTTGAACGGCGCCTTGGCGCGGCGGATCAGCAGCAAGCGGCCGATGCGATCGAACACAACGCAATCGGCAGTCAGGGACGGAATCTTGTACGCCATCAGATCAGCCGCTCGATCCGCGATTGCAGCGATTCCGGCTTCGCCATCGGCGAAAACCGCCCACGCACATTGCCCTCGCGATCGATCAGGAACTTGGTGAAATTCCATTCGATGGTGCGCCGGCCGAGGAAGTTCTTCTTTTCGCTGGTGAGATATTTGTAGAGCGGATGCGCACCCGCGCCCTTCACCTCAATCTTCGCAAACATTGGGAACGTGACATCATAGGTCAGCGAGCAGAAATTCTTGATCTCGTCGGCGTCACCCGGCTCTTGGTGCTTAAACTGGTTGCACGGAAAACCCAGCACCTCGACGCCTTTCGGCGCGTATTGGCGATGCAACGCCTCCAGGCCCTTGTACTGATACGTGAACCCACACTGGCTCGCCGTGTTGATGATCAGCAGCACCTTGCCGCGAAATTCGCTCAAGCTGCGCTCGCGCCCATCGATATCGCGGGCGCTGAAATCATAGACGCTCGTCACTCGCGATCCTCCGTCTCGTCGCAGCGTTTGGCGTTGAAGGCGCGCGTCCCGCCGGGGCCGGTGAGCTCGCCAGCGAGATCGTCCGTCACAGGCGCGCTGATGCTCAGCTCATACGTCTCCGCATCCGGCCCGAGCGCGCCGTCGGCGCCCTGAACCCGCGTCGTCAGCACCGCGCGATTGCCGTCCGCAATTGCCCACGTGCCCACGTGCGACACCACCACGTCGCTCGCATAATCGAAAAAGCTCGCACGCCCATCCGCCTCGAACACGAGATCATAAAGCCCACACGTACGATCAAATGACCACGCGCCAACCAACGCCTCGGACTCAAGCGCAAACGCCGCCTCGCTCGCGCGCGCTTCCTCGGGTGCCTCAGTCGGCGCTGTGGTTGGTCCGCAGGCCGCTGCCAGGCAGGCAACCGCAAACATGGCGTGGCGCATGAACAACTCCCATCTACGCCGGCGATCCTAGCATTCGCGGGCCCAGCCGCTAGGCTCGCGACGGAGATCGAGAATCGATGGCCAAGAACGACCACGTCTATACCTGCCAAGCCTGCGGCGCGATCTGGCCGAAATGGGCGGGCAAGTGCGATTCTTGCGGCGAGTGGAACACGCTGGTCGAAGAGGCCGCCGCACGGCCCGTGGTGCCCGGCGCGCTGGCCGCGCCCACCGGCAAGAAATCACGCGCCGTCGATTTCGTTGAGCTCACCGGCGACAGCGAACCGCCACAGCGCATCGCTACCGGCATTTCGGAGTTTGACCGCGTCTGTGGCGGCGGCTTGGTGCCAGCCTCAGCGATCCTGATCGGCGGCGATCCGGGCGTCGGCAAATCGACGCTGTTGCTGCAAGCCGCCGCCGCGCTCGCGCGCAAAGGCGCGGTGACGGCCTATGTCACCGGCGAAGAAGCGGAGGCGCAAGTGCAAGAACGCGCGCGCCGGCTTGGCGCGGCGGACGCGCCGGTGAAGCTCGCGGCGGAGACCGATCTGCGCAAAATCCTCGAAGGCCTCAAAGCTCTGAAGCCCGACGTCGTGGTGATGGATTCGATCCAGACCGTTTGGGCCGATGGCGTCGAAGCAGCGCCTGGCACCGTCGCGCAAGTGCGCGCCTGCGCGCATGAGCTGGTGCGCTTCGCCAAAAAGAGCGGCGCGGTGCTGATCCTCGTCGGCCACGTCACCAAGGACGGCCAGATCGCCGGCCCGCGCGTGGTGGAGCACCTCGTCGACGCCGTGATCTACTTTGAAGGCGAGCGCGGCATGCCGTTTCGCATTCTGCGCGCCGTCAAAAACCGCTTCGGCCCGACCGACGAAATCGGCGTGTTCGAAATGGTGGAAGCGGGTTTGGTGGAAACGCCCAACCCGTCCGCGCTTTTCCTCGGCGCCAGCGGCGAGCGTGCGTCCGGCGCGGCAGTGTTCGCGGGCGTCGAGGGCTCACGCCCGGTGTTGGTGGAAATCCAAGCGCTCGCCGCGCCGAGCGCGCTCGGTACGCCGCGCCGCACCGTCGTGGGCTGGGATAGCCCACGCCTCGCCATGATCCTCGCCGTGCTGGAGACGCGCTGCGGGCTCTCGTTCGCGGGGCGCGACGTCTATCTCTCCGTCGCCGGGGGCCTCCGCATCACCGAACCCGCCGCCGATCTCGCGGTCGCCGCCGCGCTGATCTCATCGCTCGCCGATGTGCCGCTGCCGAAAGAATGCGTCGCCTTCGGCGAAGTCGCGCTCTCCGGTGAGATCAGGCCCGCTGGCCGCAGCGACCTGCGTTTGAAGGAAGCCGCGAAACTCGGCTTCGCCAGCGCCTTCGCGCCGCCGCCGAAGAAGGGCGTGAAGCATGACCGCGTGAAAGTGCGCCCGATCTCCAACATCGCCGATCTCGTCGCGGCCATCGCGCCGAAATAGAAACACCCATCCCCGGATGACGGCGAAGCCGACAGTCCGGGGCCTATAAACTAAGACAGCTGAGGTTATGGACCCCGGACTTCGCTACGCGAATCCGGGATGGGTAGTCAATCATACAAACACGTCTGCCCCTTGCCCCCATTGCGACGCAGGAAGCCGACATAATATTCGCCGTACGCCAAAGCCTCCGCGCGCGCCGCGTCGTCGGCCAGGAATTGCGCGATCCCATCGCGCCACACCGCGCCGCATTGCGCGGGTTCAGCGTCGGTCCGCGTGCAATCCACGAACGCGCCAAACGCCGCGCGATACGCGTTGAACTGTTCGCGGTTCATCGGCGCGCCATGGCCCGGAACAGCGATGCGAAACGGCGTCGCCCACACATCATCGAGCGCCGCACGCCAGCGATTGGGGCACGCGCTTTCGAAGAACGGACCAGGGAACGTCACCAGATCGCCCAGCACTGCGACCCGCGTGCGACGGTCGTAAAGCCAGATATCCGCATCGGTCACCGCGCCTTCGGTGATGTGCACGTCGAGCCGCAGCCGCGCGAAATTGTAGCGCCCGGATCGCTGCATCGAGACGGTCGGCCGCAACGCATCGCGCGCGTCCATCGTCGCAAGCCCGTTGCGGATTTCGTCCTTGCGGATTTCCGGCACGTTCGGATCGTCCAGCATCGCCCGCAGCTGCGCTTCGTTGCGGTTGATCGTGAGGAATCCTTCAGGCGAAAGCGCGCGATCGATGGCGTTGGTCGTGAACACGGGCGCATCAGGATAAACCGCGCGCAGCCGGCGATTGCCGCTCGAATGATCGAGATGCCAGTGCGTGTTGATGATCGCCGCGATCGGCCGCTCATGCGCGCGCGCAAACGCCAGGATCGCATCGCTGTGCCAGACATGGCGGCCGGTATCGACGACCACCAGCCCATCCCGCGCCTCGAAAATCACCGTATTCCCGTCCGGCCCGCGATTGGGGAGGATGCCGCCGGAAATCATGTGCACGCCCGGGGCGACCTCAACTGGAGGCGGCGCAGCCTCCACGGCGGCGGCCTGCAGAGCGGCTGACACAATCAGAGCAAAGATCATTTCGGCGCCCCAAGAACGAGAATTCGCCGCCCTTTGCTGCCATGTGCGACTGCGCCGCGCGGTTCACGTTCGACTAAGCGTCGCTCTGGCGAGATGTCCTGCCGGACAATTGCGCGACAGGCTTTCAATCCCTGGCCCACCCGGCTACCAGGGAACCGTCGCGGCCAGGCAGGGACGGTTCAGCGACGTGGCTCCTTGGCGGGGGCCGCAGCTGGGGAGCGGACAGAATGGATCTGCATTTCACCTGGTTCGATCTCGCGGCCTTGGCCGTGCTCGGCCTTTCCGGGGTCATGGGCCTGTTTCGAGGCCTGATCCGTGAAATTTTCTCGATCGTGGCGTTTATCGGCGCGGTGCTGGCGGCGGTGTTCTTCGCCAGCGCGCTCGCGCCCACGGTCGCTGACATCTCAGGCCTCAACAGCGCGCTCGCCACGCTGGCGGCGGGGCTGCTGATTTTCCTGATCGTCTTTATCGCCATCACTTTGGTGACCTCGGCGGTCGCCAAGACCACCCACCAAAGCACCGAACTCGGCAGCTTCGACCGCTCCGCCGGCCTCGCCTTTGGGGTTTTGCGCGGGATCGTCGTGGTGGCGATGTTCGTGCTGCTGCTGAGGCAGACCCAGGGCGACGGCATGTCGCCTGGAGATCCTATCCAGGACGGTATTCGTAACGCGCGGACCTACCCTATATACGAGGGCGTCGCCAAAGGATTGGAAGCAGTCCTGCCGCGCGCGGGCCAACGTGCTCGTGATATTCTCGACCGACAGAAGGGCGAGTCGGCGCCGATACCGCCCGCGGAACCGTCCGCGGCGCCGGAACCCGCGCCCTCCAACTGAGGACCAGATGATCCAGACGCGCCAAATCCTCAAATTCGATGCGGCGCCGGATCAAGAGCGTGAAGAGATCGACAAGCCGCGCGAGGAATGCGGCGTGTTCGGCGTGCTCGGCAGCGATGAAGCGTCCGTGCTTACCGCGCTCGGCCTCCACGGCCTCCAACATCGCGGCCAGGAAGGCTGCGGCATCGCCACTTTCGACGGTGAGCGCTTCCACACTGAACGCCATCTCGGCCTCGTTGGTGAAAACTTCTCCGGCAACGATTTGCCGAAGCGCCTGCCCGGCTGGGCCGCCATCGGCCACACCCGCTACGCCACGCAAGGCGGCGCGCTGTTGCGCAACGTGCAGCCATTGTTCGCCGATCTCGCGCTGGGCGGCTTTGCCGTCGCCCACAACGGCAATCTCACCAATTCGCGCGCGCTGCGTGAGCAATTGGTCGAAGACGGCGCGATCTTCCAATCCACCTCCGACACCGAATGCGTGCTGCAGCTGATCGCCCGCTCGCGCCGCGCCAAAGTGGTGGACCGCCTCGCCGAAACCTTGATGCAAATACAGGGCGCGTACGCGCTCGTCTGCCTCACGAACAACACGCTCATCGGTGCGCGCGATCCGCTCGGCATCCGCCCGCTCGTGCTGGGCGATCTCGCCGGCGCGCCGATCCTCGCGTCGGAAACCTGCGCGCTCGACATTATCGGCGCGACGTTCGTGCGCTCGATCGAGCCGGGCGAGGTTGTCGTCATCACCCGCGAGCGCAACGGCAAAGCCAAACTCGAAAGCCATTTCCCACTGCCGCGCCAAGCCGCACGGCCATGCGTGTTCGAGTTCGTGTATTTCTCGCGGCCTGACAGCGTCATCGATGGACGCTCCGTCTACGACGTGCGCAAGCGCATGGGCATGCGCCTCGCGCAGGAAGCGCCGGCGGATGTCGATGTCGTCGTGCCGGTGCCGGACTCGGGCGTACCCGCCGCGCTTGGCTTCGCGCAAGCCAGCGGCTTGCCGTACGAACTCGGCATCATCCGCAATCACTATGTCGGCCGCACTTTCATTCAGCCGAAGCAAGAGACGCGCAACACCGGCGTGCGCATGAAGCATTCCGCCAACCGCACCGTGATCGAAGGCAAGCGCGTGATCCTGGTGGACGATTCCATCGTTCGCGGCACGACTTCGAAGAAGATCGTGCAGCTTGTCCGCGACGCCGGCGCCAAGGAGGTCCACCTCCGCAGCGCCAGCCCGCCCATCCGCTTCCCGGATTTCTACGGCATCGACATGCCGACCCAGGAACAGCTGATGGCGGCGACGCAGACGCTCGAGGAAATGACCAAGAATTTGGGCGTCGATAGCCTTGGCTTCCTCTCAGTCGACGGCCTCTATTGGGCCATGGGCCAGGAACGCAACGCCGCCCAGCCGCAATTCACCGACCATTGCTTCACCGGCGACTATCCGACGCCGCTTCTGGACTATTCGTCCGACCGCGCCGCCAAGGATTTCCAGCTGTCGCTGCTGGTTGAAAGCAGCAAGTAGCGCTGCACCGATCCCCGGATGCGAAGCAGTCCGGCGCCCATAGACACCACGCCACAGAGTATAAGCTCTGACGTTCGTGTTTATGGGTCCCGGACTTAGCCTCACGGCCAATCCGGGAATGGGTAAGATTTAGGCCATGGCAGACTCCAAACGCATCGCCCTCGTCACCGGCGCCTCGCGCGGCATCGGCCGCGCCGTCGCGGTTCAGCTTGCCTCTGAAGGCTGGCGCGTGGTCGCTATGGGGCGCAGCGTCAAAGCGCTCGAAAAGCTCGATGACGAGATCACCAGCGCCGGCGGCGAAATCACGCTGGTCCCCGGAGACCTCCGCGACGGCGACAGCATCGATCGCCTAGGCGGCGCCCTGCATGAGCGCTTCGGCAAGCTCGATGGCCTCGCCGCCTGCGCCGGGGTGCTCGGCACGCTGACGCCCACGCACCAAGCCACGCCGCAAATGATGGACGAAGTCATGGCGGTGAACTTCACCGCCAATTGGCGCCTCATCCGCTCGATGCATCCGTTGCTGAAGGCGTCAGACGCCGGCCGCGCGGTGTTCGTCACCTCCGGCGCCTCGCGCAACACGAAGGCGTACTGGGGCGGTTATTCCGCCAGCAAGGCCGCGCTCGATGCGCTCATCGCCTGCTATGCTGGTGAACTCGGCGTCACCAACATCAAAGCCAACCTCTTCAATCCCGGCCCCACACGCACCGCCATGCGCGCCAAGGCGTTTCCGGGCGAAGATGAAATGACGCTGCCGCCGCCCGAAGACGTCGCGCCCGCCATCACCGCCATGCTCGCGCCGAGCTATTCCGAAAACGGCGCGTGGGTGCAGTTCGAGCACTAGAGGGAGTGTGCCGTGCGCGCGATCGCGAGTTTAGCCACGACCGCGGTTCTCATCCTGGCGACAGCATGCGCGTCTAGAATTGTAGAACCCAGTTCAGTGCCGGAAGAACTCGTCTCGACGGAGCTTGGGCGAATTGATTTCTCAGCAGAGCCTCGCGTAACGCCTGACTTGGTCTCTCAGCGCCTGACAGGCGGGCAATACTCCCCGCCTATGCGCCTAGAGTACCTGCGTGCCGATGGTCGCCGCATACGCGTACTGATGCTCGGGGACTATCAAGCTCTGTGCGATGGCCGTTCGGTCCGGTCCAATTACCTTGTCTTCGAGGACGACGTTTTAGTTGGACAAGCGACGCGCCTTCCGAGGTTACACGTGGATCGGCCATATTTGCCAACGCATAGTTTCGCGAATGGAGGACCACGTCGCATTCGCAGAGACGCCACGGCGAACGACATTGCTGCCGACCTTCCAATGCTTGACGCCCTGCCAGCCTCGGTTGCTGAGTTTGAGGCGGCAGTTGCCCCCATAAGGGGGCCGTCCGTTCTCGTTTGTTTTGAACCAGCAGACGGCGAGCGTGCAACGCATCACGACCAGGTTCCACTTGCACCCTGGTCACCATTCCGGCCGTTAGTGGCGGCTGAGAGCGCCTCGCGTGTGCGCGCGCAGCAACTTGGCGGCAGGCTCTATGCAGAGCTCCAGCTTGGGGCTCAACTCGACGCAACCGCCTTCGCCAACTCGCATCGAGGTATGGCGCGGGCACATGCGTCGGCAGACGGCAACTATTTCGTGATCACGCTTGACTTGGGCGGGACGCCGTTGCGCGGTCGCATCCGTCAAGGACGCGACATCGGCTTCGTTGTGAGAAACGGCATTGTTGAGTGGAAGGCATGGAAGGACGCAGATGACTCGGAACTCGCAAGTTCAATGTGTGAGACGCCTGAAGGCTTAAGGGGCGAGGTAAGGCCTGGCTGCACGGAAACCGGCTTCTACTTTCCGTGAACACCTTTGACGCCATCATCATCGGCGCCGGCGCGGCTGGCCTTTACGCGGCGCTGCATGCGGGCCGGCGCGGGCGGCGTGTTCTGGTGCTTGAGCACAATTCAGAGCCCGGCGCGAAGATCATCATCTCCGGCGGCGGGCGCTGCAATTTCACCAACTTCAATGGCGGCGATCACACGCGCTACCTCTCCGGCAATCCGCATTTCGCGCGCTCGGCGCTGTCGCGGCACACGCCGGTCGATTTCATCAAGCTGATCGAACGCCACAACATCGCCTATTACGAAAAGACGCTGGGCCAGCTCTTCTGCGAAGGCGCCCGCGCCGCGCAAAAGATCGTGCAGATGTTGCTGGACGAATGCGCCGCGGCGGGTGTGACGCTGCAGCTCAACACGCGCATCACCAACGTCAGCAAAGCCGAGCGCTTTCGCATCGAAACCAGCGCTGGCATGTTCGAGAGCGAGACGCTCACCGTCGCCACTGGCGGCCTCTCGATCCCCAAGCTCGGCGCGACAACGTTCGCTTACGACGTCGCCAAACAATTCAACGTGCCGCTCATCGCTCCACGCCCCGGCCTCGTGCCGCTGACATTCAGCGATGCCGACCTCGCCTGGATGCGCCCGCTCTCCGGCGTTTCCGCCGATGTTTCGGTGAGCGCCGCGACAGGCCCCGCGTTCCGCGAAGCCGCGCTCTTCACCCATCGCGGCCTCTCCGGCCCGGCGATCCTACAGGCCTCCTCCTATTGGCGCCCAGGGGAGGAGATCAGCATCGACTGGCTGCCCGACGCCGACGAACAAGCGCTCCTCGCCATCAAACGCGCACGTCCGAAGGCGCAGCTGAAAACCGCTTTATCTGAGCTTTTCCCTGACCGCTTAGCCCGCGCACTTGCTTGGACCGCCGGCGCCTCGCCGGCGAGCGGTGGTGGTGTTGAACAAGTGTCGCCGGCGAGGGCGTCGGCGGGCCAAGAGACGCAGCTCGGCGATTTGAAGGATTCCACCCTCATCGACGCCGCGCGCGCGCTGAAGGCCTTCAAGCTCAAACCCGCCGGTGACGAAGGCTATCTCAAAGCCGAGGTCACGCTCGGCGGCGTCGACACCAACGCGCTCTCGCAACAAACCATGGAAACCCGCGCCGCGCCCGGCCTCTTCTTCGTTGGCGAAGCCAATGACGTCACCGGCTGGCTCGGCGGCTATAATTTCCAATGGGCCTGGTCGAGCGGCTGGGCGGCTGGGCAATCAATCTAACCGAAACCAATCTGGTCGAAGGACGGGCGCCATCGTAGGGTGAGACATGCGCTTACTCGCCGCCCTCGTGCTTTCTGCGTTCGCCTGGTCGTCAGCTTGGGCGCAAGAAGCACTGTCCGATAGTCTGGCCGATCGCGCCTCACGCAATTATCTAGACGCGATGTTCACGCCGGAGGTGATGGAGAGCGTGCTCGCGCCGTTCGGCGAAAGCATGCGCCAAGACCTCGTCAACAGCGAATTCTTTCGAGGCGTCAGTGCAGAATCGCAGAGCGCCCTTCGCGCGTATGCCGACACGTTGCCCCAGTTGATGAGGGAGGAAGTCGTCGCCTTGCGCCCTGTGTTTGAGGAAGAATTGGCGCTCCGGCTCGACACGCGCTTCAATGACGTTGAGTTGCGCGCGCTCGCGGATCTCTTTGGTGAGCCTACATTCCGTGACGCGCTCAGTGATTTCGCCACCGCCCAACTGCGTGGCGAGGCGGCTGGGCTAGAACAAATGCCGGCGGCGAGACGCGAACCACTGGAGGCGATCATCGACGCCGCGACGGCCAACGGCGCACCGCACCCGGGCGAGGTCACCCGCTTGGCCGCCGAAGCTCGGGAGGCCGCCCAGCGCACTCGCATGCCCTTCGTCCTGCAGCGTTTCGCGCGTGAGATGTGCGCGGTGCTGAACGATGAGTGCCCGGACCACATCCGTCGCATGGCCGCGGCACAGCCTCCAAACTAAGCGAACCGCTTTGCCGCGAGCGCAATCGGCAGGCCGACGCCGAACGCGTGGATCAACAAGCCGCCGAGCAGGAATTGTCCGTCCGGGCCATCGCCGCCGCCGGTCGCTGACAATGGCAACACCACAACTTGCATGATCGCGAAGATCGCCAGCCCGTATGTTGGGCCCGACAGCAGCGGCCATTTGTTGAGATCAGGAACCATGCGCGTCCAGGCGACGAAGAACGCCGCCATGATCGTCGTCAGCACGAAATGCGCGCCGAGCCCGAGCGCCGCCGTGCCCATGCCGCCCGCCACCGCCGCTTCGCGCCCGATCAATCCCGCCGCGATCGATTGGAAAATGCGCTGCGGCTGCACGCCGTAGACGGCCGCGTAATGGATGCACGCATAGGCGATGTCCAACGCGCCCGCCGCCAAGCCGCCAATCAAAATCGCCCACACAACGCGCATGAATGTCCTCCGCCAGCGCGCCTAACGCAGCGGCGACGCGCATCGCCAGGGCTTTCTTGCGCGATCGGGACAAGCCCGCGCGTCACGGGGACGAGGTAGACGGCGCGTTCAGCGCAAGATACGCCTTAAGGTGGTAGGGAGGGGTTTCAAATGCGTACTCTGTTGCTGGCAATAGCGTTCCTGGGCACGTCGGCGTCGGCCTTCGCGCAGGACGCGCCCGCGCCCGCTTCTGTCCCCGCGCCCGCCGCCGCAACACCCGCGCCCGCGCCAGCCGGCCTCGCGCCCGAACACGCCGGCGCGCGCGACGTGCTCACCGCGCTCTTCATCGACTCGCGCATCATGGATGTCGCTATCGACCAAGTTGCCACGACGATGCTGCCGCAGATGCGCACGCAGATGCAGAGCTCGCCCATGATGGCAGAGATTTCGCCCGCCGCGCGCGACCGGCTCAACGCCTACTTCGACAGCATGCCGACGATGATGCGCGAAGAGATCTACACCGCGCTGCAGGAAGTCATCGTCAATTCCGCGCCGGGCGTGACCGCGCTCTTCAGCGAGCGTGAGATGGCCGACATTTCAGAGTTTTTCCGTCAGCCGGAAATGCGCGCCTTGATGGCGCGCATTGTGCTCGATCCCAACGCGACCAACAGTTTCACGTCCGAAGAACTTCGCGCCGCCACGCGATTTTCGCGCACGCGCGGCGGCCGCGCCTTCGAACAGAAGGGCCAGCAATTGAGCCAGGTGATTCAAACCGGCTTGACCAGCGTGGAAACCAGTCTCCGTGGCCGCCTTGGCCTGCGCGCCATGCGCGGCTTCTGTGACGCGCTCGCCGATGAATGCCCGCCGGAAATCCGCGTACTCGTACCAGCCGCGCCAGCGCCGGCCTGAGCGCCGTTGGCGCTAGTTCTCGTCGAACGGGTTCTTGCCCTGCTTCACGATCAGCCGCACCGGTGCGGCGTGCAGGTCGAAGGCTTCGCGGATGCCGTTGACCAGATAGCGCTTGTAGCTTTCCGGCAATTCGTCAGCGCGTGAGCAGAGCATCACGAATGTCGGCGGGCGGGCTTTGATCTGGGTGATGTAGCGCGGCTTGATGCGCTTGCCGCGCACGGCGGGCGGGGGATGCTTGCCCATCGTGGCGTGGAGCCATTGATTGAGGTCGCTCGTTTTCACGCGCGCGGTCCAATCGCCGTGCGCTTCGAGCACGGCCTTCATCAGCCGGTCGAGACCGACGCCCGCCATTGCTGAGATCGTCACCAAAGGCGCGCCACGCGCTTGCGGCAAGCTTTCCTTCGCGACCAGCTTCATTTCCTCGAAATGCGCGCGCGTATCCTCGACCTTGTCCCACTTGGCCAGCACGAACACGAGCGCGCGGCCTTCGCGGACCACGAGATCGGCGATCGTCAAATCCTGACGCTCGAACGCTTCGTTCGCGTCCATCACCAGCACGCACACATCGGCGAAGCGGATGGCGTGCAGCGTCTCGCTCACCGAAAGCTTTTCGAGCTTGGCCTGGACCTTCGCCTTCTTGCGCATGCCCGCCGTATCGACGAGCCGGAACGGGCGGCCTTGCCATTCCCAATCGACGGAGATCGCATCACGCGTGATGCCGGCTTCGGGGCCGACCAATAGGCGATCTTCGCCGATCAGCGCATTCACCAGAGTCGACTTGCCCGCGTTCGGGCGGCCGATGATGGCGATCCTGATCGGCTTGTTGGCCGGATCAGTTTCGACATCCGTCAATGCCGGCGATGCGAGGCGGATGGCTTGATATAGCTCCGCCATGCCTTCGCCGTGCTCGGCCGAAAGCGCGATCGGTTCGCCGAGGCCCAGCGAATACGCCTCGTTAACCCCTGCCTCGCCGGCTTTGCCCTCGGCCTTGTTGGCCGCGAGGATCACCGGCTTGTCGGCGCGGCGCAGGATGGCGGCGAACGTCTCGTCCACCGGCGTCAACCCAGCGCGTGCGTCCACAAGGAACAGCACCACGTCGGCGTCATCGATCGCCGCTTGCGTCTGCGCGCGCATGCGGGCTTCGAGCGAGCTGTCGTGCACGTCCTCGAAACCGGCGGTGTCGATGAGCGTCATGTCGATGTCGCCGAGGCGGCCATCGGCCTCGCGGCGATCGCGCGTCACGCCCGGCGCGTCATCGACGATGGCGAGCTTCTTCCCCGCCAGCCGATTGAACAGCGTGGACTTGCCCACATTGGGCCGGCCGACAATGGCGAGCTTCAACATCTCAGGTGTCAGGTATCAGAAAACAGGTGTCAGTAGGCAGGTGTCAGGTGTCAGTTCGCAGGTGTCAGGTGTCAGAACGCTACCCATTCCCGGGGCGGCGCGCAGCGACGAGCCCGGGACCCATATACGCAATTGCCTGCAGGAACGACCTCCGCCGTTCGCCGTCAACTTTATGCGCTTGAGTTTATGGGCCCCGGACTGCGCTTACGCGCATCCGGGGATGGGTGTTAACGATAAGCCGTCAAACGGGCCTTGTCCGTCACCACGTAGATCGTGCCGTTGGCGGTGATCGGCGGGATGAAGACCGGATCGTCGACGTCGCCGCGGCTCGTCACAGTGCCGTTCTCCGGCGCGACGGCGACCATCTCGCCTAGCGAGTTCACCAGCACCAGATTGCCGCCGACCATGATCGGGCCAGCCCAGGAGACACGGCCTTCGCGATCGCCTTCATCCTCGAACCGGCGCAGCTGGATCACCCAGAACACGCCGCCCGTCTCGCGCGAGAACGCGGCGAGTTCGCCATCGACGCTAACCGCGAACAGCGCATCGCCCGAAACCCACGGCGTTTGCGTCGATGCAAACGCGCGCGCCCAGATGCGCTCGCCCGAGCGCATGTCGAGCGCGGCGAGCACACCGGAATGGCTCACGGCGTAAACCACGCCGCCATCCACCACCGGACGGCCAGCAATGTCGTTGATCGCCGAGAGCGAGGTGAGGCGTCCGCTGCGCGAGAGCGAGTCGGTCCACAAGCGGCGGCCATTGGCCGCGAGCACCGCCGTCAGTTCGCCCGAAGCAAACGGCGCGACGATCGTCTCGCCGTCCACTGCAACGCTCGACGCCGACAAGATGCGCGCCGGTTCAGCGATGGCTTGGTGCGTCCACAGCACTTCGCCGGTGTTGGCGTCCAGCGCCACCAATTCGCTGTCGTTGGTGATCGCGTAGACGCGACCGCCCGCAACCGTCGGCGCGGCATGGAACGGCGCGCCGCCATCGGTGCGCCAGAGCTCGGCGCCGGTTTGCGCATCAAGCGCCACGGCGAAGCCGAAGCCGGTCGTCACGTAAACGCGTCCGCCAATCGCCGCGAGACCGCCGCCGCGGCCGCCGCGATCGCGCCGGCCTTCACGCGAAGGACGCAGGCGCTCGTTCCACAAACGCTCGCCGCTGGCCGCGTCGATCGCGTGCACGCGGTGCTCGGCGTCGAGGAAGAAGAGCTTGCCTTCGGAGATCACCGGCGGCGCGGCGATGCGCGCGTCCTTGCCGGAGCCTTGGCCGAGATCGGCGCGCCAGGCGCGTTCGAAATTCGTCGTGCCAGAAGCGCTTGCTGGCGAATTGTCCGCGGCGCCGCCGGGCTGGGGCCAATCCACCACCACGCTCGCCGGCGTCGGCTGCGGACGGCGCTGCGCGAGGTTCGGATCAGGCGTCAGCTGTTGTTCGAACGTGAGGATCGAAACCCGCCCGTCCTGCGGGGCGGTTTGCGACGGCGCGTCGCCGCCGTCGAACGGGTTGAGCGCGCTGCCGACACGCGACACCGTCGAACACGCCGAGAGAGCAGCGGCCGCGGCGAGCACGGCTGCGATCGGACCCAAACGATTCATGCGTTCTTCTCTCCCTACTGCGCGGGCGCGGCTGGCGCCGGCGCGGCGGATTCTTCAGACGTCGCGGCCGCGGGCGCTGGACCCAACACGGCCAGCGCCAGTTGCGCACGTTGACGCACGGATTCTGGCGCATCGAAGGCAAGCGAGATGCTGTCGAGCGTGGTGCGCGCGAGCGTGAGATCGCCCGCTTCCCAAGCTTCGACCGCGAGCAGCTCTTGCGCGAGCACGCCGATCTGGCCGCCCTCGGCGATGAGCGGCGTCAAGCGCGCCTGCACGGCTTGGAAATCCTGCGTCTCAGCGACGATGTAAGCGGCGCGCATTTGCGCGCTGCGCTTCATGATCGGATCGGACGCGGCTTCGGCCGCGGCGTCGAAGCCCGTCAGCGCGCCTTGTAGATCGCCTTGCATTTCGAGCACGGCGGCGTGCTCCATCTGCGCCATGACGCGATAGCTGCGCGGACCTTCATTGCTGAGGTTCTCGAACGCCGTCTTGGCGTCATCGAGATTGCCGTCACGCGCCAATTGCTGAGCGGCGGCGTAGGCGTCGGCTTGGCCGCGCGCGCTGTTGGTTTGAACCTCTTTCCAGATCTGCCAACCGCCGATGGCGGCGATGCCAATGCCCACCACGATCGCGATCAAGATCCCCCAGCGTTTGAAAAACGCCATGACCTTGTCTTCACGAACGCGCTCGTCGACTTCCTGGATAAAACTGTCGGTCTCGTTGGTCACGCGATCACCCCGGGCGCTGTCGGCCCATAAGAAACGGGCCTCGCTCCCGCTGACCGCGAGCCGCTTCCCCCGAAAACGGGCGGCAACCTATCCGCGCTTGTCGCTTCCGGCAACGCGCGGACGCTGCGGCCCACCGCCCAGCGCATACGTCTCGGCTGCGGCAGGAAAACGGCGGGCGCGGACGTCGGCTGCATATCCGGCAACCGCAGTCGAAATGACCCCTTTGAGGTCTCCGTAGCGGCGGACGAATTTGGGGGTCCACTCGAACAGGCCCAGCATGTCGTCGGTGACCAGGATCTGGCCGTCGCACTGGGCCGAAGCGCCGATGCCGATGGTCGGGGCGCGGACGGCGGCGGTGATTTCGGGGGCGAGGGTCTCGTCCACGCCTTCCACGACGATGGCGAAGGCGCCGGCGTCATCCGCCGCCTTGGCCTCGGCCAGGACCCGCTCACGCTCTTCCGTGGTGCGGCCCTTGGCTTTGAATTTCCCGTCGACGTTCACGGCTTGGGGGCGCAGGCCCACGTGGCCCATCACCGGAATGCCGCGCTCGACCAGATAGGCGATCGTGTCGCCCACATAGGTGCCGGCCTCGACCTTCACCGCCTGGGCGCCGGTTTCCTTGAGAATGCGGGTGGCGTTGGCGAAAGCTTGCTCGCGGCCGCCCTCGTAAGAGCCAAACGGCATGTCCACGACCACCAGGGCATGCTTGGACGTCCGCATCACCGCTTGGCCGTGCAGGATCATCATTTCCATGGTCACGCCGACCGTGTTCGGCAGGCCGTGGACGACCATGCCGACGCTATCGCCAACGAGCAGCAGATCGCAGTGCGGATCGAGGATTTCGGCCATCGGGGCCGTGTAGGCCGTCAGGCAAACCACCGGGTCGCCGCCTTTGCGACTGCGAATATCGGGCGCTGTCACGCGGCGGGTAAGCGTGTGCTGGGACATGGGGGTCTCCCTGGCGACGCTAAAAAGCGTTCTGAGGTCAGCCGTTTAGGCGCTGGGAAGCGCCCAATCCAGCCTGAACTCCTCAGGAGAGCTTATTCTTGTGCGTTGCGGAAAGCCACCACGCCGGCCGTCATCGCGCCAGCGATCAGCAGAACTTGCGTCAGCCCAGCACCGAGCGATTGGGCCATGCTGCCCAGCGACACCGACGGACCGCCGCTCATCGCGCCATGCACCCGCGCCAGTTCGAGGCCAGCAGTCGCCGCGAATTCCGGCCCAAGCACTGACATCAGCGCGTAGAGCCCATAGGACACCGCAGCCAAGCCGACCCCAAGGCCAGCCATCTGCATCCCGAACCGGGCCTGCGCGGCTTTTTCCCGCTTCTCGACGCGACGCGCGACCGCAACCGTGAAGCCGTCATCGGCCGGTTCGTGCGCTTCCGCGAAGGAGCGTTTCAGGAGGGCGTCGAAATCACTCATTATGCCGCCTCCAACATGCGGCGAAGCTTCTCAGTTCCCCTCTGAACGTGGGACTTAACGGTGCCAAGGGGAAGCCCCGTCATGTCGACGATCTCAGAATGACTCAGTCCCTCGCCGTGATTCAAGGTCACACATAGCCTTTCAGCGTCAGAAAGCTTCGCCATTGCACGTTCCAGGTCAATCTTAGCGCCAGCCTGATGTTCCGGAGATGAATCCTCCGATGCAATTGGTGACGCGTCGTCAATTTCCTCAAAAATCGCCTTTTGCTTCCGTTTCGCCATCAGGAAGGTCGTCACCGCGATCCTCCTGAACCAACCCGGAAACGCCGCCGGTGTTTCCAAATCCCTGAGCCGGTCCCAGGCTTTAATGAACGCCTCCTGGGCCAGGTCGTCCGCTTCGGCCGCGCTCTGGCACATTCGCCGGAGGAGAGCCCGAGCCCAGCCTTGCCGACGGCGCACCAGCTCTCCGAAAGCCGCCTGGTTCTTCGCCTGGGACGCTACGATCAACGCAGCCTCCGTCGCCGAAGCCAGATCTGAGAACCCCCGCGCCGCCACGCGTCACCAAACCTCAGCCTTTCTTCTTTGCCGAGTAATCGACCAAAGCGAGCACAATGAAGGCGATGCCCAAGCACCCGAGGATCGCCGCGGCCGTCATCATGCCGTCGCCGGCGAAACCAGATGGGTCAAAGCCATTGCTCATCAGGCTTGCGGTGACGAAACCGATCGCCAGCGCCAGGAGCACGACGCCGCTGCCGAGGGTGCGGCGCGGCCGGTCCGGCTGCTGCTGCTTCTGGGTGTCGGTAATCTGCTGCAACAGGGCCGGATCAAGCGGCTGGCCCTTCTCGAGCGCCTGAGAGATCAGCGCATGGGCCGATTGCTTGGTCTTTTCCTTGAGCCAGATCGGCACCAGGATAACGGCCCCGAGAAACCCAAAAAACGCTATCGGAACAAAAAGTTCGGCTTCCATACTTAACTCCATGAGCCCCGGTGAGGGCCTGCCCCATTGCTGTCATAGATGCGCGGAGTCGGGAGTATGGATGCAAGCCTTATTGGGCTCTTTGCAGCCGCCCCCGAAGCCGCCGGGCCGCGCCAGTTACCACAAACAGCGCCGCACCCGCCAATAATACGGTCGTCGCGTCCTGCGGGTTTGCACTGGCCCAGGCGCTGAGCCCGAAAATCCCCGCCGCCGCCAACACCGCTCCCGCCGCACCGCGCACCAATGCCGCCCGCCGCGCCGCCGCCCACCGCGCCGCCTCGGCGCGCTCCAGCACAGCCAGCGTGTAGGCCGCGTCTCGGACCGGGGCGGCATCCGCCGCGAAGGCGCGCATCAATCTGTCGTCACTCATTCGCCTGACTCCAAGGCGCGCAGCACTCTCTCACGTCCGCGCGTCACATGCGACTTCACTGTTCCAAGCGGCAGCCCCAGCACCGCCGCCGCTTCGCTGTGCGAAAAGCCTTCGCCCAAGCACAGCGCCACCGCCGCGCGCTGATCCTCCGGCAGCGCCGCCATCGCTTTCGCCAGCGCCATGCGATCCTCGATCGGCGCGGCGCCGGGCGCATCGCTCGCCGCGAGCCAATCGGCGTCACGCGCCATCGCGCGATCACGCGTGCGCCGCGCATCGCGCGCGAGCCGATAACCAATGCCGCACACCCACGAGGCAAAGCTCGACCGCCCCTCGAAGCGGTCAAGCCGCGACCACGCGATCACGAACGCCTCTTGTGAGAGGTCGTCGGCATCGCCCCAATCCCCCGTGTAGCGCCTCAGAAAGCCGCGCACTTTTTGCTGCGTGCGATCGACTAAGCCTGCAAACGCGCGGCTTTCGCCATTGCGCGCAGCAGTGATGAGGCGCGTCTCCTCATCGTTTGTCACGGCGGAAGAGCGCCAGCCCCACACAGCCAAGCGAGGCGACGCCCATGGTGATGCCGATGACCAAAAACGGCATACGTGGTTCGCCGGTTTCAGCGCTCGGCATCAGCGCGAACGCCAGCAGAAAGCCCACCGCCAGCGCGGCGAACACCACGACTTCCGTCCACGGCGCTTTCTTGGCGGTTTGCAGAATGCTGCCTGTGCGCAGCAGCTCGTACATTTCCGCCGGCGGCTCGCGCCCGGCCTCGATCGAGGCCTTGATCACCTCCATCGCCTGCTTGCGCTGCTTGTGCTCAAGATACTCAACCCAGCCCTGGCCCAACATCCCCACTGTCACAGCGGCGAAGATCAACAGCGCCACATCACCCTGATCCATCGATCTGCTCCTTCGTGACCTAGTGGCCGCCGATCCTGGCCTCGGATGCACCTCCTCCTCGATGGAGGAGGTGGCCGAGCGAAGCGAGGCCGGAGGAGGTGCGCCCTCAGTGGTGAAGAATGAGCCTCGCGAGGCTCGATCGTAAACGCTGGCGGGCCTCACCCTCCCGCCGCTTCGCGGCGCCCTCCCATCGAGGGAGGGCTTGTCCGAGTCACTTCACCGCCGCCGCATAAATCTCAGGCTTGAACCCCACCACCAGCTTGCCCGCGCCTTCCAGCACCGGGCGCTTAATCATGGAGGGCTGCGCCGCCATCAGGGCGATCGCCTTCTTCTCGTTGAGGTTCGCCTTGTCGGCCTCCGGCAGCGCGCGGAACGTGGTGCCGGCGCGGTTCAGGAGCACCTCCCAGCCAACCTCTTTCGCCCACGCCTCAAGCTTGGCCTTGGTCACGCCCTCGGCTTTGTAATCATGAAAGGCGAAATCCTTGCCCTTGGCCTCAAGCCAAGTGCGCGCCTTTTTCATCGTGTCGCAATTCTTGATGCCGTAGATAGTCAGCTTCGCCATTCGCCTCACCGCTCTCCGCGTCTGCGCAATTCCTGATGCACTTTGCGCGCATATTGCTCAACGTCTTCGAGGATCGCTTCAAGCTCTTCGTCGCTCAGATGCTCGATGCCGATATAGGCGTTGTCCGCGTCGCCGACGCGGATCAGCTCATCGAGCTTGGCCTGGATCGCGGCGTTGTCGCGGTTCTGCGTGTTCTGAATCAGGAACACCATCAGGAACGTCACAACCGTGGTGGAGGTGTTGATGATCAGCTGCCAGGTGTCGGAATAGCCCGCCGCCGGGCCGCTCGCCGCCCAGATCAGCACCACCAGCACGCACAGCATGAAAACGTAAGGCCGGCCGGCGATCTTCGACACCTTGCCCGCGAATTGCGCGAACGCCGCGTTCCACGCATTGCCTCTGGCCGCCATGACTCACTCCGTCGCTGACACGACGCATCCTTGGCGCCGTACAGCAAAGCAGCCAAGCGGGCGCCCCGCTTGGCTGCTGCTTCGTTCCGCTTTGACGCCGACTACGCGTAGGGCTGGCCGATCTTCACCTCGACGCCCTTCATCGAGCGCACCTCAGGCGTGGGCACGCCCTCGCGCTTGAACTCGGCCATGAGCTCTTTCTTGCGCGCGGCCATGTCCTCGCCCAGCGCGTCGAGATCGAGCCCGGCCTTCTTCGCTTGCGCGAACATGCCGTCGCGTTGCTCTTCTTCCTTGACGTGGTGCTTGATCTCTTCGCTCAGCACCTTGACCTTCGCGTCGTAGAAATCGTCGTCCGGCGAGCCCGCGAGCAATTCGGCGATCAACATCTTCGCGCCGTCATGCTCGACTTGCGCTTCATCGAGCATGTCTTCCTCCACCTCGCCCTTGCAGGCCGGGTAGAAGATTTCTTCCTCGATCTGCGCATGCACCGAGAGCTCCATGCAGATCTTGTCGGCGATTTTCTTCTTCGCCGCCGAACCGTTCGTCGCTTCGTACTTCTCGAACAATTCCTCGACCGCCCGATGGTCGGCCTTCAGCAGTTCGATTGCATTGAGGCTTTCGCCATTCGCTTTGCGCGCCATTTGAGAATTCCTCGCAAGTAAAGTTTGCCTACCCCCCGCGCCTTCGGCGAAGCAACGCGAGATGCGCGCCGGTGTTCCCAGAATCCGACGGCGTATCATTTGCTAACGCTGCGGAACGCTTGCGGCGGCGTCCAGCGCGTCGCAAGCTTCGCTCATGAAGCTGCAACGCCTCGAACCCATCCGCACGACTTTGAAGCCCAGCAACCATCCGTATCTCAATGGCGCGTGGACGCCGTTGCATGAAGAGGTGGACGCGCACGACCTCGAAGTGATCGAGGGCGCGATCCCGACGGACATTGACGGCGTCTACATCCGCAACACCGAGAACCAAATCCACCAGCCGCTCGGCTTCTTCCATCCGTTCGACGGCGACGGGATGCTGCATCAGATCAGTTTCGAGAACGGCCGCGCCAGCTACCGCAACCGCTTTGTCCGCACGCGCGGCTTCCACGCCGAGCAGGAAGCGAATTCCTCGCTCTGGGGCGGCTTGATGGATCGCCACGGCGTGTCGAAGCGCCCCGGCTTCGGCGCGCATGGCGGCTTGAAGGATTCATCCTCCACCGACGTCATCATTCACGCCGGCCGCGCGGTTTCGACGTTCTATCAATGCGGCGAAGCGTACCTCGTCGATCCGGAAACGCTCGACACGATCGGTGTCGCCAATTGGGGCCCGCTCGACGGCGTCTCCGCGCATCCGAAGGTGGATGAGCGCACCGGCGAGCTGATGTTCTTCAATTACTCAACGCACGCGCCCTACATGCATTACGGCGTCGTCGATGCCGACAACAAGCTCACGACCTATCGCCCGGTCGAACTCCCCGGCCCGCGCCTGCCGCACGACATGGCGTTCACCGAGAATTATGTGATCCTGAACGACTTCCCGCTGTTCTGGGATCCGGAACTGCTGCAGCGCGACATCCACGCCGTGCGCATGCATTGGGACAAGCCCTCGCGCTTCGCCGTGATCCCACGTCGTGGCGACGGCCCGATCCGCTGGTTCGAAGCCGCGCCGACTTTCGTGCTGCATTGGGTCAACGCGTACGAGCAAGGCGATGAGATCATTCTCGACGGCTATTTCGAGGAAGATCCCGCACCGAAAAAGGCCACCGACGCACAGCCCGGCTACGAGCATCTGATGGCGTATCTCGATGAGCACGCCTTCCGCTCGAAGCTGCATCGCTGGCGCTTCAATCTGAAGGACGGCTCGACGAAAGAAGAGCGCCTCGATGATCGCGTGCTCGAATTCGGCACCATCAATCAGCGCGTCGCTGGGCGCCCGTATCGCTACGCCTATTCCACCAAATCAAAGCCCGGCTGGTTCTTGTTCTCCGGCTTCGTGAAGCACGATCTGCAAACCGGCGAATGGCAAGAGGTGAACCTCGAGCCCGGCCGCTATGGCAGCGAAGCTCCCTTCGCGCCGCGCATCGGCGCCAAGGATGAGGACGACGGCTATATCGTCTCGTTCATCACCGATGAAAACACCGGTACGTCCGAGTGCATCCTCATTGATTGCAAACGCTTCAGCGAAGGCCCGGTCGTCCGCATCGCCCTGCCGCACAAGCTTTGCTCCGGCACGCACGCATGCTGGGCCGATCGCAGGTTTATCCGTGAGCGGAAAATTCCGTAGCCCCACCCATTCCCGGATTGCGCGCAGCGCAAGTCCGGGACCCATAAACACGACTCATGCAAATTTTCGCTCGGACCATCAACCGTCTCGGGTTATGGACCCCGGACTGCTCGCTGCGCTCGCATCCGGGGATGGGTGAGCATCAAGCATTCTTCCGCGCGTTGCCGATGATGCCGTCTTCCGCGAAATCGACGATCGCGAACACGAGCCCCATCACCACGAGCCACAGGATCGGCGTGAGGATCATCGGGAAGGCGTGCTCAACGCCGTCATTGTAGGCCATCCACGCCACCTTGCATGAGGCGAAGGCGGCGATCGGATAGACCCAGCACAGCAGCTCCGCTGTCACCCGCGCCAGTGGCGAATTCCAGAGCGCGCGCTCCTCCGGCGACCAAAGCCTGAGCGCCATGGCCAGGCTCGCGAGCCCGACCACGAGGTGGAACAAAGTGAAGGCGATCATCATTACCAACATGGCGCCGGCGTTGTAACATAACGCAGGCGCTTTGCCTCGCACTTCACAGGCCTTCCCGCGAACTTTGTTCGCGCCAGACGAGGAGTGGACCCGATGACAGCCCGTAAAGTCGGCGATCACGTCGAAATCGACAAGGACGACGCCCGCGCCGGTCAAACCGGCACGCACGTCCGGTATATCCTAGTGACGTCCATAGCCTTGGTGGTGATCGGCTTCGCCGCCGTCGCCTTCGGCTGGTTTGGCTGAGATTGCCCGCCGGCGGCCCTGGCTGCTAAGCCGGGCCCATGAAAATCGCGACCTGGAACGTCAATTCGATCATCGCGCGGCTACCCACCGCGCTCGCGGTTCTTAAGGAACTCGACGCCGACGTCGTGTGCCTTCAGGAACTGAAGTGCGAGGACCACCGCTTCCCGCGCCTCGAGATCGAGGACATGGGCTACAATGTCGAGACGTTCGGACAGAAGACCTATAACGGCGTCGCCATCCTCTCGAAGCACCGCGTAGAAGACGTGACGCGCGGCGTGCCGGGGTTCGAACACGATCAATCGCGCTACATCGAAGCCGTGATCTCCACGCCCACCGGCGCCGTGCGCGTCGCTTCGATCTACGCGCCGAACGGCAATCCGCCGGACACGGAAAAATTCACGCTGAAGCTGAACTTCGTGTCCGCGCTGCACGAACACGCGAAGGCGCTGCTGAAGAACGAAGAGCGCATCGTGCTCGCCGGCGATTACAACGTCATCCCACGCGACGAAGATTGCTGGGATCCGCGCGTGTGGCAGGGCGATGCGCTGTTCCGTCCGGAATCACGCGGCGGCTATCGCGCGCTTTTGAACCTCGGCTATTCCGACGCCTACATGCAGACCGACGCGCGCGGGCATGTTTACACGTTCTGGGATTACCAAGCCGGCGCCTGGCAAAAGGATCACGGCATCCGCATCGATCATTTGCTGCTCTCGCCCCAAGCCGCCGATCGGCTGGAGAGCGTCATGATCCACAAAAAAGCACGCGGCATGGAAAAAGCCAGCGACCACGTGCCGATCATGGCGACGTTGAAACTCTAACACCTCCTCCTCGATGGAGGAGGTGGCCGCGAAGCGGCCGGAGGAGGTGCGCCCTCCATCGGCAACGACTAAGCCTCGCGAGGCTCGCTCTTCTGTAGCGAGGGCGTCACCCTCCCCGCGCTTCGCGCGGCCCTCCCATCGAGGGAGGGCGTGCTCACTTGGAACGAGTGCGCTCAAATCGCGTTCACCGCTCATGAGCACCTCAACCGCCGAACCCATTTACGTCGACCACCTCAACCCCGCCGACATCGAACGCCTCGCCCGCTGGCTCGATGCGAAGTATCGCATTCCGGGCACCTCAATCCGCTTCGGCTATGACAGCATCATCGGCCTGATCCCGGGTATCGGCGACACCATCACCGGCGCGCTCGGCCTCTACATCATCGCCCGCGCCCATCGCCTCGGCGCGCCGAAGCATGTGCTGGCGCGCATGCTGGGCAATGTCGTGGTTGATAGCCTCGTCGGCGCCATCCCGATCCTCGGCGATCTGTTCGACGTCGCGTTCAAGTCAAACACCGCGAACATCAAGCTCTTGCTGAAGCATCTGGAACGCGAACGCGCCAAGCCGCTGCGCAACGTCACACGAATGTAGCGCAGCAGGCCTATCAGCGTGCGATTGCACGCGAGGAGCGCCTGCCCATGGTTCGCTACAATGTTCGCCTGCTGGATTCGCAATCCGGCGCCGAGGGCCAATACAGCTTCGACCACCGCGCCGACTTGATGGAGCGCCCCGGCGACGAAATCGTCGCCGCCTTCTTCGAGCACGCCGACCGCGAACTCATGAACCGCGGCCACGTTGACTACGAATTGAACGGCGTCGTGAAAAACAGGGCGCAAAAAACCGTCGTCGCCATCGGCTCGCTCCACCGCCGCGAAAACGGCGACCACGACGAACACGACAAGCAGCCGTTCACGGTGTTTATCTCGGCGGCTTAAGTACCGCCGGCTTCCAGCCGGCATTTTGGCCTGACCGTTTGAAAATCTGGAGCGCGGGCCTCTGGCCCGCATGCGAGGCGGAGCCTCGCGCTCCAACCTGCAAACACCGCGCTTGATTGTAAAATGCCGGCTGGAAGCCGGCGGTACGATCAGCGCTCGTCCTCTCCAGGCTCATCCTCTTCAGCGGCCGGGATCGCGTAGCTGCCTTTGAACCAGCGGTTCAGATCAACATCCGCGCAGCGCTTCGAGCAGAAGGGCTTGTACTTCTCATCCTGCGGCTTGCCGCAGATCGCGCATTTGCGTTCGCTCACAGCGCCCTCGCATCGATCTTCTCGCGCGGCCCGGGTGCAGCGTCCAACGTCCAGCGCAGACCGATCCGGTTCGAGAGCGCCGCGCGCCAATCGAACTCCGCGCCGTCGAGCCAAGCCTTCACCTCAGGCGCGACAGTGCACGCGATCTGCCGCCCCGTGACGGCGCGCGCCTCACGCTCGATCGCCCGCAACGCCATCAGCGCAACGGTTTCCGTACTCAAGCGCCCGTCCGCATCGCGCATCTGCTCATGCAGCGGCGTCCGCAATTGCGCGCGCGCCAGTTCGAACACACCGAAGCGCGAGAGCCCGCCATGCGTCACGCTCCACGGATCGCCCGCGAACGCTTCGCGCAC
>CAZZFE010000005.1:0-132073 GCA_964653495.1 uncultured Terricaulis sp. | reverse complement strand
CGATGTTCCACCTGTTCACGCACGCCTTCTTCAAGGCGCTGCTGTTCCTCGGCGCTGGCTCGGTGATCCACGGCCTGCATCACGAGCAAGACATGCGCTACATGGGTGGTGTGCGGAAGCCGATGCCGATCACCTGGGCGATGATGACGATCGGCACGCTGGCGCTGATCGGCTTCGGCATCCCGGGCATCGGTGGTTTCGCCGGCTTCTACTCGAAGGACGCCATTATCGAAGCCGCTTACGGCAGCCACGGCATCGGTGCGCAATTCGCGTTCTGGTGCGGCGTTGGCGCGGCGCTGCTGACGAGCTTCTATTCGTGGCGTCTCGCGTTCATGACCTTCGAAGGCGTCTATCGCGGCAACCCGCACGGCCACGGCCATGACGATCACGCCCACGGCGACGCACATGCGCATGCCGCGCATGATGATCATCACGGTCACGACGACCATCACGCGAAGCCCGAAGGCGGCGCGGCGCCGGCGCATGAATCGCCCTGGATCATGCTCGCGCCGCTGGTCGTTCTCGCGATCGGCGCCATCGCGGCGGGCGCTGTGTTCTATCCGTACTTCTTGGGCGAGCACGCGGACGGCTTCTGGCGCCATGCGGTGCCGCTTTCGCACGAAGGCCACCACGATTTCCCGGCGTGGGTGATCTGGGCGCCGCTGATCGTCACCATCACCGGCTTCGTGTTCGCGGTGATCTTCTATCTCTGGAAAACCAACGCCCCGAAGGCGATGGCGAAGGGGCCGCTTTGGGCGTTCCTCTACAACAAGTGGTATTTCGACGAGATCTACGACTTCGTCTTCGTCAAAGGCGCACGCGCCATCGGCGACATTTTCTGGAAGACGGGCGATCAGAAGCTCATCGACGGCCTCGGCCCCAATGGCTTCGCCGCCGCGTCACGCTTCACCGCGCGCCAGGTCCGCAAATTGCAAACCGGCTTTGTTTATCATTATAGCTTCCTCATGCTGATCGCCGCCGTTGGCTTCGGCGCGTACGCCATCCTCGCGGGAGGCGGCCAATGAGCGATCTCATCGCCGGCTGGCCCATCCTCTCGATCCTGACGTTCCTGCCGGCGGCAGGTGCGCTTTGGATTCTCGCCGCACGCGGGCCGATGTCGGGGCAAAACCCCGGCTTCGATCGCGGTGTGAAGCTGATCGCGCTCATCGTCACGATCGCGGCGTTCATCGTCTCGCTGTTCGCGTTCGCCGCGTTCGATCCGAACGGCGAAGGCTTCCAGCTTGTTGAGAACGTGCCTTGGGCGTTCGGCGCGGCCTACCATCTCGGCGTCGACCAAGTGTCGATGTCGCTCATCCTGCTGACGACCTTCCTCACGCCGATCTGCATTCTGGCGAGCTGGACGATCGAGAAGCAGGTTTCGGCCTACATGATCCTGTTCCTTGTGCTCGAGACGCTGATGATCGGCGTCTTCTGCGCGATGGACATCATCCTGTTTTACCTCTTCTTCGAGGGCGGCCTCATTCCGATGTTCATCCTCATCGGCGTGTGGGGTGGTGCAAACCGGGTCTACGCGGCGTTCAAATTCTTCCTCTACACGCTGCTCGGCTCGCTGCTGATGCTGGTGGCGATCATCGCCATGATTGGCATCGCGGGGACATCGAGCATTCCGGCTCTGCTGGAGTACGCGGCGAACACCGGCTTCGACGCCAATTTGCAAATCTGGCTCTGGCTTGCGTTCTTCGCGTCGTTCGCGGTGAAGCTGCCGATGTGGCCTGTCCACACCTGGCTGCCGGACGCGCACGTCGAAGCGCCGACCGCGGGCTCCGTCGTGCTTGCGGCGATCCTGTTGAAAATGGGCGGCTACGGCTTCCTGCGTTTCTCGTTGCCGATGCTGCCCGATGCGTCGCACTACTTCACGCCGTTCATGTTCACGTTGAGCGTGATCGCGATCGTCTGGGCGTCGCTCGTCGCGTTCCGTCAGGTCGATATCAAGAAGCTGATCGCGTACTCGTCCGTCGCGCACATGGGCTTCGTCACGCTCGGCCTCTTCTCCGGCACGGAGCAGGGCATCCAGGGCGCGATCTTCCAGATGCTGTCGCACGGCATCATCTCCGGCGCGCTCTTCCTCTGCGTTGGCGTCGTCTACGATCGCATGCACACGCGCGAGATCGCCTTCTATGGCGGCCTCGTTCACCGCATGCCGGTGTACGCGGCGATTTTCCTGCTGTTCACGATGGGCAATGTCGGCCTGCCGGGCACGTCCGGCTTCCCGGGTGAAATCCTCACCATGCTGGGCGCCTTCCAAACCAACGCTTGGTTCGCTGCGATCGCCGCGACTGGCGTGATCTTGTCGGCCGTTTACGCGCTGACACTTTATCGCAAGGTCACGCTCGGCAATATCGAGAACCCGAAGCTCGACGGCATCACAGATATCGATGGCCGTGAGTGGGTGATGTTCGTGCCGCTGATCATCGCCACGCTCGTCATGGGCATCGCCCCGTCTTATGTGCTCGACTTCACCTTGCCTTCAGCGCAGGCGGTGTCGCAGGCCTATATCGGAGCCGCGCCATGATGTCTCCGATGCAAGATCTGATGGCGAGCCTTCCGCTGGCTTACCCGGAATTGCTGCTCGCGGGCTTTGCGCTCATCGGCGCGGTAATCGGTGCGTGGAACGGGGCCAAGTCGTTCAACTTCCTCTGCGGCGTTGGCGCGTTGGTGATCGCCGGCGCCGGCCTTTGGGCTGTCGCCGATCGGCCGGAAGCAGCGGCTGAACTCTTTCAAGGCGCGATGGTGGCGGATGGCTTTGGCGTCTTCGCCAAGGCGCTGATCGGCCTCGCGGCGGCGGCGACATTGCTGCTGGGCGCGGACCATTTCCGCACCATCAACGACAAGCGCTTCGAATTCCCGGTGATGGTCGCGCTCGCCGTCACCGGCATGTTCGTGATGGTTTCGGCGCAGGACCTCATCACGCTCTATGTTGGCGTCGAGCTGCAAAGCTTGGCTGCCTACGTGCTGGCCGCGTGGCGGCGCGATGATGCGCGCTCGTCCGAATCCGGCCTCAAATATTTCGTGCTGAGCGCGATCTCGTCCGGCCTGTTGCTGTTCGGCGCCTCGTTTGTCTACGGCTTCACCGGCTCGGTGCGGTTTGACGCCATCGCGTCCGCCGCCGCGCAAGGCGCGGGCGGGGTGGGGCTCACGTTTGGCCTCGTGCTGATGCTGTGCGCGCTCGGCTTCAAGATGAGCGCCGCGCCGTTCCATATGTGGACGCCGGACGTCTACGAAGGCGCGCCGACACCGGTCACGGCCTTCTTCGCCGCAGCGCCAAAGGTGGCCGCCGTCGCGCTGATGACGCGCATTCTCTACGACCCGTTCGCCGCCATCGAAGGCCAGTGGCAGCAAGTCGTCGTCGCGCTGTCGGCCATCTCGATGGTGTGGGGTTCGTTCGGCGCGCTGCTGCAGACGAACTTGAAGCGTCTGATGGCGTATTCATCGATCGCCAATATGGGCTTCGTGCTGATGGGCGTAGCTGCCGGCGCCGAGCGCGGCCCTGCGGCGGCATTGATCTATCTCTCGCTCTACCTGCCGGCGACGATTGGCATCTTCGCGCTGATCCTCGCTATGCGCCGCAACGGCCAAGCCGTCGAAACCATCGGTGACATCGCTGGCCTCGCGCAGCGCCGGCCGTGGATGGCGTCGATGTTCACGATGCTGCTGTTCTCGGTCGCCGGCATTCCGCCGTTCGCTGGCTTCATCGGCAAGCTGCTGGTGTTCACCGCGGCGGTTGATGCAGGTCTTGTGTGGCTCGCCATCGTCGGCGCCATCGCTGCCGTGATCGCGGCCGCGTACTACCTGCGCTTGCTGTCGACGATTTGGTTCAGCCCGCCGGCGGCGGCTTTGCAACCGGCTTCGGGCACCATCGTATTCACTGCAACGACAGCAGCGGTGCTGACATTCCCCGTGCTGGTGTTCGTGCTAGGCTTCCTGGAGCGCTGGGCCGATTGGGCCGTAAGCCGCAGCTTCTGATGGGATTTCGATGATCGACGGCCACGCGCCTGTCGAGACGTTCGACGAAATCGACTCCACCATCCTGGAGGCGCGCCGCCGCGCCGATCGCGGCGAGGTCGCGCCAGTGTGGCTGATCGCCAAAAGTCAGACAGCAGGGCGGGGGCGTCGCGGCCGCGCTTGGGCCTCGCTCGATGGCAATCTGCTGGCGACGTATCTGTTCTCGACGACGCAGCCGCCCTCGCAGATCGCGCTGCTTGGTTTCGCAACTGGCCTCGCCATCGCCGAGACAATCGAAGCGATGATCGGCCCGGGCCGCGTCACGCTCAAATGGCCGAACGACGTGATGATCGATGGCGCGAAAGCCGCCGGCATCCTGCTCGATAGCGGCGCGCTGCCGGGCGCGACGTGGGCGGCGCTTGCGTTCGGCGTAAACCTCGCGGTCGCACCCGAGGTGCCGGATCAGCCGACGGCAAGCCTCCGCGAAATGCTTCCGCCGGACGCGCTCACGCCGGAGCCCCTGGCGTTTCTCGCGGCGCTGCGTCCGCGTCTCGAAGCCTGGGACGGGCGTCTGGAGCGCGAAGGCTTTGAACCACTCCGCCAAGCCTGGACCAAGCGCGCGCACAAGCTCGGCGATCAAGTGCGCGTCGCGCTTGGCCAAGACACGATCGAAGGCCGCATCGCCGGTCTCTCGCCACGCGGCGAACTCGAACTCGATACCGAAACCGGTCGCCGCCTGATCGCGGCGGGCGATGTCCTCTTACCCAACGCGGCCTGATCCCATGCTTCTCGCCATCGATGTCGGCAACACCAACACCAAGTTCGCGGTCCATGACGGCGTCACCTGGCGCGGTCAGTGGCGTTCCTCGACCGACTCCACGCGCACCGCCGACGAATACGGTCCGTGGCTCTCGCAAGTGCTGCAACTTGGCGGGCTGCGCGTCGAAGACCTCACAGCCTGCATCATCTCAACCGTGGTGCCGCAGGCGCTGTTCAATCTGCGCAATCTCTCGCGTCGCTACGTGAACGCGGAGCCGATGGTGATCGGCGAGGATGGCCTCGATCTCGGCATCGCCGTGCGCATCGATAAGCCAAGCGAAGCCGGCGCTGACCGCCTCGTGAACTCCGTCGGCGCATTCATCGAATATGGCGGCCCGTGCATCGTCATCGACAGCGGCACTGCAACCACTTTCGACATCGTCTCCAAGGATGGCGCCTTCGAGGGCGGAATCATTCTGCCGGGGATCAATCTTTCGCTGCAGGCGTTGCACGAACGCGCGGCGCGCTTGCCGCGCGTGGAGATCCGCGATCCGGGGCGCGTGATTGGCAAGGATACCGTCAGCGCCATGCAATCCGGCATCTATCTCGGCTCGATCGATATGATCGAAGGCCTCATCCGCCGTATCAAATCCGAGTATGGCGCGCCGATGAAGGTTGTCGCCACGGGCGGTGTCGCGTCGCTGTTCGAAGGCGCGAAAATCGACATCGACCATTTCGATCAAGAGCTCACCTCGCGCGGCTTGCTCGAAATCTTCAAACGCAACGGCGGCAAGCTTTGAGCGCCGCGAAGCCCGACGACGAACTCGTGTTCCTGCCTCTGGGCGGGTCTGGCGAGATCGGCATGAACCTCAACGCTTATGGCTACGGCCCGCCGGATGACCGGAAATGGATCATCGTCGATATCGGCGTGACGTTCGGGCGCGAAGACATGATGCCGGGCGTCGAGATCGTGTTGCCCGATCCGCAGTTTCTTGTTGAAGAGCGCGACAACATCCTCGGCATCGTGCTGACGCACGCACACGAGGATCATATCGGCGCGCTGCCGTGGCTCTGGCCGCGCCTGAAAGCGCCGCTCTACGCGACGCCGTTCACCGCTGTGCTGATCCGCGAGAAGCTCAAGGAGCGCGGGCTTCTAGCGCAAGTGTCACTCACCGAAATTCCGCTCAAGGGCCACCTGCGGCTTGGCCCCTTCGACATCGATTTCGTCACTCTGACGCACTCGATCCCGGAGCCGAACGGCCTCGCCATCCGCACGCCGCTCGGTCTCGTCTGGCACACCGGCGATTGGAAGATCGATCCCGACCCGATCATCGGCGAAACCACGGACGAAGCGAAGCTGCGCTCGATGGCCGACGAAGGCGTGCTCGCGATGGTGTGCGACAGCACCAATGTGTTCGTGGAAGGGGAGAGCGGGTCCGAAGCGGATGTGAAGGAGCATCTCACCGAGGTGATCCGCGCCTGCAAAGGCAAGGTGGCGGTCACCGCGTTCGCCTCCAACGTCGCCCGCGTCGATACCGTGATCCGCGCCGCGCAAGCATGTGGGCGGACTGTGTGCCTCGTTGGCCGCTCCATGCATCGCATTGTCGGCGCCGCGAAAGCTGTCGGCATCCTGCAGGACATTCCCGCGCTGATCGATGAGGACGAATCCGGCGGCTTGCCGGCCGAGAACATTCTCTATCTCTGCACCGGCAGCCAAGGCGAACCACGGGCGGCGCTCGCGCGCATCGCAACGGGGGAACATCGCCACGTGTCGCTGAAGCAGGGCGATACGGTGATCTTCTCCTCGCGTATGATCCCCGGCAACGAAACGGCGATCCACGCGCTCTACATGGCACTGGAGTCGCGCGGCGTTGAGGTGATCACGTCGGACGAAGCGCATGTGCACGTGTCCGGCCATCCGGCGCGCGACGAGCTCAAGCAAATGTACCAATGGGCGCGCCCGCGCATCGCCGTTCCGGTGCATGGCGAGCGGCGGCATCTGTTGGAGCACGCGAAACTCGCGCAAACACTGCAGGTGGCCGAGGCGATCGCGCCAAAGAATGGCGATTTGATCCGTCTGGCCCCAGGCCTTGCAGCCATCATCGACGAAGTGCCGGCGGGCCGGCTTTATGTGGACGGCAACAACATCCTCGAAGCCGAGGACGAAGCGCTCCGCGATCGCAAGCGCCTTGGGGCCGAGGGCGCCGTAAGCGTCGCATTGGCGGTCGGTGAAAAAAAGAACAACATACTCGCCGGGCCGAACATCACGGTGCGCGGTCTCTCCATGAGCGACGACGATGATTTCGAGATCGCCCTGGAGGAGCTTGAGGAAGCGGCAGCGGCCGCTTTCGCGAAGCTCAATCACAATGATCGCGGCAATGATGAAGCGATCGAAACGGCATTGGTGCGCGCGGTTCGGAAGGCGGCGGACCGGCTTTGGTCAAAGCGCCCGCTGGTGGACGTGAGCGTGTTGCGGATTTGAGGAGCGGACAATGATCGGGCGGTTGAACCATGTGGGCGTTGCGGTGCCTTCAATCGAGGCGGCGAAGCAGACCTATCGCGATCTCTACGGTGTGCCGGAAAGCGCGATTACAGAAACGCGCGATCTTCTGGCGCAGGGCGTGAAGTTCGCGTTCGTCAATGTCGACAACAGCCAGATCGAATTGATCGAACCGCTCGGCGAGAAATCACCGATCCTCAAATTCCTGGAAAAGAACCCAAACGGCGGCCAGCACCACGTTTGCTTCGAGGTGGCGGATATTCATGCCGCCAAAGCCGAGATGGAGCGCCGTGGCGCCACAGTGCTGAACGAACCGCGCATCGGCGCCCACGGCACGCTCATCATCTTCGTGCATCCAAAGAACTCGAACGGCGTGCTGATCGAACTCATGGAAACCCCGAAGGATCATTGAGATGAGCCCGCTGCTTGGCGTCGCGATCTACATCATCCTCTGGTGGCTCTCGTTTTTCTTGATGCTGCCCGTTGGCGCGCAGAGCTTCCACGAAGCGGACGAAGCGCCGCCCACGGGTTCGGACCGTGGCGCGCCCAAAGCGCCGAGCTTGGGCAAAAAGGCGCTCTGGGCTGCCGGCATCGCGGCGGTGTTGTGGGTTGTCGTCGCCTGGGGCGTCTCAACTGACCTCTTCGGCATGCGCCCTTGAGCGCACATCCCACGCGTGCTCGGGATAATAGAGCCGCATGATCCGATCGACGTAGGCGACGAGGTTTGGGTAGGCGCACGCGCGCTCCTGTAGCGGTGAAGCGAAGAACGGCGTCATCGCTGCGGCCAGCAATGCGAACGCGGTCGCATCAACGCCGACAGGGCGATCGCCGAACAGAAACGACTTGTCGCCGAGCAATTCCGAAAGCGCGCTCAGCGAACGATCGGCTAGCATCAGAATTTCATCCGGCGTGTGCCGGCCAACACCGTTCGCACGCAGTGTATCGGCCACGCGCGCGCGGACATCGGCGCGCATCTGCTCACGCATCTCCGGCGGCGCGGCGTCGAAGAAGTGCGCCGGGCCTTTGTCGAAATTTTCCGGGATGATCCAGCGCGCATGCGCCATCGCGGCGCTGAACTGGTTCTCCAGCATGCGCTCGAACGCCCAAGCCTGGCCGCGCTGAAGCGGTGTGAGGCCATCGTCGAGATCGACGCCGAATTTCCGTTCGACGTGCACACGGATGAATGTGGAATCGGCGATGAGATCGCCATCGTCCTCAATGAACGGCACTTGGCCCTTCGGCGATTGGTTGGGCGCGGCCGAGACCTTCCGATAGGCGATCCCCGCCATTTTGAACTGCACTTCCGTCTTGGTGACGTAAGGGCTGACTTCCGGAAGGCCGAAACCCGAATTGCTGCCGTAAAGCACGATCATGGGCGCATCTCCTGCTGACAGGCTCTTGCCTATTTCAGTCCTGCTGCCACCATGCTGTCAGCATTGAACGCGGTAAGGTTGGCCATGCGACGAGCGGACAGGCTGTTTCAGATCATCCAAATCCTTCGGCGCGCCCGCTCGCCGGTGACGGCTGACGCCATCGCCGCCGAACTCGAGACCTCCAAGCGCTCCGTGTATCGCGACATCGCCGCGCTGATCGGCCAGCGGGTGCCTGTCCGCGGTGAGGCGGGGGTCGGCTATGTGCTGGAGCAGGGGTTTGACCTGCCGCCGCTCATGTTGACGCCGGACGAGATCGAAGCGGCCGTTCTTGGAGCGAGATGGGTTTCGACCCGCACCGACCCTGTGCTGGCCAAGGCGGCGCAGGATTTTCTGGCCAAGCTCTCTGCGGCGGTCCCGGAGCGGCTACGCCCACTGGTTCTCGATCCCGCCAGCGGCATGCCGCCCACGTGCCGCGGTGTCCAGGACACCATCGACGTGGCCGAGCTGCGGGCCCAAATCCACGCCGGCCGCAAGCTCGCGATGCGCTATTCCGACGAGCAGGAGCAGGCTACCGAACGCACGGTCTGGCCCATCGCCATCGGCTATCACGACACCGTCCGCCTGCTGATCGCCTGGTGCGAACTCCGCCGCGATTTCCGGCATTTCCGCATGGACCGCATTCTCGCCGCAGATTTCCTGGACGAGCGATATCCAGAGCGCCCCAGCGCGCTTCGGGCGAAATGGCGGAAAACACTGGGCGGGCCGCCCCGGCGAGAGCCTTAGGGCGCATTGTTCCGGGCGCCGGCGCGGTCTATCAGGGCGGGCTCAATTCAAGGATCGACGACGCATGCATGCGCTTAGGGTCACGCGCGCCCAGGATTTTCCCGAATGGTACCAGACGATTGTCCGCGACGCGGACTTGGCGGAGCTGTCGCCGACGCGCGGGTGCATGATCATCAAGCCGTGGGGCTTTGGCCTCTGGGAAGCGATCCAGCACGAGCTTGATCGGCGCATCAAAGCCGCCGGCTGCGAGAATTACTATTTCCCGCTGATGATCCCACTCTCCTTCATCGCCAAGGAGGCCGAGCACGTCGAAGGTTTCGCCAAGGAGATGGCGGTCGTCACGCACCATCGGCTGAAGAATGTCGATGGTACGCTGAAGCCCGACCCGGAATCGGAGCTCACTGAGCCGCTGATTTTGCGTCCGACATCCGAGACGATCATCGGTGACGCCTTCAGCCGCTGGATCAAATCCTATCGCGACTTGCCGCTGCTGATGAACCAATGGGCCAACGTCGTGCGCTGGGAAATGCGCACGCGCATGTTCCTGCGCACCGCTGAGTTCCTCTGGCAGGAAGGCCACACCGCCCACGCCAACGAAGGCGACGCGCGCGAAGAAACGATGCGCGCGCTCGAAATGTATCGGAGCTTCGCCGAGGATTTTCTGGCGCTGCCGGTGATCGCCGGCGAGAAGCCGGAGAACGAGCGTTTCCCCGGCGCCGTCTCCACATTCTCGATCGAAGCGATGATGCAGGACGGGAAGGCGCTGCAGGCCGGCACCTCGCACTATCTCGGCACGCACTTCGCCGAGGCGCAGAACATCCGTTACCAGGACAAAGAGGGCGGCCTTTCGCTGGCGCATACGACAAGCTGGGGCATGTCCACGCGCATGATCGGCGGCGTGATCATGACGCACGGCGACGACGACGGCCTGAAAACGCCGCCCGCCGCCGCGCCGAAGCAGATCGTCATCGTGCCGATGCTGCGCGGGAAACCCGAGGACGGAGACCTCAAGGCTTATTGCGCCGCGCTTGCCGAGCAATTGAACAAGCTGAGCGCGTTCGGCGCGCCGGTCCGCGCGCATGTAGATCTGAAGGATGCCAAGCCCACAGACAAACGCTGGGATTGGGTGCGCCGTGGCGCGCCGATCATCTGCGAGGTCGGCCCGCGTGATGCTGCCGGCGGGCAAGTCAGCTTCCTGAAGCGCAACGCACTGCGCGATGGAGAGAAGGTCAAAACGCACGCGCTCGGCAAGGACGAATTCGTCGCCCAAGCCGCCGCCATGCTGGAAACTGCGCAGCGCGAGCTGTTCGAGGAAGCCAAGGCGCGCACCTACAGCAATATTCGCGACGACCTCAAAACCTTCGCCGACATCGAAGCGTATTACGGCACGGAAGAAGATTCCGGCTTCAAAGGCTGGGCGCGCGTCCATTGGGCGCGGCCCACCGGCGCGGAACTGGAACAGGTCGGCGAGCGTTTGAAAGCGTTGAAACTCACCATGCGCAACGCGCCGCTCACGCAGCCTTCCAGCTACGGCGCTTGCATCTTCACCGGCCGTCCGGCGGTGGAGGAAATTCTCATCGCACGGGCTTATTGATGGCGACACGTTCGCAGCCGTTTGGCCTCTTCGAGCGCATGCTCGCGGGCCGCTATCTTCGCGCCAAACGCCAGCACGGCGGCGTGGCGCTGATTTCCGTTATCTCCGTCGTCGCCATCACGCTCGCCGTGTTCGCGTTGATAGTGACGATGTCGGTGATGAACGGGTTTCGTGAGACGTTGCTCTCACGCATCCTTGGCGTGAACGGCCACGTGTTCGTGGACGTGCGCGGGCTTCCACCGGGGACGGTGGACGAAATCGCCAGCCGCGCCGCAGGCGTTCAAGGCGTGACGCAAGTTTCGCGCACCATTAACGCGCAGGCGCTGGCGACGTCGGAAGGCTTGGCGACCGGTGTCGTCGTGCGTGGGATTTCTCGCGCCGATCTTGAAGCGCTGACGATCGTATCGAGCACCATCCGCCCAGGTGGTTCGCTCGGTGGCTTTGAAGGCGTTGAATCGCCAACCATCATCGTCGGCGATCGCCTCGCCGCGAGCCTTGGCGTGATCGAGAACATGGCGATCTCGGTGATTTCGCCGCAAGGCGCGGCCACGCCGTTCGGCCTCACGCCGCGCCGAAAGGCGTTTCTCGTCGGCGGGATTTTTAGCGTCGGTATGGCGGAGTTCGACGGCGGCCTGATCTACATGCCGCTCGAACAAGCGCAAATATTGTTCAATCGCGGCTCAGGCGTCGACGAACTCGAAATCCGCACCACCAACCCGGACAACACGTTCCCGACCATGCTCGCGCTCCGCGACGTGCTCGGCCCGGAGGTGACGATCACCGATTGGAAGGGCAGGTCGCAGGGCCTTTCCGATGCGCTGGTTGTCGAGCGCAACGTGATGCGCCTCATCCTGATGATCCTCGTCGCGATCTCGGCGCTCAACATCGTCACGGGCCTCATCATGCTGGTGAAGAACAAGAGCCGCGACATCGCCATCCTCCGCACCATCGGCGCCACCAAAGGCGCGATCGTGCGCGTGTTCTTCATGGCGAGCGCAAGCTTGGGGCTGCTGGGCCTGGGGCTCGGCCTCGTGCTTGGCGTTGGCTTCTGCCTCAATATCGAGTCGATCCAGAACGGCATTCAGGCCCTGACCGGCTTCGATCTTTTCCCAGGCACGGTCTACTCGCTGGAGACGCTGCCTGCGCGCGTCGAGTGGGGCGAGGTGGCGCTGATCTCTTTCTTCACCGTGCTGGTGACTTTCACGTCCACGCTCATCACCTCGCTTTGGGCTTCACGTTTCGATCCGGTGGAGGCGCTGCGTTATGAGTGAGGCAGTGCTTTCTCTTCGCAACGTCGAACGTCGTTACAAGTCCGGCACGGGCGAACTTACCGTGCTCAATGGCGTCGATCTTGACATCATGCCGGGCGAGATCGTTGGCCTTGTCGGCCCTTCGGGCTCGGGCAAGTCTTCGCTCTTGCACGCCGCGGGCCTGCTGGAGCGGCCATCCTCGGGCGAGGTGCGCATCTCTGGCGAGTCCGCGTGGGACATGAACGACGACGCGCGCACCGAAGCGCGACGCCTGAAGATCGGCTTCGTCTACCAATTCCATCATCTGCTCCCGGAATTCGACGCGCTCGACAACGTCGCGCTGCCGGCGCTCATCGCTGGGCGGCCGCGTCGTGAGTGCAGCGAAGAAGCCAAGCGCCTCCTCAAACTGATGGGTCTCGAAAGCCGCATCCATCACCAGCCGGCGCAGCTCTCCGGTGGCGAGCAGCAACGCGTGGCGATGGCGCGGGCGATGATCAACAAGCCGGTGCTCATCCTCGCGGACGAGCCCACCGGCAACCTTGATCCGGACACATCAACGGCGGTGTTCGCCGCGCTGTCCGAACTCGCCCGCAACGAACGCGTCGCCGCGCTCATTGCCACGCACAACCTCGAACTCACAAAATACATGGACCGTGTGATGACGCTCGATCACGGCAAGCTGGTGCAGCGGGCCTAGGCGAAAGCGCCTATCTTAGGGATGGAGCCGAATCACATGCCCCAGCCCTTCATCCATCTCCGCGCCCGTTCGGCCTATTCGCTGCTGCAATCGACACTGCACGTTGAGGATTTGGCGAAGCTTGCGATGAAGCACGGCATGCCGGCGCTGGGGCTGGCGGACGCGAACAATCTCTATGGCGCGCTCGAGTTTTCCGAAGAGTTCGCCAAGAGCGGCATCCAACCGATCGTCGGCTGCGCGCTCGATGTCAAAGGCGAGGGCGGCGTCGACGGCACGATCGCCGTGTTCGCGCAGAACGCCGATGGCTATGCGCACCTGATGCAGCTTTCGAGCGCGGCGTTCCTTGAGGTCGGCTCAAACGAAGCGTCGCACATCACGCTCGATCGCCTGCTCGCGACCAATGGCGATCTGATCGCCCTCACCGGCGGCGGGGCAGGGCCGTTGGCGGCGTTGATTGAAGCTGGCCGCGTCGATGATGCGCGGGCGCTCTTGAAGCAACTCGCCGGCGCGTTTGGCGATCGGCTCTATGTCGAACTGCATCGCCACGGAGAGCGGATCGAAGCGGATACGGAAGGCCCGCTTGTCGATCTCGCCTACGAACTCGGTCTGCCGCTCGTCGCGACGAACGACATCCGCTTCATGACGCGCGCCGACCACGGCCACCACGATGCGCTGATGTGCATCGCGGCTTCGTCCTATCTCGGCGAGGAAGACCGTCCGCGCGTCACCGCCGAGCACTATTTCAAAACAGCCGACGAAATGTCGGACCTGTTCGCCGATCTGCCGGAGGCGATCGCCAACACGACTGAGATCGCGCGCCGCTGCGCTTATCGCGTGGAAAAGCGCAATCCGATCTTGCCCGCTTACGACACCAAGCGCGGCCGCGACGAACCGGCGGAGTTGAAAGCACAAGCCGAAGCCGGCCTGAAAGCGCGCATCAAGGCGCTGGGCGATCGCCTCGCGGCGCCGGAAGAGGAATATTGGAAGCGCCTCGAATACGAGGTGAAAATCATCACGCAGATGAAGTTCCCGGGCTACTTCCTGATCGTTGCGGACTTTATCAAGTGGGCCAAGGCGAACGACATTCCCGTCGGCCCTGGCCGTGGCTCGGGCGCGGGTTCGCTCGTCGCCTATGCGTTGACGATCACTGACCTCGATCCGCTGCGCTTCAATCTGCTGTTCGAGCGCTTCCTCAATCCCGAACGTGTCTCGATGCCGGACTTCGATATCGATTTCTGCCAGGAGCGGCGCGGCGAGGTCATCGAGTACGTCAAGAACAAGTACGGCGCCGACAAGGTGGCGCAGATCATCACCTTTGGCACGCTGCAAGCGCGCGCCGTTTTGCGCGACGTCGGCCGCGTGATGCAGCTGCCGTTCGGCCAAGTGGATCGCTTGGCGAAGCTCGTACCGGCGAACCCTGCGAACCCAGTCACGCTAGCCGAAGCGATTGAGCTTGAGCCCAAGCTCAAGCAAGCGCGCACGGATGAGCCCGAGGTCGGCGCGCTGCTGGACGTATCGCTGCAGCTTGAAGGTCTCTACCGCAACGCCTCGACACACGCCGCCGGTGTTGTGATCGGCGATCGGCCATTGCAGGAACTTGTCGCGCTCTATCGCGATCCGCGGTCGGACATGCCGGCCACCCAATTCAATATGAAATGGGTGGAATCCGCAGGGCTGGTGAAGTTCGACTTCCTTGGCCTCAAAACGCTCGACGTGATCGACCGCGCCGTGAAATTCATCCGCGCACGCGGCAAGGAAATCGATCTCGAAGACACCGCCTACGACGACGAAGCTACCTACAAGCTGATGCAATCGGGCCTGACGTTCGGCGTGTTCCAGCTCGAAGGCCAGGGCATGCGCGATACGCTGCGCAAAGTGAAGCCGACCAACCTCGAAGACGTCATCGCGCTGATCTCGCTCTATCGTCCAGGCCCGATGAAGAACATCGACCTGTTCGCCAACGTGAAGCATGGCCGCGAGCAGCCGGATTATTTGCACCCGCTGCTGAAACCAGTGCTTGAAGAAACCTACGGCGTCATCGTCTACCAAGAGCAGGTGATGCAGATCGCGCAGATCCTGTCGGGCTATTCGCTCGGCGAGGCCGATCTGCTGCGTCGCGCCATGGGCAAGAAGAAGCCCGAGGAAATGGCGGCGCAGAAAACGCGCTTCATCGACGGCGCCAAAGCGCGCGACGTGAACGAGAACCTCGCCTCGCACATCTTCGATCTGGTTGAGGAATTCGCGGGCTACGGCTTCAACAAGTCACACGCTGCGGCCTACGCCGTGGTCGCGTATCACACCGCGTTCCTGAAAGCGCATTTCCCGGTCGATTTCCTCGCCGCTTCGATGAGCCTCGACGTTTCGAACTCCGAAAAGCTCGCGAGCTTCCATCAGGATGCGCGCCGCATCGGCGTGAAAGTGCTCCCGCCGGACATCAACCACTCGCAGGCCGATTTCAGCGTCGAGCCGTACGAAGAGGGCGTCGCTGTGCGCTACGCACTTGGCGCCGTGCGCAATGTCGGCCTCGCCGCGATGGAGACATTGGTCGCTGAGCGCAACGCCAAGGGCAAGTTCAAGGCGCTCTACGACTTCGCCGAGCGCGTCGATCCGAAATCGATCAACAAGCGCCAACTCGAAAATCTCGCCAAGTCCGGCGCCTTCGATCCGTTGGAGCCCGATCGCGCGCGCGCCTTGGCCGCGTGCGAGGTCATCGCGCTCTACGCGCAGCGTGTCGCCGAAGAGCGCGCCAGCGCGCAGACGAGCTTGTTCGGCGCCGAAGAGCCGAGCGCACGCCCCGCGTTTCCGAAAGCGCCGGCGTGGAGCGGCCAGGATCGCCTCGATGCGGAGCGCGAGAGCGTCGGCTTCTATCTTTCCGGCCACCCGCTCACCGCGTTCTACACGGACGCCGGCGAGCGCTACAAAACCTACCTCGACATTCTCGAAGACGGTGAAACCGAACCGCGCGCTTATCCGATGGCTGGTGTCGTGCGCCGCGTTCAATATCGCCCGGCAATGTCGGGAGGCACGCTGGCGTTCGTCTCGCTGTCCGATCCGAGCGGCGACTACGAAGCCATGGTGATGCCCGAGAATGTCGCCGCCGCCCGCGAACGGTTGGAGGTCGGCAAGGCGGTCGTGTTCCGCGGCCGCGTCCGCTGGCGCGATGGCGATCTGAAGCTCTCGGCGGACACGTTCGAACCCGTCGAAGCCGCCGAGGCACGGACAGTCGAAGACCTCCGCATCATCCTCAAAGAAGGCGCGCCGCTTGAAACGCTGGCGAAGACGCTCTCATCGCTCCCGGCGCCCGGCCCGGGCGAGGCGCGGCCACTGCGGCTGGTGCTCAAGCTCAAGGACGGGCGTGAGATCGAACTCAACACCAACCGCCTCGCCCCCGCGAGCCCGGCAGCCCGCGCCGCCATCAAGGCGGCGAGGGGGGTGGAGCGGGTGATCTAAGCCGGCTTCCCGGCTTGCCTCCGGCGGGCCGTCCCCCTATATCGCCGACTTACTTCGCACGCGGGAGCGGCGGGTCGGTCTAAAAGCGGCCGTTTCCTCCATCCGGTCTTAGGACAAAATTCCTAAGGTTCTCCCGTGGCGGCAAACCGGAAAAGGAATGAACTAATGGCGCTGCCTGAATTCAGCATGCGTCAGCTCTTGGAAGCTGGCGCGCACTTTGGTCACCAGACTCACCGCTGGAACCCGAAGATGGATCGCTACATCTTCGGCGAAAAGTCCAACATCCACATCATCGACTTGTCGCAGACGGTGCCGTTGCTGCACCAGGCGCTGCTGAAGGTGCGTGAAGTCGCCGCTGCCGGCGGCCGCGTGCTCTTTGTCGGCACCAAGCGTCAGGCTGCGGACCACATCAAAGCCGCCGCGCAACGTTCAGCCCAGTATTTCGTGAACTCGCGCTGGCTCGGCGGTACGCTGACGAACTGGCAAACGGTTTCGAAGTCGATCGCGCGCCTGCGTGATCTCGAGCAAACGCTCGACGGCGGCGCTGTCGGCCTCACCAAGCGGGAAGCGCTCAACCTGCAGCGTGAGCGCGACAAGCTCGACCGTTCGCTCGGCGGCATCGCCTCGATGGGCGGCGTTCCGGACCTGATGTTCGTGATCGACACCAACAAGGAAGCGATCGCCATTCAGGAAGCCAAGAAGCTCGGCATTCCGGTGGTCGCCATCGTCGACTCGAACTGCGATCCGGACCAAGTCACGTTCCCGATCCCGGGCAATGACGACGCCGCGCGCGCGATCCAGCTCTATTGCGATCTGATCGCCGACGCCGTGCTCGATGGCCTCACCGAAGGCGACACCCGCCGTGGCGTCGACATCGGTGCGTCCGCGAACCCGGCGCCGGAGCCGGCGTTGCGCGAACGTCCGCACGTCCCGACCGAAAGCCCGATCGATGGACCGACGGGCGCGACCTACTAAAAACTGACACGCAGAAAAGCGAACTTGAGCCCGGCGCCCACCAAGGCGCCGGCTCGAAGCTCAGGAGAAAATACCATGGCGGAAATCACCGCTGCGTTGGTCAAGGACCTGCGCGAAAAGACCGGCGTCGGCATGATGGATTGCAAGAAGGCGCTGGCCGAGACGGACGGCAACCTCGAAGCAGCTGTCGATTGGCTGCGCGCCAAGGGCCTGTCGAAGGCCGCGAAGAAGGCTGACCGCGCCGCCGCTGAAGGCGTCGTTGCCGTCGCGACCACGCCCGGCAAGGCCGCTGTTATCGAGCTCAACTCGGAAACCGACTTCGTCGCCCGCAACGCTGACTTCCAAAAGGCGGCGGATCAATTCTCGAAGCTCGCGCTGGTCGCGGCGAACCACGATGCGCTGTTGAAGACGGCGCACGGCGGCGCGACCGTGCAGGACGCGGTGACAAACCTGATCGCCACGATCGGAGAAAACATCACGCTGCGCCGCTCGGCGGTCCAAACCGGCGACGCCATCGCTGTGTACGTGCACAACAAGATCGAAGGTTCCGATACCATCGGCCGCCTCGCGGTGCTCGTTGCGCTCGAAACCAAGGGCGACAAGGCCGCCGCCGAAGCGTTCGGCAAGAAGGTGGCGATGCACATCGCTTCCGCCGCGCCGCTCGCGCTCACCGAAGCCGAAATTCCGGCCGATCGCGTCGAGCGTGAGAAGGCCGTTCTCGCCGAGCAGGTGAAGGAAGACCCGAAGGCCCAAGGCAAGCCGCCGCAGGTCATCGAGAAGATGCTTGAAGGGCGCCTGCGCAAGTTCTTCGAAGAATCCGTGCTTCTGAAGCAAGCCTTCATCCTCAACCCCGACTTGAGCGTCGAGGCGGCTGTGAAGGAAGCGGCCAAGGAAGTTGGCGCACCCGTCACCGTGAAGAGCTTCGTGCGCTTCGCGCTCGGCGAGGGCGTGGAAAAGAAGGTTGACGACTTCGCCGCCGAAGTCGCCGCCATGCAGAAGAAGGACTAAGTTTCGGGAAACCGGAACCCAAGTCTCTGACGCCACACAGATTCGCCGCCGTTTGGCTTTGCGCCAGCGGCGGCGAACGCGTTATGGTGGCGCCAAATCGCCTCCCGGACGGTCTGTTTATGAGCCTCGCTGAAACGAAAAAGTCCGCGCCTGATCCGCGCCGCTTCAACCGCGTGCTGTTGAAGATTTCCGGCGAAGCGTTGATGGGCGAAGGGCAGTTCGGCCTCGACATGACAGTTGTCGATCGTGTCGCGCAGGAAGTGCTCGCCGCCGCCAAGAGCGGCGTCGAGGTTTGCCTCGTCATCGGCGGTGGCAACATCTTCCGTGGAGTCCAGGGCGCCGCGAAAGGCATGGAGCGAGCCAGCGCCGACTACATGGGCATGCTCGCCACCGTGATGAACGCGCTCGCCATGCAGAACGCGATCGAAGCGCTTGGTGGGCAAGCGCGGGTGCTCTCCGCCATTCCGATGATGACCGTGTGCGAACCTTACGTCCGCCGCCGCGCGCTCCGACACATGGAGAAGGGCCGCATCGTTATCTTCGCCGCCGGCACCGGCAATCCGTTTTTCACCACCGACACCGCCGCGGCTTTGCGCGCCGCCGAGATGGGCTGCAACGCGCTGCTGAAGGGCACCGGCGTTGATGGCGTCTACACCGCCGATCCGAAGAAGGATCCGACCGCCACACGCTACGATACGCTCACCTATCACGAAGTGCTCGCCCGCGACCTCAAGGTGATGGACGCTTCCGCGATCGCTTTGATGCGCGACAATGCAATCCCGATCGTCGTGTTCTCGATCCACAAGCGCGGCATGCTTGCCGACGTGTTGGCGGGACGCGGCGTCTCCACGACTATTGGCGACTGAGGAAGAAGACCATGGCCGCTCCAACTGCCTTCAAGATTGACGACTACAACAAGCGCATGGATGGCGCCGTCAGTGCGCTCCAGCACGAGTTCGGCGGCCTGCGTACCGGCCGCGCATCAGCGTCGCTGCTCGATCCGGTGCAGGTTGAGGCTTACGGCGCTACATCGCCGCTCAACCAAGTCGCAAACGTCACCGTTCCTGAGCCGCGCATGCTGGTCGTCACGGTGTGGGATAAGAGCGTTACCGGTGCGGTCGACAAAGCCATTCGCTCCTCAGGCCTTGGCCTCAATCCCATTATGGACGGGCAGACGCTACGCATCCCGATCCCGCCGCTTACCGGCGAACGCCGTGCTGAGTTGGCGAAGCTTGCCGGCAAGTACGCCGAGCAAGCGCGCGTCGCCGTGCGCAACGTGCGTCGTGACGCGATGGAGCATCTGAAGAAGCTCGAGAAGGATCACGTCATCAGCGAGGACGACCACAAGAAACTCGGCGCCGACGTGCAGAAGGCTACCGACGCGCACGTGAAGAAGATCGACGATCTCACGCGCCACAAGGAAGAAGAGATCACGCAAGTCTAAGCGTGCGCCAAGCGATGGCCGAACCCGCTTCCTCTCCAGCGCCCGTTCCGCGCCACGTCGCCATCATCATGGACGGCAATGGCCGCTGGGCGAGGCAACGCTCGCGGCCGCGCACATTCGGGCACAGCGAAGGCGTCGAAGCGTTGCGGCGCGCGGTCGAGGCCGCCGGCGATCTAGGCCTCCAATATCTCACGGTGTTCGGCTTCTCGACTGAGAACTGGACGCGACCCATCGAAGAAGTGAACGCGCTGTTCGATCTGCTGCGCCTCTATGTGGCGCGCGATCTCGACAAGCTGGTGCGCGAAGGCGTGCGCGTGCGGGTGATCGGCGCGCGCGAGGGGCTCCAGAAAGACATCGCCGACATCATCGCCACTGCCGAAGCGCGCACGCGGCACAACGCCAAGCTCAATCTGATTATCGCGTTCAATTACGGCGGCCAGGACGAAATCGCCCGCGCCGCGCGACGGCTCGCCGCTGACGCCGCTGCCGGCAAGATCAAGCCGGAGGACGTAAACCCCACTAGTTTCGAGCGCTATCTCGACACCGCCGATCTGCCGGCGCCGGACCTTCTCATTCGCACCTCGGGCGAGTTGCGGCTTTCCAATTTTATGCTTTGGCAGGCCGCCTACACCGAACTTGTGTTCCAAGACGTGCTGTGGCCAGACTTCGACAAGCGCGCGCTGGAGGCCGCGATTGATGAGTTCCGACGCCGGACCCGCCGCTTCGGAGGAACCGAGCCTGTCTCCAGCTGAGGCCGAACCCCGCGAACGTCGCGACTGGTCCGACCTCGGCGCCCGCATCGCGTCCGGGCTTGTTCTCGCTGTTGGCGGCGTGACCGCTGCTTGGTTCGGCGGCCCGTGGCTTGCCGCCGCTTGCTCCGCCGCAGTCGTGGTCATGAGTTACGAATATGCGCGCATGAGCGAGCCGGACGCGACCATGCCCGCGTTCTGGTTTGCGCTCGCCGGTTCCTTCGGAGCTGTGCTGCTCGCGAGTTGGCAATATCTCGGGCCAGCGGTGTTCTGGCTAGTGGCGTGCGGCGCGGCGTCGTCGTTTCGGCGCAAAACGTTCAAAGGCGTCGTCGAGACGTCGGGTGGCGTGATTTATGTCGGCCTTCCGGTCACCGTGTTCCTCTGGCTCCGCGATCGCGGGCCGGAGGGGTTAGAAACATTGCTCGCGCTGTTCGCTATCATCTGGTCGGCGGACATTTTCGCGTATTTCGGCGGCAAGTTGATCGGCGGCCCGAAGGTGGCGGAGGGGCTGTCGCCGAAGAAGACCTGGTCCGGGATTACTTCCGGCACCATTGCTGGTGCATTGGCAGGTTACGGCTGCGGGCTCGTCTATCATGTCGCGCCTGAATTCCGCATGGCGTGGCTCGCCATTGGCGCGCTGTTGGCGTTCACTGGGCTGATGGGCGACCTGTTCGAGTCATTCCTGAAGCGCCGCTTCGGCGTCAAGGACGCGAGTCGCGTGATCCCGGGCCATGGCGGCGTGATGGATCGCCTCGATGGTTTGATGGCGGCGTCGTTGCTTGTGGGCGCAGCGCTCGTGTTTGGGCCGCGCGCGACGGCTGTATTGTTCGGGACAGGCTTGTGAGCGCCGCTGGCCGCAGCGTTTCAATCTTGGGCGTCACCGGATCGGTTGGACGCTCCACACTCGACGTCGTCGAGCAATTGCGCGCGCAGGGGATCGACGTTCCTGTCGAAGCAATCACGGCCGGCGCGAACATCGCCGGGCTTGTCGAAGCGTGCCGCCGTTTGAAGCCGCGCTTTGCCGCGATTGCTGATCCAAATTTGTTGAACGAAGCGCGCGAAGCGTTGGCGGGTTTGGATGTCGAAGTTGGCGCGGGTCAAAGCGCTGTCACCGAAGCCGCCGCGCGTCCTGCTGATTGGGTGATGGCGGCGATCGTTGGCGCGGCGGGCATCGAGCCAACGATGGCGGCGGTGCGGCGTGGCGCGCTGGTGGCGCTCGCCAACAAGGAAAGCCTCGTCTCCGCCGGCCCTGTTGTTCTCGACGCCGCGAAGGCCGCCGGCGCGACGCTGCTGCCGGTCGACAGCGAGCACAACGCGATCTTCCAGGTGATGAGCCATCCCGAGCGCGCCGAGAGCATCACGCTCACGGCCTCTGGCGGCCCGTTCCGCACCTGGACGCTCGAGGCCATGGCTGCCGCCCGCCCAGAGCAGGCCTGTGCGCATCCCAATTGGTCCATGGGCGCGAAGATCTCGGTGGATAGCGCCACGCTGATGAACAAGGGACTGGAGCTCATCGAGGCGGCTTATCTGTTCGGCACGCCTGAGAGTCGGATCGACGTGCTGATCCACCCGCAGTCGATCGTCCACAGCCTGGTGCATTATTGCGACGGTTCGGTGCTGGCGCAGCTTTCCGCCCCCGACATGCGCACGCCCATCTCCTACGCGCTGGCCTGGCCGGATAGGGCGGGGGTGGACACCGCCAAGCTCGATCTCGCCACGATCGCCAACCTCACCTTCGAACGCCATGATTCCAAACGGTTTCCGGCGCTCGATCTGGCCCGCGCGGCGTTCCGGGCAGGCCCCGCGAGCGCGGCGGCGCTCAATGCGGCGAACGAGATCGCCGTGGACGCCTTCCTGAACGGGCGAATCCGGTTCTTAGATATCGCGCGATTGGTGGAAACGGCCCTGGCCGACGTTACAGCTGCGGAACCAGCCCTGATCGCAAAAACGCCGTCATCTCTGGATGATGTGGCCGAAGTGGATCGGGCGGCGCGCCGCGCAGCCCAGCGGATTGCGGGAAGCCTGGCGGCAGCCTAAAGGCATTTCAACAGCTTGCGGCGCCAGGGAGCGGCGCGCGGAGGACCAAGCGAAATGCTGGAAATGCTCCAGAACGCACTGATCTACGGCGGCTCATTTATTCTCGTGCTGGGCGTTGTCGTGTTCGTGCACGAGTTCGGGCACTTCCAGGTCGGCCGCTGGTGCGGCATCGCCGTGAAGAGCTTCTCGATCGGCATGGGCTCGGAATGGTTCGGCTGGACCGACAAGCACGGCACGCGCTGGAAAGTGTCGAAGATTCCAATCGGTGGCTTCGTCTCGTGGGTCGATGACACGGACGGTTCGAGCGTGCTGCCGGGCACCGACGAAAACCAAGAACTCAGCCAAGAAGAAGCTCGCAAGCGCGGCCACTTCCGCGCCATGCCCGTTGGCCGCCGCGCCGCGGCTGTTGTCGCGGGACCGATGGCGAATTTCGTGTTCGCGATTGTGGCGTTTGCTGCCGTAGCGCTGGCGATGGGCCGCGACGCGACCGATTACGGCGCAGTCACCGCGCGCGTCGGCAACGTTGTCACTGGCTCGGCCGCCGCGTCCGCTGGCTTGCAGCGGGGCGAGATCATTCGTTCTGTTGACGGCCAAACCGTCGAGAACTGGCCGCACTTCCAATCGATCATCGCCGCCAACGCGGGCAACGAACTTCAGCTGACGCTGGAAACGCCGACAGGCGACACGCGTACGCTTTCCGTAACGCCGGAATCGGTTGAGCGCCCAGGCCCTGACGGCGAGCCGATCACAGTGGGCGCGATCGGCGTGCAAGTTGGCGTGCGTCCCGAAGAACGCACCATCGTGCCCGTGGGCCTTGGCGACGCTGCAATGTTCGGCGTGATGAACACCTGGGGCCTGATCGAGAGCACCATCAATTACATCGGCGGCATTTTCAGCGGCGCCGCCTCTGGCCGCGACATCGCCGGCCCGATCGGCATTCTCAGCCAGTCAGGCCAAGTCACGTCCTACGCCCTCGACACCTCCGACCAGGAGCTTCTGAGCAAGATCGGCGGCGTCGCCCTCGCGCTGCTCGGCTGGGCCGCGGTGCTTTCCGTCGCTGTGGGCTTTGCGAATCTGCTGCCGATCCCGATCCTGGACGGCGGCTATCTGGTGATGTGCGCGATCGAGGCGCTGCGTGGGGGCAAGCCTTTGCCGCCGGCGGCGCAGGAATGGGCTTTCCGGGCCGGCGTCGCCGTGCTGGCGAGCCTCTTCCTGTTCGCGACTTGGAATGACATTACCCGCCACCTCCCAGGAGGAGCGGGGTGAACAGCTACGCATCCTTGTGTTTCCCAAAGGGATGCTGTCTTACAGGCCCGGCGCTGGGGAGCGCCGAACCGTCGAGGGGTTGATGAAGCGGGTTCTGAGGGATGTCGTGGTCGGCGCTATGTCTTGCGCGGCTACGGTCGGCGCAGCGACGGGCGCGTTCTTGGCGACGGCGGGAGACGCTGTCGCGCAGGAGGGCCAACGTGGCGCGCAGCCGACGGCGCCGCAGCAGCAAGGCGTCGCCATTCGCCGGGTTGTCGTTGAAGGCAACCAGCGAATCGAGCCGTCGACGATCACGTCCTATCTGCTGGTGCGCCCTGGCGACACGTTCGATCCTGAGCGCATCGATCTTTCGCTCAAGACGTTGTTTGCGACCGGCCTTTTCGCCGACGTGCAGATCTCGCAGCGCGACTCTGACCTCGTCGTCTCGGTGACGGAAAACCCGATCATCAACCGCGTGATCTTTGAAGGCCTGCGTTCGCTGCAAGAGGACGACCTCGAAGAGGAAGTCCAAGCGCGTCCGCGTTCGGTGTTCACGTCCGCCCGCGCGCAGGCCGACGTGCAACGCATTCTCGAACTCTATCGCCGCGCCGGCCGCTTCGCCGCGACCGTCACGCCGCAAGTCCGCGAACTCGACCAGAACCGCGTCGATTTGATTTTCGAAGTCGATGAAGGCCCGGTGACAGGCGTCCGCGACATCAACTTCATCGGCAACCAGGAATTCGGCGACCGCACGCTGCGCGATGCGATCGTCACCACCGAGTCGAAATGGTGGAACTTCTTCACCAGCAACGACAATTACGATCCCGATCGTCTCGAGTATGATCGCGAACAGCTGCGCCAGTTCTACAACAACCGCGGCTACGCCGACTTCCGCGTCGTCTCGGCCGTCGCTGAGTTAACGCCGGACCAGAAGGACTTCTTCATTACCTTCACGGTGGATGAGGGCGTCCACTACGAATTCGGCCAAATCAGCGTAGAAACCGAACTCGATCGCCTGCCGCCAGAATTGCTGATGGCGGCAATCCCGATCCGCACCGGCGACGACTTCCAGGGCGATCTGATCGAAGACGCGATCGACGCGATGACCTACATCGCCGGCTCCGTCGGCTACGCGAACGTTGATATCGCCCCGAATGTCGAGCGCGACCGCGAAAATCGCGTCGTGAACATCACGTTCGAGGTGAACGAAGGTCCGCGCGTCTTCATCGAGCGCATCGATGTCGTCGGCAACACCCGCACGCTCGACCGCGTCATCCGCCGTGAAATGCGCGTCAGCGAAGGCGACGCCTTTAATCGCGTGCTGCTTGACCGTTCGCGCGCACGGGTCCGTTCGCTCGGCTTCTTCGAAAACGTCACCGTCGAAGAATCGCCCGGCACTCAGCCGGACCGTTCGGTCGTCACCGTCACCGTCGAAGAGCAATCGACCGGCGAACTTGCGTTCGCGGCGGGCTTCTCGTCCTACGAAAGCTTCCTGTTCGACTTCTCGATCACCGAGCGCAATTTGCGCGGTCGTGGCCAATTCCTGCGCCTGCGCGCTTCGTCCAGCTCGCAACGTCAGCAAGTCGATATCCGCTTCACCGAGCCGCGCTTCATGGGCCGCGAACTCGCCGCCGGCTTCGACATCTATTCGCTACGCACCGACTTCCTCGACCAATCCTCGTTCGAGAACCAGTCGACGGGCTTCGGCGTCCGCGCCAGCTATCCGATTGCTGACCGCACCAGCCTCGGCCTCACGTACTCGGTCATCCTCGATGACACCGAGATCGCCGACACTCTGGTCGATCACGACGGCAATATCGGCACGCCGGCGATCGATCAATGCAACGTCTTGAACACGACGCGGCCGCTGATCTGCTTGCAGGAAGGCAACTTCCTCACTTCGCTGGTCGGCTTCACCGTGAACTGGGATCGCCGCAATGATCCGATCCTGCCGACGCGCGGCTTCGACCTCTCCTTGAGTCAGGACATCGCCGGCCTTGGCGGTGAGGTGAATTATCTGCGCACCGAGCTTGAAGGCGGTTGGTATTACGGCCTCTGGGAAGGCTGGCGCCTGAATTTCCGTGGCAGCGCGGGTTACATCTTCGGCTGGGGCGGCGATGACGTCCGGATCAACGACCGCTTCTTCAAGGGCGGCGCGTCGTTCCGCGGCTTCGACGTCGCCGGCATCGGCCCGCGTCAGCTGGTCGTGAACGACACGACCGGCGTCACCGAGCAAATTGGCGACGCCATCGGCGGCAACGCCTTTGCCATTGGCTCCATCTCGCTCGATGTGCCGCTCGGCCTGCCGGAATCGTTCGGCGTGTCGGGGGCGCTGTTCACTGAGTTCGGCACGCTCGGAACTGTGGATTCCGCGAGCCGTCAGACCGTCGATCTGCCAGGATCAACGCGACTTGTAGTGGAGGACGATCTGGCCCTTCGCGCGGCCGCCGGTGTTTCGATCTACTGGGATTCGCCGTTCGGCCCGGTTCAGTTCGATTTCTCGCAGCCCTTTGCCTACGAGGATTATGACCGCCGCGAGACCTTCCGCTTCTCAACGCGAACCCGTTTCTAACCCCCGAAAGAAAGGACGCATCAATGCGTTTCTTCAAGCATTTCATCGTGGCCGTCGCTGTGGCGGGCGCGTTCACCAGCATGGCGCCGGAAGCTTCGGCCCAGCGCAACCGCGGCGGCGGCCAAGCCGCCAGCGTTATCGTCATCGACTATCAGCGGATCATTGAATCCAGCAATGTCGGCCGCGACATGACGACGAAGCTGAACCAAATCGCGCAGCAAATGGCCGCGGAAATCGCTCCCGAAGGACAGGCGATTCAAACCGAACAGCAAAGTCTGGCGCAGGCCGCCAACGGCATGACGCCGGAGCAAGTCCGCCGCAACACCGCGCTCAGCTCACGCATCGAGGCCTTCGAACAGCGTGTCGGTCAGTTCCGCGCTCGCCAACAAGCCCTCTCGCGCGACATGGAATACACCCGCCAAGTCACCATCAACAATTTCAACACCCAGATCACGCCGGTCGTGCGCCAGGTGATGGAAGCGCGCGGCGCGGGCGTTGTTATGGATGCGAGCGGCGTCAACCTGATGCAGCCGACCGCGAACGCCACCGATGACGTGGTCCAACGCCTGAACCAGTCGATCCAAACGATCGAAGTCACGCGTCAGTCCGCTCCGGCCCCGCAGCAACAGCAACCGGCTGGCGGCGGCCAATAAGGCGGCAAGTGACAAGGGCGATGGCTGGCGCCAGCATGGCCCAGACATGATCGACCCTCGTTTCTACGAAGCGCTCGGGCCGGCGACGGTCCGGGCGCTTACGCCTTCTGGCGACATCGGCGGCGACGCCGATCGCCAGGTCACGGGCGTTGCGCCGGCCGACGAGGCCGGCCCCGGCGACCTTTGCTATTACGAAGCCAAGGCCAAAGGCGCGAAGCCGCTGACGACCTCGCCAGCGGCTTGCGTGATCTCGCCGTCTCTAGCCCACCTTGCGCCGAAGGCGGCGTCGCTGATCTTCTCAGATCGGCCGCGGGCCACGTTCTCGCGCCTCTCGCGCTTAGTCGCGCGGCCGCGAAGCTTTGGCGCCAACGCGCCTGTGATTGATCCGAGCGCCAAGATCGAGCCCGGCGCGCGCATTGGCCCAGGCGCCGTCATCGGTCCGGGCGCGGCCATCGGGGCCGACGCCGAGATCGGCCCCAACAGTGTCATCGGCCCAGGCGTCGCCATTGGCCGGCGTACGCGCATTGGCGCGCGCGTGTCGATCATCTGCGCTTTGATCGGCGACGACGCCCACATCCTCGCCGGCGCCGTCATCGGCGAAGCCGGTTTCGGCATGGCCGCGAGCGAGCAGGGGCCGGTGGACGTGCCGCACTTCGGCCGGGTCATCATCCAGGACCGTGTCACCATCGGCGCCAACAGCACCATCGATCGCGGCGTGTTCGGCGACACCATGATCGCCGAGGACGCCAAGATCGATAATCTCTGCCACGTCGCTCACAATTGCACCGTTGGGCGCGGCGCGCTGATCGCCGCCTTCGCCGGCATTTCGGGCTCCACCGTGCTAGGCGACAACGTCACCCTGGGCGGGCGCGTCGGCATTGGCGATCACCGCGTGATCGGGGCCCGCGCCACGCTTGCGGGGGGCGCGGCGGTGTTTAAAGACGTGCCCGAAGGTGAAACTTGGACCGGCTATCCGGCCAAGCCGATACGCCAATGGATGCGGGAACAGGCGTGGTTGAGCCGCAAGGTAGGGACGCGCGATGCAGGCGAATGATTTGACCGAGAAGAACAAGACGACGGACGACGTGATCGAGATCGGCGAGATCCTGCGCCGCCTGCCGCACCGCTATCCGTTCCTGCTGATCGACCGCGCCGTGGACTACGTTCCGAACAAGTCGATCCGCGGCATCAAGAACGTTACCATCAACGAACCGTTCTTTCCGGGCCACTTTCCGGGCGCGCCGGTGATGCCGGGCGTGCTGCAGATCGAGGCGCTGGCGCAAACCGGCGCGCTGTTGATGTCGAAGACGCTCGAAGCCGACATCACCAAGCACCTGATCCTGTTCATGTCGGTCGAGAACGCGCGCTTCAAGCGCCCCGTGATGCCGGGCGATGTGATGGACATGCATGTCGAAGTGCTGTTCGCCCGCCGCAACATCTTCAAGTTCCGCGGGCGCGTTGAGGTGCGCGGCGAGCTTGCCACCGATTGCGAGTTCGCGGCGATGAAAGCGGATCGGCCAGCATGAGCGCGAAAATCCACCCTACCGCCGTCGTCGACAAGAGCGCGGAACTGGGCGCTGACGTCGAGATCGGCCCGGGCTGCGTTGTTGGCCCCAATGTGCGCCTCGGCGACCGCACCAAGCTGATCGCGCACGTCTTCATCGAGAGCCACACCGGCATCGGCAAAGACAACACCGTGTTTCCGTTCGCCGTGCTCGGCGGGACGCCGCAGGACTTGTCCTACAAAGGCGAGCCGACGCGGCTTGAACTTGGTGATAACAACGTCATCCGCGAGCACGCCTCGCTTCACCGTGGCACCGTGCGCGGGCGCTCGGTGACGACGATCGGCAACAATTGCCTGATCATGGGCAATTGCCACGTCGCCCATGATTGCGATGTCGGCAACAACGTCATCATGGCGCAAACCGCTACGATCGGTGGCCACGTTAAGGTTGGCGACCACGCGTTTCTGGGTGGTCTCGCCGGCGTACACCAACACGGCCGCGTCGGCCGCCATGCTTTCGTCGGCGCCTCGGCTCTGATGACGACCGACCTCATTCCCTATGGCTCGGCCATCGGCAATCACGCGCACTTGGGCGGTCTCAATGTCGTCGGCCTCAAGCGCCGTGGTTTCACGCGCGAGCAAATCCACGATCTCCGCGCCGCCTATCGCATGCTGTTCGCGGAAGAGGGCACGTTCCAGGAGCGCGTCGAGGACTGCGCCGAATTCTACGCTGGCAATGCGCACGTGATGGAAATCGTCGATTTCGTCCGGGCGGACGCCGCGCGTCCGCTCTGCATGCCCCGGGACTGAGATGCCAAGCTGGCGCAAGCTCGGCATCATCGCGGGCGCCGGCGAACTCCCGGTCGCGCTCGCAGAGCATTGCGCCGCAACCAACGCCCAGTACTTCGTCGCTCGCGTCGAGGGCTTCGGCGAGGCGGCGCTCGAAGCACATCCACATGACACACACGGCCTCGGCGAAATGGGCGCGCGCATCGAGGCGATGAAGGCCGCGGGCTGCGACGCTGTCGTGTTCGTCGGCAAAGTGCCGCGCGCGGACCTGGCGTCGCTGAAATGGGATGCCGGCGGCCTCGCCATGATCCCCGCACTCGCCGCCGCCGCGCCAAAGGGCGATGACGCGCTGTTGCGCGCGCTGATGGAAGAGCACGCCAAGCACGGCTTTGCGATCGTCGGCGCCGATGAGGTGATGGCTGGCCTCGCCGCGCCCGCAGGCGTTTGGGGCAAGCACAAGCCGAGTGAGGCGGACCTGAGGGACATGAAGCTCGCCGCGCAAGTGGCGGCAGCGGTGGGGTCGTTTGACGTCGGCCAAGGCGTCGTCGCCTGCGCCGGGCTTGTGCTCGCCGTCGAAGCACAAGAGCAAACCGATGCGATGCTCCGCCGCGTCGCCGAACTCCCCGCTGACATTCGTGGCAGCGCAAGCGCACGTCGCGGCGTGCTCGTGAAGCGCCCGAAGCCGATCCAAGAGCGCCGTATCGATTTGCCCGTGATCGGTGTGAAGACGCTTAAAGGCGCAAGCGCTGCGGGTCTTGCTGGCATCGCCGTGGAAGCCGCTGGCGCGCTTGCCGTGCGCCGCGAGGCGATCATCGCCGCGGCGGATGCGGCGGGCATGTTCGTCTACGGCTTCACCCGCGCGGAGATCGGCGAGGCGTGAGCAAGCGCATTTTCCTCGTCGCCGCGGAATCCTCCGGCGACGCACTCGGCGCTGATCTCGCGCGCGTGCTGAAGGAGCGGGACGCTTCCATCCAACTCGGCGGCGTCGGCGGTCCGCTGATGGCGGCGGAAGGCATCAAGAGCCAGGCCGACATCTCTGGCCTCGCCGTGCTCGGTTTCATCGACGGCTTGCTTGCGTACGAGCGCGTGAAGAGCGCCGTCGCCGCCACCGTATCGGCAATCCTCACGGCAAAACCCGACGCGGTGGTGCTGATCGATTCCTGGGGCTTCACGCTGCGCGTCGCGCAAGGCGTTCGCGCGGCCGCGCCCGAGATCAAACTGATCAAATATATCGGCCCGCAAGTGTGGGCCACGCGGCCTGGCCGCGCCAAAACACTCGCCGCGACCGTCGACCACTTGATCTGCATCCACGATTTCGAAGTTCCGTTCTACGAACCGTACGGTTTGGCCTGTACCGTCTGCGGCCATCCGGCGCTCGGCCGCTTCAAGCAGGGCGACGGCGCCGCATTCAAAGCGCGCCACGGCTTCAAAGCGAACGATCGCGTGTTGCTCGTGCTACCCGGCAGCCGCCCAGCAGAAATTCGCCGCATCGGCCCGACGCTCTGGCGCGCGGCGGAAGAACTCGACCGTACGCGGGACGATTTGCGGTTGGTCGTCGTCGCAGCGAGCGCCGTTGCGCACGCGGTGAAAGAACAAGCGCCGCCGGCCGCGCACATCGTCGATGAAAGCGAGAAGGAAGACGCCTTCGCCGCCGCCACCGTCGCGCTTGCTGCGTCAGGCACGGTGACGACAGAGGTTGCGCTCCAGGGCGCGCCGCTCGTCATCGGCTATCGGCTCGGCTGGATCACCTGGGCGCTGGCGCGGGCGTTCTTGTTCAAGGGCAAGTACGCCACGCTCATGAACGTCGCCGTCGATTCGGAGGTCGCGCCTGAGCTTATCCAAACGCGCTTCACGTCAGCGAACGTCGCTGCGATCGCCGCGCCATTGCTGGACGATGCCGATCTGCGCGAAGAACAAATCCGCAAGCAGGACGACGCGCTCGCCAAGATGGGGCGCGGCGGCAGGCCGGCGGCGGAGATCGCCGCCGACGCTGTGTTTCAAGTGATGGCTCAGCCGCGCTTATCGACGGCGACGTAGTCGCGCTTCGGCGCGCCCGTATAGACCTGACGCGGACGACCGATCTTTTGGCTGTCGTCTTCCATCATCTCCGTCCATTGCGCGATCCAGCCGACGGTGCGCGCGAGCGCGAACAGCACGGTGAACATGGAGGAGGGAAAGCCCATCGCTCGCAGCGTGATGCCCGAATAGAAATCGATGTTCGGGTAGAGCTTGCGGCTGACGAAATACTCGTCGCTCAGCGCGATCTTCTCGAGCTCGATCGCCACCTTCAGCAGCGGATTGTCTTCCGCGCCGACTTCCTTGAGCACTTGGTGGCAGAGCTTCTGCATCGCCTTGGCGCGCGGATCGTAGTTCTTGTAGACGCGGTGCCCAAAGCCCATCAGGCGCACGTCGTCGTTCGGATCTTTCACGCGGCGAATGAATTCCGGGATTTTGTCCACGGTGCCGATTTCTTCGAGCATGTTGAGCGCCGCTTCGTTGGCGCCGCCATGCGCAGGGCCCCACAAGCAAGCGATGCCCGAGGAGATACATGCAAACGGATTGGCGCCAGAGGAACCAGCAAGGCGCACGGTGGAGGTCGAGGCGTTCTGCTCGTGGTCGGCGTGCAGGATCATGAACACGTCCATGGCGCGCGCCATGACGGGGTTCACTTTGTAATCCTCGGCCGGCACCGCAAAGCACATGCGCAGAAAGTTCGACGCGTAATCGTATTCGTTGCGCGGGCTCACGAACGGCTGACCGATCGAATATTTGAACGCGCGCGCCGCAATCGTCGGCATCTTTGCGATCAGGCGATGGCTGGCGATGGTGCGCTGCACCGGATCGTTGATGTCAGTGCTGTCGTGGTAGAACGCGGCAAGCGCGCCGACGGTGCCGACCATGATCGCCATCGGGTGCGCGTCGCGGCGGAAACCCTCGAAGAAGCGATCGAACTGCGCGTGCAGCATCGTGTGATAGGTGATGTTGCGATCGAATTCCTTGAACTGATCGCCGCTCGGCAGCTCGCCATGCAGCAACAGGTAGCAGACCTCCAGGAAGCTTGAATGGTCGGCCAATTGATCAATCGGGTAGCCGCGATAGAGCAGCACGCCCTCATCGCCGTCGATGAACGTGATCTGGCTCTCGCAGCTCGCGGTGGAGGTAAAGCCCGGGTCGTAGGTGAAGGCGCCGGTCTGCGCGTAGAGCTTGCGGATGTCCAACACGTCGGGGCCGACCGAGCCGCCATACACGGGCAGTTCGACCTGCTTGTTGTTGAACGTCAGCGTGGCCGCCGGCTTCTTCGTGACCTTGCTTTCCATGCCCTTACCTCAAATCTGATCGGCGATCCGAGCCAACGATTCCTCGCGGCCCAACGCCTCCAAAGTTTGCCCCAAATCCGGAGCCGGCGCGCCGCCCGTTAACGCCGCACGTAGCCCCGGCCCGATTTGGCCCATACCAACGCCTTCGTCGGTAGCGAAAGCCTTAAGCGCCGCCGCCAGCGCTGTATTTTCCCAATCGGGCGTCGCTGACAAGCGATCCTTTAGGCGTTGGAGCCACTCTTTCATTTGGGGATCGAGGTGCTTCTTCGCAGCGTCGTCAGGCGTCAAAGGACGCTCAGCGACGAGGAATTGCACAAGTCCGCGAGTTCGGCGGTTTTCTCTGCCCGTTTCTTGAGCACAGCGCACGGCTTCGTTCAGAAGCCGGGCTTGGTGCTCGTAGGCGACGACGCGATCGCCGGGAGGAGCGCGTCGTCCGCGAGTTGAACTGCACGCTAACGACTCGAAGCGGGTGGAGAGGCGCCCAAACTGCTAGTTGAAAAATCCAGCGCGGGCGCCGCCAATGTGCAGGAAGCCGGTGGGCGAGGGGGCGAAACGGGTGACGACGCTCATTGCGGGCGGTTCGGCGTTGGAGAAGCGGGCGCGTGGTGGCACGGCTGGCGCGCTTGCTCCTAGCCGCGCCCGATTGCGCGACGTTTTGACCGCCACATGGGCCGCACAGCGCGATCGCTGGATCCTCTGGCTGCCCGTCGCCACAATCGCCGGCGCGGCGTTCTGGCTGCTCGCTCCAAGCGACCCGCCGATTTGGCTCGGAATGGCGCTGTTTGGCGCGGGTGTCGGCATCGCCATCGCCGTGACGCTGTTCGCAGCCGGACCGGCCTTTCACCTCACGCGCGTTTTCGTGGTGTCGCTCGCGGCGCTCATCGCCGCTACAGGTCTCGGCGCGCTCGCTGCGCAGGTGCGGACATGGAGCGTCGTCACGCCAACTTTTGTTGGCGACGAGGAGCCGCGCGGCGTCGAAGGCTGGGTGATCGCGGTTGAGTCGAGCAACGCCGGCCCGCGCTTGCGCCTGATCACGCGAAGCATCGAAGGCGCCGACGCAGCGCCGCGCTATGTGCGCGTATCGGTTCCTGAAGCCGGCATGCTGACGCCTGGCCGCGCCGCGCGCTGCTTCGCCGTGCTCGCGCCGCCCGCGGGGCCAATGGCGCCGGGCGCCTACGATTTCGCGCGGCGCGCCTTCTTCGAACGCCTCGGCGCAACCGGCTTCGGCTATGGCCGTTGCCGTCCCGCCGCCTTCGGTGCGCCGCCTTCGTGGTGGGATCAACAGCGGCTGAAGCTCGCGGCGCTCCGCTGGGATTTGTCCGAGACCATCCAAACCGCCGCGCCTGGCCGTGGCGGCGCCATCGCCGCAGCGCTCATCACCGGCGATCGCAGCGCCATCGACACGGAAACCAACGAAGCGCTGACGAACTCGGGTCTTGGTCATCTGCTCTCGGTTTCCGGCATTCACATGGGCGTCGTCGGGGGCTTGGTGTTTGGCGCGCTTATCTGGCTGTTCGCGCTGATCCCGCCGATCGCGCTCCGGTGGCCGGTGAAAAAGATCGCCGCCATCGGCGCGCTGACGGCGCTGGCGATCTATCTCGTCATCTCAGGCTCCAGCGTGCCGGCGTTGCGCGCGTTCGTGATGGCGTGCGTCGCCTTCGGCGCGATCCTGCTCGACCGGCCGGCGATCTCGATGCGCGGCCTCGCGCTCGCGGCGCTCTTGGTGACGCTAGCGTTTCCGGAATCGGTGCTGGAGCCAGGCTTCCAGATGTCCTTCGCCGCGACCATGGCGCTCGTGGCGCTGTTCGAGATGTGGACGCGGCCCGCAAGCGAACCATCACTGCCGACGCCCGGACCGCTCATCGGCGCACTACAATGGAGCGCGCGCTCGATTGGCGGTGTGATCCTGATCTCGCTCGTCGCCGGGCTCGCGACCGATCCGTTCGCAATCTATCATTTTCAGCGCTTTTCCACCTACGCGCTGCCCGCCAACCTGATCGCCGCGCCGATCATGTCGTTCCTTGTGGCGCCAGCGGCGGGCGTCGCTGCAGTGCTGGCGCCGTTCGGATTAGCCGATCCGGCACTGGAACTCATGGCGAGCGCGCTCGATCTGATCGCCGCGATCGGACAGACGTTCGGTGTCCGCCCGGAGGCCGTGCGGGCGCTGCCGAAACCGCCGGACGCCGCGTTTTTATTGTGCGTGATGGCGTTGCTGTGGGCCTCGCTCTGGCGCGGTTGGCTGCGTTGGGGTGCGCTCGGGTTCTTTACAGCGAGCATCGCCCTCTACATCACCGCGCCGCAGCCGGTCGTCGCGTTGGATGGCGATCTACGCGCCGTGTTCTCACGCGACGCTGCTGGGCGGTGGACGCTCATCGAACGCCCGGGCCGCAGCACCTATGTCCGAGATCGGTTAGGCGGCATGCTCGGTCTCGCCCCCGCGCAGCTTGAACGCATCGCCGCGCCGGAAAGTTGCGGGGAAGGTGGCTGCAAGCTGAGCGACGCGATGACGTTCGCACGCACGGACGAAGCCGTCGCGGCTTCCTGCGCGCAAGTGAGCGTCATCATCGCTACGTCCAACGTCAGCGCTAACGCTTGCAGTGGCTCAGGTTATCTCGACGCTGCCAATCGCGCTGCGCTCGGCGGCGCGCTCATCTACGAAACGCCCTCAGGGCATCGCATCGAGCGCGCTTGGCCTGCGCAGGTTCAGCGCCCATGGACGCCCGCGCGCCGCGCGAGCGAGGCGGGTCAGGAATAGCGGCGGATCATGGCCACAAGCTTGCCTTGGATGCGCACCCGGTCGGGACCGAAGATGCGCGTCTCATAAGCGGGGTTGGCGGCTTCGAGCGCGATCGAATTGCCGCGCTTGCGGAGGCGCTTCAGAGTCGCCTCCTCGCTATCGACCAGCGCCACGACGATGTCGCCGCTGTCAGCCGAGTCGCTGCGCTTCAGCACCACGACGTCGCCGTCGAGGATGCCTGCGCCGATCATTGAATCGCCTTTGACCTCGAGCGCAAAGTGATCGCGCGAGTCCAAATCGGCGGGCACGGAGACCCGGCCGATTTCGTTCTGCACGGCCTCGATCGGCACGCCAGCGGCGATCTTGCCGAGGATCGGCAGGCTGGAGCCGCCGTCATTGGAGCTTTCAACCCGCGCGTCGCCCGTGACGACGCTGGGCCGGAAATTGGTGCGCCCGCGCGGCGGGGCGGCCGGGGCGGCGGAATCGGGGAGCTTGAGCACTTCCAGGGCGCGCGCCCGGTGCGGCAGGCGGCGAAGGAAGCCGCGCTCCTCGAGCGCGGTGATCAGGCGGTGGATGCCGGACTTGGACGCCAGGTCCAAAGCTTCCTTCATCTCGTCGAACGAAGGAGAAACACCGGTCTCCTTGATCCGCTCGTGAATGTAGAGAAGCAGCTCTTTTTGCTTGGCCGTCAGCATCGGGTACCCGATCTCAGTGGCGGTCGTAGGACCAAAACGCGAACGGAAGGTGTTCTACCTCCGTTCCGCCTCACCGGTCAAGTGCAAGCAAAGATTGGGTCGCAGCCGAAACGTCCGCCTGTCGCATGAGCGCTTCGCCCACCAGGAACGCGCGTGCGCCAATTGCGCGGAGGCGGGCGATGTCAGCCGGCGTGAAGATGCCGGATTCCGAGACGAGCAGGCGATCGGCCGGCACGCGCGCAGCGAGCCGTTCGGTGGTTTCGAGCGAGGTTTCAAACGTCACCAGAGAGCGATTGTTCACGCCAATGAGTTTCGCATCGAGCATCAGCGCGCGCTCAAGCTCAGCCTCGTCATGGCACTCCACCAGAGCATCCATGCCGAAGCGCTGCGCCTCATCGGCCAGATCGAGCGCCAGTTCGTCATCAACCGCGGCCATGATGATCAGGATCGCATCTGCGCCAAGCGCACGGCTTTCGGCGATCTGCCACGGATCGACCATGAAATCCTTGCGCAGCACAGGCAACGGAACCGCCGCGCGCGCCGCGACCAAAAAATCCTCGTGACCCTGAAAGCTCGGCGCGTCTGTTAGCACCGAAAGGCACGTCGCCCCGCCGTCGGCGTAAGCGCGCGCCAGTGAAGGCGGATCAAAGTCGGCACGGATGAGCCCCTTCGATGGGCTCGCCTTCTTGATCTCCGCGATTAGAGCTGGGCGATCCGTGCAGTTTGCCAGCGCATTGTAGAAGCCACGCGGCTCGTCTTGCGCGCTTGCGTTGGCCTCCAGCTCGGTGAATGTCCGCGCGCGTTTCCGCGCCGCGACCTCTTCGCGTTTGTAAGCGACGATCTCGGCCAGCACGTTCATGGCGCGCTCCGTGTGATTTCAACGAGCTTCCGCAACGCGTCGAGTGCTGCGCCATCGTTGAGTGATTCAAACGCCAGTTCCGCGCCACCCGACAACGTCTTCGCGGCGCCGGCTGCCACCAGCGCGCCCGCCGCGTTAAATTGCACGACCTCGCTATAGGCAGAGCCTGGCGATTTGCCCTCGAGCAGCGCCATCAGCGCCGCCGCGTTCTCCGCCGCGCTGACGCCTTTGAGGCCAGCGTTCGGCGCGCTGGAGAGATGCGCGTCGGCGGCCGCGATCTCGCGGAGGTTCACAACGCCACGCTCCAGCGCCGCGACGTGGTTCGTCGCCTCGCACGAAAGCTCATCGAGTCCACCCGCGCCATGAACAACCCAAGCACGCTCGCAACCGAGCGCGCTGAGGGCATTGGCGGTGGGTTCCACGAAATCGCCGCTGAACACGCCGGTGAACTGGCGACGTACGCTGGCGGGATTGGAGAGGGGACCAAGCAGATTGAAGATCGTGCGATGCCCAAGCTCGCGGCGCGCGGCCGCGACGTGGCGCATCGCCGGATGATGGTTCTGCGCGAACAGGAACGCGACGCCGGCTTCGCGCAAGCAATGCTCCAGCGTCGGCACGTCGCCCGTGAGCTTCACGCCGAGCGCTTCCAGCACGTCCGCCGCGCCGGATTTGGAGCTCATCGCGCGATTGCCGTGTTTCGCCACCGGCACGCCGCAGCCCGCGACCACAAACGCGACCGCCGTGGAGATGTTCAAAGTCTGCGCGCCATCACCGCCGGTGCCGCACACATCTATCGCGCCGTCGGGCGCCTTCACGCCCACCATCCGCGCGCGCAACGCGCTCGCGCCGGCGGCGATCCAGTTTGGGTCGGCCATCAGTGGCACCGTCAAAGCGAGGAAGGTCTTGATGTCCTCGTGCTTGGCCGCGCCATCCATGATGTCGTCGAAGATCGAAGCGATCTCGGACGTCGCGATGGCGCCGCCGTTCTCGAAAACGCTGATAGCCTCGGCGACCTTCATCGCAGGCCCGCCGCGCCGAGGAAATTCGCCACCATCGCGTGGCCGTGCTCGGAAGCGATCGATTCCGGGTGGAATTGCACGCCAAACACCGGCCGCGTCTTGTGTGACATGCCCATGATTTCGCCATCGGCTGTCTCGGCGTCGATGTTCATGACGCTTGGAAACGTTTCCCGCTTCACCGCCAGCGAATGATAGCGCGTCGCGCGGAACGGCGAGGGGAGGCCGCGGAAGAGGCCTCCGTTGCGATGGGTCACGTCCGACACTTTGCCGTGCATGATCTCTTTCGCGGAGACGACGTCGCCGCCGAAAGCTTGGCCCATCGCCTGGTGGCCAAGGCACACGCCCAGCAGCGGCAGATCGTCTGGCGCCTTCGCGAGCAGCTCAAGGCAAATGCCGGCTTCGTTCGGTGTACACGGACCAGGCGAGAGGATGATCGCCTTCGGCTTCTTCTTCAGCACGTCGGCGACGCTCAGCGCGTCGTTGCGATGCACCTCGGTGCGCACGCCGAAATCCTCGACGTAATGGACGAGGTTATAAACAAAGCTGTCGTAATTATCGATGACGAGGATCATGGGCGCGGGCTCGGCGACGAGGGAATAGGACGCCGCGCAGGCAATTGCACGGCTGGGCTCAGCGTTCGCTGCGCCAGCGCCATCGTGCGGTGTGAAGGCCGTTCGTCATCGCCTCGGATTGAGGCTGAAGCGCCGGCGAAAAGCAAGCCGCTACACCTTCAGACATAGCGCCACGCCTCTGCCGCCGCCCGGAACAGGGCGCGGGACTTGTGCTGGGTTTCCTGGAGTTCCAGCTCCGGATCGCTATCGAGCACCACACCGCCGCCGGCTTGGACGTGGAGGATTCCGTCCTTGATCACGCCTGTGCGGAGCGCGATGCAGGTGTCCATATCGCCGGCCGCGCCGAAATAGCCGACCCCGCCGGCATAAACGCCGCGCTTGTGCTTTTCGACCTCGTTGATGATCTCCATCGCCCGCACTTTCGGCGCGCCAGTGACGGTGCCGTGCGGGAAGCCCGCCATCAAAGCGTCGAGCGCGGTGAGCCCGTCGCGCAATTCGCCTTCGACGTTGGAGACGATGTGCATTACGTGACTGTAGCGTTCGATGGTGAAGCTATCGGTGACGCGCACATGCGCCGAACCCGCCGCTGCGGCCGCGGCGTTGGAGCCAGCCGGCGCGCCGCGCCTGGCGACGCGGCCTAGATCATTGCGCGCGAGATCCACGAGCATCAGATGCTCGGAGCGCTCTTTCGGATCGGCGAGCAGTTCTTCTTCCAGCGCGTGATCCTGGGCCGGCGTCGCGCCGCGCGGACGCGTGCCGGCGATCGGGCGGATGGTCACCGTGTCGCCGCGCAGGCGCACGAGAATTTCCGGGCTCGAGCCGACGAGCGAAAAATCAGCGAAGTTCAAATAGAACAGAAACGGCGACGGATTGAGCCGGCGTAGCGCGCGATAAAGCGCGAACGGCGGCTCGGCGAGCGGTGCGCTGAAGCGTTGGCTTGGCACCACCTGAAAGATGTCGCCCGCGCGCGTGTAGGCTTTGCATTTCTCGACCAACGCCCTGTATTCGGCAGGTGTCGTGTTCGAACTCGGCTCCGCCGGCGCGGAGGAGGGCGCAATCGGCGGGCGTTGCTTCGCTAGAGAGCGATCCAGCGCCCGCAGCGTGCGGTCGAGCCGCTTGCGCGCGTCCGCGTAAGCTTTCTCCGCGCTCTGGCCCTTGCGCTTGCGCGCCGGCGTCACCAGAGTGATCTCGCTCGTCACATTGTCGAACACTGCGACGATCGTTGGCCGCACCAAAATCGCGTCCGGCGCGCCGATCGGGTTTGGCGCTTTCTCCGGCAAGCGCTCGATGAAGCGCACCATGTCGTAGCCGAGATAGCCGAACAGGCCCGCCGCCATCGGCGGCAGCGGGGCCGGTAGTTCGAGCGCTGAGCGATCCAGCAGCTTGCGCAAGCTCTTCAGCGGCGCGTCGCGCTGCGGGCGGAAGGCGCTATCGGCGAAGCCGCCGCGGCTCGTTTCAGCGCGGCCATCCTTCACGCGCCAGACGAGGTCGGGCTTTAGCGCCAGGATCGAATAGCGGCCGCGAAAATCACCGCCCTGGACGCTTTCAAGCAGCAACGCGCCGGGATTGGCGGCGCCGAGTTTCAGCATGGCTGAAACCGGCGTCTCCAAATCAGAGATGCGCTTCGTCCACACCACCGCGCCGCCCTTGGCGTACGCGTTGGCGAAATCTGCGAACGACGGCTCTACCGGCGTTTCGCTCATGGCGTCGCGTCGTCCTCGGTCCTGTTGTTGAATTGCTGATCGAGGACGCGCTGATTACGGCGCGGATTGGCGGCGGCGACGATGTCGTTCTGAACCGCTTCACCCATGCTCTGGCTGAACGATTGCTGCGCCTGCATGCGCCCAGCTTCGACTTGCTCGGGCGCGGTAGCCGGATCGGTGCGCTCGATGTTCTCAACGACCGCGACATAGACAGCGCCACCATCGCCGCGCACGCTCGAAACCGCTTGGCCCTGTAGCGCCGTGAACATCTGTCCGGCCAGCTCTTGCGCCGGCAATTGCGCGGCCTCTTCGCGGCCGATCACGCGTGACGACCAGCCGATGGTCATGCGCCGCGCTCTCGCCGCCGTCGCGAAGCTTTCCCCGCCATTGATCGCGGCGACGACTTCATTGCCGAGTTCCTGCAAGCGCCGGCCACGTTCGCGGCCGATCCAAGCTTGCACCAATTGCGGGCGGACCTCTTCGAGCGGACGAACCGTCGCGGCAGTCACGCCGGTGACGGCGATCACCATGTCGGCGTCGCCGAACGGCAGGAAGTCAGAGGCTTCGCCTTCGTTGGTCTCAAACGCCACCTGCAGCAATTCCGGCGGAATGCCTTCGATCTGCTGCCCCGACGGCGTCTGGCCTTGTGCGCTCACCGCCGGGATTTCCGTCATCGGCAAACCGGCCGTGCGCGCAGCTTCGGCTACGGCCGTGCCGGCCGCGCGCGCTTCCTCGAAGGCGCCGATCGCGGTTTGCAGCAACTCGCCAGCTTCTTCGCCGGCAATTTCCATGCGGAGCTGATCGCGCACTTGCGCGAAGTCGGCTTGGGTCGCTGCGCTGACGCTCGTCACGCGCACTACGGTCCAAGCCAGTTGGCCTTGCACGGCGCGCGGCGCGGCGTTGGCGGGCATGCTAAACACGGCTTCGGCGATGGCGTTGTCAGCAATCTGATCGCGCGACTGGTCGGCGCCGCGCGTCAATTGTCCGCCCACGGCTTGCGCAACGGCCTCCGGCGCTTCGCCACGCGTGAGGCGTGCGACGGCGTCGTTGGCGCGGGCTTGGTCAGGGGCGGCGATGCGATAGAAGGTGCGGCGTTCCGGCGTCGCCAGGCTCGCGCGGCGTGCTTCAAATTCCTCGCGCAAACGCGCTTCGGACACATCAACGCGCGGAATGAAATCGATAGGCGTGGCGCGGACAATCACCAGCGTCCGATATTCCGGCACTTGGAGGTTCGCCTGGTTCTCTTCGTAGAACGCTTGGATCTGCGCGTCGTTCGGTTGCGGGATTTGCCCCACCAGAGCCGCCGGCGCTTCCGCCACCGACACCGTGCGGCGCTCGCTGCTGTAGGCGAGCAGCATCTTGCCGAAGCTCGACGGCGCGCGCGCACCGAGGGTCAGTGAGTCGAACAGCATGTTCGCGGTGAGCTCGTTGCGGATTTCCCGCTCGAACTCCGGCTGCGAGTAACCGTATTGCTGCAAGAATTGCTCGTAGCTTGCGCGATCAAACTGGCCGGTCATCGGGTTGAGCGTTGTCGGGAACGTGCGAATGCGCTCGGCGACCATCACGTCGCTGGCGCTGACGCCGATCTTCTCGGCGTACGCTTCAACGGCCGTGCGCGCGATCAGCGATTCCAGGATGCGATTGTGCAGGCCGGCTTCGATCGCCTCGGCTTGGCTCACGTTTTGGCCTTGCTGGCGCATCTGCGTGAGATAGTTCTGCAACTCGCGCGAGAGCTGCTGCGGCGTGATCGAGCGGCCCTGCACCTGCGCCACGTTCTGGCCGGAGACGCCGTTGAACACGTCGTTGACGCCAAACATCGCGAACGCGACGGCGAGGAGAAACAGCAACGCGTAGGCGATCCAGCCGCGCGTCAGATTTCGCAATTGAGCAAGCATCAAGGTATCCGGTAAGCCAGGGCGCGGGACTGTAGTGACGCGCCCGGTTAGGGGCAAATCGCGCCGCGGGCAATTCGCAGGCGATTAGGGAGGGAAAATGGCGCAGGCGAATAGCCGCAGGCCGCTTCTGGCCGGGAATTGGAAAATGTTTGGCCGATCAGCGGACCTGGCCGAGCTACCGGCGCTCGCCGAACGCATTGGCGCGGCGGGCTCCAAGATCGAGGCCCTGATCTGCCCGACCGCGCCTTATATCGCCGCCGCTGTAGCCGCAGCCCGCGGGTCCGAGATCGCCGTGGGCGGTCAGGATTGCAGCGCCGTGGCCGAAGACAGCGCCCGGACAGGGGAGGTGAGCGCGGCCATGCTCGCCGATGCGGGCGCCCGCTACGTGATCCTTGGGCACTCCGAACGGCGCGCTCAGCACGGCGAATCCGATGGCCTAGTGGCGAAAAAGGCCAATGCCGCTATCGCCGCCGGCCTCGTTCCGATCGTCTGCGTCGGCGAAACCCGCGCCGATCGTGACGCTGGCAAAGAGCTTGAGGTGGTCGCAACCCAAGTCCGCCAAAGCATCCCAACCGCCGAAGGCCCGTTCGTGGTGGCCTACGAGCCCGTCTGGTGCATCGGCGCCGACCGCATCCCCACCGTCCAGGAAATCACCGACATGCACGCCAACATCCGGGCGGTGCTCGGCGCCCGCGGCGAGACGACGCGCATCCTCTACGGGGGATCGGTGAACCCGAAAAACGCCCATGAGGTGTTTTCTTGTCCGGGTGTGGATGGGGCCCTGGTGGGCCGCGCCAGCCTCAAAGCCGCCGACTTCGCGGCGATTATTCTTGCTCACCCTGCCGCCAGCTAAGCTGTCGGTGCGGTCTGGCAATTAACCTGCGCCTCGGCTATTGAGCGCGCTTTCGTGCGCGCCCATGTTGGACGGTCGCTTGGGACCGGGCGCGTTTGGAGTACGCCGACGCGATGGAAATGATCATCCTCAGCATCCACTTGGTGGTGTGCATCGCCTTGATCGGCTTGGTGCTTTTGCAGCGCTCCGAAGGCGGCGCGCTTGGCATTGGCGGGGGCGGTGGTGCGCTCATGAGCGGCCGCGGCGCCGCCGACGCGCTGGCCAAGATGACCTATTTCGCCGGTGGCCTGTTCCTGATCATCTCGCTGTTGCTGACGGTGATCTCGGGCGCGGCGCGCAACAACACCGGCGGTTCGGTGTTCGACAACCTGCCGACCTTCAGCCCGCCAGCCATCACTCAACCCGAAACGCCGGCCGCTCCGGCCGAGGAAGCGCCGACGACGCCGGACCCGACGCAATCGAGCGTCGCCCAACCGCAACTCGCTTCGGCCGCCCCGGAAGCCGCGCAGCCGACGTCGCTTGGCCCGGCGCCGGCCGCGGCTGGCGAACGTGCTGGCCCGCTGGCCAATCAACCAGCGACGGCCTCGCGTTCAACGCCGCAACAAACCGCCGCCCGCACGCAGCCGACGCAAGGCGCGACGACGCGCCCGGCCTCGACCGCGCCGGCCACCGTGCAGCGCGCTCCTTCCACAAGCGGAACGACGCAAAACACCGCGAGCACGGCGCGTACGCAGCCTCTGCGTCTGCCGGGCAGCGAACAGGCAGCCGCGGCTCTGAACACGGTTCCGCTCGATGCGGCGCAAACGCCCGAATCGAGTGACAATCCGTTGGCGCCCGTGCGGCGCGAACGTGCGGGCCCTGACCAGTAAGGTTTGGCGGCCTCTTAGTATTGGCTGATGGGCCAGCCGAATGCTGGCTTTGGGGCGGGGCGCGTGTGCGTTCCGCTGAATGTGAAGGATAATGGCGCGCTACGTGTTCATTACCGGCGGCGTGGTCTCTTCCCTTGGGAAGGGCATCGCCTCCGCCGCTCTCGGCGCTTTGCTTCAAGCTCGGGGCTACAAAGTCCGCCTCCGCAAACTCGATCCCTACCTGAATGTCGATCCGGGCACGATGAGCCCGTATCAGCATGGCGAAGTGTTCGTCACTGATGACGGCGCCGAGACCGACCTCGACCTCGGCCACTACGAGCGCTTCACCGGCGTAAGCGCCACAAAAGCCGACAACATCACCACCGGCCGCATCTACCAAGAGATCATCGCCAAGGAACGCCGCGGCGATTATCTCGGCGCGACGGTTCAGGTGATCCCGCACGTCACCAACGCCATCAAGGAATTCATCCTCTCCGATCACGGCGGCGCGGATTTCGTGCTGTGCGAAATCGGCGGCACGGTGGGCGACATCGAAGGCCTGCCGTTCTTCGAAGCCATCCGGCAACTCGGCCAAGAACTCGAACCGCAACAAGCCGCGTTCGTGCACCTCACGCTGCTGCCGTACATCCCGTCAGCCGGCGAGATGAAGACGAAGCCGACGCAGCACAGCGTGAAAGAGCTGCGCTCGATCGGCATTCAGCCGAACATTCTGCTCTGCCGTTGCGATCGCCCGATCCCGGAAGACGAGAAGCGCAAGATCGCGCTCTTCTGCAACGTGCGCGACAGCGCCGTGATCGAAGCGCGCGATCTCGACACCATCTACGAAGCGCCGCTCGCCTATCACGAGGCGGGCCTCGACACCGAGTTGTTGAAGCATTTCGGCGTTACCGTCGCTCCGCAGCCCGACCTGGGCCGCTGGCAGCAGATCGTGAAGCGCCTCAAAGCGCCGGACGGCGAGGTGAACATCGCCGTCGTCGGCAAGTACACGGAACTGAAAGACGCCTACAAATCTTTGATCGAAGCGCTGCATCACGGCGGCGTCGCCAACAACGTCAAAGTCAACATCCGCTGGGTGGAGAGCGAGACGTTCGAGGCGCACGGCGAAGGCTGGGCGCAGGATCTGCACGGCGTGCATGGCATTCTCGTGCCCGGCGGCTTCGGTGAACGCGGCACCGAGGGCAAGATCGCCTCGGTGCAGTTCGCGCGTGAGCACGACGTGCCGTTCTTCGGCATTTGCTTCGGCATGCAGATGGCCTGCATCGAAGCGGCGCGCCATCAAGCCGGCCTCAAGGGCGCAAGCTCAACCGAGTTCGGCGCCACCAAGCATCCGATCGTTGGCCTGATGACCGAATGGCTCAAAGGCAACGAACTCGAAAAGCGCAATCAAGCCGGTGATCTCGGCGGCACCATGCGCCTCGGCGCTTTCACCGCCGCGCTCGAACCGGGCAGCAAGGTCGCGGAAATCTATGGCGACACGGCGATCTCCGAGCGCCATCGCCATCGCTACGAGGTCAACACCAAGTATCGCGAGAAGCTCGAAGCCTCAGGCCTCATCTTCGCCGGCATGAGCCCGGATGGCCTGTTGCCCGAGATCGTCGAACGCCGCGACCACCCGTGGTTCATCGGCGTGCAATATCACCCGGAACTGAAGAGCCGCCCGTTCGAACCGCACCCGCTGTTTGCGAGCTTCATTGGGGCGGCGGTGGAGCAGAGCAGGTTGGTGTGATATCCGGTCATTCGTGGGAGCACGAATGATGCGTTCGCTGATAGCTTTGTTCGCGTGTCTATGTGCGCTTGCTTCGGCGGCCACGGCACAAGACTCAAATCCGCAAATGGACCCCGATCTCGGCCTGATGCAGATGATGCTGCGCTTCAAGCCAGATGAAATGCGCGTCGCGGATTCGGTGGGCCGTGGCGAAACGATAACTGCTTTATCAGTCGAACATTTGCGCACTGGCACGTTGCAGAGTGATCTTCGCCTCAGGGGAGGCTTGGCCAACTACCTGAACGCCGGCGCACCTGGGTTTTATGCGGGGCGATTTTCCCTGGAGAATAGCCCGTCTCCACGAGAAATGTGGTGCTTCGCGCACGGCGAAAGAACCGTGAGGTGCCTGATTGAGTACAGCGTCAACGCCGGCGGCGAACCCAGTTGGGCTCCTGTACGCGAGCCCACCAATCCATACTTTCCATTTTCAGCCGGAGTGTCGCCAAACACATCGACGATGCCCGCGCCACAAATTCTGGAGCAACCCGCTGCAATCCGCGCCGATCTAACGGCGAACGTGATTTTCCGAGGATGGTCGCGCCAGTCAGCGGACATTGAAATCGAGCTCGGCGGCAAACCGATACTGGCGCAAGGTGTGTTTCGGCGCGTGCCGCTCAGCGCCGATGGAGCTGCGTTGATCCGCGTTCCGGGCGGCCTTGTCGAATTGCGTCGCGTGGAGGGCGATCAGCGCCGCGCCGCTGTGAGCTTCACCCCAGACTCGCGCGGAAACTGAGCGTAGCGGCTAAGGCTAACGCGCAACACGCCGCGCAAATTCCGTCACATCATCCAGCACAGGCGCAGCGTCACGCTCCGCCAGCGACACCGCGCCCAGGATCGCGGCGTGGCTGACACCGGGATAAATCTTCGCTTCAACGCCTTCGCCTGCCTCACGCGCGGCGGCTTCCATGTAAGTGGTTGAGCGCACGGGCACGCGGCGATCGGCGTCGCCGTGCAGCAGCAGGAGAGGTGGGCCGTCGGCGGAGACGTATTGGCGCGGCTGCACCACCATCGGGTCACTCACGTGTCCAAACACGTTGCGCAGCAGCGGCATGTTGAAATTGTCGAACCCGTACGGCCCCGCGAGCCCGGCGACGCCACGGATGGCGCTGCGATCAAAGCCGGTCGCGGCCGCGTAACTCGGATCGAGCGCCGCCAGCATGGCGATATGCGCGCCGGCGGAATGGCCGACGAGCACGAGCCGATCCGGATCGCCGCCATAGCGGGCGATGTTCTCTTCCGTCCATTTCAACGCTTCCGCCGCGTCCTCGACGAAGCCCGGAAACCGCACCTCCGGATAGACGCGATAATCCGGGACTACCGTCACGAACCCACGCGACGCAAACGCGTGCCCCGCGAACTGATAGTCCGCCTTCGCGCCCTCGGACCACGCGCCGCCATAGAAGAACACGATCACCGGGGCAGGGCCGTCCGCATCCGCCGGCGTGTACACGTCAAGCCCGCGCCGCGGCCCCTCGCCATAGGCGACGCTCGCAGCCGCCTGCGTCGCGCCCGCGTCGACGCGCGAATTGCGCATATACGAGACACCCGCCCCGCAAGCCGAGAGCGGGAGCAGGGCGAAGGCGAGCAGGGCGATAACGCGAAACATCGAAACTCCAGGCCCGGTACGTGCGAACGCCCGTTTAGGTTCGCCACCCAGTACAAATTGCGCCGCGCCGTTCCTTTATTGCAAGGCAACCGGAAGGGAACCTTGCGCGTTAGGCGGATCATGGCGGCAGCGGATCAGGTTCAGGCCCATACGCGCGCGATCCAGGGCGATCGCGCGCTCATTCTGTTCAATCAGGCGGCCGGCAGCGTCCACGCCGGCGATCGCGAGAAGCTGATCGAGGCCGTCACGGCGCACGGCTTCGATAAATACGCGCTCGTCGGCCCGGAGAAGCTCACCAAAAAACTGCTCGACCGCGCCAAGAATTTCGACGTGATCATCGTCCTTGGCGGCGACGGCACGGCGAAGAGCGTCGCCGAACTCGCCCCGCGCAACGGCCCGCCTTTGATCCTGCTGCCGGGCGGGACGATGAACATCCTGCCAAAGGTGCTCTACGGCGATCACGCTTGGCCGGAAGCTTTGAAGCGCGCGCTGGAGCAGGGCGTGGTGAAGCGCCTGCCGGTCGGCAAAGCCAACGGCAAGAGCTTCTTCATCGCCGGCCTGTTCGGCGCACCGACCTTGCTAGCGCGCGCGCGTGAAGCCGTGCGTGAAGGCAAACCGCTGACAGCGATGAAGCGCCTGCGCCATTTCACCAAGCGCGCTTTCTCGCGGCCAGTGAAAGCGAGAGCCGAAGGCGGGCGCATGCGTGAAGCCGAAGGCATCGGCGCGTTGTGTCCGTCATTCTCCGGCGTGGTTGAAGGCCAGGCGTTTGAATGGGTGCGGCTCGACGCGAAGAACGCCATCGATCTCGCGCGCCTCACCATCCGCGCGATGAGTCCGGACTGGCGCAATGACGAGGTTGTCGACGTGCGTACCACCACGCGCGGCGAGATCCGCTCCGTCGGCGTGATCCCAGCGACGCTCGATGGCGAACCGACGACGTTCCTCTCGCGCATTCGCCTGAGCTATGATCGCAACGGCCCGCGCGTCATCGCTGTGGAGCCGGAGTCTGCGGCTTGATGCAATTGGTCCATGTCACCGACATTCACTTTGGCTGCGAGGACAAGAACGCGCTCACCGCGCTGTGGAAATACATCGAAGCACACATGCCAGACGCGCTGATCGTCACGGGCGACATCTCGATGAACGGCGAAGAGCACGAACTCGAAGCCGCCGGCGAATGGATGCGCGCGATGCCCGTGCCGGTTATGGTCACGCCCGGTAACCACGATGTGCCGTACTACAATCTGCTGGGCCGCGCGCTTTACCCGTGGAAATATTACGATCGCTGCGCGCGGGGCCTTCAAGTCGAGACGTGGCGCACCCCAGATTGGACGATCGTGCCGATCAACACAGCGCGCGCGTTGCAATTTCGCTTGAACTGGGCCCAAGGGGCGATTTCGGACGCTCAGGTTCGCCGCGCGTCGGCGGAATTGCGTCAGTCGCCTTCAAGCGCGCTCCGTATCGTCATCACCCATCATCCGCTCGACTGGCCGAATGATGCGCCGATCAAGGGCGCGACGATCAACGGCGTGCCCGCTCAAAACGCTTTAGCTGAGGCCGGCGCGCAATTGTTCCTGAGCGGGCATTTGCATTTCGCATCCGCGCGCCTCATCGGCACCAAGGCACTCTCGGTCACCAGCGGCACGCTCTCGCAGCGTGTGCGTCACGAGCCGTGCGCGTTCAGTGTCATCCGCCGGCCGTCACCGAACGTGATCGAGACCGAGGTGCTGCACATCGTGCAAGGCGTGGCGCAAACTGCGAGCAAACGGCAATTCACGCTGGAGACGACACCAGCCGGCGAGCCTGACGTTCTGCGCGCGCGCGTTTAGGCTTTTCGTGGCGGGACGACGTCCTTGAAATCCGGAAAGCCCTTCCAGGCAGGTTCTGTCGGCGCCACGCCTTCGATTGGCGCGTATTGCGACGGCGCACCGCTGCCGAGATCGGCGATATAGCGCGGGCAATTCGGGAAGATGTGCTCCACATGCACCCGGACCAAAGCCTGCGCGCCGGCAAACGTCGGAATCAGTGGGTCATCGAACGTAACGCTGGCCCGGCCATTGACGCGCAAACGCTTCGGACTGTCGTTCATGGCGATGAACAGGAGGCCGATCGGCGGGTTCACACTGATATTGCCCAAGCTACGGAACATGCCGTTGCCGTCAAAATCCGGAAACACGAGCACACTTGGCTCAAGCACCCGCACAAAGCCCGGCGCGCCGCCTTTGTGCGAGCAATCGGGTCGTCCCTCAGCGTCGGCGGTAGCCAAAAAGAAGAAGCTCACGCCTTCGATGAACGCCTTATCGCTGTCTGTGAACGCGGTGCGGCGCAGCTTCTCCGAGAGCCGATCAGCGAGCGGTGCGGAATCGAAGCGCGCTTGGATGGCGCGTTGTCCGTCATGGTAGAAGCTCATGCTGCAAGCCTCCTCAGACGGGGAGACTAGACCCGCATGGTCAAGCCGTCACGCGCCGCGCGAAAGCCGTGACGTCGGCCAGCACTGGCGCGCGGCCGCGAAATGGCCGCGACAGCGCCAGCATGATCCCGACATGGTCGACGCGCGGGTAAAGCTTCGTCTCAACCCGACCTCCAGCGGTCTTCATCGCCCGCTCCAAGCCCTGCAGATTGCGCGGGCCAACGGTCGTGTCGCTCTCGCCCCACAGCAACAGCAGGGGCGGCGCGTCGGCGCGCGCGAATTGCACGGGCTGTGTCACGCGTGGATCTGGCGCCTGGCCAAACGCATTGCGCGTCGAGGCGACGTCGAACGGCAGGAAATCATACGGCCCCGCTAAGCCGGCCGCGCCGCGTATTGCTGCCGGCGGCACGCCAGCGTTTGCGAGAAAGCGCGCGTCCAGCGCCAACATCATGGTGTTGTAGGCGCCGGCGGAGTGCCCAACGATCACGATGCGGTTCGGATCGCCGCCGTGCGCCGCTGCGTTCGCATGCGCCCACGCCACCGCCGCGGCGCAATCTTCCACGAAGCTTGGAAAGCGCACGTCAGGAACGAGGCGATAGTCGGGAATGATCGTCACGAAGCCTTGCGCCGCGAACGCGTCGCCGACGAACTCATAATCCGCCCGAGCGCCTGAATCCCAGGAGCCGCCATAGATGAACACGATCACAGGCGCTGGCGTGCTCGCCGCCGCCGCGGGGCCGTAGACGTCGAGCTTGTGCCTGGGCTCCGCTCCGTAGCTCTCGCCTTCCACCAGCCTGCGCCCGCCGCGATCGCGCGGGGTGAAGCGGTTGAAGGTGCTGAGCGAAGGCGTGCAGGCGGCGATCAGGGCCGGCAAAGCAGCGAGGAGGGTGCGGCGGAGCATCGTTCAGGTACGATGCTGGTGTCGGTCCGGATGTCCAGGCGCATCCAAACGCGCAGGCCGCCGCATCCTGGTTTAGACAGCGCACGCCCAAGGATCGGCGCGCGGAAGCTTTTGGCGAGGGGATCTCATATGAAGCGTTTGATTGTGCCCGCGATTTTGGCTCTGGCGATGGCCACGCCAGCCGCCGCCGAGGTCCGCAACCTCTCCGGCTTCACCAAGGTGGAGGCCAGCGCCGGCACGGACGTGACGGTCGTGGTCGGCCCTGCCTTCCGCGTCGAAGTCACAGGTCCGGGCGCGGATCGCATCCAAACCTCCGTCCAAGGCGACACGCTCCATGTTCGCCCGACGCCGGGCTTTAATTGGGGGCCGCGTCCGCCCTCCGAAATCCGCGTCACCATGCCGACCGTGACAGGCCTCTCAGCCTCCAGCGGCGCTGACCTCGAAGCGTCCGGCCTCAATGGCGGCAATGTGAGCCTTGCATCGTCGTCCGGCGCTGATCTCGACGCGTCTGGCACGTGCGGCGCGGTGGACGCCTCCGCCTCCAGCGGCGCCGACATCGACGCGCGCCGCCTCGTGTGCACGAACGGCTCGGCCGACGTGTCGTCCGGCGCCGACATCGCCCTCAACGTCACCGGCACGATCAACGTCGACGCATCGAGCGGCGGCGGTGTGCTGCTCTTTGGCGGCGGCAATATTGGCGACGTGTCGCTCTCGTCTGGCGGCTCCCTCAATCGCGCGCGCTAAGGATTTCCAATGCACAAGCTTGCTTTGATCGGCGTCGCGAGCCTTGCACTGCTGGGCGCGGCCAGCGCTGAAACACGCAATCTCTCCGGCTTTGAAGGCGTCAGCGCCGCGGGGCGCTTCGATGTCAGCGTCGTTGTCGGCGAGGCCTATTCGGTGACCATCACCGGTCCGCACGCGGATCGCCTGAAGACCGAGATCGAAGACGGCGTGCTGAAAATCGAGACGCGCAATCGCCCGTGGTTCGGCGAAGAGCCGCGCATCAACGCCGACGTCCGGATCACCACGCCGCGTCTGACGTCGCTTGTCGCCGCGCGCGGCGCCGAGGTTGAAGCGTCCAACATCAATGCGCGGGAGTTTTCGCTAGTCGCCGCCATGGGCGGGCAAGCGCGCGCGGCGGGCACGTGTCAGAACCTCGATGCGTCCGCTGCGATGGGCGGATCGCTCAACGCCACCGACCTTCACTGCGCCACCGCTGACGTCACCGCAGCCATGGGCGGGGAAGCACGCGTGTTCGCGAGCGAAAGCCTCGATGCGTCCGCGTCCATGGGTGGTTCGGTCCGCGTGGCCGGCGCGCCCGCGCACACCGACATCTCCACCTCCATGGGCGGCGGCGTCTCGTTGCGCTGACCTGAGTTCGATCAGGCGGGGGAGGGGCGCGGTTTCGGCCGCGCCCTTTTTTGCCGCCTGCCTGCCGTTTTGAGGCGATTTAAGGCTGCCAGGGGTGCGGTTTCGGGCCTTCGGCGGGTTGCTCCAGGGGCCCTAATCCTCTATCAGCCCCGCTTCGCTGGGGCGGTAGGGCCCTGGCCCCAGGAGTTTCCGGCTATGGCCGTTCCGAAGCGAAAAACCTCCCCCTCGCGCCGCGGCATGCGCCGTTCCCACGACAAGTTGGCCAAGAACACCTACGTCGAGGACTCCGAATCCGGGGAACTGCGCCGCCCGCACCACATTGACCTGAAGACCGGCAAGTACCGGGGCAAACAGGTCCTTAAGGCCAAGGAAGATTGATCATGCGCATCGCCGCCACAGCCCTTTTTCTGGTTTTGGCGGCATGCAATCCGGCTTCTGAGCCGCCCGCCGCGCCCGAGGCGCCGGCGGCGGTTTCTGATGCGCCGTTTCTGTCGGCCGAGGGCTATGGCCCTGTGCGTGTCGGCATGACCATCGCCGAAGCTTCGACCGCGCTTGGCGCGCAGCTCGTGCCCGATGGCGATTTCGATGAGCCCGACGCCTGCCAGACGATGCATGTTGACGGCGTCACCAACGAAGATCCGCTCCGCTTCATGACCCAAGGCGGCCGCATCACCCGCGTGAGCGATTATGGCGGCCGCGACGCAACGACGCCGGAAGGCGTCGGCATCGGTTCCACGTCCGCCGAGGTGCGCGCGGCGTATCCAAGCGCGATCGAACAGCCGGCCAAGTACAACGATCCGCCAGCCCATGACCTCATCGTCTGGGCCACGCCCAACCAAAGCGGCATCCGCTTTGAGCTGAATGAGCAGGGCGTGGTGACCATCGTCCACGCCGGCAATGACAGCATCCAGCTTGTGGAAGGCTGCGCCTGACATTTCGCAGGGCGTCCGCCCTTGCGTTTAAGCCCGCCATCCGGTCCATAAGCGCTCATCCCTGATTTGAGCGCGAGAACTGACCCATGACCGGCATCGCCGACATTATCGGCCGTGAAATCCTCGATAGCCGCGGCAACCCCACCGTCGAGGTGGACGTGCTGCTGGAGGATGGCTCCTTTGGCCGCGCGGCGGTGCCGTCTGGCGCCTCGACCGGCGCGCACGAAGCCAACGAAAAGCGCGACAACGAGCCGGATCGCTATCTGGGCAAGGGCGTCCGTGACGCGGTGGAAGCTGTGAACGGCGAGATCGGCAATGCGGTCATCGGCATGGACGCTGAAGACCAGCGCCGGATCGATAGCGCGCTCATTGAACTCGACGGCACGCCGAACAAAGCCCGCCTCGGCGCCAACGCCATTCTTGGTGTGTCGCTCGCGGTGGCGAAGGCCGCCGCTGACAGCGCCGGGTCGCCGCTCTTCCGTTATCTCGGCGGCGTGCAAGCGCGCATCCTGCCGACGCCGATGATGAACATCGTCAATGGCGGCGCGCATGCCGACAACCCGATCGACATGCAGGAATTCATGATCATGCCCGTTGGCGCGGAAACCTTCGCCGACGCCGTGCGCATGGGCGCCGAGGTGTTCCACACGCTGAAGAAGGAACTCAAGGCCGCCGGCCACGCGACAAACGTTGGCGACGAAGGCGGCTTCGCGCCGAACCTCGCCAGCGCCGACGAAGCCATCGGCTTCGTGCTGAAGGCGATCGAAAAAGCCGGCTACACGCCGGGCGACGACATCGCGCTGGCGCTCGATTGCGCCGCTACCGAGTATTTCAAGAACGGCAAGTACGAGATGGTCGGCGAGGGCAAATCGCTCTCACCGGAAGCCAACGCGAAATTCCTGGCTGATCTCGTGTCGCGCTATCCGATCATCTCGATCGAAGACGGCATGTCGGAAGATGATTTCGAAGGCTGGAAAGCGCTCACCGATCTCATCGGCGACAAGTGCCAGCTCGTCGGCGACGACCTCTTCGTCACCAATACCGAGCGCCTCGCCATGGGCATCACCAACGGCCTTGGCAACGCCATCCTGATCAAGGTCAACCAGATCGGCACGCTGACCGAGACGCTCGACGTCGTCGAAATGGCGCATCGCTCCGGCTATTCGGCGGTGATGAGCCATCGGTCGGGCGAAACCGAGGATTACACCATCGCCGACCTCGCGGTGGCGACGAATTGCGGGCAGATCAAAACTGGCTCGCTCTCGCGCTCTGACCGCACCGCCAAATACAACCAGCTGATCCGCATCGCCGAAATCCTCGACGAGGGCGGCTTCTACGCCGGCCCGAGCACGATCAACGGTCGCTAAGACCGACGCGCTTCTCCGCTGCGCGCATGATGGCGTCGTAGCGGGGGAGATCGCGGACGCCGTCGAGATCGGTATCGATCTTGGCCCACACCACCGCTTGCGGCTGCGCCTGCTTCAACGCGCGTTCGAGATAATCGAGCGCGCGTTCTTGCTCGCCGAGACGGGCCATCGCGCACGAGAGATTGTAGATCAAAGTCCGGTTGTCCGGATCGAGCAGCTCAGCGCGCTCGGCCCAATCGCGCGCGCGGTCAGTTTCACCGAGGATCGCCAGTGCGCCGATGCCGTGACCCAGCGCGTTGCCGTGATCAGGCTCGGCGGCGATGATCCGCTCGATCCGCTCCAGTGAGCGGCGGCAGGCGCGCTCGACATTATCGCTATCGTGCAGGGCTTCGTAGTTCTGAACCAGCATCGCCGCGGCGACGTAATCCGTTTCAACCAAAGCCGTGGCCTTCTCAAAGCAGCGCACGGCGTCGGCATGACGCTTCATCGCCGTAAACGTCCGTCCAGCCAGAATGTTGGCCTCGTATGATTCCGGATCGATCGCCAAAGCGCGCTCGTGCGCCGCGACGGCTTCGTCGTAACGCATTTCGTTGGCCAGCACGCGTGCGTGCGCGGCGTGCGCGTCCGCGAGCGATGGATCAAGCGCCACCGCACGCTTCGCCGCATGCGCGCCGTCATCGTCGCTGGCGTCGCGATAACGCATCTTGGTTTGCGTCATCGCCAACAGCGCCCAGGCGCGGGCGTAGTTTGGATCGAGCTCAACCGCCCGCTGGCAAAGCCGCGCCACGATCGGATCGTGCCGCTCGGAACCGATGACGCTGTATTGCCGCGCCATGAGATAGAGTTTGTAGGCCTCGGTATTCGAGGTCGGTTTGGTTTCCAGCGCCTTCTGCTCATCCGGCAGGATACGCGCCTTCAAAGCCGCCGCGATGGCTGCGGCAAGCTCGGCTTGAAGCGCGAAGATATCATCGAGATCGCGGTCGTAACGCTCGGCCCAGAGATGGGTGTCGGTACGGCCGTCAATCAATTGCGCCGTGATCCGCACACGCTGGCCGGCCTTGCGCACTGTGCCTTCCAGGACGAACGCGCAGCCGAGATGCCGGCACACATGGCCGATCTCGGCGTCCTTGTTCTTGTACGCGAACGCCGCGTGCCGCGAGGCGACGCGCAGCGCCGACACCTTCGTTAGGTCCGTGATGATGTCCTCGGTGACGCCGTCAGCGAGATATTCCTGCTCCGGGTCGCCGCTCTTGTTGAGGAAGGGGAGGACACAAATCGCGATGCGATCGCTCTTTACCGGCGCATCGACGTTGGAGCCGCCATAGGCGAACACATGCACCGGCTGGCGCTTGTTCTTGACCTTGTGTTCGCCAAGATCGTCGAACTCGATCTCGATCTTGCCCGCCACGTGCTCGCGCACGGTCCGCGACATCGCCACGCCGCCAGGCGCGGCCAAAGTCTGCAAGCGCGCGGCGACGTTGACGCCGTCGCCGAAGATGTCGTCGCCTTCGATGATCACGTCGCCCAGGTTGACGCCAATACGGAAGCGCAGGCGCCGATCGTGCGCTTCTTCCGCTTCGGCTTCCGCCATGTCTGTTTGCAGCTCGAGTGCACAGCGCACCGCGGCGACGACGCTGACGAACTCCACCAGCGCCCCATCGCCCATGAATTTGACGACGCGCCCGCCGTGCAGCGCCACACGCGGTTCGAACACGCCCGCGAACGTCGCCTTGAGACGTTCGAGCGTGCCGACCTCGTCGCGTTCCATGAGCGCGGTGAACCCCGCGACATCGGCCGCCAGGATCGCCGCAAGCTTGCGCTGCGCCATGGCCACTCTTTCGCACGCGCGCAGGCAGGGCCCAACCCAAAGCGCCTCCGGCGTGACCGGCGTCACCGCGATACGGCCTAAGCCGGCCTAGGTTTGCTTCATCGAGTTTCGAGCCAACGGGGAGCACCAAATGACCAAGTTCTACAGCCTGATCGCCGCCGCCGCCGTGTTTGCCCCGGTCGCCTTCTCGACGCTCGCGCAAGCCGCGCAGATCGTCGCCTAAACCAAAGCGCCGTTTCACTTCCTCCCAGCGCCTTGAGAACGGGTGCGGAACACGGTTCCGCGCCCGTCTTTGTTTGTGCATTTAGCCAAGAAAAATTTTCCTAGCTGACGCGATGGCCGAGAGCCCCAAGCGCGTGAGTCCCGCAGTGCTTACCGCCACCATATCTGGTGAATGCACGCTAAGTCTATGATTCCACACGTTCATACGCGCAGCGGAACATATCAGAAACCTTTGAGAATCTTAGGGATTCTTTAACCAATGCGAATCAGCGTGCCCAAAAATTGGGGTGTTGAGGCATGGGAAAGCAGGGGTCAGCGGCGCTCTCGATTGGGCTTGGCGCAGCGATTTTGTACCTCGGCGCGCACGCTGTGACGGGCCGCCAGGGCCTCGTTGCGTACGTCGATCTGCAGGCCCAAGAGCGCACCCTCGAACAGCGCCTGGAAACGCTGGAAGGGGAGCGTGACGCCCTCGAAGCCCGCGCCGCCCGCATGCGCCCCGAGAGCCTCGACAAGGACTATTTGGACGAGCGCGCCCGCGTGCTTCTCGCGGCAGGCGACGCCGACGAAATCGTTTTCGCCCTCGACGCACGATAACCTTCCGTCATCGCAGACCTAACTAGCGAGCCACCGCATTAGCGGATATCAGGGGCTCGCTGACGACGTGTGGACAACACACGCGGGCGCAGGCTTACCTGCTCAAAAGTTAGGCGCACGGGAGACGGACGGCATGGCGCAGACGAAGCACGCGAACGGGGCTCACTCCAACGAAGCCTCAAAGGACGAGCTGCTTCAATACTATCGCGACATGCTGCTGATCCGCCGCTTCGAGGAGCGCGCCGGCCAGCTCTACGGCATGGGCCTCATTGGCGGCTTCTGTCACCTCTATATCGGCCAGGAAGCCGTCGTCGTCGGCATGCAGGCTGCGCTGAAGGACGGCGACCAAGTCATCACCGCTTATCGCGACCATGGTCACATGCTCGCCGCCGGCATGACCGCCAACGGCGTCATGGCCGAGCTCACCGGGCGCCGCGACGGCTACTCGAAGGGCAAGGGCGGCTCCATGCATATGTTCTCGACTGAGAAGGCGTTCTACGGCGGCCATGGCATCGTCGGCGCGCAAGTCTCGCTCGGCGCGGGCCTCGCCTTCGCGAACTTCTATCGTGGCGACGGCAAAGTCGCGCTCACCTATTTCGGCGACGGCGCGGCCAACCAGGGCCAAGTCTACGAGAGCTTCAACATGGCCGCGCTCTGGAAGCTGCCGGTCGTGTTCATTGTCGAGAACAATCAATACGCGATGGGCACCTCAATTCAGCGCTCGTCGTCCGAGACGCATCTCCACAAGCGCGGCATCAGCTTCAACATTCCCGGCGAAGAAGTGGACGGCATGGACGTGCTCGCCGTGCGCGAAGCGGGCCTGCGCGCCGTGGATCGCGCGCGTTCAGGGCAGGGCCCGACGCTCCTGGAAATGAAGACCTACCGCTATCGCGGCCACTCCATGTCCGACCCGGCGAAATATCGCACGAAGGAAGAAGTCGAGGGCGTGAAGACCAAGCGCGATCCGATTGATCACGTGAAGAAGCTGCTGACGGATGCCGGCTACTCCACCGAAGAAGAGCTGAAGGAGATCGACCGCGAGATTCGCGCTGTCGTCACCGAAAGCGCCGAGTTCGCACAAAAGAGCCCAGAGCCTGATCCAAGCGAGCTGCTGACGGATGTTTACATCGACGCGTAATCATAGTCCCCGGGGGAGGAAACAACATGAGTGTCGAACTTCGCTATCTAGCCTACACGATCCTGCTTTTCTTCGTTGTGATGCTGATCCAGGCCAACGCGGGCATCGCCAATAACGGTCCCGTCGCGATGATGAACAATCGCGACAAACTCAAAGAGCCGACCGTATTCCAGGCGCGCATGAAGCGCCTCACCGACAATTTCCGCGAGAACCTTTGGTTCTTCGCACCGCTCATCCTGATCGCCGCGATTAGCAACATCTCAAACCAATGGACGGTGCTAGGCGCGCAGGTGTTCTTCTGGTCCCGCCTTGGCCACGCGGTTTGGTACATCGGCGGCTGGCCCATCGCACGTCCGCTCTTCTGGCTCGCGGGCATCATCGCTTGCGCGATCATCTTCCTGACTCTCTTCGGTGTTCTCGTATGACGCAAATTCTGATGCCCGCGCTCTCGCCGACCATGGAGGAGGGCAATCTCGCGAAATGGCTGATCAAGCCGGGCGACAGAATCGAGCCCGGCCAAGTGATCGCCGAGATCGAGACTGATAAAGCGACGATGGAAGTCGAAGCCGTCGACGAAGGCACGGTGACGGAATTGCTCGTCGCCGAAGGCGCGCAGGGCGTGAAGGTGAATACGCCAATCGCGGTGCTACAGGGCGAGGGCGAAGCTGCATCACCCCCGCCCCCACGCGGGGCGGGGGCAGGGGGTGGGGGGAGCGCAGAACAGAGCGCGACGCCAACGCCAACGCCAATTGCTTCAAAGCCCCCCACCCCCAGCCCCGCCCCGCGAGGGGGCGGGGAGCGTGCTGCGCTCTCCGACCCAGAAATCCCGGCTGGCACGCAAATGATGAAGATCACCGTCCGCGACGCGCTGCGCGATGCGATGGCCGAAGAGATGCGCCGCGACGATCGCGTCTTCGTCATGGGCGAGGAGGTCGCCCAGTATCAGGGCGCGTACAAAGTCACGCGCGAGCTGCTGCAAGAATTCGGCTCCAAGCGCGTCGTCGATACGCCGATCACCGAGCACGGCTTCGCCGGTCTCGGCGTTGGCGCGGCGATGGCGGGGCTGAAGCCGATCGTCGAGTTCATGACCTGGAACTTCGCGATGCAGGCGATCGACCAGATCATCAATTCCGCCGCCAAGACGCTCTACATGTCCGGCGGCCAGATCAAATCCTCGATCGTGTTCCGCGGCCCCAACGGCGCGGCCTCGCGCGTCGGCGCACAGCACAGCCAGGACTATTCCTCGTGGTACAGCCACGTGCCCGGCCTCATCGTCATCGCGCCGTACGACGCCGCTGACGCCAAGGGCCTGCTCAAGGCCGCGATCCGCAATCCGAACCCGGTCGTCTTCCTTGAGCATGAAATGCTCTACGGCACGGAGTTCGAGATCCCGGCGGTGGACGATTGGATTGTGCCGATCGGCAAAGCCAAAATCCGCCGCGCCGGCGCCGATGTCACCATCACCGCGCACTCGCGCATGGTGGGCCTGGCGCTCAAAGCCGCTGACAAGCTCGCCGAAGACGGCATCGACGCCGAAGTGATCGATCTGCGCACGCTGCGCCCGCTCGACACCGACACGATCATCGAAAGCGTGAAGAAGACGAACCGCATCGTCACAGTGGAAGAAGGCTGGGGCCAATCCGGCGTCGGCGCTGAAATCTGCGCGCGTGTGACGAGCGATGCGTTCGATTATCTCGATGCGCCGCCAACCCGCGTCCACCAAGTGGACGCGCCGCTCGCCTACGCCGCCAATCTCGAAGCGCTCGCGCTTCCGAACGTCGACAAGATCATCGACGCTGTCAAAGCCGTCACCTATCGCTGAGAACGTTGCCCATGTCCGTCCAGATCACCATGCCCGCGCTCTCTCCGACGATGGAGGAGGGCAATCTGTCGAAATGGCACGTGAAGGCCGGCGACAAGATTGAGCCGGGCCAAGTCATCGCCGAGATCGAAACCGATAAGGCGACGATGGAAGTCGAAGCCGTCGATGAAGGTGTGATCGCGGAAATTCTGGTGCCGGAAGGCAGCCAAGGCGTGAAGGTCAACACGCCGATCGCAACGCTCGCGGGCGAAGGCGAAGCGCCGAAGCCAGCGGCGAAGCAGGAAGAGGTGTTGAAAGCGCAACCTCAGAAACCCTCCCCCTTGCGGGGAGGGCAGGGTGGGGGTGCGGGCGGCAGCTCGTCCGGACAGAACACCGCCGTCACCCCACCCCCAACCCCGCCCGCAAGGGGCGGGGAGAGAGTTTTGGCATCGCCCCTCGCACGCCGGCTCGCCGAACAAGGCGGTATTGATCTGAGCGGCCTCAAAGGCTCAGGCCCCAACGGCCGCATCGTCAAAGCCGATGTCGAGGGCGCAGCCAAAGCGCCGCGCACCGAGCAAGCGCCGCAGCAATCGCGCGAAGTCGCGCGCCCAAGCGCGCCGCAACAAGCGCCTGCGCCCTACAAGACGCTCGAGAGCCAAGGCATCCGCCAAGGCAGCTACGATCTCGTGCCGCTCGATCTCATGCGCAAAACCATCGCCAAGCGCATGACGGAATCGTTCCGCGACATCCCGCATTTTCCGCTGACGATCGACATCGAGATCGATGCGCTGTTGAAATCGCGCGGCGAGATCAACAAGCGCTTCGCCGACAATGGCGTGAAGATTTCCGTCAACGACATGTGCATCAAGGCGGCAGCGCTGGCGCTTAAGATGGTGCCGGAAGCCAACGCCTCCTACACGCCTGACGGCATCGCCATGCACCACCGTGCCGACATCGCCGTCGCGGTGGCGATCCCGCATGGCCTGATCACGCCGATCATCTGGGCCGCTGAAACCAAAGGCCTCGCGCAGATCAGCCACGAAATGGCCGACCTCGCCGAGCGCGCGCGCAACAAGAAGCTGAAGCCCGAGGAATTCCAGGGCGGCACGTTCTCGATCTCGAACATGGGCATGCTCGGCATCAAGAGCTTCGCCTCGATCATCAACGAACCGCACGGCATGATCATGAGCATCGGCGCCGGCGAAAAGCGTCCCGTCGTCCGCAACGACGCCCTAGCGATCGCCACGGTGATGAGCGTCACGGTGACCTGCGATCACCGCGTCGTCGACGGCGCACTCGGCGCCGCGTTCCTGAAGGCATTCCGGGGCTTCCTGGAAGACCCGATGGCGATGTTGCTTTAGTCGCATTTCGCCGCATTCACGGCGCCGCAACGCCTAGAGCCTGACCATCATTTAAGCGGCCAAACGCGGACCCGAACGCGTGCGCGCGCGTTTCACCCAAGTACGACGGAACCGGCTCAAGCCGGACGCTTTCCCTTGGGAGTTCTTCATGAAAAAAGTTCTGTTCGCGACCGCTGCGGCGGCGTCCCTGTTCATCGCCGCGCCGGCGTTCGCGCAACTTCCTGGCGGCCAAGTCACCGGCAATGTCGGCGGCGCAGTGCAAGGCACGACGGGCGCCGTGACTGGTTCCGCGCAAGGCCAAGCCGGTGCGACGGCGAACACCGCGCCGACCACCAATCGCGTCACCGGCGCCGTGAACCAAACGCGCGAGCGCGCCACGGACACAGCGCGTGAAACCACGGAACAGGCAACTGAGACCGCGCGCCAAGCAGCACCGCAAGGTTCGGCCAGCGCCAGCGGTTCCGCCAACGTGCAAGCGCCGGGCGCGAGCGCCAGCACGCAGGGCTCCGCCACCGTGACGACGCCGAACGCCAGCGCCGCTGCTGACGCCGTTGGCCGCACCGTGACGCGCACCACCGAAACCGCGGACGCCGCCGCTGAGCGCGCGACTACGGCGACCGAAGGCGCGGGCGCGTCTGCCTCGGCCGAGGCGAGCACCGCCACTGCTGCGCAAGCGTCGCGCCGCAGCGCCAGCGCCAACACGCAAACCGCGGCGCAAGCAGCGGCCAATGTCAGCGCGCCGAACGAAGTCCGTGAGGTCGTCGCCGACGGCCGCTACACGACGGACGATCTGAACCGCGCGCAACTCGCGGCCCTGCGCAGCCCGGGCTAAACCCGCGTCGCAGAACTGAAACGGAAGCGGCGAGGCCCAAGCTTCGCCGCTTTTCGTTTGAACGCGCCCCACGCTTCGCGCAGCATGAGCGCCAGGGGAGGGGCGCATGGAATTCGTCGGACAGCTTGTCGACCAAATGATGAGCCAAGTGAGCGACCTTTGGTTTCTCGCGCTGATTGGCTCGTTTTTCGTGATGATCTGCGAAGCGGCGAAACCCAAGCCCGCCGAGGGCGAGAAGCGCGATGACCTTTCGGGTGTAAGCCTGTGGGTGAGCATTCTCAGCTTGCTCACACCGCTCTTGCTGTTTTTCCACGGGTTCGTCAGCGGCGGCGCGGTGATTGCCCTGATCGCCATGGTTGGCGGCGTGATCATCGGTGCGTCTCTGATCGGCTGGATCATTTCCGCCGCTGCGCCAGATATCGGCCGCACCCTCAACCGCGCCGCGCCGTTCATGGCCGTCGCCGTGTTCGCGCTTGCGGCATATGTGAGCTGGCGCAGTGTGTACGATCTTGCGAACTACTTCATTGCGGGCTGACAACGGCCCAACGCGCGCGGAATCATCTAGAAGCGCCTTATGCTGACGCTGCTGCTTGCCTCGTTCGTGACGTTCTTCGTGGCCATTGATCCGGTGGCCATGGCGCCGATGTTTGGCACCATGACGTCGCGCATGACGCCGGAATGGCGGCGCAAGATGGCGTTCAAGTCGGTGGCGATCGCCAGCGGCATCTTGCTCGCCTTCGCGTTCGGCGGCGCGTGGCTCTTGGAGCAATTGCACGTCTCGATCGACGCGTTCCGCATCGCCGGCGGCGTTCTGCTGTTCCTTATCGCGGTGGACATGCTGTTTGAAAAGCGCGCGGAGCGCCGCGACGAGCGCGCGGAGAAGGTTGCCGCCGAGCAAGCCAAGCATCCGGAGCACCAGGACGACATTTCCGTCTTCCCGCTGGCGATCCCGCTGATCTCCGGCCCCGGCGCGATCGCGTCGATCATGCTCTATTTCTCGCAACACGAGGATCTCACCAGCCGCGCCATGATCCTGCTCGGCGCCGGCGCCAACCTGCTGCTCTGCCTGATCGCGTTCCTGATGGCCGGGCCGCTCTCCAAGTTCATGGGGCCGACGGTGGCCGCCATGATCACCCGCATCTTCGGCATCCTGCTCGCGGCGCTGGCGGCGCAGTTTGTGGTGGATGGAATACGCAATGCCTTTGGCATCGCTTAGTCAGTAGTGAATAGTCAGTAGTCAGTTGCATTCCACTGACTATTGACCACTGACTACTCACTCTGCGAAGCAACGACCATGAGCACATCCTTCGACGTCATCGTCATCGGTTCCGGCCCCGGCGGGTACGTGACCGCGATCCGCGCTTCACAGCTTGGCCAGAAGACCGCCATCGTCGAGCGCGACCGCCTCGGCGGCATTTGTCTCAACTGGGGCTGCATCCCGACGAAGGCGCTGCTGCGCTCGGCTGAGGTGTACCGCAACGCCCAGCACGCCAAGGATTTCGGCCTCACGATCGAGGGTCTCAAGTTCGATCCCGAAGCGGTGGTGAAGCGCTCGCGCGGCGTGGCTGGACGCATGGAGAAGGGCGTCCAGTTCTTGATGAAGAAGAACAAGATCGAAGTGATCGCCGGCGACGCGCGTCTCGAGAAGGGCAGCGCCGCGCCGAAAGTGATCGTGAAGAAGGACGGCAAGGACACGAGTTATGACGCCAAGCACGTCATCCTCGCCACCGGCGCGCGTGCGCGCGAAATTCCTGCTGCCGGGTTGAGAGCTGACGGCAAGCGCATCTGGACCTATCGCGACGCGATGACGCCGCCGGAATGGCCCGAGAGCTTGCTCGTGTTCGGCTCTGGCGCCATTGGCATCGAGTTCGCGAGCTTCTACGCGGCGTTCGGCGTGAAGACGACGGTGGTCGAATTGCTCGATCGTGTGCTGCCGGTCGAAGACGAAGAAATCTCCGCCTTCGCCAAGAAGCGCTACGAGAAAGAGGGCCTGAAAATCCTCACTTCCACCGAAGCGAAATCCTTGAAAGCCACCGCCAACGGCGTTGAAGCCGTGGTTGCTTCAAACGGCAAACAAGAGACGCTCACCGCGTCGCACGCCATCGTCGCCGTCGGCATCACGGGCAACATCGAGAACCTCGGCCTCGAAGGCCTCGGCGTGAAAACCGAGAAGGGCCACATCGTCACCGACGGCTACGGCAAAACCAATGTTGCAGGCCTCTACGCCATCGGCGACGTCACTGGCGCGCCGTGGCTCGCACACAAGGCCAGCCACGAAGGCATCATCTGCATCGAAGCCATCGCCGGGCAGAAGCCGCATCCGATGATCAAGGAGCGCATCCCGGGCTGCACGTACTCGCACCCGCAAGTCGCCAGCGTCGGCCTCACGGAGGCAAAGGCGAAAGCCGCGGGGCGTCACGTGAAAGTCGGTCGCTTCCCGTTCGTCGGCAACGGCAAGGCCATCGCGCTCGGCGAAGATCAGGGCATGGTCAAAGTCGTGTTCGACGCCAAAACCGGCGAACTCCTCGGCGCGCACATGATCGGCGCGGAGGTGACGGAGCTCATCCAAGGCTACGCCATCGCGATGCAAACGGAGACCACAGAGCACGAGCTGATGGAAACCGTGTTCCCACACCCGACGCTGTCAGAGATGATGCACGAAGCGGTGCTGGATGCGTATGGGCGCGTGCTGCACGTTTGATTGACCCGGCCACCACCACCTCAGTCATTCCGGACGCGCGGAGCGCGATCCGGAACCCAGGGGCAAACGCCTCGCACTTGAAAATCGCGTTGCAGGCTCCTGCGCGCCGCGCTTTCATACAGGTATGGCGGCGTACGACCTCATCGCGGTCTATCTCATGGCCAGCAAACGCAACGGGACGCTCTATCTCGGCGTCACCAGCGATCTTCTTCGGCGCGTTCTTGATCATCGCGAAGGCCGTTACACAGGCTTCTCAGCCAAGTATGGGTGCAACATGCTCGTCTGGTACGAGCAGCACTATGAAATGAACGAAGCGATCGGCCGCGAGAAATCGATCAAAGGTTGGAAGCGCGCGTGGAAGCTGGCGCTGATCGAGAAAGACAATCCGCAGTGGCGCGATTTGTACGGCGACTTCTCATTGCCGAACGAGTTTCGGGACGGCCCGGACATTCGCTAGAACGTGAACCCCCTGGGTTCCGGATCGCGCTCCGCGCGTCCGGAATGACTGAAGGGGGGCTAGGTTAGCGGCCTGCCACATTCAGCATTTCTGACGCGCTCATACGGAGCGGGGTCTTGATCAAAGAGCAGCTGCCCGCGAACTACCCGAGCCGCCTTAACGGTGGTGCGCTGCTGCAGACGAGGCCAATCATAGCGCAACGCATACCCATCACCGCTTCGCCGCCACGCCATGTCCGCAAATACGTAGTCGATCACGCCGCCGTCGCGAGGAACCTGCGCGGCCCTACCATTGTGTGCAAAGCGTAGCGCTACATCGTCTCCGACGCGTTGCCAGCAGCCGATGATAGGATCGTTGGCGGGCGTGATCGAACAACCGCACAATACCAGCGCTAGCACGACAACGAAGCCGCGCATCAGGCTCTAAGCCGCCTCAGCCCGCGCCACCAAATCCGCGGCCATGCGCCCGAGCGCGACGTAATCGGTCTTGCCCGTGCCCAGCACCGGAATTTCTTCCACGAAGATGATCTTTTTCGGCACGGCGATTTCCTGCACGCCTTGGCCTTTGCACCATGCCTGGAAGGTGCTGGCTTCAGCGTCGGTCTGGTTGGTGAAGAGGATGATCTTCTCCCCCTTGCGCGCATCCGGCATGGCGATCGCCGCGTGCGTCGCGCTTGGCCAGACTTGCTGCGCGTAGCTTTCCACCGCGTTGAGCGACACCATCTCGCCGCCAACCTTCGCGAAGCGCTTCACGCGGCCAAGGATGCGGATGTAGCCGTCCGCGTCGACGTCAACGACATCGCCCGTGTCGTGCCAGCCTTGCGGCAACAGATCGATGCCGAACGGTTTCGTCGGATCGAGGTACCCGCGCATCACGTTCGGGCCGCGCACGAACAGCTTTTGGCCGCCTTCGATGCCCGGCACCGGCTCAAGCCGCCACTCAAGATCAGGCACGAACTGGCCAACCGTGCCGTGACGATTGCGCGCCGGCACGTTCACCGAGATCAGCGGCGAAGCTTCGGTCGCGCCATAGCCTTCGAGCAACTCAACGCCAAAGCGTTTGGAATAAACCTCACGCGTCTCCGGCCGTACGCGCTCGGCGCCCAGCACCATGAGGCGGATGCACTTCATGTCTTCGTCATCGGCGTTGCGCGCATATTGCTGCGCGAACGTGTCGGTGCAGAAGAAGACGTTCGAGCCCGTGTCCTTGATGAGTTTTGGAATTTCCTTCACCGCGAGCGGGGAGGGGAACAGGAACGCCTTGTGACCGGTGAACAGTGGCAGCAACACGCCCGCCAACAAGCCGAAGCAATGGAACATTGGCAGCGGCGAGAAGAAGCTCCAATCCGGCTCGAACGGCACGTGCGAATGGCCTTGCTCGACGTTCGAGACGAGGTTCGCGTGGCTCAGCACCGCGCCTTTCGGCGTGCCGTACGAGCCCGACGTAAACAGGATCACCGCCGTATCGTCCGGGCTTGCCTTCGCCGCGAACATGCGCGGGAACGAGCCCTTGGTCAGCGCGATCAGCTTGTCACCGAAATCGATCGTCTTACGGACGTCTTCCAGATAGATCAGCTTCACGAATTTCGAGAGCTCGGCTTCAAGCGCCTCAAGCTTCGCCAGCTTGATAAACGCGCGCGCCGTCAGAATCTTTTTCACGTTCGCGGCTTCGCAAGCCGATTTCAAATTCATCGCGCCGGCGGTGAAGTTGAGCATCGCCGGCGTGCGGCCGATCGCTTGAAGCGCGAAGAACGTCACTGCCGCGCCTGCGCCCGTCGGCAGCATGATGCCGGCGGTTTCGTTTTTCTTGATGAGCATGTCGAGCTTGCCGCCCAGCGCGAACGCAGCGCGGACGATGTCGTCATAGCTCAGGGGTTTGCGTTCGTGATCCTCGAGGATCTTGAACTTGCCGCCTCTCTCGTCGCGTGCGCGCAGCAGAGCCTCAAACAAGGTCACACGTGTGCGCGCCAAATCAAAAGGACGATTGGCCATCGGTAATGAAGCCTCCTAGGGCCCGCCCCGCAACCGCGCGGACGTGGCGACCCGTGATTATTATTTCACGGTTGTAACAAGCCTAGCGAGCCCGTCTGGTTTGGCAAGAGAACGCCCCATGCCCGCTTGATCCAACATGGGGGCGTTAACGCTTTCGCGCCCCTCCCATCCGGTTCCAACCGTTGCGGGACAAGGCCCGAAGGGTCATGTTCGGGCCATGCCGACGCTGATTGATTTGCGCCAGAACGGGGAAGAGGAGCGTCCGCGCCACCCCGAAAAGCAGGCGCGGCCAGACCAGGTTTCGCCTCGCAAGCCAGACTGGATTCGCGTGCGCGCGCCGACAAGCGCCGGTTACCACGAGACCAAGGCGCTCGTGCGTGGGTTGAAGCTCGCGACGGTGTGCGAAGAAGCAGCGTGCCCGAACATCGGCGAGTGCTGGAGCCAGAAGCACGCCACATTCATGATCATGGGCGAGGTCTGCACGCGCGCCTGCAGCTTCTGCAACGTCGCTACCGGCAAGCCGAACGCGCTCGATCCCGATGAGCCTGAGAACGTCGCCATCGCCACCGCGCAGATGGGTCTGAAGCACGTCGTCATCACCTCCGTCGATCGTGACGATCTTGCTGACGGCGGCGCCGAGCATTTCGAGCAGGTGATCCAAGCGATCCGCCGCCGCGCGCCAGAAACGACGATCGAAATTCTGACGCCGGACTTCCTGCGCAAGCCGGGCGCTGCCGAACGCGTGATCGACGCCAAGCCGGACGTGTTCAATCACAATCTCGAAACGGTGCCGCGGCTCTATCATTCGATCCGACCCGGCGCGCGCTATTACCAATCGCTGCGCTTGCTCGATTCCGTGAAGCAGCGCGATCCGTCGCAATTCACGAAAAGCGGCCTGATGGTCGGCCTCGGCGAAGCCAAGGACGAAGTGCTGCAAGTGATGGACGATCTGCGCGTCGCCGGCGTCGATTTCCTCACCATCGGCCAATATCTGCAGCCGACCAAGAAGCACGCCGCGATCGAAAAATTCTGGACGCCGGAAGAATTCAAGGCGCTTGAGACCATCTCTTACGCCAAAGGCTTCCTGATGGTCTCCGCCACGCCGCTCACGCGCTCCTCGCACCATGCCGGCGAAGATTTCGCCAAGCTGCGGGCGGCGCGCGAGAGGGCGCTTGCGGCCGGCTGATGCCGCGCTCGATCATCGAACAAGAACGCGTGCTGCCGTACGCACCGGCCGATCTCTGCCGGCTCGTCGGCGACGTGCGCGCGTATCCGAAATTCATTCCCTGGCTGAAGAGCCTCAAAGTCCCGCGCGAGCAGGAGAACCCGAACGGTGGCTGGGACGGCGAAGCTGAGGTCGTCGTCGGATGGCAGGCGCTGACTGAGCGTTTCACCTGCAAAATCCGCTGCAACCCCGTGGCCGGCGCGGTGGACGTCACTGGCCTCAAAGGCCCATTTCGATCGCTTGAGAACCGCTGGCGCTTCGTCCCGGCCGAGAACGGCGGCGCGAAAGTGCATTTCTGGATCGCCTACGAGTTCAAAAACCCGCTGCTGCAAAGCCTGCTGACGGCAAACCGTGACCGGGTAGCCCAGCGCATCTTGGCTGCCTTCGAGGGTGAAGCCAAAAAGCGCTTCGGCTAGCGCTGAGCGGCTGGCTTGGGTAGGGAAGCGCCATGACCAATTATGTGCTGATCCACAATCCGATGTTCGGCCCGTCCCAGTGGATGCCGACGGCGGAGGTGCTCGCGAAACGCGGCCACAACATCGCGCTTCCCGCACTCGGCCCTGTTCTGGCTGGCGAAGGCCCATACTACCAGAAGCTCGGCCAGGCGATCGCCGACACGGCGAAGGGTATGAGCGATGGCGTTGTCATCGTCGGCCTCAACGCCGGCGCCACGCTCACCGGCGTCGCCGCTGGCGCCGCGCAAGTGCCGGTGCGCGCCGTGATCTTTTGTGAATCCATCCTGCCACACCCGAACCGCGCCTGGTTCGAAACCGTGCCGATCGAGGTGAAGCAGAGCTTCGAAGCGCAAGCCAAGAACGGACGCGTGCCTGCGAGCCACAAATGGTTTCAGGGCCAAGCCGAAGAACTCCGCAAGCGCGTTGGCAATGACGCGATCTACAATGCGCTGCTCAAGGAAATGATCGAAGTGCCGATGGCGTATTTCGACGAGGTCGCGCCGGCGAACGATCCGCTGCGCGGCATGCGGATCGGCTATCTACAGCTGAGCGCCGCGTCGCAGGAGCACTACGACAATGCGGTGTGGATGAAATGGAAAACGCGCCAGGAACTCTCCGGACAAGAGTTTCCCACCGTCACCAACGCCGACCGCGTAGCGACGGCGCTTGAGGCGCTGACGAAAGACGTGCTGGCTTAGTCAATCAGCCGGTTCATCAGCGCCAAGGCCGCTGCGGCCGTCGCACGCTGCACCTCGATGCGGCCGATGTTGCCAAACTCATGGCGCTCGTGAAGCGTCGTACGACCGGTGCGCGCCGCCGCGAAATGCACGAGCCCGACGGGCCGCTTGGCGCTGCCGCCGTCAGGGCCGGCAATCCCCGTCACCGCGACCGACACATCCGCGCGGCTGTGCTTCAACGCACCTTCCGCCATCGCCCGCGCCGTCTCCTCGCTCACCGCGCCATGCGCGTTGATGATCGCTGGATCGACGCCGATCGCTTCCTGCTTGGCGTCATTGGAATAAGTGACAAAGCCGCGCTCGAACGCCGCTGACGATCCCGCATTGGCGACGAAACTCGCCGCGATCAGCCCGCCGGTGCAACTTTCGGCGGTGACAAGCTTCACCCCACGCGCCTTGGCGCGATCCAGAATGTCGGCCGCCGCCGAAATGAGCGCATCTGTCGTCATGGCCTAACCGGCTAAGCGCCGCGCTGGATTTTGTCCATTCCCAGCAGCGCCCGGCGATGGCAGAAGCGCCCTCAAGAGGGAGGCAAGATGCAAGCTCTGGCGCGCCGCGCCGCGGCGCCGGTTTTCGCGCTCGCGCTGTTTTCCAGCGCCGCGCTGATCTTCGTATTGCAGCCTCTGTTCGGGCGCATGGTGACGCCGCTTTTGGGCGGTTCGCCGGCTGTGTGGAACGCCTCGATGGCGTTCTTCCAAGGCGCGCTGCTCGTCGGCTACCTCTACGCGCACTTGCTTGCACGCCTGAAGGATGTGCGTCTGCAGGCGATCATCCATGTCGCGGTGTTGATCGCGGCGTGGTTCGTGTTGCCGATCCATGTGAGCGAAGCGCTTGGGCCGCCAGACTCCAACCAGCCCGCGCTCTGGCTGCTCGGCGTGCTCGCTGTCTCCGTCGGCGCGCCGTTCGCCGCTGCATCCGCCACCGCGCCATTGCTGCAATCCTGGTACGCCCGCACCGGGCGCGCCGATGCGCACGATCCGTACTACCTCTACGCCGCCAGCAATCTCGGCAGCTTCATCGGCTTGCTCGCCTATCCAGCTCTAATCGAACCGTTGCTGGGCCTGCATGACCAGAGCGCATCGTGGTCCGCAGGCTATGCGATCGTTGCCGCGCTGATTGGCGCGTGCGCCATTGCAGCGATCGCGGCGCGCGGGGAGGAACCGAAGGCCGCGCCCACTGAGACGCCGTCCGCCGCGCCGAGTTGGAACCAGCGGCTGTATTGGCTCGCCGCCGCCGCCGTGCCGTCCGCGCTCTCGCTCGGCGTCACGCTCCACATCACCACCGATGTCGCCTCCGCGCCGATGCTGTGGGTGATCCCGCTCGCGCTCTACCTGCTGACGTTCGTGATCGCCTTCGCGCGCGGCGCGGAAAACATCAGCGCCGCGACCTTGCTCGTGCACCCGTTCGCGGTGGCGATGCTGCTGGCGTTCTACATGAACTCCGGCGACTGGATGTGGTCGGTCGGTGGCATTCTCGTCGGCTTCTTCTTCAGCGCGCTCGTCTGCCACCAGGCGCTGGCGCAATCGCGCCCCGGCGCGGACCGGCTGACGGAATTCTACCTGTTCGTGTCACTCGGTGGCGTGCTTGGCGGCGCGTTCGCGGCGTTTGCCGCGCCGATGATCTTCAACAACGTCTACGAATATCCGCTGGCGCTGGCGCTCGCCTGCCTGTTCCGCCCCAAAGGCAAAACGTGGATGCCGCGTCTCGCCGACGCGGGCGTCGCCGGCGCGATCCTGATGACGATCGTCGCGGTGATTTCACTGCGCTACACCGGCCTCGTCACCACGACGCTCGCCGGCGCTATTGGCGCCGCAGCCGCTATGCTCGCCGCCGGCTGGAACGGCGACGACGAGCGCCCAACGCCGTTGCGCTACGGCTTCCTCGCCATCGCCGGCCTCTACGCCGTATTGATGATCTATGTGGTCTTCACCGCCGACACGATGTTTACGCGCGGCATCGTCGAAGGCCGCAATATCTTTGTGGTGGAGCAGCCATGGGGCGCGGCGCTGATCGTGTTGGCGTTCCTGACGCTCTGCTTCATCGTCCACCACACCATCCAGCCTGAAACCGAGCGCAACATCGTCAGCAACGCCGCGTGCGGCGTTGCGCTGCCGACCTTGATGCTGATGATTGTTCTCGCCGCCGGCCGCGATGTCGATGGCGACACGCTCGGAAAAGTGGGGCTCGGGCTCACCGCGCTCGCGATCATACTGAACGGCGGCAGGCCGCTGATCATGGCGGGCCTTGTTGTGCTGGGCTTCGCGATCTTCTTCTTAGACGATGTACGCGGCGGGCGCGTCATCACGCAGGAGCGCAGCTTTTTCGGCGTGCTGCGCACGCGTGAGCTGACGTACCCAATGCAGGACGGCGCGCCGCCCTTGCAGATGCGCGTGCTGCTGCACGGCACCACCATTCACGGCGCGCAGCTGATCGGGGAGGGCGTTAGCCGCTCGCCGCTCACGTACTACAACCCGCGCACGTCGCTCGGCGAAGCGATCATGGCCGGCTTGTCGACCGGCGATGCCAACCACGTTGCGCTCATCGGCCTCGGCGCCGGCTCCACCGCATGCCTCACCACGCCGGAAGACACGCTGACCATCTTCGAGATTGATCCCGCGGTGGTGCGCCTTTCGGCTCAGCCGGGCGGTGATTTCACCTACGTGCCGGAATGCCAGCCCAATGCGCGGGTCGAATTGGGCGATGCACGGCTGCAGATCGCCGAGGAGCCGGACGGCGAGTTCGACGTCATCGTCGTCGACGCATTCTCCTCAGACGCCATCCCCGCGCATTTGTTGACGCGCGAAGCGATCGCGCTTTATCTCAGCAAAACCAGCGAACGCGGTATCGTCATCCTGCACTTGTCGAACCGCAATCTCGCGCTCGTCTCCGAGGCGGCGCGCGTGGCGCAGTCGCTCAATGCGCCGACGCTCTATCGCATCAGCAATCGGCTCTCTGACTCTGTGAACCCGATGGAAGGCCTCGCGGCGAGCACGATGATCGTCGCGCGAGATCCCGCCGTGCTCGCACAATTGCCGCTCTACGCCCGCTCGCAATGGCAGATGTTTGAAGCGCCGCCGGGCCGCGCATGGTCGGACGATTACATCAATCTGCCGCGCGCCTTGTGGGATAGCCTCAATGGCCGCGAGGAATGCCGCATCTATCGCCGAGAAACAGGCTGCGAGGACTAAGCGGGGCGATCCAAGCTCGCGACGGCCTGCGCCATCAGGCCTTCTTCGCGCCCGGCAAAGCCCATGCGCTCGGTCGTCGTCGCCTTCACGCTCACGCGTGAAAGCGGCAGGCCAAGCACTTCCGCCGTCCGCGCTCGCATGGCCTCGCGATGGGGCCCGATCTTTGGCCGCTCGCACACCAGCGTCACGTCCACGTGCTGAATGCGCGCGCCTTGCGCCGTGGCGAGTTCGGCCGCGTGGCGCAGAAAGCGTTCTGAGTCCGCGCCTTTCCATTTTGGATCACTCGGCGGGAAATGCGCGCCGATATCGCCTTCGCCGAGCGCGCCGAGGATCGCGTCAACGAGCGCGTGCCAACCTGCGTCGGCATCCGAGTGGCCAACCAGGCCTTTGTCATGCGCGATTCTCACGCCGCAGAGCGTCACGTGATCGCCCGGGCCGAAGCGATGCGCATCGATACCTTGGCCGACGCATTGCACGCGCTCACCCCCCAACATCGCCTCCAGCACCACGTGATCCTCCGGATAAGTGAGCTTCATCAGCCGTGGATCGCCCTCGATCAATGTCGCTCGCACGCCGATGGCGCGAACGACAGCGAGATCGTCGTTGAACGACGCATCGCGCGGCGCGGCTTCGTAGGCTTGCATCAGCGTCGCGTAGTCGAACGCCTGCGGCGTCTGCACGCGCCTGAGCGTCGCGCGATCTTCCTCCGCCAACGCTGCGCCGCTCGCGTCGACGCGGACCAAAGTGTCGGGCACGGGCAGGGCGGGCGCCCCTGCTCTCGCCCCCTGTTCGATCGTGGCCACGAGCTTGGCTATCAGAGCAGGGGAGAGGCCAGGTCGGGCCGCGTCGTGGATCAGGACGATATCCGGCGCGCTCGCCTTCAGCGCCTCAAGCCCAGCCCGCACCGAGCCCGTTCGCGTCGCGCCGCCATCGACGCGGCGCACGCCCATGAGGTCCAAACGCTCAAACAACTCACGGTGCGCAGCTGCCGTGACGACAACAATCTCCGAGACGCCCGCACCTGCGAAGGCGTCCACCGACCAAGTGAGCATCGCTTTGTCGCTAAGGGCACGATATTGCTTAGGAAGCCCGCCACCCGCGCGTTCTCCTGCGCCGCCAGCTACAATCAGGGCTGCAACCTTCGACAATATGCCCTCACCTGGAATTGCTGCATCGCAGCAAGATTTCGCTGGCGCCCGCTTTTTGGGCGCCATACAGTCCCATCAAGGACGGGGCTCTATGGCCGGTTTGGACGATTTTCCGCCGCTTGTCTCCCTCGCGCCAATGGCCGGCGTGACGGACGTCCCGTTTCGTCGCCAGGTCAAAGAATTCGGCGGCCAGTACTGCGTCTCCGAAATGGTCGCCTCAGAAGCGTTAGCGCGCGACCGCATCGATATGGTCCGCCGCGCAGCCGGCGCCGGCGCTGTCACACCTTTGGTGGTTCAACTCGCTGGCCGCGAGCCGCACTGGATGGCCGAAGGCGCACGCATGGCAGAGCAGGCGGGCGCTGACATCATCGACATCAATATGGGCTGCCCGTCGAAGAGCGTGACGAGCGGGCTATGCGGTTCGGCGCTCATGCGCGAACCGGATCAAGCCTTGAAGCTCATCGAAGCCACAGTCGGCGCAACGTCGCGGCCGGTGACGCTGAAGATGCGCCTCGGCTGGGACGAAACCTGGCTCAACGCGGCTCACATCGCCCAGCGCGCCGAAGCCGCCGGCGTGCGCATGATCATTGTCCACGGCCGCACGCGCTGCCAATTCTATCGCGGCAGCGCCGATTGGGCGGCGATCGCAGACGTCGTGCAGGCGGTGAAGATTCCGGTGATCGCCAATGGCGATATCGCCACCGCCGAGGATGCGCGGCGCGCCATGGAGCTTTCCGGCGCCGCCGGCGTGATGATTGGGCGCGCGGCGCAAGGCAAACCGTGGCTGCCCGCCGCAATTGAACGCGCGCTGCGCACTGGTGCTGAGGTCACCGCGCCATCACCGCAACGCCTGCTGCAAAGTTTGCTCGCGCTCTACGCGGACTCGCTCAGTTTCTATCCCGAAGGCCTGGGCCTGCGCGTCGCGCGAAAGCACATCGCCTGGACCATCGACGCCGTGATCGGCCCCGAAGCGCGCGAGGAGCGCAAACGCCTGTGCATGCTAACGAACCCGCGCGACGTGGAGCGCGGCCTGATCGACCTGTTCGGCCTCGCCGAAGAACGGCTGGCGGCATGAGCGATCTCACCGCCACCGCCTGGCCCACGCGCGCTACAGCGCCGGACGCCGAGCGTTGGTTGGAAGCGTTGCCGATGCCGGTGATCGGTGTTGATTCCGCTGAGCGCGTGCGGCTCGTCAACGCCGCCGCCGCTGAATTGCTTGCTCATGCTGGCCGTGGATTGCTTGGCCGGCGTTTGATCGATGTCTTCGGCACGGACGCGCCACTCGTCGCCCTCGCGCGTCGCGCGCTGACATCTGGCTCGCAAGTCGCTGAAGCAGAGGTGCCGCTCGCGGGCCCTGGCTTCGCGCTGGGGCGCGTCGCGGTGACAGCATCGCCCGTAGGGGAGAGTGCGTTTGTGGCGCTTGTGCTCACGCCGCCGCAACGTCCGCGTCCGCCGGCGCCTGGTGGCGTCAATTCAGCCGCGCGCACGCTGGCGCACGAGGTGCGCAATCCGCTCGCCGGCATCCGCGCCGCCGCTCAACTCATTGGCCGCACCGACGATCCCGACACCGCGCAGCTTTCCAAGCTCATCTGCGACGAAGTTGACCGCATTGGCCGGCTCACGGATCGCATCGATCCGATGGGCGCGTTCGAGCCGCCGCGCTTCCATCGCCTGAACATCCACGAAGCGCTCGATCGCGTGAAGCGTCTTGTTGAATCGAGCGCGCCCGGCGTACGCGTGCGCGACCGTTATGATCCGAGCTTGCCGCACGTGCGCGGCGATCTCGATCAGCTGATCCAAGCGTTTCTCAACATCGCCAAGAACGCCGCCGAAGCCGTGACCGGCCAGAACGACGGCGAAGTGATCCTGCAAACCGGCTATCGCCCGGGCGTGCGCTATCGCTCCGCCGGCGCCAGCGCCGCGCGCGCGCAGCTTGAGGTGCAGATCACCGACAACGGCCCAGGCCTCGATCCCGCCGTCGCCGATCGCGTGTTCGAAGCCTTCGCCACCACCAAGACCGGCGGCATGGGCCTTGGGCTCACCGTCGCCGCCGATGTGATCGGCCGCCACGACGGGCGCATCGAGGTCGACAGCGCGCCTGGCCGCACCATTTTCAAAATCTTCCTTCCCATCGACGCAGAGGACGAAGCCTGATGAGCGCCAACATTCTTGTGGCCGACGACGACAGCTCGCTTCGGTTCGTGCTTTCGCAAGCGCTGACGAAAGAGGGCTATGCGGTGCGCGCTACCGGCAACGTCGCCACGCTCGCGAAATGGGTGCGCGAGGGGGAGGGCGATCTGGTGCTCTCCGACGTCTACATGGGCGACGAATGCGTGTTCGACGTGCTGCCAGGCCTGCGCGCCGCGCGGCCTGATCTGCCCGTTATCGTCATGAGCGCGCAATCGACTGTCACCACCGCGTTCTCCGCGACCGACGCAGGCGCCTACGATTACATGCCGAAGCCGTTCGATCTAGATCTGCTGATCGCCAGCGTGCGCCGCGCGCTCTCCGGTGGTCCGGATGCGAAATCGCGCGCCGAAGCCAGCAAGGCCGAAAAGGAAGAGCGTCTGCCGTTGATTGGCCGTTCGCCGGCGATGCAGGAAGTCTATCGCGTGATGGCGCGCGTTTCGGGCTCCGATCTCACGGTGCTGATCGAAGGCGAAAGCGGCTCCGGCAAGGAGCGCGTCGCCCGCGCGCTGCACGATTTCAGCCGCCGCTCGAACGGGCCGTTCGTCACCATGTCGCTCGCCGGCGCGAACTCATCGCGCGTCGAAGCTGATCTCTTCGGACCAAACGGCAAGCTGGCCGAGGCGAAAGGGGGCGCCCTCTTCCTCGAAGACATCGATGAGCTGCCAAGCGAAGCGCAAACGCGTCTCGCTGGCCTCCTCCAGGATGGCGACACGGCGTCGAACGTTCGCCTCATCGCCGCTGCGCAACGCAATCTCGGCGCACTCGCGCGCCAAGGCGGCTTCCGTCAGGATCTCTATTACAAGCTTGCGGTCGTCACGATCCGCCTGCCCCCGCTTCGCGATCGCGCCAGCGACATCCCCGACCTCGCCCGCGCCTTCCTCGTGCGTGCGAAGAGGGAGGGGCTCCCGGAAAAGACGCTCGACGCGTCCGCCATCGAACGTCTCAAGGCCCACGATTGGCCCGGCAACGTCCGTGAACTTGAGAACTTGCTGAAGCGGGTCGTCGCGCTGAGCCCGAGCCCGACGATCACCGCGCGCGAAATCAGCCAAGAGCTCGACGTCGCGCAGGTGGCGGACTCGGATGAGCCCACGGTGGCGGAGGACCTCGAAGGCGCGCTGCTGCGTCGCCTCCGGCGCGAGTTCGCAGCGGCCGGTGCGCAGCTCCCAGCGGCCGGGCTCTATGACCGCGTCCTGGCCGAGGTGGAGCGTCCGCTGATCAGCCAAACGCTCCAGGCCACACGCGGCAACCAGATCAAGGCCGCCGCCGTCCTGGGGATTAACCGGAATACTCTCCGCAAGAAGATTCAGACCCTGGGCCTCCGAACTGGCAGAGGCGATTGACGCCGCCGTGTCCTGGCGCCTACAGATGTTGCAACAAGGCAACATAAAGGCGCCACGGTATGGTCCTGCCGCTTGCTGCGGAGCAACAGCCAGAGACTGTCAGCGCTGTCCCGCAGCGTAGCAAAAGCGCCATCTGGTTCGCTGCCGGCTATGCCGCGGCCGCGATCCTGACGGCGACAGCGACAGCCTTCGCGCTCTCTGGCGCCGGCGTCGCCGTGCCCGCAAGCCCCGGCATCGCCTGGATGCTGGCCGGCGCTTTGGCGGTCTGCCTCGTCCTTTCGGTCATCCTGGCGCACCGCATCCGCAAGATCGCCCGCGCCTCGGACGCCGCGCAGACCGGCGGCAAGCTGCATCTGCGCTTCGTGACGCTCTTCAGCCTGGCCGCGGTGGCGCCGGCGGTGATCGTCGCGGCGTTCATGGGGCTGACGTTCAGCCGCACGGTCGAAGGTTGGTTCGACCAACGGGTGCGGACAATGACGGAAAGCGCCAGCGCCGTGGGCGCTGCCTACGTGCAGCGCTCCACGGACGATCTCACCGCCGAGGTGCTGGCGATGGCGGAAGATTTGAACGCCGCACGCACCGGCCTCATCGCTGACCGCACGCGGTACGGCGCGTTCCTGGCCGCACAAGCGGAGCGTCGCGGCCTCGCCTCGGCCTATGTCGTAGATTCCAATCTCGACGTGCTCGCCCGCGCGGAAGGGGACGTTGCGCCAGCTTTCGCGCCGCCGCCGGAGCGCGCGATCACCGAAGCGAACACCGGCAATGTCTGGATGCTGATCGATCGGCCGCTGAGCGCATTGCGGGCGCTCTACAAGCTCGATCAATACCAGGACGCTTACCTCTATGTGACGAGCCCGCTCGATCCGACGATCATGGCGACGCTCATCAATTTCGAGGCCTCGACCGTCGATTACAACGAAGCGCAGTCGCGCCAGAACCAATTGCGGATCGTCTTCACGCTCTCGTACCTGGCGACGGCGTGGCTCGTGCTGCTGGGCGCGGTTTGGCTCGGTTTGGAGAACGCGTCGCGCATTTCCGAACCCGTAGGCCGGCTTGCGAAGGCCGCGCGCCGCGTCGCGTCGGGCGATCTGAACGTGCGCGTTGAGGCCGGCCCCGAGCGTGACGAGATGGATGCGCTGGCGAGCGCGTTCAATTCAATGACCTCGCAGCTCAACCACCAGCGGCGCGATCTCGTCGCCGCGCAGGACGATGCGATCACGCGCTCGCGCTTTATCGAAACCGTGCTCGCTGGCGTCAGCGCCGGCGTCGTCGGCGTCGACCGCGACGGCCGCATCACCGCCGCCAACCGTTCGGCGACGCAGCTCCTTGGCCAAGGCGAGGCTCTGGTCGTCGGCCGCCGTCTGATCGATGCCGCGCCTGAATTCGCGGACTTGCTGAACCAGCCCGCGCCATCAGGTGAAACGCCCGCCCAGCGCGTTGACCTGATGCGCGACGGCCAATCGCTCAATCTCAGCGTCCGCATGAGCCCCGACAGTGAAGGCGGGCTCGTGCTCACCTTCGACGACATGACGAAGCTTATCTCCGCGCAGCGCCAGGAAGCCTGGAAGGACGTGGCGCGACGCATTGCCCACGAGATCAAGAACCCGCTGACGCCGATTCAGCTATCCGCCGAACGCCTGCAGCGCAAGTATCACGCGGAGATCACCTCCGACCCCGACACGTTCCAGAAGTGTACGGACACGATCCTGCGCCAGGTCGCCGATATCGGCCGCATGGTGGATGAGTTCTCGTCCTTCGCGCGCATGCCGACGCCGCGCATGGCGATCGCGGATATGAGCGATGTCATACGCTCCACCGCGTTCGGCCAGCGTTTGGCGTTTCCAGACGTGCGCATCGAGGTTGAGGGCGCCGACACGCCGATTGCGCTGGTGTGCGACGAGCGTTTGATCGCGCAATCGATCCTGAACCTGATCAAGAACGCCGCCGAGAGCGTGCAAGCGCGCCGTGCGCGTGATGGCGAGCCGAAGGACGGCTTCGTCGTCGTCCGGCTGCGCGATCTCGATTTCGGCGTGCAGTTCGAAGTCTGCGACAACGGCCTCGGTTTCCCGGCGCAAAACCGCCACCGCCTGATAGAGCCGTACGTCACCACGCGCGTCAAAGGCGCGGGCCTCGGCCTTGCCATCGTCGCGCGCATTATCGAAGACCATGGTGGCTTGATTGAACTTGACGACGCACCGGGCCCAAACCCCGGCGCGATCGTACGTTTCGTACTCCCCAAACGCGGCGAAGATCCTGTCGAAGCCGCCGCAGAACAGCGTGAAGGAACATCTTGATGGCCCCCGACATCTTGATCATCGACGACGAGGCCGACATCCGCGAACTGGTGTCCGGCATCCTGCAAGACGCGGACTATCAAGTCCGCACCGCGCGCGACAGCGATGAAGCGCTCGAAGCCATGCGGCGGCGCACGCCGGCGGCGGTGGTGCTCGATATCTGGCTGCAGGGCAGCCGGATCGACGGCCTCGAATTGCTCGCCATGTTCAAGGAGATCGACGCCGATATGCCGGTGGTCGTGATCTCCGGTCACGGCACGATCGAAACCGCCGTCTCCGCGATCCGCAAAGGGGCGTACGATTTTATCGAGAAACCGTTTAACGCCGATCGTTTGCTGCTGGTTGTCCAGCGCGCGCTCGAAACCGCGCGCTTGAAGCGCGAGAACAGCGCGCTGAAGGCCCGCTCGTCCGCCAGTGATGATCTGATCGGCTCCTCGGCGGTGGTCGCAAACCTCCGCAGCGCCATCGAGCGCGTCGCGCAAACCAATTCGCGCGTGCTGATCACGGGCCCCGCCGGCGCCGGCAAGGAACTCGTCGCGCGCCTGCTGCACGAACGCAGCCCGCGCCAAGGCGGGCCATTCGTGGCGATCAACGCGGCCTCGATCGCTCCTGAACGCATGGAGACCGAAATCTTCGGCGAAGAGGGACCGGACGGGCGCCCGAGGAAGATCGGCGTGTTCGAGCAAGCGCACGGCGGCACGCTCTTCCTCGATGAAGTCGGCGACATGCCGCCGGAGACGCAATCGAAAATCCTGCGCGTGCTGGTCGACCAACGTTTCCGCCGCCTCGGTGGCTCCGCGGACGTGCAAGTGAACGTGCGCGTGGTCTCGTCCACATCACGCGAGCTGCGCGGCGACATCGAGAGCGGCCGCTTCCGCGAAGATCTCTTCCACCGCTTGAACGTCGTGCCGCTGCGCGCACCGAGTTTGGCCGAGCGCCGCGAGGACATCCCGGAGCTTGCCGGCTATTTCGTTGGCCGTCTGGCCGGTATGTCGGGCGTCAGCGCCCGCCAGATCGGCGAGGACGCACTGGCCGCGCTGCAAGCCGCGGACTGGCCCGGTAATGTGCGCCAGCTGCGCAACGTGATCGAGCGCATCCTCATCCTGGCGCCCGGCGATCCGAGCGTGCCGGTGACGGTGGATTCGTTGCCGCCGGAAGCCTGGCCGTCTGCTGGCTTCTCCAAGCACGATGGCCTGCAGGAGGTGATCGGCTTGCCGCTGCGCGACGCGCGTGAGCGGTTCGAGCGCGAATATCTCAACGTCCAGATCACGCGTTTCGGTGGCAACATCTCGCGCACCGCAGCCTTCATTGGCATGGAGCGTTCGGCGCTGCACCGGAAGCTCAAGTCGCTCGGCGTTGATGCGCCGGGCCGCAACGGCGCCGAAGCCGAGTAAGAGGGCCGCATGCGGGGCATCGCGTACGTCAACGGCGCTTACGTGCCGCTCGCGCGCGCGGCCGTCTCGATCCAGGATCGCGGCTTTCTGTTCGGCGACGCTGTCTACGAAGTGTGGGCCGTGCGTCGCGGCCAGCTGAACGACAGCGACGAGCATCTGGCGCGGCTCAATCGTTCGCTGCGCGAACTCAGGATGCGCGCGCCGATGGGCGATCGGGCGCTTCTTGCCGTCGTCCGCGAAACCATGCGCCGCAACGACGTGCGCGAAGGCATCGTCTATCTCCAGATCAGCCGCGGCGCAGCGCCTGAGCGCGATCACACGTTTCCGGCCGATAGCGTCGCGCCGACGCTCGTCATCACCGCCAAGAACCTCGGCACAGCCTATCTCGTGAAGCGGATGCGCGACGGCGTGAAGGTCATCACCACACCGGAGACGCGCTGGGCGCGGTGCGACATCAAGAGCGTCAACCTCCTCCCAAACGCGCTCGCCAAGCAGCAAGCCAAGGAGTCTGGCGCGTTCGAGGCCTGGTTCGTGGACGCGGACGGCTTTGTGACCGAAGGCTCCTCCACGACGGCCTGGATCATCGATCAAGAGGGCAGGCTCCGCACCCGCGACCTCTCCAACCGCATTCTCCACGGCGTCACCCGCGCCGTGCTTCTGCGCGAGGCCGAGGAGCGGCAAATGCAGGTGATCGAAGCGCCGTTCACGCCGGCCGACGTCGCCGCCGCGCGCGAAGCTTTTGTTACGTCAGCGGGAAATCCGGTGGTCCCGGTTGTGGCCATCGACGGCAAACCGGTCGGCGACGGCAAGCCTGGGCCAATGGCCGCCAAGCTGCGTGACATCTATTTGGGCGCCCAGCCGCTTTAAGCCGCCGGCGCTGTTGGCGCCCCCCACGGCGCGCCTTATGTTGCCCCTCGCAGCCGCGCGCTTCGACGCGGCGCTATAAAACTTCACATGGGGCAGCCGCCATGGACAAAAAGCAGAACCTCCAGGACACGTTTCTCAACGCCGTCCGCAAAGCCAAAACGCCGCTTACGATCTTCCTGGTCAACGGAGTGAAGCTCCAAGGCGTCGTTACCTGGTTCGACAATTTCTGCGTCCTGTTACGGCGCGATGGCCAAGCGCAGCTTGTCTACAAACACGCCATCTCGACCATCATGCCGGGGGCGCCCGTGCAGCTCTATGATATCGACAAGGCCGCGGATGAAGCCGACGCCTGAAGGCCGTCAGAACGACAAGATCAAAGCCCTGGTGCTGCGCCCGCTCGCGGGCGCGGATGAAGCCGCGCGTGACGCCAGCGCGCGGCTGGCGGAGGCGTGCGGGCTCGCGGAGGCGCTCGACCTCGACGTCGTCTATTCAGATGCGCCGCCGCTCCGCCAGATCAGCCCGCGCACCTATTTGGGCTCTGGTCGCGTCGAACAGCTCAAGAGCAAAGCCGAAGAGCTTGAGGCCGGCGTCATCGTCATCGATGCGCCGCTCTCGCCTGTGCAGCAGCGCAATCTCGAAACCGACACCAACACCAAGATCGTCGATCGTACGGGGCTCATCCTCGAGATCTTCGGCTTACGCGCCCGCACCAAGGAAGGCCGGCTGCAGGTCGAGCTTGCCCGCCAAGCTTACGAGCGCTCACGGCTCGTGCGCACCTGGACGCACTTGGAGCGTCAGCGCGGTGGTTTGGGCAAGACGGGCGGCCCAGGCGAAACCCAGATCGAACTCGATCGCCGCATCATCGCTGACCGCATCGTCCGCCTGAAGCGCGAGCTTGACGATGTGCGCCGTACGCGCGGCCTACAGCGCCGCGCGCGCTCGCGTGCAGGCCTGCCGGCTGTCGTTCTCGTGGGCTACACCAACGCTGGCAAATCGACGCTGTTCAACCGGCTCACGCGCGCCGGCGTGCTGGCGAAGGACATGCTGTTCGCCACGCTCGATCCCACGGCGCGCGCGGTGAAGATGCCGAGCGGTCGCTCGGTGGTGATGAGCGATACGGTGGGCTTCATCTCCGATCTGCCGCACGAGCTGGTGGAATCCTTCCGCGCAACGCTGGAGGCCGTCACCGAAGCAGATCTCCTGATCCACGTGCGCGACATCGCTCATGCCGAAAGCGAAGCGCAGCGCGACGACGTCAACGCGGTGCTGGCGCAGCTGGCGAAGGAATCCGGCCACAAGAATCCGCCGGTGCTTGAGGTCTGGAACAAGATCGATCTCTTGGACGCCGACACGCGCGAAGCGCGCACGCGCCGCGCCCAATCGCTCGACGCGAACGCCCTCGCCCCAGTCGCCATATCGGCGGAGACGGGGGAGGGCCTTGATGCGCTGCTCGCCGCCATCGATCGCGCCGCGTTCTCGGCCACGCGTGTCGTCACGTTGACGCTGGAGCCGGGCGATGGCCGCACGCGCGCGCAAATCGCCGCCGCTGGCCGCATCTTGGAAGAAACCCACGACGACGAAGGCGCTATCACGCTGAAGGCTGAGCTGCCGATCGAAGCCGCCGCGAAATTCGCACCTTTGAGCCCTATTCCCGACGAACCGAAAGCCGCCGCGGAGTAGGGCAGGCGCCCTACCCGCGTTGCGCGAGCCGTTGCAGCAGCTCAGCCGCGAACACCGAGAGCGTATCGTCACGCGCGCCCATCACGACGATGCGGTCGCCCGGCTCCGCAAGCTCCATCAGCTTGTCGCCGCACGCCGCGCGCTCAGCGAACGCCATCGCTTGTAGGCCGCGCGCACGCACGCCGGAGACGATGTGTTCGCTCGTCACGCTGCGATCAACCGTGCCGCCGAAATAGACGGGGTCGGGCATGATCAGCACGTCGTCGCCGCCCATGTGCGTGGCGAAGGTGTCGATGAATTCCTGGCGCATGAGGCGGAGCGGCCCGAAGCCGTGCGGCTGGAACATGATCAGCAGCCGGCCCGGAAACGCGTGCAGGGCCGCAAGCGTCGCAGTGATCTTGTCCGGGTTGTGCGCGAAATCGTCGATGACGATCACGCCAGCGGCGCTGCCTACGACCTCAAGCCGGCGCTTGGTGCCCGAGAAGCCTTTCAGCGCCTCAGCGGCCTCCTTGAGCGAGAGCCCATACGCGCGCGCAGCGGAGAGCGCCGCAAGCGCGTTCGAGACGTTGTGCTCGCCCGGCACAGCCAGCTCCACGGTGGCGCGCTCGCGGCTCTCGCGCTCCATCACGTCGAACGCCACGCCATCGGGTGCGAGGCGGATGGCGGTGCAGTGGAGGTCCGCGAAGGTCGAGCGCAGCGAATATGTGCGCGTGCGCACCTTGGTGCGGATCACCAGCGCGCCGGTCTCGTCATTGTCCATATTGAGCACGGCGATCTCGGCCTTGTTGACGAAGCCGGCGAAGAGGTCGCGCAGCTCATCCATGCTCTTGTGATCGAGGGCGATGTTGTTGACGACAGCGATCGTCGGTTCATAGCGCGCGATCGAGCCGTCGCTCTCATCAACCTCGCTCACGAACGCGTCGCCCTTGCCGACCAGCGCGGAGGAAAACAGCGCGTCCGGCGTGACGAAGTTTTTCATAACTGCGCCGTTCATCACCGTCGGGTCGCGGCCAGCTTGATGCAGCAGCCAGGCGATCATGCCGGTGGTGGTGGACTTGCCGCTGGTGCCGGCGACGCCGATCCGCACACGTGCGGAATTGAAGAGCTCAGCCAGCAGCTCCGGACGCTTCATGTCGCGCGCGCCGACAGCTTTGGCGGCGACGACATCGCCGACAGTGTCTTCAACCGCCGCTGAACGCACCAGGATCTGGTCTGCGCTGACGACGCCAGAACCATCCTGCGGGAAGAGGGCGATGCCGTGGGCTTTCAGATACTCGAACTTCGCGCCCAGCCGGCCTTGATCGAGCGAACGGTCGGAGCCCGCGACCCTCTCGCCCTTGCCGCGAAGGATCAAAGCCAGCGGTAGCATCCCGGAGCCGCCGACGCCTGAGAAGAAATAGGATTTGGCCAAACCGCTCTTTGCCTGACTCATGCCCGCCGGTTATGACGAGAAACGCCGCGTCCCGGCAAGGATGTGAACACAGTGGGCCACCCGTCGATCCGCATTGGCGTTGTCGCACCCGGCACGCGCATTGATCGCGACCTGGCGGAGCGGCTGAAATCGTTCGCCGCCGATAGCTTCCTCGATCGTGCGCCGGAAATCGTTGTGCATCCCCAATGTTTTCTAAGCGCCGGGCATTTCGCCGGCGACGACGCCGCGCGCACGCAAGCCTTTGTGGAATACGCCAACGACCCGTCGCTCGACGCGATCTGGTTCGCGCGCGGCGGCTACGGCGCGTGCCGGATCGCCGAAGCCGCGATCGCGCAATTGACCGACGCGGCGCGCGCCAAAACCTATCTCGGCTATTCCGACAATGGCGCGCTGCTCGGTGGGCTCTATGCGCGCGGCTTCAAGAACGTCGCGCACGGCCCGATCGTGGTGGACCTGACGCGAGCAGGCGGCGAGGCGGCGGTGAGGAGGGCGCTCGCCTGGCTGATCGACCGCGCGCCGGAGAGCCTCGAGCTCGGCGTGATGCTTGACGGCAAGACCGCCGCCTTCAACATCACCGTCTTCCAATCCATGCTCGGCACCTCGCTCGAACCTGATCTCGCCGGTCACGTGCTGATGCTCGAAGATGTCGGCGAGCACCTCTACCGGCTCGACCGCGCCCTCTTCCAAATCACCTCCTCCGCCAACGTGCGCAGCGTGAAGGGGATCAAGCTCGGCCGCGTGAGCGAGATCGTCGAGAACGACAAACCGTTCGGCGCCGACGAAGAAGAGATCATCCGCTATTGGTGCGACCGCGCACGCATCCCGTATCTCGGCCGCGCGGATATTGGGCACGATGTTGAGAACAAGGTGGTGCCGTTCGGGGAGTTGGGGCGGTGAGCGCCGGCGTTAAGCGACCTTCAGCAGGCGCAATCGCAGAAGCAACAAAGCACCCAGGGGGATGGGTCTATGAGATTGGGGGCGGGCTCGATCCCAACGGACCAATTCCGCCTTAGGCAATTGCCGGCGCCTGGCAAGTAGCAAGCGATGGCAAGATTGTCGGCGAATTCAGGCCCAATCCAAATTACGACCCGCTGCGATACCCTGGCGAGATCGTGAGCTAGCGCTTCTCCAGCCCCTTAGCCTCAACCCACAGCGCCTCCATATCATCCAACGGCTGCGGCCCGGCGCGTCCTTGCTCCGCCAGCCGGCGCTCGATGTGCTGAAACCGGCGCGTGAACTTCGCGTTGGCGCGGCGGAGCGCTTCTTCCGGATCGACCTTGAGCTTGCGGGCGAGGTTGGCCATCACGAACAAGATGTCGCCCATCTCTTCGGTGAGCGCTTCGGCATCGCCGCTGTCGCGCGCTTCCTTCAGTTCCGCCAATTCCTCTTCGAGCTTCTCGAGAACCGGCTCCGGCGTCGGCCAATCGAAATTGATCCGCGCGGCGCGCTTAGTCAGCTTCTCGGCACGCATCAGGGCAGGGAGCGCCATCGGCACGTCGTCCAGCAAGCTCGCGTGCTTAGCGGCGCGCTCGGCGGCCTTCTGGGCCTCCCAGGCCTGCGTCTGCTCCTCAGCCGTGCGATCGTCGCCCGCGCCGAACACGTGCGGATGGCGATGGATCATCTTGTCTGCCAAGCCCTGCGCCACGTCGGCGAACGCGAAGGCCCCGGCCTCCTCGGCCATGCGGGCGTGGAAGACCACTTGGAAGAGGAGGTCCCCCAATTCCTCCTTGAGCGCCTTCAGATCGTTCTGATTGATCGCCTCGGCGACCTCGTAGGCTTCCTCGATCGTGTACGGCGCGATGGTCGCGAAAGTCTGCTCCAGATCCCACGGGCAGCCGCCGTCCTTGCTGCGCAGCTTGGCCATCACGTCGAGCACCGCACGCAGCGCTGCAGAATCGCGGGGGGAGGCAAGCGGCGGCTCTACGCCGTTGTTATCAGGAGCCTTTCTGGCCTCAGCGCCGCTCATATTGATCTCGCATAAGATAGATTATGAGAAATGATGCCTATATCTGGCTGGGCCGACTCAGAGGGCGAGATCGGCCCGCCAGCCATCGTAGCCCGGCTCGACGCCCGCCGGCAGCCTCGCCTGCAAGGCCCGGTAATCGAGGTCGATGTGCATGTTCGTCAGCACGGCATGCGCGGGCTTGAGGCGCGCGATCCATTCGAGGCTCATGTCGAGATGCGCGTGTGTCGGGTGCGGCTTCTCGCGCAGCGCATCGACGATCCAGAGCTTCAATCCGTCGAGCGCGGCGAAGCTTTCCTCGGGCATGCCGACGAGATCGTTCGAGTACGCCGCTGGCCCAACGCGGAAGCCGAGCGACTTCGAGAAGCCGTGATCTTGCGCCAGCGGCAGGATTTCCATCACCCCGCCCGGCCCGTCGATCTCCACAGGCACGAGCGGCGCGATGTGGCCGCCGTGCAGCGCGATGGCCGGATAGCCACCCTCGCTGCGGAACGCGTAGCCAAAGCGCGGCATGAAGCTCGCGCGCGTCGGCTCGTCCATCCACACCGGGATCTGCCGGCGCGCTTGAATGAAGTACGCGCGGATGTCGTCGAAGCCGTTGGTCTGGTCGGCGTGGTCGTGGCTGATGATGACGGCGTCGAGATGCGACGGCTTCGCTTGCGCCAGCTGCAGCCTGAGATCTGGCGACGTATCGATCAGCACCGTCGTCGCGTCGCGCGCATCGCCCGCTTCACCACGCCAACGCTGTAGCAGCACGCTGCAACGCGAACGCCGGTTGCGCGGCTCATTGGGATCGCACACGCCCCAATCGCCTGTCGCCCGCGGCACGCCGCCTGACGAGCCGCATCCGAGTACGGTGACGCGCAATGTCGCCATCAATTCGGCCTCGCGATCGTTGGGAACAGACGGAAGAAGTTCTCCGCGAGCAGGGCGCTCCCCTCCTCCTCCGAGACCCCTCTCAGCGCGCAAAGCGCCTTCTGCACCTCTCTCACATGCACCGGCTCGCAGCGCTGCCCACGAAACGGCACAGGCGCGAGATACGGGCAGTCAGTTTCGACGATCAGCCGGTCCAGCGGAACCATCGCGGCCACGGCGCGCACGTCGTCGGCGTTCTTGAACGTCATGATGCCGGAGAACGAGAAATACGCGCCCAGTTTGAGCGCCCGCTTCGCCAGCTCCATGCCGCTCGTGTAGCAATGCATGAGCAGCGGGAAGGCGCCCTTCCCCATTTCCTCTTCCAGCGTGTCGCCCATCAGTTCGTCGGCTTCGCGCGTGTGGATGATCAGCGTCTTCTGCGTCGCGCGCGCCGCGGCGATGTGCTCGCGCAGCACGGCAAGCTGATCTTCGATCGGGCTGAAGCCATAATGCAGATCGAGCCCGCCCTCGCCAATGCCGACCACTTTCGGATGCCGCGCCAGTTCGATCAGCCGCGTGGCTGTTAGATCGCGGTGATCCTTCGCATAATGCGGATGCGCGCCGACGCTGGCGTAGATGTCGGCATTGGCTTCGGCGATGGCGATCACGTTGGGGAAATTCTCGATGCGGTCGCAGATGGTGATCATCCGCGTCACGCCGCCCTCACGCGCGCGCGCGATCACGGCGTCGCGGTCAACCGCGTATTTCTCGTGGTGCAGATTGACGTGGCTGTCGATGAACATGGGCTAGCGCCGCGCTCCCGAAGCACGCTCCAGCACGCCGACAGCGCGCGAAAGCGCCAAGCGCGGGTCCATGTCGAGCCCCTCAGCTTCGCCGCGCAGCGTCTCAAGCGCGGACCACGCTTCCGCCCAAGCTTCGTTTTGCTTCTCCGCGCCCGCCGCGCGCGCCCATTCGCCCGCGAGCTCCATCACCGCCGCGAGGCGTTCATACGGTTCGCCGCTGAGCTGATCATAGAGCGCAGGCAGCACCGCACGTGCTTCGCCACGCACGATCGCCTCGGGCGCCGAGCGCAACGCGCCTTTGGCGGCGTCGATGCCTTGGGCTTTGAGCGCGATCGCGCGACCGGGCCGGCCCTTGGCCAAACCCAGCAGCGCCTCATCTGCTTCGCCGCCAAGCGCCGCGCGCATCTGCGCATCGTCCAGCGGCCGCAGCGGCAGCCGCCGGCAACGCGAGCGGATGGTGGCCAGAGCCGCGCCCGGCGCATGGCACACAAGCAGCAGCACAGAGCGCGCGGGCGGTTCTTCGAGAGTCTTCAGGATCGCATTCGCGGCGTTGCGGTTGAGATCATCCACCGCATCGATCACCGCCACGCGCATGCCGCCTTCGGCCGGAGCGAGCGAGAAGAAATGTCCAAGCTCGCGCGCATCGTCGACGGCGATCTCGCGGCGCGGCTTGCCACGATCGTTCAGCCCACGCCGCAGCACGAACAGATCGCCATGCGCGTGCGCCGTGACGCGCCGCGCAATCGGATCTTCCGGATCAACGTCGAGCGGACGCGGGCCAATGCGCTTCGCGCCAAGCGCGGCGCGCGCGAAGCGATACGCGAGCGTCGCCTTGCCCAGGCCCTTCGGTCCAGCGATCAGCCAAGCGTGGTGCATGCGCCCACTGGCGAGCGCTTCACCCAGCATCGCTTCTTCCGCGTCATGACCGACGTACGAGAACGTCTCGCGCGGGTGCGGCGCGTTCGGCTCTTTGTCGAGTTCCGGCGCTGGCTTGTCCGACTTCACAGCCGCGCCTCGACGATCGGCAACGCGGCGGCGAGCACTTCAGCCGGCGGTTTGCTCGCATCGATCAACGCGCAGCGTCGCGGCTCTTCGCGGAGAATGTCATGGAAGGCTTCGCGCACACGCGCGTGAAAGCCCGGCGATTTGCGCTCGAAGCGATCCTCGTTCGCGTGTGCGCCTTGCGAGCGCGCGAGCCCAAGCGCCGGGTCGAGATCGAGGATCAGCGTCAAATCCGGCGGCGGCGCTTCGATCATCAGATTGAGCGCGGCCAGCACGCTCACATCCAAACCGCCGGCGGCGATTTGATAGGCGCGCGTTGAATCGTAATAGCGATCGCACACCACCACCGCGCCACGCGCCAGCGCCGGCCGGATGGTGATGTTCAGATGGTTCGAGCGCGCGGCGCTGAACAGCAACGCTTCCTCGATCGCGCTCCAGCGTTCAGCTTCGCCAGAAAGCAACAGCGCGCGGATCGCGTCAGCGCCGGCGGAGCCGCCTGGTTCGCGCGTCAGCACAACCTCGCGCCCACGCGCGCGCAATGCGTCCGCCAACCCACGCGCAAGTGTGGATTTTCCAGCGCCTTCGCCGCCTTCAAGGGTGATGAACAGGCCTTGGCCCATGGGCTCCATCAACCGCCGAACAGGGTCAGGCGCAAGCCCTCCCAGGCACGCGAGAACCAATTGGCGCGGCCAATTTTACGGCCCGCGACCAAGGGAAACTCTTGTGTGGCGTATCCTGGCCCTTCGATCACCAGCCGCGCCACCACCGCGCCCTCGGCGATCGGCGGATGCAGCGGGCCGTCATAGACGATGTGCGCCGTGAGGCCTTCTTGCACCGCCCGCGTGCCGCCAACGACGATGGCGTGCTGCGTGACGAGCGGCGCGCGGCCACGCGACCCAAGCCACACCTCCGCTTCGCCGATCTGATCGCCAGCGGCGGCGATCTGCACGACGTTGTAGTCGAAGAACGCCGCACGCATCAGGCGAAGCGCTTCGCTGCGGCGCTGCGCCATCGTGTTGGTGCCGTTGAAGGCGATGATGCGGCGCTGATCGTTGAGCACGGCGGAGCCGACGAGGCCGTAGCCGGATTCATCGGTATGGCCGGTCTTCACGCCATCGGCGCCGTCGAATGCGCCAAGCAGAGGATTGCGGTTCTCCTGCGTGCGGTTTGCGTAGGTGAAGGTGCGTTCGCTGTAGGTGCGATAGAATTCCGGGAATGTGAGGATCAGGTGCCGCGCGAGCCGCGCGAGGTCCGCGGTGCTGATCACGTGCTCCGGATCGTCAACGCCAGTCGCGTTGCGGAAGCGCGCCGAGCGCAGGCCCAGCTCCTGCGCACGCCGGTTCATCCGTGCGACGAACGCAGCTTCCGATCCCGCAAGCCCCTCCGCCAGCACGACGCACGCGTCATTCGCCGACACGATCACCGCGCCACGCAACAAATCGCGCACCGCGACTTCGGAATTGATCGGCAAGAACATGTGCGAGCCGCCGGAAGGCGCGCCGTGTTCGCGCCACGCGTACTCGGAAACGCGATAGCGCGTGTCTTGCGTGATCTCGCCAGCCTGTAGCGCCTCGAGCACCAGCAGCACCGTCATCAGTTTCGACATCGAAGCCGGCGGCACCGGCGCCTCGCAATTGTCGCACGCCAGGATCGCGCCGGAGGCGGCGTCCATGATCACGACATGCTGGGCAGGAACAGGTGGCGGCGGCGGCGCGGCCGCACGGCGGCGGCGCTGAGCGTCAGCTGGCGAGGCCAGGATGAGCAGTGCGACGGTGAGAGCGACGAGCGCGCGTTTCATTCTGATCCTTCCGCCGAATCCGCTCGGCGTCCGCTGATCTGAACAAACCGGGCGGGCGCTTTCGCGTCAACAAACCGGCGGATCAGGGAGCAGCGACTACCGCTTCAGCATAGCCCAAGGACGCCAGAGTTTGGCGGGCCGTGTGCGCTTCGGCCTCCGAAGCCCACGGGCCGACCCGGACGCGGAACAATTCGCCGCGCGCGGTCTCGCGGATATCCACAACAACCGGGCCAGCCGGGCTGGCGGCGTCGCGGACGCGGTGGGCGTTGGCGAGATCGGAATAGGCGCCAATCTGGACGAAATAGCCGTTGGCCGGCGCGGCCGCTGGCGTGCGGCGCGGCTGGTCGAGGCTCGTCATCTGGATCGTCGGCGCTTGTGGGACGTTGACCGCCTCCTCTTCCGCGCTCTGCGGCGGGAGCAACGAGGCGGGGCCTTCGTTCTGAGCAACTTGCATCGCCGGCGCGGCAGCCACTGGCGCACTCGGCGCGGCTTGCGAGCCGTCAGCGTTCACGCGGCGCGGGGCAGGGCCAAGATAACGCACGTTCACACGCGCCTGCCCTGCTTGTTCAAAACCAAGCACCTGGGCGGCGCCACGCGACATATCGATCAGGCGCTCGCCGACAAACGGACCGCGATCGTTCACGCGCACGATCACTTCGCGGCCGTTTTCGAGATTGGTGACTTGCACGAGGCTCGGCACCGGCAGCGTCGGGTGCGCAGCCGTCAGCGCCATTTCGTCGAACACTTCGCCGCTCGACGTGCGCTGACCATGGAACGTGGGGCCGTACCAGGACGCCTGGCCGTTTTGCGAATAGCCCGGCTCCGGCGTCGGCACGTACCAGCGGCCGTTGGCTTCGTACGGCGCGCCGACGCGCTCTTGCTCGAGCCAATCCGGACGCTGCGACGCGCCCTGCTCGGCCTGCGCTTCAGCGCGCGGCGCTTCGAGCGAAGCCGGCTGCGATTGCACGGGCGCGGTTTGCGCGCCGCGGCGCAGATCGATCACGGCGCCGCGCGAGCGCGTCGAACGCTGTGCGCCGTAGCCATAAGAATTGTCACCGCCGCCAGCGAGGTTCGCCTGCCCGCCTTGGCCCGCATAAGTGATCGGCGCCGGTTGCGCGGCGGCAATCCCGGCGGAGGCGACCAAAGCAATGGCGGAGAGCATGGCGATGCGCATCAAGAACAGGCCCAAGTCAGCTAAGCGAAGGCGTTTCTATACAGCAGGGATGTTTCGCTCAGGTAAGCGTTTATCGTTTTTTCAGTTTTACCATTAGCGCGCGTTAACGAGTGTGGCGCTCAGAACTGCCAGTACAAGAACTCGCTCTCACCGCTCAGGCGCAGCACCGCAACCGCGCCCAGCGCGCCGACGAACAGCATCCAATGCAGCCGCGGGCGCCAGCGAATGAGCGGCCCAATACCAGCGATGCGCGGCGGCGTTTCAGACCCACGCAACAACGGCTCGTAGTCCGCCAACATCTGCGAGGTGTTCGGCATCATCAGCGCGATCGCCAGCAGGCCAACGAGATACGCGAGCGCTTGGATGAGCTGCGGCAGATACACTTCGTTGCCGGCGAGCGTCATGGTGGCGACGCTGATCGGCGCTGCTTCCGCCAAGCGCGCGGGCAGCGCCAAGCCGTTGCCGCCGACGAGGCCGGAGATGATGTTCCAAGCCGAACTCATGTCCGGCGCGCGGAAGAACACCATCGCCACAACGACGCCGGTAAAGGTCAGCGCCCAGCCGATCGCACGCGCTGGGATGGTGAGCGCTCCCGGCTTGTGCGCGCCGTACTGGCGCCAGGCGTGATTTATCACGAGATAAAGCCCGTGCAGCGCGCCCCAGAAGATGAACGTGTAGCCCGCGCCGTGCCAGACGCCGGAGAGCAGCATCGTTACCATGGTCGGCCAGGCGACGACGTGTAGAAACGCGAACAGCGCCGAGCGCTTCTGCCTGAACAGCGGCTTGCGGTTCTTGGCCCGCCAACGCGTGATGGCGAGCGTGATCGGGTTGTAGACGTAGGCCGTCAGGAAGCGCGTCAGCGTCATGTGCCAGCGCAGCCAGAAATCGATGATGTTGGTGGCGCGCAGCGGTGAGTCAAAGTTGATCGGCAGGCGGATGCCGAACAGCAACGCCGCGCCGCAGGCCATGTCGCTATAGCCCGAGAAATCGAAATATATCTGTAGCGTGAAGCCGACAGCCGCGAGCCAGGCGTGGACGAAGCTGATGTGCTCCCCTGCCGCCGCGGCTGCGTAGATCGGCGTGACGTGGAGGGCGATCCCGTCCGCGAGCAGCACTTTCTTGGCCAGCCCAAACACGAACAGCGTCAGCGCCGTGGCGATCAACGCGCCATCGACTTTCACCGGGTTTTGGAACTGCGGAACGGATTCCCGGTAGTGGACGATCGGGCCCGCGATCAGCTGCGGGAAGAACATCACGAACAGCAAATAGTCCCGGAAGGTGAAGCGCTCGATCCGCCCGCCGGACACATCGACCAGGAAGGCGATCTTCTGGAAGGTGATGAACGAGATGCCGAGCGGCAGAACAATCTGCTCAAGCACGAAATCCGCGCCGGTGACATCGTTGGCGACGGTGACGGCGAAGTTGGCGTACTTGAAATAGCCGAGGAACAGCACGTTGAAGGCGATGCCGATCGCCAACACCACGTTCTTCGTCGCCTGCTTCGCCGGATCGGCGGCCAGGCGCAGCAGAACGAGGCCACACAGATAGTTGAAGATCAGAGACGGCGCGATGATAGCCAAATTCATCGGCCGCCACCACGTATAGAAGGCGAACGACGCGAGGATCACCCACGCCAACGCCCAATCACGCGAGAGCCTACCGAGCAGCCCGTAGAGAACGAGCGTCACCGGCAGGAAGACGAAGATGAACTCGTAAGAGCTAAACAGCATGCGCCGGACTATCTCCCGACGAAGCTGATGCGAGCGGTGCTCATGGCTTGGCCGCCTTTACGGCGCGAACCATGTCGCCGAACGAGTCGATGGATTCGATGGTGGCGAGGCCGAGGCGCACGCCGAACTCCATCTCCACCGCCACCACGAAATTGATGAAGGTGGCGGAATCCCAACCGGGGATGTCCTTGCCGGTCGTGTCCATGGTCGGGCTGATGGCGTCGTCGCCCATCAGATCGCGCGCGAGTTGGCCCAGGCGTCCGAGGATTTCGTCTTCGGTCATGGGCTCTCGCTTTCAAGGCATTGCTGCAAATTGGGGCCGATCTCGGCGAACACGGCGCGAGAAAACCGCTCGGCGCTTGCAGTGTCGAGGTGCGAACCGTCAAACACCTGCAGGCCTTCGATCACCGGCGATGAGAATTGCACGCCCGTCGCCTGCGCGAGCGCCTCGGCGTTGGCGCGCTCGTTGCGCGGCGTCCAGACGTACACGAAGAACACGCACGACCGATCGACCGGCAGCTCGGCAAGGAATTGCTCCGCATGGCCGCGCGCCGTTTCCACCGCCGCCGGATCGAGCGGAACCACTTCTGGCGGGATGTTGTAATAAGGCGCCGCGCCCGCGAACGCCCACGTGCCGTTCTCGATGCGGCGATACGTGGTCGGCGCGACTTCGCACACGCGCGGGACGAGCGGACAAATCGTGCGATGTGGAGCTTGCCAGGCCCATTTGATCAACGTCGTCGAGAGCCCGCCCTGCGGCGCCATCATCTCGCGGGCCGGAATCGACGCTTGGTCGGTGAAGAAGCCATCTACGTTGATCACGTAGGCGCGCGCGCGCGGTTCGATGCGCTTCAGCAGCGGGCCGGTGAAGGCCATGCTTTCGTCGTAGGCAAAGCCGAGCAGATAGAACGAGTGATTGGCCTGCTCGAAGAAGGCCGACGTCGCCGGCGCCGAGAAGCCGTACTGCAAACGGCTATTGCCCAAGAACAAGGCATCGGCGCGCGCGGCGTTCGCGGTGGCTTCGCGCTCAACGCCGAACCAGAACGCGCCGTGGTCAAACTCGCCGTAATCGGCGGCGTTGCAATTGGCGAGGAAGAAGCCTTCGCCGTAGGCGTCGCCCGGGCACATGAAGATGCCCTCGCGCTTTATGTGGAAGGCGAACGCGCCAAGCAGCATCAGCGCAAGCACAAGCACATAGCGCCAGCCGCCTGTGCGCGGCGCCGTTGCTTGACCCTCACTTGGTTTCGCTGAGCCCCCGCTCATGCGTGCGCTCCCTCCGGAACGGCGCGACACTAGATTTGCCCTGCCTCCCACGCAACAGCCGACCCGCCTTTGCGGCGTTGTTTACAGGGCTTCGCAATGACGGATGGCATCGGCTTGCCTGCGCAAATGAAGTGTGCTCCGTCTGCGGCCAGTTCGCCGCGCCGGCGACAACATCGGGGGCGCAATGAGTCAGGACGCGAACGCGCCAGGCCGCGGCGCAGCGGCGCGCAAGCTGCGGAATTTCGCGCGTGGGGCGTTGCTCGCGCTCGGATTTCTCGGCGCCGGCTATATCGCCGCCGACTGGATCAACAATGGCGAGACGAAGCGCTTCGTCGATGGCCTGCTTGAGCGTCAGCTGAGCCCGGTTGAACAGATCACCCGCCAAGAGGTCGAGTGGCGCCCGTTCGCCAGCACGGCGATGCACGAGATCGAAGCCGCGCAGTTTCGCCTGGCGCCGTTCGGCTCGCTGGGCCGCGGCGGCGCCATCGCCGAGGTGGGCGACAACATCGTTTTCCTCTCGCCGATGGGTGAACTCGGCTATCTGAGCGCCAGCTACGAAATGCGCACGCTGCCGCTGAGCGTGGACATCGGCATGCAGCAGCTGCGCGATAGCGGCATCGCCGACCGGCCCGGCTTCGTCAGCGCCCATTTCCGCGCGCTCGATCTGCTGGCGATCCCGCAGGAAGGCGGCGCGCAGGTGGATCTCTATGTGAGCCACCACCGCTTCACCGGCTCATGCTTTGAGATCGTCATCAGCCGCGCTTTGCTGGCGGTGGACGATATCGGCATCCGCGTCGCGTCGCCGTTCGAGGATTTTTTCGTCACCCAGCCCTGCTTGCCGCCGAAAGAACGCGGCTTTGTGTTCGAGGGCAACCAGACCGGCGGGCGCATGGTGGTGCAGGACGCCAACCACATCCTCTTCTCCACGGGCGATGCCGATTTCAACGGCGTCTATGACGACCGCATCCTCTCACAGGATCCGAGCGTTGATTACGGCAAGGTGCTGCGCATCGACCTCACGACGCGCATCGCGCGCATGTTCGCGCTCGGCTTCCGCAACCCGCAGGGGCTTGTCATCCTGCGCAACGGCGAGGTGTGGGGCACGGATCACGGCCCCGAAGGCGGCGACGAAATCAATCACATCCGCGAAGGCCGCAATTACGGCTGGCCGCTCGCGACCTACGGCCAGGAATATCGCGTCCGCGGGCCCCGCCGCGATTGGGCGCTGAGCTCATCGCCGGCCGATCACGCTGGGTTTGAACGGCCCGCGATCGCGCTGGTGCCGTCGATCGGCATTTCCAATGTGATCCAGCCCGATCCGCGCGAGTTCGAGCGCTGGGGCGATTATCTGCTCGTCGGCAGCCTCTATAGCGGCCACAAACTGCTTGTCGTGCATCTGGACGAAGACCGCGTCGCCTCGGTCGAACCGATCGATGTCAACAACGTCTATCGCGACCTGATCGTGCTGCACGACGGCCGCATCGCCATCCTCACAGATCGCGGCGATCTCATCTTCCTCCGCAACGCCGAACGCTCAGCCGATCGCGCGCGGCGTTTCGTCGTCACCGCATCGGCGGAAGCCCGCGGCGAGGTCGCGCGGGGCTGGGACACGGCGTATTGGGCGGAATCGCCGGGCGAGGACGTCTACACGCGCCAGTGCATGACCTGCCACTCGATGGCCGGCGTGATTGGCGTCGGCCCGCCGTTGAACGGAATCGTCGGCCGGCGCGTCGGCGGTGTTGCGGACTACGGCTATTCGCCCGCGCTGACCAACCAGAACGAGGAATGGACGACGCAACGGCTTGAGCGTTTCCTCGCGGATCCAGAAGCGATGTATCCCGGCACGTCGATGGCGCAGTTCGGCATGAGCGCGGAGGAAGTCCGCCAGGTCGTCGCGTATCTCGCCGAGGAGCGCGAACAGCCCGCGCCTTAGGGCGCGCGCTTCTCGCGGACAATCGCGCGCCACAGCAGAAGCAGCGCCGCGGCGTTGCAGAACGTGCCCAGTATGGGGACGAGATGGATGCGCCACATCTGCCGCTCGATGAAGTGCGGCCATTCCCAGCTACGGTTCGCGAGGCCGTTCATCAGGAACGGCGCGTAGCTCAAGAGCGATGCGATCTGCGCCAGCACTACGGCCGGCCACAAGCGCGGATGCACCAAAGCCACCGCGATCAACACGAAGTCCGACGCATAGAAATAGCGGTCGTGCATCTTCGGCGTGATGAACGGCACGAGCATCAGCAAAGCCGCCGCGCCGACCAGAAACATCTGGTCGCTCGCGAGCCGGTCGGTGCGGTAGAGCCAGATCACGGTCGCGAGGATCAACACGCCGGCAATGATCACGCCGGGGCCCGCCAACAGATCGTAGAAGGTGTCCGGCACGAGCGCGTAGAGCGACGCCGCGTTGAGCGTCAGCTCGCGATAGGTGCCGGCTTGGAGCGCGTATACGAAGAGCGTGTCCGCCACGTCCCTCCCCGCGATCAATCCGGGCAGGGCGCCGATCAGATAGCCGACCGGCGCGAGCGCGAACGTCCACCACGGCAAGCGACCCTTCAAAGCGAGCCACAGCAGCACCGGACCAATCCACGCAGCTTGAAGCTTGAACGCGAGCGCGGCGCTGAACATCGCCATTGTCAGGATCGGCTTGCGCTTGATCGCAGCCCACAGGCACCACGCCAGGAACGACACATAGATCGCGTCGCACTGGCCCCAGGCAGCGCCGTTCAAAATCCCGGTCGGCAACTGAAACGCGATCGCGAAGCCCACGCGCCCAAGCGCGAGCGAACCACCGCACGCGCGCAAAAGCGCGCCGATCGCTAGCGCGAGCGACACTTCGAACGGAAAGCTTGAAATCTTGATCAAAGTGATCGGTGAGGCGAAGCCGTCGAAATTCGTCAGCAGCCAGAAATAAAGCTCATAGATCGGCGCATAATCGGCCACGCGCTCCTGCAGAAAGCCGAGCCCTTGCCTGTCGATCGCCGAAAACCAGCGCAGCAAGTGCACGTCCATGTCGCCGGTGTGAAACGGCAACAACGGAATGCGCAGCAACAAGCCAGCAACGACGATGCCCGCATACCAAAGCGCACCGTTTGACGGCTGCTCTAGCACCGCCAGAACGCGCGTTTGAAGCTGACGCCCGATGGACGCAGCTTTGCTCATAAAATCGGCGTCCCCCCGGAGGCCTGCATTTTAGAACCCTTGGTAGAGCACCAACGTGTAGCTCGGCTTTAGCAGCAGCCCGATTGTAACGCACGCCGCAAGCAGGATGAGAAGCCCCGTGAACGCGCGAGGGTGGTTGCGCCCAAAGCGTTCAAAGCCGCCTTCCTGCTGTTCATCGCCGGTCTTTGACTCAACGAACACAGACACCGCTCCTAGGAGATAAGGCCCGTTACGGCGTTGATGAGAGAGATCACGTTATCTTCGCTGCCGGGGCGCAAGAACACTTGCGTCAGACAGACGAAATGCACGGTCGCGATCCCGGCGATGATCCTGATCGGCGTCGATGCGAGGTATTCCCGCAAGCCTTTTCGCCCGCCACGGGCGATCAGGTAATTCTCCCAAAGCTTCGCGGCGGCGACGCCGATGCCGTTCAGGACGCCGAAGATCACGAAATTCCAGGTCGCGCCGTGCCACACGCCAGCCAGGAACAGCGCCACGAAATAGCAGAGGAACACCGAGTTCGCCGCCCAGCCCGGCTTGCGGCGGGCGATGAACATGTAGAGCGGAGTGAAGATGTAATCGCGGATCCAGAAGCTGAGCGAACGGTGCCAGCGGTTCCAAAAATCGATCATGTTGCGCGCGAGGTACGGGCGATCGAAGTTCTCCGGCACGCGGATGCCGAATATGGCAGCGCCGGCGATGACGATGTCGCAATAGCCGACGAAGTTGAAATAGACGAACGCCGGATAGCAATAGAACAGCAGGATGCGCTGCACCGAGTCCGGCGTGCCATCCGGCACGTAACCGGTGCCCTCAGCGATCTGCAGGAACGCGTCGCCGATGAAGGACACCTTCACGACGCCCAGCAGAATGCGCAGCAGCGCCATGCGCAGCGCGTGTGCGTCCTTCAGATGCGGCGTGAGCGTCTGCCAGTCTTCGTGGAAGCGCTGATAGCGCTGGATCGGACCGGCGAAGAGCGTGAACGGGTTCAGCTGATAGCTCAGATATGGCCAGAGCCTGATATCCTTGATCTCGCCCTGCTTCACATCGACGACGTAATGGATCTGCCGGAAGAAAATGAAGCTCAAGCCGATCAGGTCGATCGCGTGCGAGATCAGCGTGTCGCCGGCGACAAGCTGCAGGAACGCGTATTTCTTGAGGACCACGAACGCGATCGTCAGCGCAATGATGTACGCCGCCAGCGCACCGGTGCTAGGCTTGCGAACCAGCACATGGCCCATCAGATAGCCGCTCAGCACGAAGCCGATCAGCGTGATCACGCGCACCGCGTCCGGCATCTGGATCCAAAGGAACGCACCGCTGGCCACGACGATGAACGTCCGGCGCAGCCATGTTGACGGCAGCAGCGGGAAAATCGCGGCAGCCGTGAACAGCGTTACAAGGAATTCCAGACTGGTGACGCTCAGGCGACGTCTCCCCGCTTGCTGGCGATCAGTTTAACGAGGCTGCCGATGTTCTGACCCTCTTCCTTCAGCATCGAAATCTCCGCCGTCGAGAACCGCACCTTAAAGCGGCCTTCGAGCGCGATGATGATGTTGAGGTGCGCGAGCGAATCCCAGCCGTCGACATCGTCGGCGGTGGAGGTTTCCGTCAGCGCGATATCCGGATCACCGAATACGTCGCGCAGCACGGCGTTTAGGTCTTCCAGCAATTGGCTCACGGGTTTTCCTCAGCAATGTGGTGGACGATCGGCTGCCAAGCGGCGCCGACATCGAGTTCCCAAGTGGTCGCGCCATCTTCGCCGGCGCTGGTCTGCGTGAATCCGAGGTTGGCGTAATGGTCTTTGACCAGAACGTTCTTCGCAGTCGGTAAATACTCGCCGCTGACGCGCTTCAGGCCGCGCGCACGGGCGATGCCGGCGACGTGGTTCAACAGGCATTGCTCCACGCCGCGCTTCAGCACTCGGCAGCTCATCAGCCAGGTGTCGATGAACAGCGCGTCGCCGCGTTCTTCGGCCAGCAGCACGCTGATCAGGCCGTTGTCGCCGAACTTGTCGACCAGCTTCACGGCGCGGGTTTCCCAGGCCTTGGACTCCAGCATGCGCTGAATGTCAGCAGCGGAATGGCGGCGGGTGGTGAGGTTGAACTGGTTCGACTTGCCGATCAGCTGCACCGAGCGATCGAGTTCCACGTCGCCAATCGGCCCGATCCAGGCGCGCATGTCGAGCGAGCGCAGGAATTCGTTGATGTCGGTGACGCTGCTCGCCGTCTGCCGGCGCTCAGCGTTGGCGCGGTACATTTCCGTACGCTGGAAATCCTCGGCGCTGATTGCCGCGGGCTCGAAATAACGGTGCGCTTCCACCGCGCGCACGTAATCAGCCGGATCTGCCGGCAGTTCGGGCACCGCGACTTCCGGGACGAGCCGGCGGACGATGTCGCGCTCAGCCGGGTTGTCGTCGACAAACACCAGCGAGTCCAAGCCGATGTTCAGCTCCTGAGCGATGCGGCGGATGTTGCCGGCTTTGTCTTCCCAATTGGCGACGAAGCAGGAAATGTCCGGCAGGCGCAGCACCATGTCCGGGTGCTTCTCGAACACCTCTCGCGCGTTGGCGTCCTCGTTCTTGCTGCACACGGCGAGGATCACGCCGCGCTCGGCCAGCGCCTTCGCGTAATTCTGGAAAGCGATGAACGCCTCCCCCACCGCGTCGCCTTGGCCGATGACGATGCCGGCCAGGCCGTCATCACCGATGACACCGCCCCAGAGCGTGTTGTCGAGATCGAGCACGAGGCATTTGCGGCTGCGCCCGAGGCGCGCGTTCACGAGCACCGCAACGCTATGCGCGTAGAGCGGAAGGTGCTCCGGCGCGCAGGGCAGCTTGGCGATGTGGAAGAAACGCTCGTCGCCCCAATTCCAGCGGCCAACCAAAGCCGTCAGCGCGTCGAGATCGTGGATAGAAACCCAGCGCGGCGCGCGCTGGCGCAATTCGCGGTTCACGCCTTCGACGAAATTGCCGGAGGCGCCCGGGTGGCTGAGTTCGAGGTTGCCGAACGTGCGTACGGGCGCGGCTTCGAAATTGTTCTGAATGATTTGGCAGCCGAGGCGCTCATAGGCCGTCTGCCACAGCGTCTCCCACTCAGCCGCGGCATCGTTGATAGCGGCTTGCGCTTCCTCGGCGGTCGCCGACAAATGCGGCGCACCTAGCAGGTCGCGGCGGCTGCAGCAGATGAAGATGAATTGCGGCGCGAAACTGTACAGCTCGGACGTCGGATCGAGGATTTCCTGACGCATCAGGCCGTACGGGGCCTCGTAGATTTCCGCGTCGATGTTGCTTCCAAAGAGAAACAGTTCGAGGAACTTCGCCAATTGCGTCGTGGTCGAACCGCCGAGAATGGCGATGCGGGTCTTCACCGCGCTCTGAACGCCATCCTTGCGAAGCCGCGCGAGTTCCCGCAGCGCGCCCATTGCGTTCGTGAAGGGAATGGCGGGGTTAATCTTCGCCCGCAACGCGGCCGCGCGTTCGCCCAGCGCATCGATTTCCATCACCTTGGCGCCACCGTCGCTCATTACTCGACCCCGGTCCGATCCCTACACCGCCGCGCAATATGCGGACAAGCGGATTGGGCCCCTGCGTCGCCACCGCTACGGCGGCGCCGACAGCGGGCCTTCCTGGCCTTTGCTTGCACACTTTGTGCACATGGGTGCGGCAGCGGGAGTGAAGCGTTGGCGCTTGGCCGCGTCGGTTGCGATACGCTACAGGGGAAACATGGCCCAGACTGAAACGCTCTCCGAGCCGAAGCGGGAAACGCCCCTAAGCGCGGGCGCGCGCATTTGCCTGCCTTTGGGCATGGCGTTGGCGATCGTGGCGACCTGCGGCGTCGTGGCGGCCCTGGCGCGCGCCACCCCCATCCTGGCCAACCACGTCGAGCGGGAACTGGAGCGCGAGCGCGAACTGAATGGGCTCTATCTCTATGACGGCGGCTATATCGATGACGCCGATTACGTGCTGATCGAACAAGTTCCGCATGACGACCATTCGCGCGGCGGCGTTTACTTCTTCGGCGATTCCCAAGGCAACGCCGCGATCCGCACCTGGGAACTGCCGCCCGAAGAGCGGGCGCTGATCCACAATTATTCCATCGGCGACATGCGCTACCGGGACGTGCGGAATTTTGTGGAGTTGCTGGTCGAGGAATTCGACCTTCTGCAGGCCGGCGGCGAGAAAAACACGTTCTTCCTCGGCCTCTCCTATTACATGACCCGCCCGATCGATTACGACGCCGGCGGCTATGTGAAATTCGCGTTCCTGCGTCACGAAATGTACAATTACGACGCAGACGGCCACATCCACCGCGAGGAAATGACCGACGCGGAATGGTGGATGCGCTCACTCCGCAACGACGCGGAGCGTGTGCTGCCGGTGGCGTTTGGGCTGAGCCGCAGCCGCGTGAAGGCCTTCGCGCCGCACGAGCAAACCCCCGAATTCCTGCGCCTTGCGGACAATTGGCGCACATCCATGGATAGCGAGATCGCTGACCTGGCATCGCTCATCAATTATTTGCAGGAGCGCAATGTGAACCTGCGGGGTATCATGCGCCCGAGTGGTTCCTGGGAAGAGCTGAACCCCTACGAAGGCGCGCACAATGAAGCGGTGCGTGCGCTGTTCGCCGCGCACGGCATTCCGATCATCGATCAGTCGGATTCGATGCCGGACTCAGCCATGGTGGACAATACCCACGTGAACTACCAGGCGCGCATGATCCTGCACCGCTCGGATCGCGAGATGGCGCTGCAAGCGCTGCGCGACATGAACATCGAGCTTCGCCAGCCCTAACGGCAATCCGTCTGCCAGACCTCGACCTGCGCGCGGTGTCCTTCGCGCGTGAGCCAGCTTTCATCGATCGCGTTGTGCTGCGCCGCCGCCGCCTGAAACGCCGGGTAATTGTGCGCGAACGACGCCACGATCAGGATCGCGCAGAGCGCGCGCACGATGTTGCGGCGATTCGTTTGCACGCCCCACAGCACGATGAAGGCGAAGAACGGGGCAAGCTGCAGCGAGAACAGGAAGATCTCGCCGCCTAGGAACATGTGCAGCACGAAGAAGAACGCGATGCTCACCAAAGTCAGCACCATCACCGGCGCCTTCACCGCGCCTTTGCGCGCCGCAAGCACGCCATAGATCAGCAAACCCGCCCACAGCACGAAGATGCCGATCGTCAGTGGCGTCAGCGGCACGCCCTGGCTTTGGCTGGTCATGATCAGATACGCCCAGCCCGGAACTGTGCGCGGGCCTTCCTGCAGCATCGCCACGTTCGGGCCGACGAATGTCTGGCCCCAGAACTCCACCATCAACGCCGCGAACGTGTGGTCTTCCGCTTCCGGCAACAGGAAGAGCCGCGACTCCGCCCAAAAATTCAGGAAGCCGCCGGAGTGCGGGAACAGCCAATATTGCACCACCGCCAACGCCGCCATGAACGCGAGCGCGTCGCGCGTGTGCGAGAACGCCTGTCCCCAACGCAGGCGCGGCCAGTCCGAGAAAAAGCTCGCGGCGGCGCCGATGGCCCAGTTCGTCAGCGTGATGCCCGCCGCCAGCATGCTTTGAACACAGCCGGTAACGCGGTTCTGAAACGCGGGCGCCGCGATCCACAGCACCGGCAGGAACGCCGTCGCCGCCCCGAACGCCACCCATTCCGGGAACCCGATCCAATAAATCGCCGCCGACGTCGAGTTAACGAGCAACACGAACAGCAGCGAGTCGATCCGCGCGAGGCCAGCCGCGCGGCCGGTTGCGTACACGACGCCCGAAACCGCCGCAGATTGCACGGCCGCGTAGATCATCGTCAGCGTGCTGGTTGGGATGTTGAAGAGGTCTTGCAGCGCGCCGAAGGGCCCAGCGATCAGCAGCGAATAGAGGGGATGGAAAAACGAGCGCTCATGGAACGTCACCCAGCGCGAGGTGATGTTGGCGACAGTGCGCGCCGGATCGGAATCGAACCAAAGATCGAATCCGCGGCACATGCGCTCGAACTCGAACTGCGAGAACTGAAACGCGCCCCAAAACGCCGCAGCAAGGCAAACCGCGAAGAAAATCGCGAGATCGACAGTGTTTGCGCGCGTCCAATTGGTAAACGCGGCAACATAGTGCGATGCCTTCGTCTTCAGCGTCGACAGAATCACTTTGAGCAGCCCCCGCTCTGTATTGGCGCGAAGAATGAATAAGCCTTGGCCGATGTACAAGCATCGTCGTAAACACGCCCTTGCGATTGCGCTGTGTCCGCCTTTGGCGCGCCAGCGTGTTCAAACTGGCGCACTGGGCTGAGGACCGTAATGGTTGACGTAATCGCCGGCGCGCGCGCGTGGCTGACAAAGCCGCGGGACGCCAAGACCAGCCGCCGCAATCTGAGCGTGCTCCTGTTCGTTCTGTTTGGCCTCGCCTACGGCCTCTTCACGCAGGACCGCACCAGCCACAACACGCTCTGCCGCGCGGCGATGACGGCGAACATCGTGCAGTACGGCCGCGTCGACATGAACGGCTACGAGGACCTCACGCGCGACAAGGCATTCTTCGAAGGCAATTACTACTGCGACAAAGGCCCCGGCATGTCGCTCCTGGCGACGCCAATGGCGTTCGTGTTCACGCGCGCCTTCGAGGTGACGCCGGAAACGCCGTACAATCGGGTCTGGACTGCGTTCCTGTATCTCTGCGCGCTAACCACGTCAGGCGTGCTGACAGCCGGTGCGGGCGTCCTCTTGTTCCGCCACATTTTGGCGCGCACGAACAATGTGGACGCTGCCCTCATCGCCGCGCTCGCATTCGGCCTTACGAGCCCCGTTTGGGGTTGGGCCACGTCCTTCTTCAGCCATGCCGCCACCGCCGCACTCCTCGTCGCGGGTTACGTCGCCTTCGATGAGACCTTCCGGCGCACGCAACACCGCGCGCGCTACGCTTTGCTCGCAGGCCTTGCCTTCGGCGGCGCGACGGCGACCGAATACACCGCCCTCCTCCCGGGCCTGTTCATTGGCGCGCTCGTGGCGCTGCCGCATCTCGCGCGGTGGCGCGATACGCTGGTAACCTTGCTGTGGACGGCTTTGGGCGGAATTGTCGCGCTGTTGCCGGCGCTGGCGTTCCAATGGGCGGCCTTCGGCTCACCGTTCGAGACGGGCTACGCGCACACAGTGGAGTTCAATCTCCACCGCACCGGCATCGTCGGCATCGGCGTTCCCAAGCTCGAGGTGCTTGGTGAATTGCTCGTCAGCGCCCAACGCGGCCTCTTCTGGTTCGCGCCGATCATCTTCGCGATGTTGTGGGCGGCGATCCGCGTTGTGCGCCCGACTGAAACGCAGCCGATCGCCATCGCCACGCTACTCATCGTCGCCTTTTACCTGCTGATGAACGCTGGCTTCGGCTATTGGCACGGCGGCGCGACCACCGGCCCGCGCTACCTCACACCAGCTGTCGGCTTCGCGGCAATCGTGCTCGGCTTCGCCTGGTCGCGCTTCGGCGCCTGGGAGCGCCGCGCGACGCTCGCGCTCCTGGCGCTCAGCATCGTGATTGCCTTCGCCTGCGTCTCCGTCAGCATGACGGCCGGAAGCCTGGAAGAAGCGATCATTCCGAGCTTCCTGGCCGGCGATCTCCGGAGCACCCTCACCTATCTGCTGATCGAACAAGCAAGCCCGGCGCATTTCGTCCTGCCGGTGGGCGCAGGCGTTGTCATGGCGTGGTTAATCAGTCACGAACGCAAGCTTGCTAAGGGCACAAGCCTTGCAGGCGCACGCTAGTCGAGGGAAATTCGTGCGGTTTCTGGCCGCCGCCCTGGTGTGTTCAGGTTAACGTAAATGTCGCAGAAGAAGCTCCTGTCGGTCGTGGTGCCCGTCTACAACGAGGCGGAAGGCATCAGCTATTTCCACGAGCGCGCGACAGCCGCCCTTTCGCGCATCGAGGGCTGCGATTTCGAGCTCGTTTACGTCGACGACGGCAGCCGCGACGGCTCGTACGACATCATGCGCAAGCTCGCCGAAGGCGATCCGCGCGTCCGTATCGTTAAGTTTTCCCGAAATTTCGGCCACCAGATCGCCATTACGGCCGGCCTCGACTACGCCCGCGGCGACGCAATCGTGTTCATCGACGCTGACCTCCAGGATCCGCCGGAAACCATCGCCGAACTCGTCGCCAAGTGGAACGAAGGCTTCGACGTCGTCTATGCGCGCCGCAACAAGCGGCCGGGCGAAACCGCGTTCAAGCTGTTCACGGCGACGATGTTCTATCGCCTGCTCCGCTCGGTCGCGAATGTCGACATCCCGCCGGACGTGGGTGATTTCCGTCTGATCTCGCGCAACGTCGCCGACGTGCTGCGCAACATGAAGGAGAAGGATCGCTATATCCGCGGTCTCGTCAGCTGGATCGGCTTCAACCAAACCGCCGTGCTCTACGATCGCGACGAGCGTTATGCCGGCGAAACGAAATATCCGCTGCGCAAGATGATCAAGTTCGCGCTGGACGGCATCACGTCGTTCTCGAGCGCGCCGATGCGCATCGCCACCTGGCTCGGCAACATCGTCTCAGCGATGGCGTTCCTCTACCTCATCATCATCATCGCCCAGGCGATCCTCGGCTACACGGTGCCGGGCTTTGCTTCGATCATGGTGGCCGTGCTCTTCCTCGGCGGCGTGCAGCTCATTTGCCTCGGCATCCTGGGCGAGTACCTTGGCCGCGTGTTCAACGAAGTGAAGCCGCGCCCGATCTATATCGTGCAAGAAGTCGCCGAGACGGCCGCCCCCGCGGCGACGCAGCGTCCGACCTTGGCGTCCGCGGATGCGGTCGCGCAGCGGTGAGCTCTGATCGCGCCGACAACGCAGGCGGTGTCGACGCGCCCCCTCGGATCATCATCACAGGCGCCGGCGGCTTCGTCGGCCGCCGTGTTGTTGAGCGTTTGCTGGGGCAAGGCGCGCGCGTAACCGGCATCGGCCGCAGCGCACCCGCCGCCGATTGGCCGGCGAGCGCGACATGGGTACGCGCCGACGTGGCCAACGCTCTGGACTACGAACACGCGCTCGCCGACGCCGATTGCGTCCTGCACCTCGCCGCACTGACCGGCAAAGCCAAGCCCGAAGATTTTCAACGCGCGAATGTCGACGCCACCAAAGCGCTGCTCGACGCTTGTGCAAGAGCCAATGTCGCGCGTTTCGTGTTCGTCAGCAGCGTTGCGGTGACGTTCGCGGATCGCCGCTACTACGCCTATTCCGACTCCAAGATCGCCGCCGAAGCGCTCGTGCGCGCCGCGGCGACGCCGAGCGTAATCGTGCGCCCGACCATGATCCTAGGCTCCGGCTCGGCGATCGAAGCCAGCTTATCGCGCCTCGCACGTCTGCCCGTCGCGCCGATCTTTGGCGACGGCCGCCGCGTCGTGCAGCCGGTGGACGTCGATGACGTCGCCGACATGCTCACCGCACTCGCACTTCGCGCCGGCGCCCATGGCGACACCATCGAGCTTGGCGGGCCAGACCGCTACGATCTGCGCATGCTCTACGCGCGCCTGCGCGGCGCCACGAAGCCGCCGCCGATGCTGCATCTGCCGCTCGGCCTCGCCCGCTGGGGCTTGGCGCTCGTGGAGAAGCCGCTATTGGCGCTGCTCCCGCTCACCGCCGGCCAACTGGCGAGTTTCGCCAATGACGGCGTCGCTGAGCCGCACCCGCTCGTCGGGCAAACCTTGCCGCTGCAACGCAGCGCACCGCGCATACCCGAACCGCGCGCCCTACCCCCGCCGATGGCAACTGATCGCGCGACGCTCGAACAAGAAGCCAAGCACTTCTTTCCGTATGTCGCTGGCGTCAAACCGAACGACTACCAGATCGGCAAGTACGTGGACTTCCACACACAGCGCGGCATCGGCGCGGTGAACGGCTTCGACGCTTGGCTCGCCAAGTGGGCGCGCTCGGGCGGCTTCGCCCTCGCGCTCGCGGACGCTTATAGCGGGCTGCTGTTCCGCACCGCCGCCATTCGTCAAAAACTCGTGCTCGCGCTCGGCATCGCCGAAAGCTCCGGCGCGAGCGCGTTGAAGCTCGACAAGTCGAGCGGCTCCTGGCTCGGCGCGTTCTTCTCCGCCGCCATGCACGGGCTAGCGGCGGCGTTCACGTTCGCCATCGCGCTCGTTCTGCTCTTGCCTGCGCACATCGTTCTCGGCAAACGGAGCGCCGTCGGCTGATGGCTGCTTCGAGTGATCAGATCGTCATCGTCGGCGCAGGCGCCTCGGCTGTGCACGTGGCCGCCACGGCGTTGGAGTTGGGCAGGCGCGTCGTCATGCTCGATGTCGGCCGCCCGCGCGCGCCGTTCGCGCAGCCCGACGCTTCGCTCAATCAGCTCAAGCAGAATCTCGACGATCCTGCGGCGTATTTTCTCGGCGACAAGTTCGAAGCTCTGATCCTGCCCTCGCACGATGGCGAGTATTACGGCCTGCCGCCGAGCAAATCCTACGTCTTCGAAACCGTGCCCGGCCAAGAGTTCGCGACGCGCGGCTTCGAACCGCTCAATTCCTTCGCCGCCGGCGGCCTTGCTGAAGCGTGGACCGGTGGCGCCTACGCGTTCAACGCCGGCGAAGTAGAGGCGTTTCCGTTCGAATGGAGCGCGCTCAACGCCGCCTATGGCGAAGTCGCCAAGCGCATCGGCGTCTCCGGCGTCGTTGACGACGATCTCGCGCACTTCTTTCCGGCGCACGAAGGCCTGCTGCCGCCGATTGAGCTCGACGCGCACTCCGATCAGCTCCTGCGCGCCTACAACGGCAAGCGCAACCAGCTCGCGCGCAAATACAATACGTTCATGGGCCGCGCGCGGTCGGCGAGCTTGTCGCGCGATCACGGCGACCGCAAAGCCTGCACGCTCTCGGGCCGCTGCCTTTGGGGCTGCCCCACCGGCGCGTTCTACACGCCGTCGCTGACACTGCGCGAGCTGCGCAAATCGCCCGCGTTCGAATACGTGCCGGATGTTGTCGTCGACCATTTCGTGTTCGACGCAGCCAACCGTGTCACCCACGTCGTTGCGCGCCATCTCACGACCGGCGAGGAAATCCGCCGCGACGTCGGCGAACTCGTCCTCGCTGCCGGCGCGCTCGGTTCAAGCCGCATTGTGCTCGAATCCGTGCTGCGCGCGGGTGAGCGCGTCGAGCTCAAGGGGCTGATGGACAATCGCCAGGTCCATATGCCGTTCGTGAATTTCGCCCGCATCGGTCAGCAATTTGACGATCGCTCGTATCAGTATCACCAACTCGCCGTCGGCGCGCCGGGAGAGCGTCCGTTCGACTACGTCCACGGCCTCATCACCACGCTCACCACGGCGATGATCCATCCGCTGGTGCAGACGCTGCCACTCGGCGTGCGCGCTTCAACGGCGCTGTTCAAGAACCTGCACGGCGCGCTTGGACTGATGAACATCAACTTCGCCGATACGCGCCGCGACGAAAACCGCATGACGCTTGAGGTCGGCTCGGATGGCCGCTCGAAACGGCTGCTGATGTCCTACACGCCGGAAAGCAACGAGGCCGACCGTCTGGACCCGACCGTGAAGCGTTTCCGCGAATTCCTGTTCGCACTCGGCTGCATTGCGCCGCCGCACATGACGCGTCTGCGGCCCATGGGCGCGAGCGTCCACTACGCAGGCACGCTGCCGATGCTCGCAAACGGCGGCGACCTCACGACCGACCGCAACGGCCGCGTGCGCCCGTTCGCGAACCTGATCGCCGCCGACGGCGCGACGTTCCCGTCGCTGCCGGCGAAGAATCTGACGTTTACGTTGATGGCGAATGCGACGCGCATCGCCCGCGAGGCGCTCGCCTAGCGGAAAACGATGAAGCGCGAACTGAAGAAGTTCCAGAGCAGCGCCACCGGCGTCGCGATAACTTGCGCGACCATGTAGTGCAGCCCAGCTGACACGCCGAGCGCGACGATGCCCATGTTGATCGCCAGCCCCACGGCGCAGACCAGGAAATAGACCAAGAAGCCACGCGCCCAAGGCGGACGCTTGTCGAAGGTCCACATGCGGTTCAGCGCATAACTCGCGCCCAAGCTCACGAGAAAACCGATGCCGGAGCCGATGACCGGCGACACGTGCAGCAGCTCAACCGCCGCGAACATCGCCGCATAATGAACGGCCGTGCCAACAACGCCCACGCCGGCGAAGCGCAGGAACTGGCGGTGCAAGGCGTGCTTGCTTGGGTCGTTTTCGGCGGATTTCAGCTCTTCGGTCATGCGTGCCGATGTCTAAGCAAGATACGGGCAGCTAGGAAACACCGCTTTCGCTTAAAGCGCCGCCCGAGCGCAAAGATTTGAGATCGTGCCTACACTGCGCAAGCGCCGGCCACAGCATCACCAGCCCAATCGGCCAAAGCGGCGCGTAAATGAAGCCCCAATAGGGCGTGTCCGAGCGGCCGACGATCAGGAAGGCGGCGATGTAGCCAAATACGATGAGCGTCAGCCGATAATCCACCGGACGCGCCGTCAGCCCCAACAGCGCTAGTGGCAGCAGCAGTGCAGCGAGAGCGCCGATGTGCAGCACCGACAAGCTCCAATAAGCGCTATTCAGCACGAACGACCAACCGCCCAGCGCCAGCCAGCCGGGTGACGCACGATCCGCCGGCGTCACCAACGCGCCGACCGCCATCGCATGCGCCGTGAGCGCCGCCGCGAACACCGCAAGCGCCAACGCCCAAGCGCCCGCCTCTTTGTACCGCCGCTCCGCCAGCGCCATCACCGCCATCACCACGAGGTACGGCGCGGCAAGTTCGCGGAACAGCACAGCGCATGCGCCGACGATCACCGCCAACGCCCAGCGTTCCGGCGTCCGCAGCGCGAGCGAAATCGCGATCAGCGCGCCCGCCCAAACCTCATGCAACCAAGCGCCACCCGGCACCAACGCCGCGCATTGGCCCAGCAGCAAAGCAATCACCGCCACGCCAAACTGCAACGGCGCGACACGCGCCCGCGCAAACCGCAACGACCACAGCGCGATCCCCGTGAAAGCCAGCGCGGCTATCGCAAGCCGCTGCAGCCAATCTTGGCCGAGCAGGTTCAACGTCCACGCCAATGTCGGCAGCCGCACGGTCATGAACGGCCGCAGCGGATAGCCGCGCTCACGCGCCTCCTCCACCGCCGACGAATAATAATCCTGCCCGCCCTGCATGTTGGCGACGATGGCTTCGTAGAGCGCTACATCACCGGTATCCGGCGCGAGCGGCGCACGATCGGCGGCCGGCGCCCAGGCCATCGCCATGCCGAGAGCAATCAGCGCAAGCACGATCGCGATGCGAAGCCCCGCGCTCCAACCTCGCACGACGGCGCTGGCGGGCTCGAAAATCCGCTTCAACACACAGAGAATCACGCACGCCCCTCCAAGCGAGATCGCAGAGCGTGCGGTGGAAAAGTTGAGCAAACAGAAATGCTGGCGGAGAGAGTGGGATTCGAACCCACGGTGGACTTGCACCCACGGCGGTTTTCAAGACCGCTGCCTTAAACCACTCGGCCATCTCTCCAGGGGCGCAGGGCCTACCAGCCGCCGCGCCGAAGCGCAAATCCGCTCGCGCCAATCAGCTCAGCGCGTTGACAAAAGCCGCCTCGGTTTTGGCGGTGATTTCCTCAAGGCTGACGCCGTCGGCGAGCTGCAGCAACTTCATCGGCGCACTGCCCTGCTTGTCGAGCTCGAACACGCCGAGATCGGTGATCACCAGATCAACCACCTTCACGCCCGTCAGCGGCAGCGAGCACGCCTTCAACAGCTTTGACGCGCCGTCCTTCGACGTGTGCTCCATCACCACGACCACGCGCTTGACGCCGGCGACGAGGTCCATCGCCCCGCCCATGCCTTTGACCATCTTGCCCGGCACCATCCAATTGGCGAGGTCGCCGTTCTGGGAAACCTCCATGGCGCCGAGGATGGACAGATCGATATGGCCGCCGCGGATCATCGCGAACGAATCCGATGACGAGAAATACGACGTCTTCTTCAGCGCTGTGATGGTCTGCTTGCCGGCGTTGATGAGATCGGCGTCCACAGCATCCTCGAACGGAAACGGCCCCATGCCGAGCATGCCGTTCTCGCTTTGCAGCGTCACTTCCATGCCTTGCGGAATGTAGTTCGCCACAAGCGTCGGAATACCGATGCCGAGGTTGACATAGAAACCATCGCGCAATTCCTTCGCGGCGCGCTGAGCAAGTTGATCACGGGACCACGGCATTATGCACTCTCCCGCTGACGAATTGTGCGCTGTTCGATGCGCTTTTCGAAACAGCCTTTGACGATGCGATCGACATAGATGCCCGGCGTGTGGATCGCATCGGGATCGAGTTCGCCGGTCTCCACCAGGATCTCGACTTCGGCGACGCACTTCTTGCCGGCGGTCGCCATCATTGGATTGAAGTTCCGCGCCGTCTTGCGGAAGATCAGATTGCCTTCCTTGTCGCCCTTCCAGGCTTTGACGATGGAGAGGTCGGCGACGAGGCCCGTCTCCAAAACGTAAGTCTCGCCGTTGAAGACCTTCGTCTCCTTGCCTTCCGCCACCAACGTGCCGACGCCGGTCTTTGTGTAGAACCCAGCGATGCCCGCGCCGCCCGCGCGACAGCGTTCAGCCAAAGTGCCTTGCGGGTTGAACTCGAGTTCAAGCTCGCCGCTCAGATATTGACGGGCGAATTCCTTGTTCTCGCCGACATAGGACGAGACCATTTTTTTGATCTGCTTGGTTTCCAGCAACAGCCCCAGGCCCCAGCCATCGACGCCGGCATTGTTGGAAATGACGGTAATGCCCTTCACGCCCGTATCGCGGAGGGCGATGATGAGGTTTTCAGGGATGCCGCAGAGGCCGAAGCCCCCGCTCATCACACTCATGCCGTCGAACGCGAGCCCCTCCAGGGCTGATTTCGCGTCCGAATAGACCTTGTTGACCATGGGGAAGCGCCTTTCGAGGCGCTGTCCTACGGAGCCGCGCGCTGCGGCGCAACATGCCGGAACGGAAATGCAAAATTCAGGTTCGGGCGCGCCCCAGCAGCCCTGCCCCAAAAACGGTTGCGCCGGCCGCTGAGCCGCGGCCGGCGCTTCCTATTTAGTCCCGGTACGAGCGAGGGACGATAATCGCCCAGGACCGAGGATGAGAAAACACCATCGCGGTTGAACTGAGCCTGAACGGTTTAGTCATGTTGGCGCAGGCTGAAATTCAGCTGACGCCCCATTCCTTGAACACGTCCTCCGCCCCCTGCCCGGCCGCCGCCGGCGGGCCCTGGATGGCGCCTGGCGTGCGCGAGAAGCGCGGCGCGGGCGCGGGCTGGGTGACGCCGGCGACCTCCACGAACGCCTTGCGCGCGACGTTGTGGGGATGCTTCGGCGCCTCGGCCATGTTCAGCACCGGCGCGAAGCAGACATCCGTGCCTTCAAGCAGCGCTGTCCATTCGTCACGCGTTTTGGTTTTCACCAGCGTCGTGAGCTTTGCTTCCATCGCTGGCCATTGGCTTCGGTCGTGCTGCACGGCGAACGCAGGATCGTCCTTGAGCCCCATTTTCTCCAGCAACAGCGCATAAAATTGGGGCTCGAGCGAACCGATGGTGACGAACTTGCCGTCCTTGGTTTCGTACACGTCGTAGAACGGCGCGCCGCCGTCGAGCAGATTGCTGTCGCGCTGATCGGTCCAAAAGCCCGCATGGCGCATGCCGTACATCATCGTCATCAGCGAAGCGGTGCAGTCCGTGATCGCCGCGTCGATCACCTGGCCTTTGCCGGACTTGTTGGCTTCAACCAAAGCCGCGCAAATGCCCATCGCGAGATAGAGCGCGCCGCCGCCAAAATCGCCGACGAGGTTGAGCGGCACAGACGGCACGGCGCCCGCACGCCCCATCGCGCCCAGCGCGCCGGTGATTGAGATGTAGTTGGCATCGTGGCCAGCGGCGAGCGCCAGCGGCCCATCCTGCCCCCAACCGGTCATGCGCCCGTAAACGAGCTTGCCGTTGAGCTTCAGCATCTCATCCGGCCCCAGCCCCAAGCGCTCCATCACGCCGGGCCGGAAGCCCTCAACCAGCACGTCGGCTTTGGCGATCAGCTTGCGCGCGGTTTCCACGTCGGCAGCGTCCTTCAGATCGAGCGCCACGGAGCGCCGCCCACGCGCGCCGACATCGAACGGCATCGATCCGCGCCCGCCCTTGCGGTCAATCCGCACCACATCCGCGCCCATGTCGGACAGCAGCATGCAGCAGAACGGCCCAGGCCCAATGCCCTGGAATTCCACCACTTTGACCCCATTGAGCGGTCCAGACGCCATCTCAGCTTCCCCTTAACCTTGCCAGTTCCGTTGCCTGCTTTGGCAGGCGATACTTGCGCCCGAGTCGGCCTCCGGCTCGGGAGCAACACACCCGTGCGCATTGTCGTCCGCAATTCAGCGGCGCGCGCCGCCCGCGAAGCTCAGGATCTCCTGAAAGCCGCCGGCGTCGAAGCGTCCGCCATGACAGACACGCGTCCCGCGCCGGACGGCCAAGACATCCTCATCGTTCCTGCCCTCGACGGCGAGATCGATCAAGCACGCACGTTCGCCGCTGCCGCGAGGTCAAGCGCACAAAAGCCGCTCGCAATTCTACTCGGCGTACGCTGGGATGCAGCGCCGCCAAAATTTGAGAGCGAAGAAAATATCTTCAACGGCGTCATCGCGCTCGACGCGCCCGCCAACGTGCTTGCCGCGCAGCTCGAAGCGTTCGAACGGGTGGCGATCGCGCAAGAAGAAAGCGCGCGCCGCGCGAGGACTGCGACGGAAGCCGATACGCCAACACCCGCGCCGCTCGATCTGCGCAAGCTCAAAGCGCTCTATGTCGGCGCGCCGAGCCCGATCTTCCTGAAACTCGAACACACACTCGCTGAACAAGGCGGCTTGGTGGCAGCGGCGTTCTCTTCGTTCGCGGGCTTCGATCATCTGCACGATGACGAGTTCGACGCGGTGGTGCTCAACGGCGCGCAAAACCCGGCGACGGCGATCTCGCTCTGCGCCGCGCTCCGCCGCAACGCCACGCTCTACCATTTGCCGACGATGCTGGTGATCGCGCCCGACGATACGACCACCACAAAAGCCGCGTTCGAACGCGGCGCGTCGTCGGTCGCGACGGTCAACACGCACAGCAATGCAAGCCTCGGCTGGCTGTTCGAGGCGATCAAACGCAACCGCGCACGCAAAGTCGCTGAGCATTCGCTACGCGCCATTCGCGATCTGCTGGGCGATCCGCGCACCGGCTTGCTGCGCCAGAAGCACTTCGACGCGCACCTCGCCCGCCTCGCCGCCGAGCATCACGAAAGCGGCCGCCCGATGGCGCTTGCGGCTCTGCGTGTTTTGCCGGCGCATGGCGCGACGCCGCCGAGCGCCGAGGTATGGCGCCACGGGTTCGGTGAAATCGCCAGCCTCACTGGCCGCCTCATCCGCGAATACGATTGCGCCGCCATCCTTGGCGGCGACCTCATCGCGCTCGCCATGCCGGCCAGCGATGTCACCGGCGCCAAACGCATGGCCGAACGCATCGCCTCCGTCGCCGAATGCACTGCGTTCGCCGCTGGCGACAATGGCGCGGTGCCGATTATCTTCGAACAGAGCGCGGTGGAGCTGCAGCCCGGCGAAAGCGGCGCCGCCATGTTGGCGCGCGCGCTTCGCGTGTTCGAGAACGAAAGCATGAGCGCGTGAGACGCGTCACCATCGATTTCTTCGCCGATATCTCCTGCCCCTGGTGTCATGTGGGCTGGGCGGCTCTGAAACAGGCCGCGGCACAACGCCAAGGTCAGATCGCCGCGCAAGTGGCCTGGCGGGGCTTTCTGCTTTCACCTGATACGCCGGCCGAAGGCGTGGACCGCCGCGCTTACCTCACGAGCAAGTTCGCGCCGGAGCAACTCGCCGCCGCGCACAAGGCGTTGAATGACGCCGCTGCCGCCGCGGGCGTCGAACTCAATCTCGAAGCGCCAGCGCGCATTCCCAACACGATCGACGCCCATCGCCTGATCCATTGGGCCTCCGGCCAAAACGTCGCCGAGCCGCTGATCGACGCGCTGTTCAACGGCTATTGGATCGACGGGCGAGACATCAGCGACCGCGCCGAGCTCGTCCGCATCGCTGAAAGCGTCGGCATGGACCCGCAAGAAATCACCGCGAAGCTTGCTACAAACGAAGATCGCGACGCGATCATGGAAATGTATGGCGCCGCGCAACAGATCGGCGTCACCGGTGTGCCGGTAGCGATCTTCGATCGACGCATCCCGGTGATGGGCGCGCAAGCGGCGGCTGTGTATCTCCGCGCGCTTGATACAGCGGCGGCTTAAGCCGCTTTCCGCGTCGAAATCCGCGCCAAGCTTTCAAGCACAGCACGCAGCGCCTTCAAGCGCCCCTGCGCATCCGGCCAGCCGCCCTGCACCACGAGCTTGCCGTCCGGACGCATCTTGAAGTCGTCCGGACGCTCCTGAACGTAGCGCACCAAAGCCATCGGATCGGGGAAACCGCCCTCGCGGAACGTCATCACCGCGCCTTTCGGGCCAGCGTCGAGCTTTGCGATCAAGCAGCGGCGGCAGAGCGCCTTCAACGCAGCGACCGCGATCAGCTGCTGCGCCTCAGGCGGCAGCGGGCCAAAGCGATCGATCAGCTCCGCCGCGAACGCTTCACGCTCATCATCGGTGTCGAATTCCGCCAAGCGCCGGTAGAGCGCCAGACGCACCGTGAGATCGGCGACGTAATCTTCCGGAATGAGCACCGACGCGCCGACGCTGATCTGCGGCGACCAGGAACGCGCGCTGACCTCTTCTTCCTTGCCATCACGCAGCGAGGCGACGGCCTCTTCGAGCATGCTCTGATAAAGTTCGACGCCGACTTCCTTGATCTGGCCGGATTGCTCTTCGCCCAACAAATTGCCGCCTCCGCGCATGTCGAGGTCGTGGCTCGCGAGCGTGAAGCCAGCGCCCAGATTGTCGAGCGAGGAGAGAATCTTGAGCCGCTTCTCCGCGCCTGCCGTCAGGGCTTTGTCCGCGGTCGTCGTCAGATACGCATAAGCGCGAACCTTGGAGCGCCCCACCCGCCCGCGCAGCTGATAGAGCGGCGCGAGGCCAAACATGTCGGCGCGATAGACGATCAACGTGTTCGCGCGCGGAATATCGAGGCCGGATTCCACAATCGTCGTCGAGACCAGCACGTCAAACGCGCCATCGTAGAATTGCGTCATGATCTCATCGAGCTGCGTCGGCGCCATTTGGCCGTGTGCAACTTGGAAGGTGAGCTCCGACACGTTCTTGCGCAGGAAATCAGCGACCTCGTCGAGATCGCTGATGCGTGGCGACACGAAGAAGCTCTGCCCGCCGCGATATTTTTCTCGCAGCAGCGCTTCGCGCACGGTCATCGCATCGAACGGCGTCACGAACGTGCGCACCGCCATGCGGTCCACCGGCGGCGTGGCAATGACGCTCATCTCGCGAATGCCGGCGAGCGCCAGCTGCAGCGTGCGCGGGATCGGTGTGGCCGAGAGCGTCAGCGCGTGCACATCGGCGCGGAGGTCCTTCAGGCGCTCCTTGTGCTTGACGCCAAAGTGCTGCTCCTCGTCGATGATCATCATGCCGAGATCGCGGAACTGCACTTGCTTGGACAACAGCGCGTGCGTGCCGACGACGATCTCGATCGAACCGTCCGCCAACCCCGCGCGGGTTTCGTTGGCTTCCTTCGTGCTTACCATTCGCGAAAGCTGGCGCACGCGGATCGGCAGTCCACGGAAACGCTCGCTGAAAGTGCGGAAATGCTGGCGGCACAGCAACGTCGTCGGCGTCACCACCGCGACTTGGCGGCCCGTCATCGCAACCAGGAACGCCGCGCGCAGCGCCACTTCGGTTTTTCCGAAGCCCACGTCGCCGCAGATCAGGCGGTCCATCGGACGGCCGGAGGCGAGATCGCCCAACACGTCATCGATTGCGTTGAGCTGATCTTCGGTTTCCTCATACGGAAAGCGCGCGCAGAACTCGTCCCACATGCCTTCCGGCGGCGCGACAGGCTCGGCCGTGCGCGTCGCACGCAGCGCGGCGATGCGGAGCAATTCCTCCGCCATGTCGCGCAAGCGCTGCTTGGCTTTCGCCTTGCGTCCCTGCCAGGCGACGCCGCCCAAGCGATCGAGTTGCGCTTCGGAATCTTCCGAGCCGTAGCGGCTCACGAGTTCGATGTTCTCAACCGGTAGATAAAGCTTGTCGCCGCCGGCATAGCCCAAATCCAAGCAATCGTGCGGTGCGCCGGCGACGTCGAGCGTCTTCAAGCCTTCGTAGCGGCCGATGCCATGATCCTGGTGAACGATCAGATCGCCCGGCGTCAGCGCCGCCGCTTCCGCCAACACCGCCGACGCTTTGCGTCGCTTGCGCGGCCGCGCGAGGCGATCGCCGAGAATGTCCTGCTCGGAGATGAACGCGAGCGTGTCGGTCTCGAAGCCATGCTCCAGCGGCAAAGTCGCGAGCGAGGTTGCCGCCTGCGGCAAGGCTTCAACATCCGCAAAATTCGCGACACGCCGCAACTCAGCGACGCCGTGATCCTCCAGCACGCCTGCGAAGCGCTCGGCCGAACCTTCGGACCAAGCCGCGATCACCACGCGCTTCTTCGCCTTGATCAGCTCGGCGATGTGCTTGGCGGCCGCGTCGAAAACGTTCGCGTCGGCGGTCTGCCGCTCCGGTCCAAAGTCCCGCCCCTTGCGCGCGCCGAGATCGACCTTGGCTTTCGCATCATCGAAATGCGTGATCCGACGCTGCAAACGATCGCCGAGCGCTGATTTCAACGCAGCGTCGCTCAGATAAAGCGCATCCGGCTCCGGCGCGCGAAACGGCGCAGCGCCGCGCGCCAGCGGCGCGGTACGGCGCGACTCGTAATGATCGCGCGCCATCTCGACCCGCTCGTGGATCGCCTCTTCCGCCAGCGCGTCGAACGCGACCAGCGCGTTCTCGCCAGCGTAGTCGAAGATCGTATCGAGGTTGTCGTAGAAATACGGCAGCCATTGCTCGACGCCCTGTCGGCGGATGCGGGCGCTGACGCTGTCATACGTCATATCGCTGACCGTGCCGTAAGCTTGGCCGAAACTCTTCCGGAAGCGCAGCACGCTCTGATCGTCCAGCAGCACTTCGCTCACCGGCGTCAACAACGCGCCCGGCAGCTTCTTTTTTGAGATCTGCGTTTCGGGGTCGAAGGAGCGGATAGTCTCCAGATTGTCGCCGAAGAAATCGAACCGGAACGGCTCCGGCGCGCCCGGCGGATACGCGTCGATCAAACCACCGCGCACCGCGAACTCGCCCGGCGCCCGCACCACGGACGCGCGGCTATAGCCGTTCGTCTGCAGATACGTTTCCAGCGTGGCCATCTCGACTTCGTCGCCGACCTTGGCTGAGAACGTCGCCCCCGCGATCCGTGCGCGTGGCGGTACGCGTTGCGCCACAGCGCTCGCGGTAGCGATCACCAGCAACGCTCCGTCCCATGGTCCGCGGCGCGCCAATTGCGCCAGAGCCGCGCAGCGTTGCGCCGCGATCGCCTGCGCCGGCGAGATGCGGTCATACGGCAGCGTGTCCCACGCCGGCAGACGCAGTGTCTCAAGCTCCGGCGTGAAGAACTTCACTGCCGCCTCGAACTGCGACGCCCGCCCCTCATCGCGCGCGACGAACAACGTCACCCCGCCGCGCCGCAAAGCGGTGGCGGCGATCGCGGCGGCGTCCACGCCTTCAGGCGCGCCGCTGATCGTCAGCGACGCTTTGGTCTGGACCAGGTTCTCAATCAGGAGGTGCGGCAGCGCGCTCATGCGTTCGGTGGGCTCAATTCAAATCGGAAGGCGCGAATCGACGCCAGCGTCGGCGTCTCGAACGCCGACGGCGCAGGTTCTGCCTCGGTGATCCAGGCATAGACCTCCTGATCCGGGGCATCCAGGAGGGCTTCGAAATGATCCAGAGCTGTTTCGTCGAGATCGGCGAGGTAAGCGTCCGCGAAACCGCCTAGAATCAAGTCAATCTCACGGAAACCACGCCGCCAGGCGCGGAATCTCAGCTTCTTGCGGCGGTCGTCCATCGGCGGTCCGGTAGGAGGAAATTTTGGCCCCGCGCCTCCCGCGGGGCGCGCGCTATAACCCATATGGGCGGTGCTGTCAGCGCCGTCGAGCCTGAAGCCTGCCAACTGGGAAATGACCGAAGCCAAAGCCGCCCTCGACGCCTATCTCGCCCCGGCCCGCGCCCCGCGCGGGGCCCGACGCGAGACTATGGAGCTTGTGGCCAAGGTCGCTGGCGGGGCGCTGGTGCGCGATCTTTTGTTCCTGCCACCGCACAATTCGATCGACCGCCGCAAGCGCGTGCCGATCGCCGAAATCCAGGACGGCGACATCGCCACCATCGAAGCCGAGGTCGACGGCCACACGCCGGGCTATCGCAACCTCCCCTACCGCATCCGCCTGCGCGACGAGTCCGGCTTCATGGATGTCGCCTATTTCCGCGGCAAGAAGGACATGCTCGAGCGCATGTGGCCGAAGGGCCAGACGCGCCTCGTGAGCGGCACCGTGAATTTCTACGACGGCATCCGCCAGATGCTGCACCCCGATCACGTCGTCGATCCCGAGCGCGGCGAGGCGCCGCCAGCGGTCGAGCCGGTCTATCCGCTGACTGCAGGGCTGCCAGGACGTACGCTCGCACGCACCATCCAAGCCGCGCTCGAGACCGCGCCGGAAACGCCAGAATGGATCGAGCCGACGACCATCGCCGCGCATCATTGGCCAAGCTTCCGCGACGCGCTGCAACGCCTGCATCGCCCGGAGCAGCCCGACGACGTGCTGCCCGAAAGCCCATACCGCACGCGTCTCGCTTACGACGAACTCTTCGCGCGCCAGTGCGCGCTGCGGCTGCGGCGCGAACATCGCCGCAAAGATGATGGCCGCTCCGTCGTCGGCGACGAGCGCTTCTCGTCGAAGATCATCGCCAGCCTGCCGTTCGCGCCGACGGGCGCGCAGCAGCGTTCGATCCAAGAAATCTACGCCGACATGGCCGAACCTTCGCCGATGCTGCGCCTGCTGCAGGGCGACGTGGGCTCAGGGAAAACTTTGGTCGCCGCGCTCGCGATGGCGCGCGCGGCCGAAGCTGGCCTGCAGAGCGCATTGATGGCGCCGACGGACCTGCTCTCGCGCCAGCATGGCGCAACGCTGCAGCCCTTGCTCGAAGCCGCCGGCATTCAGATGGCGGTGCTCACCGGCCGTGACAAAGGCAAGGAACGGCGCGCAATCCTGGAACGCCTGGCCTCTGGCGAAATCGGCGTCGTCGTCGGCACGCACGCGCTCTTCCAGGAGGAAGTGACGTTCAAGGACCTCGGCCTCATCGTCATCGATGAGCAGCATCGCTTCGGCGTCTCCGATCGCATGCGCATGGTCGCCAAGGGCTTCGCGCCACATGTGCTGGTGATGAGCGCGACGCCGATCCCGCGCACGCTGGCGCTTTCAATCCATGGCGACATGGACCTCTCCATCCTTGACGAAAAACCGCCGGGCCGCATGCCGATCCGCACCGCGACGATGCCCGTGACGCGTATGTCTGAGGTGATCGAAGCCGTCGCTGATGCAGCAGCGCAGGGAGAGCGCGCCTATTGGGTGTGCCCGCTGATCGAGGAGAGCGAAGCGGTGGACCTCGCCGCCGTGCAGGATCGATACGAAACGCTAAAGGAGCGCTTCGGCGAAAGCGTCGAGATCGTACACGGCAAAATGACGCCCGCCTCGCGCGAGGCGGCGATGGATCGCTTCCGCACCGGCGCGTCCTCGATCCTCGTCGCCACAACCGTGATCGAAGTCGGCGTCAACGTGCCGGAAGCGACAATCATGGTGATCGAACACGCCGAACGCTTCGGCCTCGCGCAATTGCACCAGCTGCGCGGCCGCGTCGGTCGCGGTGAGTTGCAGGGCAAGTGCGTGCTGCTCTGGAAGCCACCGCTGGGCGCTAACGCCAAGGAGCGGCTCGACGCCTTCCGCCGCACCGACGACGGCTTCGTGATTTCCGAACTCGACTACAAACTGCGCGGCGCTGGCGACGTGCTGGGCGTGCAGCAATCCGGCCTGCCGCCGTTCCGTCTCGTGTCGCTGGAAGCGCATTCCGGTATGCTGGGCGCGGCGGACAAGGAAGCGCGCCTCGCGGTGGAGCGCGACCCCGAACTCAAAAGCGAACGCGGCCAGGCAATCCGGTTGGTGCTGGCGTTGTTCGGGTACGCTGAGGCGGCTGAGTTGGCACGGAGTGGCTAGCTCCGCCTCGCCTCAATAGAGCTCGAGACAAGCAGTTTCGTCGCTGAATAGGAAAGCGCTGATCAACTCCGCATGGTCTCGGATGAGCTGCGCAACAACCCGCGTCGGCTGATTGCCGCATCGCAGCCACACCACCTTGGGCGGCGCTCCGCGCAGCGCAGCAATATCAGCGAAATCGGCGTCCAAAGTCACGATAGCGAAGCCCTCGCGAGCGGCGAATGCCCAGATCGCGCTGTCTTCAGCTCGATCGAGTCCCAGCTGCTTCACCTGCGCCGTGTCCGGGCAGATGTCCGCCAACAGGCCGCAGAGCCGGTGGCTCAAATTCTGGTCGAACAGCAGCTTCACACTTAAGCGACAACAATGCGCCGCTCGCGGTCCGCGGCGTAGGCCAACGCTGCGCGAATGTCGGCCTCTGTCAGTTCCGGATAGTCGGCGATGATCTCTTCATGGGTCATGCCTGCCGATAGCCAGCCCAAAATGTCGGCCACGGCGATGCGCATGCCGCGAATGCAGGGGCGGCCCCCCCGCTTGCCGGGCTCCTGGGTGATGATGTCGCGATAAGAGGCGGTCATAGTGCCTTATATCACATTGGCCGCCGCGCGGCCACCCAGAGGGTCTCCTTGCCTTTTCCACCCCCACAAGCTTACTCCGCCCCATGAGCACCGCCCCCAAAGTTTCCTGCTTCATCCGCGCCAAGAACGAAGAGCGGATGATCGCCGACGTGATCCGTGCGGCGTTTCAGGTCGTAGATGAGGTCGTGGTCGTCGATTCCGGTTCCACCGATAAAACCATCGCGCTCAGCGAAGCCGCGGGCGCGCGCGTGCTCAACACGCCCTGGCTCGGCGGTGGCAAGCAGAAGCGCTTGGGCGAGGACGCGGTCGTCAACGATTGGGTGCTCGATCTGGACGCCGACGAAATCGTGACGCCGGAGCTTGCGGCCGAGATGAAAGCGCTGCTCGCGCAGGGCGAGCCGCCGCACGCGGTGTACCAGTTCACGCTCGTCACCGCCCCGCCGGTCGGCGAGCCGTGGTGGAACGCGAGCGTCGTAAAGCGCAATCGCTTCTACGATCGCCGCAAGATCCACGCCCGCGATCACGCCGGCTGGGATCAGTTGGAAATCCCGAGCGGTATGAGCGTCGGCAAGTTCAAAGCGCCGATCCTGCACTGCTCGTTCCGCGACCTCGCGCAGCTGAACGACAAATTCAACCGCAATTCGTCCTCGCGCGCGAAGGACACTGAGCTCAAATCTTTCTGGTACGTGGCGCTGCGGCTCGTGTTCGCGAAGCCATTCTACTTTTTCCACCACTACGTCATGCGCGGCATGTGGCGCGGCGGCTGGTACGGCTTCGCGGTGGCCAACATCGCCGCGCACGGGCGCTGGCTCAAAGACGCCAAGATGATGGAAATCCATCTGAAGAAGCGCGAGGCCGCGAAGCGTGGCGGGTGACGCGCCGGCGCTTGGCTGGTTCCGCCAGGATCTGCGGCTCGCTGACAATCCAGCGCTCCACGCCGCGCACGCGACGAAACAACCGTTGATTTGCGTCTATGTGTTGGATGATGAAACGCCCGGCCGATGGAAGCTCGGCGGCGCTTCGCGTTGGTGGTTGCATCATAGTTTGACGGCGCTGGATGCGGACCTCCGCAAACGCGGCGGAAAACTGATCCTGCGTCGCGGCTCCGCGCTCAAGGAAATCCCAAAACTCGCGGCCGAGATTGGCGCGAGGAGCGTCTATTGGAACCGCTGCTACGAGCCCTTCGCGATCGAGCGCGACAAGAAGCTGAAAGAGAAGCTCAGCAAGGCGGGTATCGAAGCCAACAGCTCCAATGGCGCCCTATTGTTCGAGCCGTGGGAAGTGAAAACCAAAACCGGCGAGCCATACAAAGTCTTCACGCCCTATTGGCGCGCTTGCCGCATGATGGGTCCGCAACGCGCTGTCATCGGCGCACCACGCAAGCTCAACGGCTTCACCGGCGATGTGAAGAGCGACGCGCTGTCATCGTGGAAGCTGCTCCCAACCAAACCGAATTGGGCCAAACCGTTTGAGCCACACTGGCAGCCCGGTGAAGCTGGCGCGCGCGCGGCGCTTGATACGTTTCTCGATAAGCACCTGAGCGTCTATCCCGAAGCCCGCAATGAACTCGGCCAGAACGCCACCTCGCGGCTTTCACCGCATCTGCATTTCGGCGAGATCAGCCCAATCCAAATCTGGGCCGCGCTCGATCAAGATGCGCAAGGCGCCGACAAATTTCTCGCCGAACTCGGCTGGCGCGAATTCTCAACGCACCTGCTGTTCCACTGGCCAACGCTCCCAGAAGCAAACTGGCGCGATCAATTCGATGCGTTTCTTTGGCGCGATGATCCACAAGCGCTGAAAGCCTGGCAGCGCGGCCGCACCGGCTATCCCGTGGTTGACGCCGCGATGCGCGAGCTTTGGCAAACCGGCTACATGCACAATCGCGCGCGCATGGTGGCGGCGTCTTTCCTCATCAAGCATTTGCTGATCGATTGGCGCCACGGCGAAGATTGGTTCTGGGACACGCTGCTCGACGCCGATCTCGCCAACAACGCCGCCTCTTGGCAGTGGGTCGCAGGCTCCGGCGCGGATGCTTCACCCTATTTCCGTATCTTCAATCCCGTCACCCAAGGCGAACGCTACGACGCGGACGGCGCTTATGTGCGCCGCTGGGTTCCTGAACTCGCCAAGCTCCCGAACGACGTGCTGCACGCGCCGTGGACGGCCGATCCCGTGACGCTGAAGGCCGCGGGCATCGTTTTAGGCGAAACCTACCCGCACCCGATCGTCGACCACACGGCCGCCCGCGCGCGCGCCCTCGCCGCTTTCGCCACGATTTGATCCGGATCAAGGCGGCGCTCGTAAACGTTACCGCATCGTGAGCGCGATCAGGCGCTTCACAATGCGTGGACGATGCCCATCTCATGCTCATGACGACCGACCTTCGCCTCAATCCCGGCCAAATCGCGGGCCTGAAGGGCGTGCCGACACGGGCGAAAGCCATCCTCATGGCATTGTCCAACGTCCGCGGCGGCGCGTTGCATATTCGCTTGCCCGATGGCCGCGCGTTGCGCTTTGGGGATGCCGACGAACCGCGCACCGAAATGCGCATCAACGATTATGGCTTCGCCAAACGCGTGATGACGAGCGGCGATATCGGCTTCGCCGAAAGCTGGATGGCTGGCGAATGGGATAGCCCCGATCTCTCGGCGCTGCTCACGCTGCTCGCCAACAATATCGAGCGCTTCCGTAGTGTCTTTGAGGGCAGCATGCTCGGCAAGTTCGTGCATGGCCTGCACCATCTCACCAATGCCAACACCAAGGCCGGCTCGAAGCGCAACATTCTCGCGCACTACGATCTCGGTAATCGCTTCTACGACAAGTGGCTCGACGGTACGATGACCTATTCGTCCGCCCGCTACGACGCGAACGTCCCCGATCTCGAAGCCGCACAAAACGCCAAGTACCGCGCGCTCGCGGAACATCTTGAGCTGAAGGCCGGCGAGCACGTGCTCGAAATCGGCTGCGGCTGGGGCGGCTTCGCTGAGTTCGCCGCGCGCGAATACGGCGCGCGCGTCACCGGCATCACCATCTCCGACGAACAATACGAATTCGCCCGCGCCCGTATGGAGCGCGCCGGCCTCACGCACCTGGTCGACATCCGCAAACAGGATTATCGCGACGTCGAAGGCCGCTTCGACAAAGTCGCGTCGATCGAGATGTTCGAAGCCGTCGGCGAGAAATATTGGCCCGCCTACTTCGCCAAGATCAACGAAGTGCTGAAGCCCGGCGGCCGCGCCGGCCTGCAGATCATCACCATCGACGACAAGCTGTTCGACAAATATCGCAAGCGCGCCGATTTCATTCAGCGCTACGTGTTTCCGGGCGGCATGCTCGCCAGCGTCGAGCGCTTGCGCGACGAAGTCGCCAGCGCCGGCCTCATCTGGCGCAAGGCTGACGCTTTCGGCTCGTCCTACGCACGCACGCTCGCCGAATGGGGCCAACGCTTCCAAGCCAAATGGAACGAGATCAGCGCCATGGGCTTCGACGAACGCTTCCGCCGCTTGTGGCTGTTCTATCTAGGCTATTGCGAAGCCGGCTTCCGGACGGGACGCACGGACGTGGTGCAGGTCGCGATCGCTAAGCCGGCTTAAGCGGACATGGCCTTCGCCTGCGCCAGCGCTGTCGCCTTTAAAACCTTCGTCGCGACCTCTTCCAACGTCGCCTCAAGGCGGTTGAGTTCAGATAGTGTGGACGAACGTTCGGGGGGATAGCGTGAGGCCAAGTATTCTTGACCCGAACTCAATTTAGACAAATGCTCCGAAGTGCGCTGACGGAGCCTTAGGCCATCTTTGATCGCGCGTTCAGCGCGCTTGTTGAGATCGTGTTGCCAGCCGCGTATGAGCGCCGGCTTGTGCCCACGCATCAGCAAGAACGCGTTGAGATAAAGTTCAACAGCGTGAATGGCGGTTAAGCGAAACGGAGATCGAGACCGCCGTTCTTGGCGAAGAATCTGCGCGGCCTTGCGGTACTCATCAGCAAGAGCCCGCATTTGCTCTACCGTCGCGCCGTCGCCTGGATATTTATCCGCCATGACGCCGATACTACCAGAGCTTGCACAACACTCAGTTAAGCCGGCGCCGCGCTCAGCGGCGTGGTTAGCCGATACTGAATCCGCTGGCCGCGCGTCGTGAACTCGCAGCCGACCCAGCGGCCGTTCGCGTCATACCAGAGATCAACCGCCAGCGTGCCGCGCACGCGGATGCGTTCGGCTTGCACGGACTGCCCGCCAATCGTCAGCGTCTCGCGGCCGATGCGCGTGACGCTGATCGGCATGCGCGCGCCGGTCTCGGCGTCGATCATGTGATCGAGGCCAATCGGCGGCTTCGTCCACCACGACGTCGGCAGTGCGCCGAGATCGAAGCTCGTCTCATTGCCGGCGCCGGAAACAACCAAAGCATCGCCCGCGCGTCGCGCCGTCACACGCGTGCGCCGGCCGTCGCGCAGCGTCGAGCATTCGAGGCCTGCGAGGCGCCCCTCTTCCCAGCTCTCGCTGCACGCGTGCTCGTAGCGAAACACCGTCACCGGCCCGACATTGGCGCGCAGGTCCGCACGGCTCTCCACCGAGAAGCGCCCGCCCGAACCGCTCACGCGCACCTCATGACGCCCGAACGGCTGACCGTTGCGCGTCACATCAAATTCCAACCGGCCAGCCGAAGCCGGCGCCGCGCTCGAAGGCGGCGCGGCGGCGATTGTGAACAACAGGGCGAAACCGGCGACGATCAGGCGCATCATGTCACTCCTCAATTCGCTCGTGGATGTTACGCGCTGGCTCAAGCATCGGATCATCGCCAGGCGGTTGAAGCCGCCGCCGCCCCGGCCTAGCGTCCGCCCATGCCTGACCACCCCACAGACCCGCTCGTTTCCGCCCAATGGCTGGCCGAGCGCCTCGGAACCCCCGACATCCGCATCGTCGACGCCACCTGGTTCATGCCGAACGATCCGCGTGACGCCAAAGCGCTCTATGCCGAGCGCCGCATTCCCGGCGCCGTGTTCTTCGACATTGACGAGATTGCCGACACGACAAGCGATCTGCCGCACATGCTGCCGACGCCGGAGAAATTCGCGTCGCGCATGAAGAAGCTCGGCATCGGCGATGGCGCGAAGATCGTCGTCTATGACAGCGCCGGGATTTTCTCCTCCGCGCGCGTGTGGTGGACGTTCCGCGTCATGGGGCACGAAGACGTCGTCGTGCTCGATGGCGGCCTTCCGGCCTGGGAAGCCGCTGGCTACGAACTCGAAGACGGCCCGCCGCCGGCGCGCAGCGAGCGCCATTTCACCGCGCGCCTCCGCGCCGACCTCGTGCGTGATCTCTCCGACATGCGCCGTGCGGTCGACGCCGGCGCGCCGATCATCGACGCACGCCCGACGCCGCGCTTCACCGGAGAAGCCGCCGAGCCGCGCCCCGGCCTGCGCAGCGGCCACATGCCTGGATCACGCACGCTGCCAACCGCGCCGCTTATGCGCGACGGCAAGATGCTGTCGCGCGAGGAGCTCGCGAAGGTGTTCGCCGACGCTGGCGCCGCGACTGATCAACCGGCCATAACCACCTGCGGCTCCGGCGTCGCCGCCGCCGTGATCGCGCTCGCGCTCGCGCGGCTTGGGCGCTGGGACGCGAGCGTCTATGACGGCTCCTGGACGGAATGGGGCGGCCGTGACGATACGCCCGTCGTGACGGGGCCGGCGTGACCAAACGCGATTTGTCTAAGTACCGGCTGGAAACGCAGCTCGCGCTCGCGGGCCGCGATCCGGCGCGCTTTGAAGGCGCGGTGAACCCGGCGATTCACCGCGCGACGACCGTTGTCATCCCAGACACTGACGATCTCTACGGCACGCCGAAGAAAACCTACGCGCTCGAAGGCATGGCCGTGCAGGAAGCGCTGCGCGATGCGTTGGTGGCGATCGAGGGCGGCGCAGCGGCGTGCCTTGCGCCATCCGGCCTCTCCGCGTGCACTTTGGCGCTGCTCACCACCGCCCGCGCCGGCGGCGAGGTGCTAATCACCGACAACGTCTACGGCCCCACGCGCCGCTTCGCCGATACGATGCTGAAGCGCCTCGGCGTCACACCCCGCTATTTCGATCCGCACATCGGTGGCGACATCGCTTCGCTGATCAACGACACGACCTGCGCGATCTTCCTCGAAAGCCCCGGCTCTCTGACGTTCGAGATCCACGACGTGCGTGCGATCACCACCGCCGCCAAAGCGCGCAACGTGCCGACGATCTTGGACAACACCTGGTCCGCCGGCGTGTATTTCAAACCGTTCGCGCACGGCGTCGATCTCTCCGTGCAAGCGCTCACGAAATACCAAGCCGGCCACGCCGATGCGTTCATGGGCGCGGTGCTCTCATCAACGCCGCAATGGGGCGAGCGCGTGCGCGCCGCGTACAAACAACTTGGTCTCGGCGCCTCGCCGGACGACGCGTACCTCGTGCTGCGCGGCCTGCGCAGCATGTCAGCGCGCTTGGAGCGCCAATCCGCGTCCGCGTTGCAGATCGCGCAATGGCTGGAAACCCAGCCGCAAGTCGCACGCGCGGTGCACCCCGCGCTCCCCTCGCATCCCGATCACGCGCTGTGGAAGCGCGATTTCACCGGCGCGTCGGGCGTGTTTGGCTTCGTGCTCAATCCCGTCAGCGTCGAACGTGTGAAAGCGATGATGGAAGGCTTTGAGCTCTTCGCCATGGGCTTCTCGTGGGGCGGTTACGAAAGCCTCGCCGTGCCCAACGAAGGCAATATCGGCCGCACGGCGACAACCTGGAAAGCCGAAGGCCCCCTCATCCGCCTGTCGATCGGCCTTGAACATCCCGACGATCTGATCGCGGATCTGGCTGCGGGCTTGGCGCGGCTGAGCTAAAGCCCAAACCTCCGAGCGCCCTCGCCGGTGAGCTTTACCAGCAGCATCGTGACGAACAGCCATACCACGCCGCCAACAGCGTAGAGAGCGAGCAGCGCGAAACCATTTGGACCGATCGCGTTGGCGTCTCCGCGCAACACAGTCACCCAAAACTTGGCATGGCTTTGTCCAATTCGATGAGAATCTTCCAGACCACCATCAAATACAGGACAAGACTCCAGTGCGCCCAAACATTCAGTTGGCGCGAGCCGTCCGCGGTGAACTGAAAGATCACGTTCTGCACCGATCGACGTAGGTTCATTTTTTGCCTCCGAAGCTGGACGAGGCAAAACAAGGGCCAAGTGGCGCGCCCAGCAGGACTCGAACCTGCAACCGCCCGCTTAGAAGGCGGGTGCTCTATCCAGTTGAGCTATGGGCGCTTTGGCGCTGACGCGCGGGCAGTAGGCAATAGGCAGTCGGCAATCGGGGTCAAGGCGCGATCCTACTGCCTATTGCCCACTGCCCATTGCCCCTCAGTGCGACCAGGGCTCGCGTCTCTTGAAAGCGAAATTGTCGGCATAGGCGCGTGGGATGCGCTTGGGCTCCACAGGCTCCGTAACCTGATGCGGCAGACCGTTGGCGCGAGCGAACTCGATCGCCTGCTCCTTGGTGTCGAAGCGCATGCGCACTTGGCCGCTGGCGTCCGGCGAGCTGGTCCAACCCATGAGCGCGTCCGGGCGCGAGGCAGCGCTCGGCTCGAACTCCAACACCCAATGCTTGGTGTTGGCTTTGCCGGATTGCATCGCGTTCTTCGCGGGGCGGTAGATCTTAGCAAGCATGGGCGTTGGCTACACCAGACAGCGCTAAAATGGAAAGGGCGGCCAATTGGCCGCCCTCTTTGTTTGCTCAGTTGAGCGCTTCCTTGAGCGCCTTGCCAGGCTTGAAGCGCGCCTTCTTGCCGGCGGGCACCTTCACCTCTTCACCGGTCTGCGGGTTGCGCGCGGTGCGGGCGGCGGTTTCCTTCACGTCGAACACGCCGAACGGCGGCAGACGGACTTCATCGCCACGCTTCAGCGCCGCCATCAGCGCATCGAACACCGCGTCGACGGCTTCCTGCGCCTTCATTTTGGAATCCGCCATGCGCTCGGCCACGTCCGCGACCAGTTCTGCCTTGTTCATCCTGAACCCCTCATGACTTCCAACCGAAAATACGAAGGCCGCACCCGGCGCCGAAACAAACCGGGTACGGCCTTGCCGTCCTTACGCTTGGGTTATTTCGCCCGCCCTGGCAAGGGTTTGCGCCCCCTCCAATGGGCCAAGGTCAATGGGGCCTTGCGCCTTCCCGGTCCTCGCCGCTTTCGCGGCGTTGGGCGGCCGTCTCGTCCTCGTCCGTCCACTCGATCGGCGTCAGCGGGCGGGTGAGCGCCTTGGCCAGCACCTCATCGACGGTCGACACCGGAATGATCTCCAGCCCCTGCTTCACGTTGTCAGGGATGTCGGCCAGGTCCTTCTCGTTGTCCTTCGGGATCAGCACCGTCTTCACACCGCCACGCAGCGCCGCCAGGAGCTTTTCCTTCAGGCCGCCGATCGGCAGCACGCGGCCGCGCAGCGTGA
>CAZZFE010000004.1:0-145920 GCA_964653495.1 uncultured Terricaulis sp. | reverse complement strand
GTTCCTGCGCCGCGGATTGCGTTTCGCCAACAAAGATGGGGTGGATCTGATGGGTGGGGGTGTGCTGTTCGCCTTTGCGGCGCTTTATAATCTGGCTGTCGGCGGGACCATGCTGGCGACGCCCGGCGCGCTGGCCGAGCAATTGAACGTCGAAGGCGCGGGCGCGCCGTTTGCGCTGATGATGTCTGGCCTGCTGATTGCGATGTTCGGCGTGGGCTATGCGCTGGTGGCGCGCGATCCGGCGGGCAATCGCGGCATCGTTTGGATTGGCATGATCGGCAAGATCGGCGCTGCGGTGTTGGGGACGATCCAATACCAAGCCGGCGTCGTGCCGCTCACCACGTTCGCGCTCGGCATGGGCGATCTGGTTTTTGTGGCGCTGTTTGCACTCTTTCTCTGGCGCGGACCGCGACCGGGTTAGTCGTCGTAGCGACCCTTTTGAAAATTCGGCAGGCCGTCGCCGAACTTCACCCAGGCGAGATCGTGGCTGAGCCAGGAATGGTGCGTCGGCGGGAAGACGCTTGGATCGTCGAGCGTTGTGGTGGCGACATCGAGGAAGGATGCGTCGTCATCGCGCGCGTAGGTGAGCTGCGCCCCGCATGCGCCGCAGAATTGGCGCGCGACTCCCGGCGATGAGGCATAGAGCGCGGGATTGCCTTTGGTGATGGCGAACGCGTCGCGATCGACACTGACCCACGCCACAACCAGCGCGCCGCTGATGCGCCGACACGTCGCGCAATGGCAGATCATGCTGCCGGTCGGCGCGGCGGAAAGCGCGTAGCGGATCGCGCCGCAATGGCAGCCGCCGGTGATCAATGCGCCGCTCCCCACGTGGCGCCGGCCTTTGCTTCCACCGTGAGCGGCACGCTGAGCACTGCGGCCGGCTCGGGCGCGGCTTCCATTACAGTTTTCGCGAGTTTGCAGAGTGCTTCTGCTTGTTCCTTGGGCGCTTCGAACACGAGTTCGTCGTGCACTTGCAGGAGCATGCGCGCTTTCAGCCCGCTGCGCGCGAGCGCGTCGGGCAGGCGCACCATGGCGCGGCGGATGATGTCGGCGGCAGCGCCCTGCAGCGGCGCGTTGATCGATTGGCGTTCGCCGAAGGCGCGTTCTTGCGCATTTTTCGATTGCACGCCTTTGACCCAAATCTTGCGACCGAAGATGGTTTTCACATAGCCATTGGCGCGCGCGAAGGTTTTGGTCGCTTCCATGTAGTCGCGAATGCCGGGGAAGCGTTCGAAATAGCGTTTGATGTAAGCGCCCGCTTCTTCGCGACCGATGCCGAGATTGCGCGCGAGACCGAAGGCGGAAATGCCGTAGATGATGCCGAAATTGATCGCCTTGGCGTTGCTGCGGATTTCCTTCGGCATGCCTTCGATCGGCACGCCGAACATTTCCGACGCCGTGCGCGCGTGGATGTCGACGCCATCTGCGAACGCCTGCTTCAGCTGCGGAATGTTGGCGACGTGCGCGAGCAAACGCAGCTCGATCTGCGAATAATCCGCGCTGACGAGCACATTGCCCTTCTCGGCAATGAACGCCTCGCGGATGCGGCGGCCCTCCTCGGTGCGGATCGGGATGTTCTGCAGGTTCGGATCGTTGGAGGCGAGACGGCCTGTAGTGCTGGCGGCGAGCGCGTAGGTGGTGTGGACGCGCTGCGTCTGCGGGTTCACGGCTTGGCCGAGCGCTTCGGTGTAGGTCGAGCGCAGCTTCGAGAGCTGGCGCCATTCGAGCACTTTGTTGGGCAAATCATGCTGTTCAGCGAGGGTTTCGAGAATGGTCGCGTCCGTCGACCAGGCGCCGGTTTTGGTTTTTGAGCCGCCAGGCAGTTTCAATTCATCGAACAGAATTTCGCCAAGCTGTTTGGGCGAGCCGATATTGAATTGCTTGCCGGCGAGGCCGTACGCCTCCTCCTCATATTGCAACATGCGCTGCGCGAAATCGCCGGAGAGGCGCGACAGCATTTGCGTGTCGACCTTGATGCCCTCGCGCTCCATCGCTGACAGCACCGCCGGCAGCGGGCGTTCGAGCGTTTCGTAGACGGTGATGAGCCGATCTTGCGCGAGGCGTGGCTTGAGCTTCTTCGACAAACGCAGCGCAGCGTCGGCGTACTCGCAGGAATATGCAGCGGCGCGGTCGATGGTGACGAGATCGAACGATTGCGCGGATCTGCCTTTGCCGGCGACGTCGCTGAGCGGCGTCAGCGCGTGCTCGAGATGTTGGTTCACAAGTTCGGCTTTGCCGTGATCGTTCAGGCCGCCATAGAGCGTGTACGAGATCAGCAGCGGATCATCGATCGGCGCCATCGCCACGCCCTGGCGCGCGAACATGGCGATATCGAACTTGATGTTGAGGCCGATTTTGAGAACGCTTGGATCTTCGAACAAGGATTTCAGCGCGCCGATCGCTTGCGCCATCGGGATTTGCTTGCCCATGTCAGCGGCCGCGGCGGGCGCGTCGCTTTCGCTCGCGAACAATTCACCGGCGCGCGCATCCGGCGCACGGTGCGCGAGCGGAATGTAGCACGCGACGTTGGGGCCGAGCGCCAGCGAGACGCCGACGAGGTTCGCGCGTGCTGCGTCGAAACCATCGGCTTCGACGTCGATCCCGACCGCGCCGAGTTTCTTCGCGCCGGCGATCCAGACTTTTTCGAGCACCTCAAGATCGCGGACGATGTCGTATTTCTCGCGCAGAAACGGCTTGTTCGCCTCTTCCGGCAAGCCGCCGCTTGCGGGCGTCTCTTCTTTGGGAATGGCCCCAGCGGCGTAGCTCGCGACGATCTCCGCGCCCTTCTCGCGCGCGAAATGCTCGCGGACGCGGCGGGAGAGCGTGCGGAACTCCATCGCGTCGAGATATTGCAGCAACGTCGTCGCCACCGGCTCGGTGACGGCGAAGCTTTCCCACTTGTCCGTCACAGGAACCTGGTCCTCAAGCGTGACAAGTTTTTTCGACAAGCGAATCTGATCGGCGAAATTGATCAGCGTTTCGCGCCGCTTCGGCTGCTTGATCTCGTTGGCGCGCTCCAAGATCGCTTCAAGCGAGCCGAACGTCGCCATCAATTCCGCCGCCGTCTTCGGGCCGATGCCGGGCGCGCCAGGGACGTTGTCGACGCTATCGCCGATCAGCGCCTGCACGTCGATCACCTTGTCCGGCGTCACGCCGAATTTTTCCATGACCGCTTCGGAGCCGAGTGGCTTCTGCTTCATCGGGTCGTAGAGCTCGATCTTGTCGTCCTCGATCAGCTGCATCAGATCTTTGTCGGACGAGACAATCTTCACCGTCGCGCCGGCTTTCGCGGCCTGGCGCGCATAGGTGGCGATGAGATCGTCGGCCTCGTAGCCGCCCATCTCGATGCAGGCGACGTTGAACGCGCGCACCGCGTCGCGGATCAGCGGGAATTGCGGCGCGAGATCTTCCGGCGCCGGCGGACGATTGGCCTTGTATTCCGGGTACATCTCATTGCGGAACGTGACCTCGGATTTGTCGAAAATCACGGCGAGATGCGTCGGCGCGTCGGAGGCCTTCATCTCCTCCAGAAACTTCCACAGCATGTTGCAGAAGCCGGCGACTGCGCCGACAGGCAAGCCGTCGCTCGCACGCGTCAGCGGCGGCAGCGCATGATAAGCCCGGAAAATGTAGCCGGAGCCGTCGATTAGGAAGAGGCGTGTTTTTGAATCGGTCACCGGCTTATCCTAGCGCCCCACGCACTGCGGCGCGAAAGAAAGAATTCGTCTTCTCAATAAGCGTCGGATGAGGTGTCGACGCGCGCGGCTTCGACGCCCTCGCCCAAGCTGATTGGCTCTCAATATAGTTGTCGAGAGCGGGGATTCTGGCGCCTTCCCCCATTTCCGAGCTTTCCCGCTTGGCGGCGCGCAGCGCTTCTAGCGCCTCGACGGTTTCAACCGGGAGATCGACGCCCGCAAGCAAGCTCGGTAGATCCATCGGCGGCGATCCGCCCTTTTCCCGCACCCATTGCAGCGCAATCGCGGGACGGATGACGTAGAAATATTTTTTGAGCTTCACGAACTCACGCCCATCGATGAAGCGGCCGCGCTGTGTCGCCAACAAGCCGTGATAGTGGTGTACGTCCGCGTACGCACTGCGCCACTCGGATGCGAGCGGGACAAGCGCAGCCATAAAGGAGACTTCGGCACGATACGTGAGCGGCGATGCGATCCACTCATGCACGACGCTGTTGCCGCGCGCCATGAGCCTGAGAGCTTTGCCTATATCCCAGCCATTGACATCGAACAGCCCTTCGATCGGCGTTTCAATGACGTCGCGGCTAGGCCATAGCGACAGGTAGTCGTCCTCTGGCCGCACATAGATAAAGCGTGCGTCGTAGTCGCTGTCGGGAGAATGAAAACCCCACGCACGGCTGCCGCTTTCCACCGCGAGCAATATGCGAACGCCATTGTCGCGCTCGATGCGCTCAAGCCGCGCCATGATCTCCGCGCGGGGCGCTGGTTCTATTGCTTCTGCAAAGTCGGTCACCGGCGCAATCTAGGCGCCGGCCCCGCCTCACTCAACGCTTGAACCACGCATTATAGTCGCTTCTGTCGCCGCCGGCGGCGATCAGGGCGCTTGCATCGCCCGTCGCGACGAAGGCTTCGGCGCTCTGCTTCATCGCGTGCGCCGCGACATGGAACAGGCCGGTGGCGGCGCTGAGGCGTTTTGCGCCGAGGGCTTTCAGCGTGGCGGCGTCTGGCAGACCGCTCCAGCCCATAAGGTTCAGCGGCATGTCCACCGCGGCGGCGATCGCTTTGATATCCTCCGCCTGCATCACCATCGGCGCGAAAATCCCGCTCGCGCCAGCGGCTTTCATCGCATTGCCGCGGCGGATGGTTTCTTCGAGCACTTGTTCGGGCGGGACCAAACGCTTCAGGAACACATCCGTGCGCGCATTGATGTAGAGCGCAATTCCGGCGCGATCGGCGGCTTTGCGCGCGGCTTCGATCTTGCGCAGATGCAGTTCGTGCGGCTGCTTGCCATCCTCCAGATTGATGCCAACAGCGCCCGCGCTGATGATCGCGCTAATGTTCTCGCCGACCACAGCTGGATCATCCGAGTACCCACCTTCCGCGTCGCAGCTGACCGGCACGCCAACCACACGCACGATCTCCTCCAATGCGATTGCGAGCTTGGAGACCGGAAAGTCATGGCCATCGGCATAGCCATGCGCCCATGCCACGGCCGCGCTTGAGGTGGCGATCGCTTTGGCGCCGGCGCGCTCGACGATGGCGGCGCTCGCGGCGTCCCAGGCGTTCGGCAGGATCAGAAAATCCTTGTGCAAAGCGGCGAAAGCGGCGGCGTCATTGGGGCGTGCGGGCATGGCATGTCTCCGTGGCGCCGAAGGCATACACCCGCGCCAAGCGGCCCGCTCGCCAAATCCGGACGGCGCCATGTCTTTGCGCGCGCTTTCATGTTGGGCTAGGCCATCCTCCGCACGGGGAACAATTGGACGATACGGCAACCCACGACGGCGCGGCTCTCGCGCCTGGCGTCACGCGCGCCCCCATTCCGGCGTGGGTGGAGCTGGAGCCGTATGCGCGTCCGCCTTCGCCCAATCCGCATTTCATCGCCCAAGGTTCGGCGGTGCTGTTGGACGAGGTGCAGGTGGATCTTTGCGGCGCCGAGCGCGGCTGGTTTCATCGCCGTGCAGAAATCGTCACCGCGCATGGCGGCGCCGAGCGCGTTGCGCAATTCAGCGCCAGCCTCGATCCGGCGTTCGAGCGGCTAGAGATTCATGCCGTGCGCGTGCTGCGCGGCGAGCGCGTGATCGATCACACGCACTCGGATGGCTTCCAGGTGCTGCGGCGCGAGCAGAACCTCGAGCGGCTGATCTTCGACGGCCGCCTCACCATCCATTTCACCATCCCCGACGTGCGCCCTGGCGACATCGTCGAGACGTGCGTGAGCATTTACGGCATGCGCCGTTCGCTGGGCGGGCGGCACACGGCGTGGATGAATTTCGAATGGGGCGCGGGCGTCATCGATCTGCGCGTGCGCCAACGCGCACCGGCGAGCCGGAAAATCGCCGAGCTGCCGATGAACCGCCCGCCCGAGCCGAAGGTGACGGAGCACGACGGCATCATCGACAAACGCTGGCGCGCGTTTGAGCGCAAGCCGCTCAAGGTCGAGAGCCTCGCCGCGCCGTGGGTGATCCAGAACGCCTCGATCCAGTTTTCGGAATGGCGCGACTGGGCCGAGGTGATCGACGTGTTCGCGCCGCTCTACGAAGAGCATGGCGCGCTGCCGGCCGAGGTCGAGGAAGAGATCGCCACCATCGAAGCCGCCGAGCCGACACAAGCTGGCCGGGCGGCGGCGATCCTGCGCTTCACGCAAAGCGCGATCCGCTATTTGGCGATCTCAATGGGCGAAGGCGGCTACACGCCGCGTTCGCTCGCTGACATTGTCTCGACGCGCTACGGCGATTGCAAAGACAAGGCGAAGCTCTACACGGCGATGGCGCGCCGGCTCGGGCTCGACGCCTGCCCGGCGCTTGTCGACACCCGCAACGGCTATGCGCTGAACGATCATCTGCCGAGCGCGCAAGTGTTCGATCATTGCATCACGCGCGTCGTCGTCGATGGCTCCGTATATTGGATCGATGGCACCAAGAGCGAGCAGAAGAGCCCGCTCTTCACGCTGCACCAGTGCCATATGGGCTGGGCGCTGCCGCTGCAGGCAGGCGCGACGCTTGAGCGGATGCCCGATCCAACGCCAGCGCACACAATGGAAACACACGAAAAGATCGAGCTTGGCCCCTCGCCAGATCACCACGTGCGTTACGAATGGCGCACGACCTCGCGCCGCGGCCGCGCTGAATGGGTGCGCGAATTGCTGGCGCGCGAGGGCGCCGTGGGCCTGTTCAAGCTCTACGCGAATGACGTCGAGCGCGCGTTTCCGCACGCCCAAGTGCTGAAGCAGGATGTCGAACGCGATGATGTCGACGGCAACGCCGTGACGATCGCCGAAGCGTACGACATCGGCCAAGCCTGGCAGCACGTAGAGAAGCGCGCGTATCAATTCGCGACGCTCGATCTGACGATGAAATCGCAACTCGGGCGGCTCGACGCCGGCGTGCCGAAATTTCCGATCTATATGGGCCAGCTCGGCAAGGTGTCGCGGCGGGTGGAGATCAATTCGTCGAACAATCTGTCGCTCAAGCCGTGGTCGCGCAGCGTCGAGGCGTCGGCGTTCAGCTACAAGGTCGAGTTCAAGAAGCTGACCTCGCTGACGGCGGTGATGGAGCAGACGCTCGAGTTTAGAGCGCTGACTCTGCCGCCGTCAGAGGCGGACAAGTATCGCGCGCTAATCAGCGAACTCGAGAAGACCGACATCGCCATCACCGACTCGACCGACAAGAAAGGCAACTTCCTCGGCACCGCGGAGGCGGACAAGGAAGCGCGCGGCGGTCATTGGGTTTTCTATCTCCTGGGGACGGCCGCCGTGTTGGCGTACTGGTATTGGCGCTACACGCAGGCGGGTTGAGGACGGCCAACAAACCTTCGTCATTCCGGGGCTCGCGAAGCGAGAACCCGGAATCCAGGAATGACAAACCTGAGTGTTTCCCCCTGGGTTCCGGATCGCCCGCGAAATCGAGCATGCTCGATTTCGGATTGTTGGATGCCAATCGCGCCGTGCGCGATTGGTGGGCGCGTCCGGAATGACGAAGAATCTTTGTAGGGCGGTTAGTGCCCGTCAGCGCCTTCGGCCAGCACGAAGCGGCGGTCGCAATAGAGGCACTCGACGAAATTTTCCTCGCCCATGTCGTAGAACACGACCGGGTGCCCCAGCGCGCCGCCGCCGCCATCGCACTTCACGCGCTTGGATTGCGAAACAATCACTTCCGGCGCCGGGAGCGCGTCCGGATCGCCGGGCGTCATCTGGTCGGTGCGGGGATTGTCAGGCAATTTCGACATGGGTTTAGCGAGGCTCGCTTGAAGCTTTGGCGTTCGGCCCGTACCTAGAGCGCATCGCGCCTTCGCGCAATCAGCCGCAAAGCCACATGCTCGCCCCAGCCGCACAGCCCGACTACGCCATCGAAGCCAAGGGCCTCGACAAAACCTACCGCGCCCAAGGCAAAGGCAAGCCGATGCACGCGCTGAAAAGCGTCGATCTGGCTATCCCGCGCGGGTCGTTCTTCGGGCTCTTGGGGCCGAACGGCGCCGGCAAATCCACCTTCATCAACATCCTCGGCGGGATCGTCACCAAATCCGGCGGCACGGCCAAGATCTGGGGCCATGACATCAGCACCGATCCGATGAATGCGCGCGGCGCCATCGGCATCGTGCCGCAAGAGCTGAACATGGACCCGTTCTTCTCCCCGTCGGAGGCGCTCGAAATCCAGGCCGGCTATTACGGCGTGCCGAAAGCCGAACGCCGCACCGAGGAAATCCTCAAGGCCGTCGGCCTGTGGGACAAGCGCGATGCCTACGCCCGCACGCTCTCAGGCGGCATGAAGCGGCGGCTGCTGGTGGCGAAAGCCATGGTGCATACCCCGCCCGTGCTGGTGCTCGATGAGCCGACCGCCGGCGTCGACGTCGATCTGCGCCGTCAGCTTTGGGATTATGTGCGCGAGCTGCACGCGCGTGGCGTCACCATCGTGCTGACGACGCACTATCTCGAAGAAGCGCAGGAGCTTTGCGACACCATCGCCATCATCCATCACGGCCAAGTCATCGCCTGCGAACCGACGCCGCAGCTGATCGGCCGGCTGGATCGGAAAACGCTCGTCGTCACGCCGCGTGACCCGATCACGCTGCCGCTCAAAGGGTTTGAGGATGTCAGCGTGGCGATGCGCAAGAACGGTGCGCTGACCTTGACCTATCGCACCACCGAGCGCTCCGTTGAGGAAATGCTCGACCGCGTCCGCGCCGCTGGCATCGCCATCAAGGATCTCTCGATCGAGGAAGCCGATCTGGAAGACGTGTTCGTGGAGCTCACGAAAGCGCCCGCCGCCTGAACCAAGGAAACGCCATGCACTACACTCGCCTCGGCTCAAGCGGCCTGAAAGTTTCCCGCGTCTGTCTCGGCTGCATGAGCTATGGCGATCCGACCAAGGGCTCGCACCCGTGGTCGTTCAACGAGGCGCAGAGCAAGCCGTTCTTCAAGCAAGCCATCGAAGCCGGCGTGAATTTCTTTGACACGGCGAACGTCTATTCCGACGGCGCGAGCGAAGAGGTCACGGGCCGTGCGCTGAAGGAATACGCCAAGCGCGACGAAATCGTTATCGCCACCAAGGTGCATGGCGAAATGCGCAAGGGCGACGTGAACGGGAAAGGCTTATCGCGCAAAGCGATCATGACCGAGATCGATCATAGCCTGCGCCGGCTCGGCACCGATTATGTCGATCTCTACCAAATCCATCGCTTCGACTATGAAGCGCCGATCGAAGAGACGCTGGAAGCGCTGCATGATGTCGTGAAGGCCGGCAAGGCGCGTTACATCGGCGCTTCGTCGATGTGGGCGTGGCAATTCATGCAGATGCTGGCGCTGCAGAAAGCCAATGGGTGGACGCGGTTCGTCTCGATGCAGAACCATTTGAACCTGCTCTATCGCGAAGAAGAGCGCGAAATGGCGCCGCTCTGCGTGGATCAGGGCATCGGCATGATCCCGTGGAGCCCGCTCGCACGCGGACGCCTCACCCGCGCGCCAGACGCGGCCACCAATCGCAGCGAGACGGATAAGTTCGGCGCCTTTCTCTACAAGAAGACGCAAGACGCGGACCGCCTGGTGATCGACAAGGTTGGTGAGATCGCCGCCGCGCGCGGCTTGCCCCGTGCGCAGATCGCTTTGGCCTGGCTGCTGGCAAAGCCGGGCGTGAGTTCGCCAATCGTCGGCGCGACGAAGCCGGAGCACATCGCCGACGCCGCGGCCGCGGTTGAGGTGAAGCTCAGCGCCGAAGAAATCGCCGCGCTCGAGGCGCCCTATATTCCCCACGCCGTCGCGGGCTTTCAGTGACAAGTCAAACGCTCGTCGGCTACGCCGCGCTTTCGCTGGTCGCCGGCATTTTGATCCCGATCATGGCCGCGCTGTCCGGCGCGCTCGGGCGGACGTGGGACAATCCGCAGGCGGCGTCGCTGATCGTCGTCGGCGGCGCGTTCGCGATGGTGCTGGCGTTCACATTGCTCAGCGGCGGCGCGAACTTTTCGCTCGCACAACTCAAGCAAGCAACGCCGCTCCAACTGGTCGCCGGCTTCGGCATGGCGTTCTATCTGCTGTCGATCACCTATCTCGCGCCGCGCTTCGGCGTCGGCAACGCGGTGATGCTGGTGGTCGCCGGACAAATTGTTTCAAGCGCGATGATCGACCATTTCGCGCTCTTCGGCGCGCCGCATAAGCCGATCGATATGATGCGCGCCCTGGGGCTCGCGGTGATGACGGTCGGCGTCGTGATCGCGCAGATGGCCGCCAACAGCGCCAAACCGCAATAAATGCTCTCCCGTTTACGGGGGAGCTGGCTGAGCGCGAAGCGCGAAGACTGAGGGGGTGCGTCGCGTACTGCCCCCTTCGTCATTCGCTTCGCGCATGACACTTCCCCCGTAAACGGGGGAAGAGTTCTTGCGCTTCTATTCGCTTGAGCCGTACCTCTAACGCGCCAAGTGGAGGGATCATCATGACAGACGAACTAAAGACCAACCGCCGCAATATCATGGCGGGCGCGGCCGCGCTTGCGCCGCTGGCGATGATCCCAGGCGAAGCCAACGCCGCGACGCCGAACCGGCGCGCGCTGCAGCGCGCTGTCGATGCCGGCAAGGATGAATCCGTCGCGCGGCTGCAGGATTGGATCCGCAACCCGACGATCTGCGCCGAAGGCCTCAACGTCCAACAAGGCGCGCAATACATGGAGCGGCTCGCGCGCGACGCGGGCTTCCAAACCACCGAGATCGTGCAGACGGACGGCTCCCCTGTCGTGTTCGCGACCTGGGATGTCGGCGCGGCGAAGACGCTCGGCATCTATTTCATGTACGACGTGAAGCAATACGATCCGGCGGAATGGACGTTGGCGCCGCCGCTCGAAGCGCGTGTGATGGATCGGCAAGGCTTTGGCCGCGTCGTTGTCGGCCGTGGCGCAGTGAACCAGAAGGGCCCAGAGATGGCGTTCCTGAGCGCGCTGCACGCGCTGCGCGCCGCGGGGCGTCAGCCGCCGGTGAACCTCGTGCTCGTCGCCGAGGGCGAAGAAGAAGTCGGTTCGCCGAACTTCCACCAGGCGATCGCCAAGCCGAACGTCAACGCCGCGCTCGCGCGTGCGCAAGGCATCTTCATTCCATCGGCCTCGCAGGATCCGTCGACCGGCAACGTCACGCTGACACTCGGCGCCAAGGGCGTGATCGAGTGCGAACTGATCGCCAGCGGCGAACGTTGGGGCCGTGGCCCGGTGCGCGACATTCACTCCAGCAACAAGGCGATGGTGGATTCACCCGTCTGGCGCCTCGTCGCCGCACTGCAGACGCTGGTGACGCCGGACGGCAACACCCCGGCGATCGAAGGCTGGTTCGAGAACGTGCGCCCACTCACCGATCGCGAGCGCGTGCTGATCCAGCGCCAAGCCAACAACACCAGCGAAGAACAGTGGAAGCGCCGCATGGGCGTGCCGCGTTTCATCGACGATCTGCCCTGGCAGCAAGCGCTTGAGCGCCTCGCCTCGCAGCCGACCGTGAACATCGAAGGCCTCGTCGCCGGCTACACGGGTCCGGGTGGCAAAACCATCCTGCCTGGCAGCGGCACGGCGAAGCTCGATCTGCGCTTGGTGCCGAACCAAACGCGGGCCGAAGCCGAACGCAAATTGCGCGCGCACCTCGATGCGAAGGGCTTCACGGATGTGCAGGTGAACGTCACCGGCGGCTACGACCCGACGGAGACGGAAGAGAACAGCCGCATCGTGCAAGCGGAACTCGCGGTGTGCCGCAGCTTGGGCATCACGGCCGGCCTCAATCCGCGCTCGGCAGGCTCGTGGCCGGGTTCGGTATTCACCGCTGCGCCGCTTTCATTGCCGGCGGCGCAGTTTGGCCTTGGTCACGGCGGCGGCGCGCATGCGCCGGACGAGTATTTCGTGATCGACAGCTCGAACCCACGCGTCATGGGCCTCACCGGCGCGACCATGGCGTATGTCGACTTCATGTACGAGATGGCGCGCTAGGCGCTCCAAGCGTCGAACAGCACGATCGCCAGAGGAACGAGGCCGATCGCGTCCGCTGCCGCAACGTTGCGCAGCGGACGCCGGCTTGCCGGCGCTGCGCTGAGATAGACAAGCAGGAAGCCGACGACGCTGATCGTGGTGACGACGCTCGCCACCTCACGCGCGTCCGTGTTGAACGCCGCGAAGACACAGGCCGCGAAGACCGCGAGAAACAGTACGCCGCGATGGATCAGGATGATCCCGAGCGGTCCGCTCTCATCAATCCCGCCATAAAGCTTACGCCGCAGGCTTGGCAGAAACGTCGCCGCCGATGGCGGCGCGTGGATCAGCGCCAGCACCGCCCATGACGCTTCGACCCACATCTCAGTCCGGCCGCTCGGCGACGATGCTGACGGCAATCAGACGTGAGCCATCAGGCGTCGCGCGTTCATCCAGCAAATGCCAGCCTTGCGCTTTGAGCAGCGCGCACGCCTGCGCGATACGCTCCAGCCCGCCGCCAGAATTATGCGAGGCGCGTTGCGTGATCACCAGCCGGCCGCCCGGCGCCAGCACGCGGGCGATCTCGCGCAGCGCACGCGCCGGATCGGGCCAGAATTGGAACGTGTTCACGGCGAAGGCGCGATCGAAGAAACTATCGCGGAACGGCAGATCGTCCGCGCCCGCGCGCATGGTGATCGCCCGCCCCTTCAGCACGTGCGAGTGCACGCTGTGGGCCGCATAGTGCGCGGCGGTGGCGGATTGATCGATGCCGGCGACGAAGCCGCCCTTGCCGACGCGCCGCAGCGCTTCGCGCAGCGCGACGCCCGGGCCGCAGCCGATTTCGATCACGCTATCGCCGGGGCGGATATCGAGGGCGTCGAGCGCGGCGCGGTTCTGGACGCCATTCTTCAACGCCATCGCCGTCAGCGCCGCGAAGCCCATCAAACCCTGCGGATCGCCGAATTGGCACTCCGGCTTGCGGCAAGGTTCAGCGGCCCACATTGACGCGCGCATAGGCGTATCCCCATAATGACAAGCAAGTTGTCATTTTTGACAAGTGGATTGTCAAGTGAAAAAGCCGCTACGTAAACCGACGCCCGAGGCCGTGCTCGAATTCGCGGTCGCCACCATCGAAACCTATTTTCGCATCGAGGCGATAACGCAATCGATCGGCGGCTTCGCGCAGGCCGGCGGCGAATGGGGCGTGATGAAAACGCTGATCCGCGAAGGCCCGCACACGGTGCCCGAGATCGCCCGCTCGCGCCCCGTGTCACGTCAGCACTGCCAGACGATCGTGAACCATCTGCACGCGAAAGGCTTCGTCGAGCTGATCGAGAACCCCAAGCACAAGCGTTCGGCGCTGGTGCAAGTGAGCAAGAAAGGCCGCAAGCATTTCGACGACATGACGAAACTGTTCCTGCGCGCATCGGCCGACTACGCCCACCATTTCGACGCCGCCGACATCGAAACCACCACAGCAACATTGCGCCATGCGCGCGAGGTATTGGTGGTTTGAGCAAAGCGAAGGGCCGCGCGTGACGGCCCTTCTTTGGTCTCTGGTTCGAGCGCCTAGTTGATCACGGGCGGCGTGCCGCTGTCGGGGATGCGTTCGACGCGCCAGGTGAAGGTGTAGCCGCCGAGGCGGGCGGACTCGGTCACGTGATCGCCGACGCGCGGCATAGCGGCGATCAATTCCTCGCGCGAATAGCTGATGGTGCGCCCTCCGATCAGATCGTCCTGGCATTCAACACCTGGCGGCAGATCGTTCACCAGGCACGCCGACGGCGTCCACGAATGATCGGACTCGAATAGGCGAACTTCGAAATTGAACGGCCCGCCGATGCCGCCGGATTGGCATTGGTAGCCGTAGAGGTCGCCGCCGTTCTGGTAGATCGGCTCAAACAATGGCGCGAGGCACCAGCGGCCGCGCGGGAAGCTCTTGGTTTCGCCGGTGTCGAAATCGCCGAACTGGGTCGAGTAGCCGAACTTGTTGAGCTGCCGATTGCCGAAGACGATGTAGACCTCGTCCGAGCCCGGCCAGTCTGGGCCGGTTTCGTTGTTGGCGTAAAGCCGTTCCGCCGTGACGATGAAGCGCGGCTGCGGCGCCAGACGTATGTCCGGTGCGCGAACGCTGGCGCGGGGCCCGAGAACTTCGCCGCGCCAAGTCTGCGCTTCGGCGGGGCCAGCGAACAGCGTGAGTGCTGAGAAGAGAGCAAGGGCGGCGTATGTGAGCTTCGGCATGATGATGCCTCCAAGAAGCGTCCCTCAACGCATGCTCCTTGTAGTTCGTGCACAGGCCCGCCGATGCGACGCAGGTCACGCAAACGAAAACGGCCGGCGCTCAACGCACCGGCCGTCTCCGACAACCTCGAAAGGTTTGTTCAGTTCAGCGTCGTGAACTGGCGCCGCTCTTAGCGGCCGCCCATCACTTGCGCCTTCATCACCGCCGATTGGCGGAACGCAAGCTTTTTCGACGCTTTGATCTTCACCGGCTCACCCGTTTGCGGGTTGCGGCCCATGCGCGCCTTGCGGGCGCGGATCATGATCATGCCGATATCGCCGATCTTCACCTTCGAGCCCTTCATGACGTAGGCCTTCACCACATCGGTGTAGCCTTCGACCATCGCCTTGGCTTCGCTCTTCTTGACGCCGAGGTGGTCGGCGACGGATTGGAGCAGCGCGCTCGCCGTCACGGTCTTGCCGGCGACGGCGGTGACCTTCACGGCCTTCGCGGCCGGAGCGGCTGCCTTCGTCTTCTTCGCGGCCGACTTCTTCGCCGGCGCCTTCTTTGCTGCTTTTTTCGCTACTTTACGGGCCATTTGCGTGTTCCCTTTTCAAAGGTTGTCGTGTGTTTAACTCAACGGTCCGCCGGAGATTGCTTGCCTCTGATGGGCTCGTTTTCTCCGTCGGCACACGAGAAATGCCAGTCATTTCTTGAAAGAGCGTTGACCACGATCGCGCCGAACCAGCCAAAAAGCCGCATTTTTAGCGGGTTTTCGCGGCTCGGCGCGGATTCCCATACATCAAGCGCTACGAGTCGCAACGAGAAAACGCGGCGTTTCAGCGGGTTTTGCGCAGAAAAAGCGCCACACCCCGGGGGAGTGTGGCGCGAAAACCCCGGAAAACCGGGCTTTTTGATGATTCGAGGTTACTTGAGACCCATGCGGATCGCGCCATCGAGGCGCACATCCTCGCCGTTGAAGTACGGATTGCGAATCATTTCGAGTGCGAGAGATGCGTATTCGGTCGGGTTCCCGAGACGCTTCGGGAACGGCACGCTCGCCGCCAACGCTTCCTTCACCTTCTCCGGCGCGCCCATCATCAAAGGCGTTTCGAAGATACCTGGCAGGATGGTGTTGACGCGAATGCCTTCGCCGGAGAGATCGCGCGCGATCGGCAGCGTCATGCCGACAACGCCGCCCTTCGACGCGGAATACGCCGCCTGCCCCATCTGGCCATCTTCAGCCGCGACGGACGCCGTGTTGACGATGGCGCCGCGCTCGCCCTCGAGCATATCGAGCGTCAGCATGCCGGCCGCCGATTTTGCGATGCAGCGGAAGGTGCCGATCAGATTGATCTGGATGACCATGTTGAACAGGTCGGTCGGGAAATGCTTGATCTCGCCGGTCTCGCGCGAGCGGCTCGCGGTTTTGATCGCGTTGCCGACGCCGGCGCAATTCACCAGGATACGCTCTTGGCCGTTGGCGGCGCGCGCGGCGGCAAAGCCCGCGTCCACACTCTCGTCACTCGTCACGTCAACTTTGCAATAAGTGGCGCCGATCTCGGCGGCGGCGGCCTTGCCGCGTTCTTCGTCGCGATCGAACAGCGCCACCTTCACGCCTTGCGCGCGCAGGGCTTTCGCCGTCGCCAAACCGAGGCCCGACGCGCCCCCTGTGATCACTGCCGCTACATCAGCCGATAGACGCATGTCTTCCTCCAACACCAAAACCAATAACCAAAACCAAGAACCCAGGCGGGTTTGCGTGGCTTTGTAAGCCGGCTGCACCGCGACGCAACTTTGCGCAGCGTCAGTGCGTCAACGCGGCTCGTCGACCGTGTCGCGCAGATCCGGGCGCTGAGGTTCGTCCGCTTGCGGTGGCGGTGGCGGTGGCGGTGGCGGTGGCGGTGGCGGTGGTGGTGGCGGTGGTGGTGGCGGTGGTGGCGCGGCCGGCGGCGGTGGTGGCGGAGGCGACACGACGGGCGGCGGCGGTGGCGGAGGCTGTTGCTGGCCTCCCCCACGCGGCGGACGCGGTCCACCATTCTGCGGCGGAGGCGGCGGCGGTTGCGTGTTTGGCGGCGGCGGTGGCGGCGGCGGGCGCGTCGCGGGCGGAGGTGGCGGAGGAGGCGGCGCGCTTTGCTGCGCACGCAGATAGCGCAGGCGCTCGCGCGCTTCCGGCGACGAGCGACCATCCGGGAATTGGCTCAGATACAATTCGTAGGAGGTGATGCTGTCCTGCCCGCGCGCGCGCGACCAGGCCGTGAAATCCTGCTGATTGAGCGCGTAGATGCGCCGCTCGGCGTCGCGGCGATGCAAACCGTCCGGGTAGTCGCGCAGATAATCTTCGTAATAGCGCACGCTGTCGCGGCGGCGGGCATTGTCCCACGCGTAGTCGTCACGCCGCGCGAACTCGTCGAGCGCTTGGCGCGCCTCGAACGCAAACGGCGAGCGCGGATACGCGCGCAAGAAATCCGCGAACGCGCCCGGCGAGTTTGATTGCTGCGCGCGCAACCATGCGCCCTGATCCGTCGTCCAGAGATAATCGAGGCGACGCTGCGCCGCGATGGCGTTCGGACCGTTCGGGTAGCGCTCAATATAGTCCTGATACGCCTGGATCACGTCGGCGCCGCGCACTTCGTTCCAGAATGCGCGCTCCTCGGCGATCAGACGCGGCGCGGCAAGCACGCCGCGGCGATCATCGGCGGCGGTGGCGTTCGCGCCCCAAGGATAGAGGCGCAGATAATCCTCGTACCCGGCTTCGGTGTCGATCTGATCGGCACGCGCCCAAGCCGCGCGCTCGGCGCTCATCAGGCTGGCGATGCGCGCATTGGCTTCCGACGTGCGCGGGCCGCCGGCATAGAGGCGGATATATTCTTCGTATGCGTAAGGCGTATTGGTCTGCTGCGCGGACGCCCACGCTTGCGCCTCGATCTGCTCCGGCGTCAACGGCACGGGTGTTGCGCACGCCGCCATCATCGCCAGAGCGGACGCCGCCGCCAAAATCCTGAGACGACCCGCCAAACCCGCCCGACGCATGGACTTCCCCTTACAGCCTTGCCCTGATTAAAGCACTGTCACCTGAACGGCGGCAGAATCGAAGGGGGTAGATTGATGGAATTTGGTCCGGCGTTTTGGATTCTTGCCGGACTAGGCATCGCCTGCGCGGCGGCGTACGGGCTTTATTTCCTCGACAAACAGCCCACCCTGCTTCGGGCTTTGGTGAAGACCGGCTTTGTCGGCTTGCTGGCGATCGCGTTCCTCACGATCGAAACGCGCGCGCCGATTGTGCTGGCGTTGGCGCTTTGCGCGGCGGGCGATTTCTTCCTGGCGTTCGACAAAAAGTGGACGCTGCCGCTCGGCATCCTCGCCTTCCTGCTCGCGCAGCTCCTGTACGCCTTCATCTTCTTCGCGCTCTGGATGCTGGCGCCCGACGGTTCGCCGCTGTGGCCGCGCTATCTGATGATGGGCCTGATCGTCGCGACCACGCTCGGCTTCCTCATCTGGATGGGACCGAAACTCGGCTGGATGGCGCTTGGCGTCGTGCCCTATGCGATCGCCATCACGGCGATGGCGTGCATGGCGATGTGGCTGCCCTGGGCCGGCTGGCCGGGCATGCTCGGCGCGCTCTCGTTCGTGGTGAGCGATTTCGTGCTGAGCGCGGAGCTGTTCCGCTTGGCGCCGGACGCGCCGCAACGCCGGATCACTGCGCCTGTGGTGTGGTGGACTTACGCCGCGGCGCAGGTGCTGATCGTGACGGGGATCGTGTGGTCAGCGGCGGTTATGGTGTGACGGCGCCGGCGAACACGCGCTCACGCAAGAGCGGCGCGCCGAGCCAATAGCTGAGCTCCGCCGGCGAGCCCACGTCCCACACTGCCAGATCCGCGGCTTTGCCGACCTCAAGCGTGCCGATCTCGTCGAGCAAACCCAACGCCCGCGCGCCTTCGCGGGTGATGCCGGCGAGCGCTTCTTCCGGCGTCAACCGGAACAACGTGCATGCCATGTTGAGCGCGGCGAGCGGCGACGTCATCGGCGAGGTGCCAGGATTGCAATCGCTCGCCACCGCCATGCGCACGCCGGCGCGACGCAGGGCGTCGATCGGCGGCAGCTTGGTTTCGCGCAGAAAGTAGAACGCACCCGGAAGCAGCACCGCGACCGTGCCGGCCTCCGCCATGGCGGCGATGGCAGCATCGTCGAGATATTCGAGATGATCCGCCGACAGCGCCTTGTAGCGCGCGGCGAGCGTGGCGCCGTGTTGATTGCTGAGCTGTTCGGCGTGCAGCTTCACATCGAGCCCGTTCGCGCGTGCGGCCGAGAACACGTAATCCACCTCCTCCGCCGTGAAACCGATATTCTCGCAGAAGGCATCGACGGCGTCCGCCGTGCCAGACGCAGCGATGGCCGGGATCATCACATCGGCGACGAGCTGCACGTAAGCGGCGCGATCTTCGCGGAATTCAGGCGGCAGCGCGTGTAGGCCCAGAAACGTGCGCCGCACCCGCACACGTTCGCGCGACGCCAGCGCGCCGGCGGCTTCGAGTTGCTTCAATTCGGTTTCGAGATCGAGGCCGTAGCCGGATTTGATCTCGACGGTCGTCACGCCTTCACGCGTGAGCCCGCGCAAGCGCTTGGCGGCGCTTTCGATCAATGCGTATTTCGTCGCCGCACGCGTCGCGGCGACCGTGGAGACAATCCCGCCGCCGGCGCGAGCGATCTCTTCATAGGTGGCGCCTTGCAAACGCATTTCGAACTCGCGCGCGCGATCGCCGCCGAACACGAGGTGCGTATGACAATCGACGAACCCCGGCGTGATCCAGCCGCCGTCGCAGCGGCGCGTTTCGCGCGCGCTTTCATCCTTCAGATCGACGCGCTTGCCGACATAGGCGATGCGCCCGTCCTTCACGCCCAGCGCGCCATTGCTGATCGCGCCATAGGGCGCGCCGCCTTCGGCCATCGTGGCGATGTTGCAGTCGATCCAGAGCGTGTCGAACATGGTCCTTCATAGCACCCCCTCCCCTTGAGGGGAGGGGGTTGGGGGGCGGGGTGAACCTCAGTTGCAAGAACGTCGTGCGTCAGTGCGCCGCGAAACGACAATCGTCGCGCATCACCCCGCCCCTACCCTCTCCCCTCAAGGGGAGGGGAAGCGTATGACGACACATGACCTCCGACTCCGATTGCCGCTCCTGGTTCTCCGCCGCCGACTTGCTGAGCCAGGACGCCTCCGCGCCGATCGCCCTGCTCGGCGCGCCTTTGGGCTTGGGCTCGATCAGTCCGGGCCGTTGCGATCTCGCGCCGGAGACGGTGCGCGCGGCGATGAAACGGATGAGCACCTATGATCTCGAAACCGAGACGGACCTCTCAACGCTGCGCATTTTCGATGATGGCGACGTCAGCGTTGAAGGGTTGCAGCCGGCGGAGGCGCTGGCGCCGATCGTCGAACGCCTCGCGCCGCTGACGCAGGATCACAAGCTCACAATTCTGCTTGGCGGCAACAACGCGGTCACGCGTCCAGCTGCGCATGCGCTCGATCCGACACTCAAGCGCGTCGGCGTGCTGACGCTCGACGCACATTTTGATCTGCGCGACACCGATTGCGGATTGACCAACGGCAACCCGATCCAAGCGCTACTCGAAGACGGCCTACCCGGCGCACATATCGCGCAGATCGGGCTGCTGCCGTTCGCCAACACGAAGAAGGCGCACGAGAAAGCGAAGGCGGCGGGCATCTATGTCGCCACCGCAGCAGCGTGCCGCGCGCAAGGCTTGGCGGCGATCGCGGCGAATGCGCTGGAGAGACTCGCCTCACGCGTTGATGTGATCCATGTCGATTTCGACATTGATGTTGTCGAGCGCGGCCACATGCCGGGCGCGCCAGGTGCGCGGCCAGGCGGTCTGAGCCCGCAGGACTTCTTCAACGCGACGCGGCTGATCTGCGCACACCCGAAGGTGCGGAGCGTGGATTTGACGGAGTTTGATCCGAGCTTGGATGTTGCGTCGATCTCCGCGCTCACAGCGGCGCGGTGGGTCTGCGAGGTCTTGGCGGGCTTCCAAGCGCGCTAGCGACTCCCCGCCCCTTGCGGGCGGGGTTGGGGGCGGGGTGACGGCGGCGCTCTATCCGAAAGAGCACCGCCCGCACCCCCACCCCGGCCCCTCCCCGCAAGGGGGAGGGGTGAGTCACTGCGCCAGAAACCCGTTCACCTCGCCCATGAACACATCGAACTGGTCGATCATGATGAAGTGGCGGCTGTTCTCAATCTTCACCAGCTGCGCTTGCGGCGCGGCGGCGTAGGACGCGTGGAAATACGCATCATATTGCGTCGGCGTGATCGGCGCTTGCGGCGGGATCACGTAGAGTACTTTGAGCGGCGCACGGATGGCGGCGATCTCCGGGCGCAGATCGGTGGCGATCAGTTCACGGAACGCGTTGGCGTTGACATTGAGATTGCTGTCCATCGAATGCTGCACGAGACGCGGACGCGCGGATTCCGTCGCGACCATGGTTTCGATCGTCTGCGTGATCATTTGCTGACGCACCGGCGCCGGCGCCGCCAGCATTTGCGCGCGCACGCCATCGGCGATCGGCGCCGCCGCTTCGCCTGTCTGCGCGCCGAACATGGCGCCGAGGAACGGGAACATGTCGACGACCATCAGCTTACCCACCGCATCAGGATGGCGCGCGGCGAGCATCAGCCCGATCGTGCCGCCCATCGAATGGCCGATCACCGCCGGGCGGCGCAGATTGTTTTCGCTGATATAGCGCGCGATCTCTTCGGCCACGGGCGCTGACACCGGGCCCTCGGCATTGCCCTCCGGCTCAAAGCCGGCGAAGCCGTTGATCTGGACGAGATGCACGCGATAGCGATCGTCCAGCGCGTCCGCCGTCGTCTCCCAAATTTCGCGATGCGAGTTCATGCCGTGGATCAGGATCACGTCCTGGCCGTGACCGCGCACAACGACGCTCATGCGCGGCGATTCAAATCGCGAGAGCGCGGCGTTCTCCGCTTGCGTCTCCGCAATCGCCACTTGGCGGCCGGCCTCGTAGCTGGCGCAGGCGCTGAGCAAGATAGCCCCAAGTGCGGCAAGCAATGATCGACGTTTCATGCAAATTCTCCAACAAGACACGCGGCTCTACCGCCGCCGCATCCGCTTACGGATGCAGGTGCGGACGAAATTTTGCTTCGCAATGACGCCGCGCGTCAGTCTATGGTGACGACGAGCTTGCCCGTCGCGGTGCGATCCATCAGCGAGCGTATCGCCTTGCCGCCTTCGGCCAGCGGGAAGCGCTTGGAAATTCGCGGACGGATTTTGCCTTCGCCATAGAGCTTGAACAGGTCGCGCACGTTCTGTTCGTGCAGCTTCGGCTCACGCGCGACACTTGCGCCCCAGAACACGCCGACGATGGAGCTGCTCTTCAACAAAGTAAGATTGAGCGGCGGCGTCGGGATGCCGGCCGGGAAGCCGATGACGAGATAGCGACCGTTCCAATTCATGGCGCGCAATGCCGGCTCGCAATAATCGCCGCCGACGGCGTCGTAAATCACATCCGCGCCGCCGCCGGTCGCGGTCTTGAACGCTTCCGAGAGCGCCTTCGATTGCTCTTTCGCGAACGCGCCCGGCGGATAGACCACCGTGCCATCCGCGCCGCACTCTTTCGCGAACGCGGCCTTATCTTCGCTCGACACCGCGCCGATGACGCGCGCGCCCATGGCTTTCGCAAGTTCGATTGCCGCGACGCCGACGCCGCCCGCGGCGCCCAGGATCAGCACCGTCTCGCCGGCTTTCAGCACGCCGCGATCCTTCAGTGCGTAGTACGACGTGCCGTAGGTAAGAATGAAGGCGCTCGCTTCGTCGAACGGCATCGCGTCCGGGATCGGCATTGCGCGCGCGGCGGGCAGTTTGATCTTCTGCGCATAACCGCCCCAGCCCGACGAACCGATGACACGCTGGCCGACCTTCACGTGCGTCACGCCGGCGCCGACGCTGTCGATCACGCCCGCGACCTCGCCACCGGGCGCGAATGGCCGCTCGGGCTTAAACTGGTACTTGTCCTCGATGATGAGCGCGTCCGGGAAGTTCACGCCGGCGGCTTTCACCGCGATCACCACCTCGCCCTCTCCGGCGACAGGCTCGGCGACGTCCACCAATTCCAGACTTTCGGGCGGCCCTACCCGTGTGGACATCAGCGCTTTCATTTTCGTCACCTTCAAGCCGGCGTTTTCGATGCCCAACACCTAGCCGCCCGCGCGCCGAAGGTTCAAACTGAATCTATGACCCGCACCGGCTTCTATCTGCGTTTGGCGCTGTCGCTCGCGATTGACGTTGCGGACGCTACGCTGGGCAGGGTGCCTCTGATTGGAACCGTGCAGGAGGGCGTCGGTACGGCGGTGCTGGTGCTGCTCTGGGGTCCGGCGGGCCTGCTCTATCTCGGCGAGCTTGCCGATTTCACAGAACAGGTGGACGGGTTCATCCCGACTGCGACGTTGATTGGGCTCTATGTCGGCTGGCGAGAAGGATTTCTGCTTGGCAAGAAACGCGACGCCCCGCCAACGCCGCCAGCGACGCAATAAGCCATGATCTGGGCGCTCGCATTGCACGGCGGCGCCGGCACGATCGCCGAGCGCTTGTACGCACAAGAAGAAGCGCACATGGCCGACCTGCTCGCGCAGGGCGCGGCGATGCTGGAGCGCGGCGAGAGCGCGCTAGATGTGGTGACGCAAATGGCGGAGGCGTTGGAGGCGTGCGGCCTGCATGTCGCCGGCAAGGGCGCAGCGCCGAACAGCGATGGCGTGGTTGAGCTCGATGCGGCGATCATGGATGGGCCGTCGCGCAAGGCCGGCGCGGTTGCGGCGCTGGTGGGCTACGTCTCGCCGATCAAAGTCGCGCGCGCGGTGATGGAGCACACGAGCCATGTGCTGCTCGCAGGCCAAGGCGCAGCGCAATTCGCGGCGAGCCAGAACGCCGCGCGCGTTGAAGATCCGAGCACGTATTACAAAGCAGCAGCCTCAGGCTTGCCGGGCGGCGGCACCATCGGCGCGGTCGCGCGTGACTCAAACGGCCGTCTCGCCGCGGCGACGAGCACCGGCGGGCTTGGCGGCAAGCTGCCGGGACGCGTGGGCGATAGCCCGATCATCGGCGCCGGCTGCTGGGCAGATCAGCGCGCGGCGGTTTCGTGCACCGGCCTCGGCGAATATTTCATGCGCACCGTCACCGCAGCGGATGTCGCTGCGCGTATCGCTTATGCTGGCGCATCGCTCGCGCAAGCGGCGGACGGCGCGCTCAATGATGTGAGGCAACTCGGCGGCTCGGGCGGCTTGATCGCCGTTGACGCCAACGGCCATGTCGCCACCCCATTCATCAGCCAAGGCATGAAGCGTGGCGTCGCGACCTCCTCCGGCGTCAGAGACGTCAAAACCTTCAGGTGATCCCATGAAAGCTCTGATCCCCCTCGTCGCTCTGGTTTTCCTCGCCGCCTGCGCCAGCACCGGCGGCGGCAATATGGGCCCACGCTCCGATTGGCGCTGCCCGAACGGCGCGGCGTTTTCGGCGCGCATCAAAACCAACGGCTCGGCGGAAGTGTTCGCGGGCGGGCAGGTCTACAACCTGCCGCACGTGCAAGCAGGCTCGGGCGCGCGCTACTCGAACGGCTCCGTCGAGTATTGGGAACAGGGCGGCCAAGCCTCGCTCAACGGCGCCGCCGGCGGGCCGTACACCGGCTGCCGGCGCTAGCGAAACTGCTCCCCCGTTTACGGGGGAGCTTTCAGCGTGCGAAAGCACGATGACTGAGGGGGAAGTGGGCTGACGCACCCCCTCCGGCTCGCTACGCTCGCCACCTCCCCCGTAAACGGGGGAGGAAAATTCGAGGACAATATGAAACGCACGCTCGTTCTTCTCGCTTCGCTCGCCACCCTGGCCGCCTGCTCTTCCGCGCACGGCTTGCGCGAAGGCGAACGGCTGAGCTGGCGTTGCGATGGCGACACGGAATTCAGCCTGCGCTACGCGGCCGGCAATGTCGAAGTGTTCGCCTCCGGGCAAACACACTATCTCTCGCCAACCGGCGACGGCGTCTATTCGAACGGAACCGTGACCTACAGCGAAGCCGATGGCGCCTCGCTCACCGGTGCGCCAGGCGGCCCGTACGAAAATTGCAATCGCACCGGATTGCTGCGCCGCTTTCTCTGATGCGCGGTTATTTCGGCATTGGCGCGGAAGAGATCTCCAAGGCGATGAACCTTGGCGCGTTGATGCGAACGTCGCATGCGTTCGGTGCGAGCTTCTTCTTCACCATCAACGCGCACCCGAAAGTGCGCGAGGCGTACAATTCCGATACGTCGCGCAGCTTCGATCACGTGCCCTATTATCCGTGGGCGAATATCGACGAGATGAAACTGCCCAAGGGCTGCGCGTTGGTGGGCGTAGAATTGACCGACGACGCGGTTGAGCTGCCGCGGTTTCAGCATCCGCAAGCGGCGGCCTATGTGCTCGGGCGCGAGCGCGGGTCGCTATCGCCGGAACTGCTCTCGCGCTGCAAGCACGTGGTGAAGATCCCGACCAAGTTCTGCGTCAATGTCGGCCTCGCCGGCGCGCTGGTGATGTATGACCGCCTGCTCGCGCTTGGCGGGTATCCGGCGCGGCCGATCATGCCGGGCGGGCCGGCGCCGGAGATGAGTGAGACGCCGCGCCGCAAATAATATGGATCGCCGGCGTCCTCGCCGGCTAACACCAGCGCATGCCGGCGGGACGCCGGCGGTCCATATTGCTCCGCGCTTGCAGTCAGGCGCCGGCGCGTCGCACACTGGCTCCATGTCTCCGCCCGCCGCGATCACGCGGCCCTCCGACAATCTGCAAGGCGCGCTCTGGATGCTGGGCGCCGCGCTCACGTTCACGGCGATGACGTCGCTGATCAAATATCTGGGCGACGGCTATTCTCCGGCGCTGCAGCTTTTCTATCGCCAGGCGGCGGGCCTAATCGTGCTCGCGCCGATCATCCTGCGCGATCCTGTCGGCCTGTTGCGCACCAACCGGCTCGGCCTGTTGAGCGCGCGCGCGATCGGCACGGCGATCGCCATCACGTTGGCATTCTACTCGTATCAGCACATGCCGTTGGCGGAGGCCAACGCGCTCTCGTTCACGCGCACGCTCTGGATGGTCCCGCTGGCGATCGTGTTGCTGGGCGAGAAGGTGGGCGCGTGGCGGCTTGGCGCGACGCTCGTTGGCTTTGGCGGCGTGCTGCTGATCCTGCGGCCGTCGGCGCACATGGAACTCGGCTGGCCAGCGGTGGCGGCGTTGGCGTCAGCGGCGATCTTCGCGCTCACCGTCACCGGCGTGAAATTCATGTCGCGCGATCACACGGTGCTGGCGCTGACAGCCTGGGCGGCGGTGCTTGGCTTCGTGATCGCGGTTCCGTTCGCGATCCTCACCTGGCGCTGGCCAACGCCGATTGACGCGGTGCTGCTGTCGCTGATGGGCGTGCTCGGACTGGTGACGCAATATTGCAGCATCAAGGGCCTGCAGCTGGGCGACGCCGCCGCCATGGCGCCGATCGACTACACGCGGCTGGTGTTCGCGATCATTGTGGGCGGCGTGGTCTTCAGCGATCTGCCGACGCCGATCACGCTGCTCGGCTCGCTGATCATCATCGCGTCGACCCTGCTGATCACACTCCGCGACCTCCGCCGCGCCAAGACACCACCACCAGCGACGACGGAGTAAGACGCCCCAGTAACCGTATTTAGCAGGCGTGCCCGCTTGCCCCGCGCCGCCGCCGTCCCCATAACCCGCACCGTGAACCCCGCCCTTCCCTCCCTCGCAGGCCTCTCCAAGGCCGCGCTCGCGGAAAAGCTTGTCGCCATCGGCGTCGAGCCGGGGAAGGCGCGCATGCGCGCTGAGCAGCTGTGGCGCTGGATTTACCATTATGGCGTCACCGATTTCGCGGCGATGACCAATGTCGCCAAGGAGCTGCGCGCCAAGCTGGCTGAGCACTACACGCTGGCGCGGCCGGAAATCGTCACGCAGCAAGTGAGCAAGGACGGCACGCGCAAATGGTTGATCCGGCTGGGGCCAGGCACCGAGGCGGAATGCGTGTTCATCCCTGACGTCGGCCGCTCTGGCGCGCTGTGCGTGTCGAGCCAGGTCGGCTGCACGCTGAACTGCACCTTCTGCCACACCGGCACACAGAAGCTGGTGCGCAATCTCTCCGCCGCCGAGATCGTACTGCAAGTGATGATCGCCCGCGACGCGCTCGAAGAATGGCCGACGCAAGAGCGCCCGCTCAACGACGGCGACCGCAAGCTCACGAACATCGTGTTCATGGGCATGGGCGAGCCGCTCTACAATCTCGACAATGTCGACGAAGCCATCGCCACGATCGCCGACGGCGACGGCATTTCGATTTCGCGCCGCCGCATGACGGTGAGCACCGCCGGCGTCGCGCCGCGGATCAAGGAATTGGGCGAGCGCACGGGCGCGATGCTGGCGATCTCGCTGCACGCGACGAATGACGAGCTGCGCAATCAGCTCGTGCCACTGAACAAGAAATATAATCTCGAAGAACTCTTCGCGGCGATCCGCACGTATCCGAGCCTCGGCAACGCCAAGCGCGTCACGTTCGAGTACGTGATGCTGAAGGGCGTCAACGATTCGATTCCTGAAGCGAAGGCGCTGGTGAAGCTGCTCGCCGGCATTCCGGCGAAGATCAATCTGATCCCGTTCAATCCGTGGCCTGGCAGTCCGTATGAGTGCTCGGATTGGGAGACGATCGAGAAATTTGCCGAAGTGCTGAACCGCGCCGGCTATTCCTCCCCCATCCGCACCCCGCGCGGCCGCGACATCCTCGCGGCGTGTGGGCAGTTGCGGAGCGAAAGCGTGAAAGTGCGCGCGAGCGAGCGGGCGAAGGCGGAAGCTAGCTAATCAGTCATTCCGGAGCCGCGGAGCGGCATCCGGAACCCAGGGCAAACGGCGCGCTTGACGACCCTGGGTTCCGGATGCCGCTCCGCTCGCCCGGAATGACTGAGCGGATAGTTGACAATATCAACTAATGTCCGAATATCCCATCATGCCCGCGCCATCGGATCGCGACATTGCCGCCTTGCGGCGGTTCAATCGGTTCTATACGCGCGAGCTTGGCTTGCTGCGGCGAACGTTTCTCGACAGTGATTTCTCGCTGGGCGAGATGCGCGTGTTGTTCGAGATTCGCCAGCGGCCCGGCCTGACGGCGAGCGACATCGTGCGTGATCTCGATCTGGACGCGGCCTATCTCTCACGCCTGATTTCGCGGTTCGAGAAGCAAAAGCTGCTGACGCGCAAGGCGAGCGCCGAAGATGGCCGGCAGTTTCATCTCACGCTCACAGCGAGCGGCATCGCCGCCGTGAACGAAACCGACGTACGCCAACGCGCGCAAACCGAAGCGCAGCTCGCGCGCTTGAGCGCCGCGGAGCGCAAGGAACTCACCGCCGCCATGCAAGCCATTGAAGCATTGATGAGCAAACCATGACCCACCCGCTCGACAAGCCAATCTGGAGCGCGCTCGCGAGCCGGCAGAAGCATTTCGCCAACGGCGGCGAACTAGCACGCGCGTTTCCCGCCGATGTCAGCCCGTTCGCGGCGGCGCGCGATGCTTCAGCCGAAGCCGCGGCAGCGCTCGCGGCGCTTGTGCCGGCGGACGGCGATATCTCGCTGCTCGAAGTCGCGCCGCCGGAAGCGCCGGCTGGTATCGCCGCGACGCAGCTCCAAGGCGTGCAGATGGTGCTCAACGCGTTTCCGCCTGGCGGACAAACGCATGACATCGTCCCGCTCGGCGACGCCGACGCGTCGGAGATGTTGGCTCTGGCGCTGCTGACGAAGCCCGGCCCGTTCCGCGCGCGCACGCACAATATGGGCCGCTTCATCGGCATTCGTGACGCTGGGCGTCTGGTGGCGATGGGCGGCGAACGGCTGGCGCTCGACGGCTTCACCGAGGTCACGGCGCTCTGCACGCACCCGGATTATCGCGGGCGCGGTTACGGCGAGGCTCTGCTGCGCGCCGTGGGCGGGCGCATTCTGGATGATCGGCTGACGCCCTTCCTCCACGTCTACGCCGCCAATACCGGCGCGATCGCACTTTATGAGCGCATGGGCTTTGCGATCCGTTCGCGCGTGACGCACGCCATCTGGAAGCGGGGCGCCTAACGCGGCTACACTGCGGGCCATGACCACGCCCACCCTCACCGCGCCTGACCTCGTTCTCCGCCCGCTGCTGCCCTCAGACGCCGAAGCTTTGTTCGCCGCGCACGGCGACGCGACCACGCACACCTATTGGTCGAGCCCCGCGCATACAAGCGTCGAGGAAACCCGCCAATACATCGCCGACACGCTCGCCATGAACGGCGCGTATGTCTGGGCGATCACCGAAGATGGCGGCGACGCGCTCGGGCGCATCGCGCTGTTCGTGGAGCGCGAGGGCGTCGGCGAAATCGGCATCATCATGCGCCCGGACGCAACGGGTCGCGGCCTCGCGTCAAAGGCGTTGCAGCTCGCCGTGCAGCACGGCTTCGACGCGCTCAGCCTGCATCGCATCGGCGCGGACATCGATCCGGACAACACCTCCTCGCTCTCACTCTTCCTGCGCGCAGGCTTTCAGCGCGAAGGCCTGCTGCGCGGGAATTGGAAAACGCACATCGGCGTGCGCGACAGCATCATCGTCGGCAAGCTGAAGGGAGACGGACAATGAGAGCGATCATCACGGCCGTTGCGTTGGCGCTGCTTGCGGCGGGCGCGAACGCGCAATCCGACAAAGGCGCAGTTCAGATTGCGCCAGCAAATCAGCTGAGCGTCGACTTTCTGATCGGCAGCTGGGGCGACAATGGCGATTGCAAAGCACCAGTGGTCCTCAATGGCGACGGCACGTTCGTGATGGCGGCGACCGGCGGGCAAGGCCAATGGCAGCTCAACGAAAACCGTCTGATCATGGCGGGCCAAGGCGGCATTTTCGAACTCCGCGTCGCAATCATCGACCAAAGCACGCTGCAAATCACCAATCCGGACAATTCGGTGGGCGTCTCGCAGCGCTGCTAGCAGTCCAATCACGAGATTTTGTTCTTGCAATGAGACGATTGTCTCATTATGGTATCCTCATCTTATGAGGAGATTGCGCCATGGCGCTCACGCCGCAGGACATGGACCGGAAGATGGACGAGCATTTTGGGTTCGAGCAGCGCGACGATGTCGCCGGCGTGCTCGCCACGCTCACGGACGACGTGGAGCACGATATTGTCGGCTGGCCGCTGGGTCCGTCGCATGGGCGCGAGCAGACGCGGCCGTTCTACGAAGCTTTGTTCGGTGATCTCGCGGACGGGAAGATCGAAAGTTTGCGCCGGCTCTATGGCCCGAATTTCATGGTCGATGAATCCATGTGGCGAGGCACAGCGCCCGGCATGCCGTTCGGCATCGCCGGCAAGGGCCGGCCGCTGAATTTCCGCCTGCTGCACGTGGTCGAGTTCGCGCACGATGGCGACATCAAGCGCGAGCAAGTCTGGGTCGATCTCGCCAGCATTCAGCAACAATTGCCGCCCGCATGAGCGAAACCCAAACCGGCCGCCCCAATCAGAAAATGCGCACGCGCAAGCAATTGCTGCGCGCTGCGTCCGAATTGCTGGCGGCCGGCAAGACGCCGACTTTGGAGGATGTCGCTGAGGCCGCGCTCGTCTCGCGGGCGACGGCCTATCGCTACTTTCCGAACATCGAGGCGCTGCTCGTGGAAGCGGCGCTCGACATTAATTTGCCCGAGCCCGAGCAGCTGTTCGCAGGCGAGAAAAGCGAAGATCCCGTCGCGCGTTTGCAGCACGCGGAAACGGCGATGCACGATATGGTGCTCGCCAACGAGCGCGCGCTGCGGATGATGATGGTGCACGCGCTGCAACGCAGTCTGCATGGCGCGGCGGAAGCCGACGCGCCCACGCGCCAAAACCGCCGCACGCCGCTGATCGACGCCGCGCTCGCGCCAGCGCGCAAGGAATTCAAACCCGGCGATCTCGCCATGCTGCGCAAGGCGCTGGCGTTGGTGATGGGCACGGAAGCGATGCTGGTGTTCAAGGACGTGCTGCGCGTCGACGACGCGGAAGCCCGACGCGTGAAACGCTGGGCGATCAAGGCCTTGGTGGACGCGGCGAAGAAGTAACGCCGCACATCCTTACGCGCCCGAAACGCGGAAACGCGTCCGACTCATGTTAAGCGCGGCCCATGCAAGCTACAGCGCAAGCCATCGCCATCATTCTCGCCGGCGCCTCGCTCGGTTGGATCATGTTGTTCTCGTTCGTGCTCTCGCCGGTCGCGTTCAAGACGTTCGACCAGGGCCGCGCCGAGCGGATGGTCAAGCAAGTGATGAACGCGGGTCACGGCATACTAGGCCTGATCGCGCTCGCGGCCGGCATGGCGGCTTTGGCGGCGGGCGCTGTCGCGGGCGCGGCGGTTGCCGCAGTGGCGGCGATCTTCGCGTTCCTGTGCAAGTTCGCTTTGGCGCCGCGCGAGGACAAGCCGATCAAAGGCCACCGCGTTCTGAAGACAGCGCGCATCGTCGCGTCCGGACTGACGGCCGCGATCATGCCGGTGCTGATCGCGTCGATCGTGCTGACACTGATGGGCGTTTAGGCCGCGTTCGCCTTCGCGCGGATCGCACGGTCCGCGAGTTCGATCCAATCCGCGACATCAAGCTCGCTCGGCGCCGGCGCATTGCCCCAGGCGCGCTGGCCTTCTTCAGACAAGCCCCAATTGGCGATGTCCTCGGTGAGCTCGGAGGCGTTCGCCTCCGCGAGTTCGTTCGCGTCGCGCACGCCGCAAGCGACGAGCGCTTGCGCCTCGCGTGATCTGAGCCCCGGCACCGTGCAAGCGAGCGTCGCTTGCGCCTGCCAATCGCGCACGACTTGCGCCGTGATGTGACGCGCTTCGAGCGCGGCGCTCTTCTCCGGCTGCAGGGCCAGCAAATCAGCGACAGTGCGCACGCCGAGAGATTCCAAACGCTTCGCCGTCTTCGGGCCGATCGACGGCGCTTTCTCAACCGGCGCTTCGCTATCGAGCAGGAATTTCGGCAGCGGCGCGTTCGGGGCGCGCGCGCCGGCTGGCAGATCGGGCAAGCCGCGATGCTTTGTCGGCCGTTCGGCTTTTGCCTTTTCGGTTTTCGCTGGTGGCGGTTCGACAGCAACGACTTGCACGGGCGCAGGCGTTGGCGGTTCAACGCGCACAATCTTCGGCGGTTCAACCTTCACAGGCTTCGGCGGCGCTTCGGCTTTCACCGGCTTTGGCGGCGCCTCAGCTTTGACGGGCGCTTCGATCTTCGGCTTCGGCGCGGCGCGCTTGCGGCCACGCACCTCGGCGCCCTCACCCGCTTTTGCGCCGGTTTCGCGCGGCCATTTCGCATCGAGCGAGGAAAGCGGCGTCTTCAGCACTTCGGCCGCATAGAGCGCGCGCACGACCTTGTCGTCCTCGCCTAGCGTTTTGCGGACTTTGCCGGTGCGGCGGAATTCTTCGTATTGCGCTTCGACCTCTTTGCGCGACGCCGCATCGTCCATCAGCTTCAGCACGCTTTGGATCGGCATTTCGAGCGCGAGGAAGAGGGCCTGCAGCCCGCCGCCGATCTGCGGCGGCTTCACCGCCGCTTCCGCAAAGGCGCGATCGAGAATGCGCGACAGGCCGATCGCAGCGTGGCCGACGAGCTTGGCGATCACGTCCTTCAGCTCTTGATCGAGGCCAGACGCCGGATCCTTCACGCCCTTCTCGAAATTGTAGTGCTCGAGGATCGTCTCGTAATGCGGGTTCGACGCGAGCGCGCCGTCCTTCACCATCTGCGCCAGCCAGCGATCGCCGGCGGGCACGGCGATGTTCGGATAGCCGCCGAGATCGCGCTCGAGAATTTGCTGGAACGTCTTATAGGACTTCGAGAAGCTCCACTCGACGGCGCGATGGATCACGCCCTCTTCCTCGGTTTGATGCGTGTGGAAGGGCTGGATCGGGTCGACGTAATAATGGCTCATCACGCCCGCGCACCAGGCGGCGTGTTTCCAATCCTGTTCCTTCAGCGCGCGGACAGCGCGGCGATACCATTCCTCGCACGCCTCAACCGCGCCGCCCCAATCGCCGTCGCGCACATGCAGCACGTGGTTCTTGAAGTCCTTGAACTCTTCGTCCGGCGCCTTGGCGCCGGCGAGATATTCGACGTGATAGTGCAGCAGAAGATTGCGCCACGCTTCGGCGTCACTCGATTGAAGGTGCCGCAGCGCATCCACCGCCAAGCGGTGATGGTTCGAGCGGCAACGGCTCGCGAAAACGACCGAATAGAGTAGCGACATATGGGACGGCCCCTCGCCCGCCTTAGGAATGAAGCGAAGGTTAAGGCTTGGGGCGATTTCGTTAGCGAGGCGTTAATTTGCTCCCCCGTTTACGGGGGAGCTGTCAGCGTGCGCAGCACGATGACTGAGGGGGCACACACGCGCGCCCATCGGTTTCGCTTCGCTCAACCACTTCCCCCGCAAGCGGGGGAAGAAGTTACGCCGCCTGGCTGTCAAAACCCCGCACGAGATCCCAATCGCTGCAAAGGATGCGAATGAGCCGCTCCTGGCGCTCTTCGATGGCTTCGTAGGTCCAATCCTCGATGCCGACGATGTCCTTCGTCACCGCGTGCACCGGCGGCCCGCCCGACGCGTTGAAATAGACCTTGCGCTTATCGCCGTAGGAGCGATTGCCGGCGGCTTCGTTCTGCTTGTGCGTGATCAGCACGCAATTGCCGATCATGTTGGCGAATTCGTCGCGCAGGCGCTTGTCCGGGAAACGGTCGTTCCATTGCGCGCCGCCATTCTTCGGCAGCACGTGCTCCACCGTCGCGTCGTTGCGCACGGTGAGGTGCGAACCGCCCGGCATCGCCGCTTCTAGGCGCAGCATGATCAAGCGGCGCATGCGGTCACGCGGCGAAGCGCGATTGAGGCGGGCGATGAAGCGCATGTGCTCGGCCTCGGTGAGTTCGAGCGCGCCGCCTTTGCCGTAAAGCTTGGAATCGTCGCCCGCGTAACGCACCGCGTGCTCGTAGCGGCGCTCCTGGCGGTCGCTGTCCACCACCGAAAGCTCGCACGCGAACGCGTAGCGATCGAGCGCTTGGAAGAAGCGCCGTGCGCGCTCGGGCTGATCGGCGTGCTCCACCAGGAACACCAGAGCCGGCGGCGCCCATTCCCATTCTTCCACTTGCTTCATCAGCCGCAGGCGGCGGTTCACGTCCGCGCTCGCAGCGCCGACATCCACGGTTTCGTGGAACACCGAGAGCAAAGCCTCCGCATAACGCGGCAAGCGGTCGAACAGGAAATGACGCACGCCGCCGGCGTCGACGATGGCGCGGCGGAACGAGAACAGATCGCCCGGCGAGATCAGCCGCGCGCCCGTGAGCAGGAACGGCATCATGTTCAAGAGCGTGGCGAAATGCTCGCGCTGGAGCATCGCCTCGACCTCTTCCCACTTGCGCGCCGCGGCGTCGGCCTCCTCCGTGCTCAGCTCCGAGTTTTCAAGCAGATCGCTCTTGATGATATCGGCTTCCGAGAGCGGCGAGCCGCGCTTGTTGAGCGCGTTGAACACGGTCTGCGCACAGCCGCGCTCATCAGCATCGACGACGTTCAACGTGCAGCAGCGCGCGACGTACGTCATGAAGGAGTCCAGGTCAGCGTCCTTCATGTGGCCGAGTTCGGCGTGGATCGTGCGCGCGGCGGCGGCAAGCAAGTCCTTGGAATCGACGCCGGTTTCCGGAAGCTCGCGCAGCGCCGTGATCTGGTTCGGCTCCTGCACGTAGCCTTGGAAGAAGCTCGCGTCTTCCTCGCGCAAGGTCACGCGCGGCTCCGGCCCATCCATCACCAGGCCTTGGTAATGTTTGGCGCGATGCGGCAAGCGATCACGCACATAAGCGAAGATCATCGTCAGCGTCGCCAAGCGCTGCTGGCCGTCGGCGATCTCGTATCGGCCTCTAGTACTCCGCACGAGCACAATCTGTCCGATAAAGTAGAACGTCGCTTCGCGCTTCCACGCGCGCCACAAATCCTGGATCAGTTGGCGGACTTCGCGTTCAGCCCAAGTATAAGGCCGCTGATAACGCGGCATTTTATAGAGCACCTTACGCAGTAAGACGCCGGCAAGATTATATATCTCCGACTTCAAACCGATCGGTGTCTCGCCATACCCTGTGGCCATGCCGCGTACTCCCGCGTGACTTTTCTGAAAGCATGGTTAGCGCGAGAAACGCGAAGCGCAACGCGCGAAACGTCAACGCGACATCACGCAGCTGCAAGCGTTTCTCAAACGCCACAATGCGATTACGTGGATTAGTCCGAGCGGATTTCGCCACTTACCGCAAACACGGGCGCCGCGGAAACATGCGCGACACTCGCAAATCCGCGATCTCGGAACGCGCTATGCAAACTTGCGTTCGGCAAAGTCAGACCAGCTATACGCGGTCGCGCGGAACCCGCATCGTTGATCAGCACATTGCGCACGCGCCGTGCGATCGCCTCGCCGCTGTCGAGCCAAACACACGCGCGCGGCGCCGCAATCGCGAGCTCCGCCGCGAGCAATGGAAAGTGCGTGCAGGCGAGCGCGACGACATCGATGTCCGCGCCGCCCGGCACGCCGAACAATCCATCGATCGCTTCCGCGATCGCCGCTTGCGGCACGGGCTCGCCGCGCAGCTTTGCTTCCGCCGCTTCGACAAGCGCCGTTGAGCCGAAGCGGATGACGCGCTTGTCCGCCGCGAACTGGGAGATGAGGTCGTTGGTGTAAGGTCGCCGCACCGTCGCCGGCGTCGCCAACAGGCCGATAACGCCGGTTCGGCTCGCCGCCGCGGCCGGCTTGATCGGCGGCACCACGCCGACGACAGGCACGCTCAGCTCCGCGCGCGCCGCGTCGAGCGCGATGGTCGACGCCGTATTGCAGGCGACGACCACGATGTCGGGCTCCCATTGCTCGACCAGCCGCGCCAGCAAAGCCGGCACGCGTTCGCGCAAATCCGCGTCACTCTTCAGACCGTAGGGCAGCCACGCATTGTCGGCGGCGTAGTAGAGCTCGAGCGCCTGTCCCGACGCCGCGATGGCGTCGAACACCGACAAGCCCCCCACCCCGGAATCGAACACCAACGCGCGTTTCATCTGTTTCCAATTGCTCCCCCGCCACCGGCCGCCATGCGGCCGGCCGTCTATGGTGCCGAAATCGCAAAAGCGATTTCGGTGGGGCAGCTGTCACGCGTAGCGCGACTGAGGGGGGAAGCAAACACCCCCTCCGGCTCGCTTCGCTCGCCACCTCCCCCGCAAGCGCGGGAGGAAACTAGGGCGCGATCTCCCCATAGATCGCCGCGTCGGCGCCGGTCATTTTGGCCCAGAGCTGGTCGCCGTAGGAAAAGTGCCACCACTCGTTTGGCAGACTGGCGAAGCCTTGCTCGTTCATCGCCCAATAGAGCAGCCGGCGATTGTCGCGCGCTTCCTCGTCCGAGAAGGAGCGATCTTCCGTCTCGCGCTCGAACCGATCGGTGTGCGACAGCGCCGACGCGTCATCGAACAGCGAGCCCATCCAGAGCGGGCGGCCATCGTCCCAGACGAGGGTGATATCCACAGCCCCGCCGGTCGCGTGCGGCGCCGGGCGCGCGGCGCTTTGCGAGGGCGCGGCCCAGTAACGTTCCACCTCTGCAATCACAGACGCCGCATCCCAATCCGGGTGTCGCTTGCGCACCTCGGCGGGCATCCAGACGTCGTGGAAGTATTCCTGCACCGCGCGTGGCCGCCATGCATCGTGGAGGAAGAGCTTCAGACCTGCATCGGCGAGCCGCGCGTTAACCTTTGATAGCCGCTCACCCACGCCTTCGCGCACCAACAATGCGTCGATCGCACCCTCGATGCGGCGCCAGTACGGCGGATTACGCGTCTGCGCGTAATAGTTCTCCCCGTCTATTCCGTAGTCGCTAGCCGGCGTTAACCTTTCTCCGCATGGACGGATGGGCCAATCGCGATACCCTTTGATCGCCGCACGCGCTGATTCGCGTGGCGGAATGGGCATCGAACGCAGCGACTGCAGGGCGTTGAACATACCTGTGGAAACCAATTGTTAGGCTTATTTGCCGAAGTGTGCAGTTGGGTTAGTCACGCTGGGTTAGGGGCAAGATCAACGCGCATCGACGTAATGCGCAAATCTGTACGGGGTCGAACATGAACGCGATCGGAAAATCCTCAGTCGTCTTCGTGACGCTGTCAGGGCTGTTCTGGGGCGGCTGGGTATTGGGCTCGCAAACGCCCGAAGGTCAGGAAGCTTTGGCGCGCGCCTATGAGGCGTACGCGGACAGCCAAACGGCCATCAACCAGGATCTCTTCGATTCCACGGCGCTGCGCGCCGTCGTCTGCGGCACCGGCGCTGTTTCCGAAAGCGAAGCCAAGCCCTGCCTCGCCATCGTCGCAGGCGGCCGCCTCTTCATCGTTGACGCGGGCTCCGGCGCCGCTGGCGCGCTGAACCGCCACAACATTCCGATGTCGCGTCTCGAAGCCGTGCTGCTGACGAGCGCCAGCCTGCCGCAAGTCGCTGACCTCGGCGCCATGTACGGCGAAGTCACGCGCAGCAGCGAAAACGACGTTCTGCCGGTCTACGGCCCGGCCAACACGCAACGCATGGTCGATGGCCTGAACCAAGCCGGCGGCTTCGACGGCGCCACCAATGGCCTGCAAGCCTGGGGCCCGGCGCCTGAACCGGGCCGCTCGGTGATCGTGTTCGAAGGCGACGGCCTCGTCGTTTCCGCCTTCACCACGCGCGGCGACGCGTTCGAAGGCCGCATCGGCTATCGCTTCGATTATCGTGGCCGCTCGATCGTGGTCGGCGGCGACGGCCGCGTGACCAGCGCCAACGCCGCGGCGAACGCTGACGTCGTGCTGCAGGGCGCGCAAAGCCAAGCTCTGGCGCATCGCTCCAACGGCTCATCGCCGACGGTGGCGGAAGCCGCCGCGCAAGCGAAGGAAGCGGGCGCCGGTCTCGTCGTGCTCACGGGCGCGCAGGACCCGATGGCCGCCTCGATGCAAGTCGCCGAAGCCCGCGCCGCTGGCTATGACGACGTCATCGCCGGCCGCGTCGGCATGCTGCTCGAGCTGCCGCTGGCCAACAGCGAAATCAACGTCCGCCCGCTCTAAGAGCAGCGTACCTAAGGGTTTGAAGGGCGCGGCCTGCGGGTCGCGCCCTTTTCGCATGCGGCCCTGCCTTGTTCACAACCAGGGTTTGCGCGACAAGGCGGATCCATGCGCGCAGCCCTGCTGGCCCTTGTCCTTTGCGCTTTCGCGACACCCGCCGCGGCGGATCGGTTCGCGCTGAGCTATGACGCCAGCGGCCTTGGCCTCGTGCCGCTCGGCGAAATGACGATCGACGCGCTGGTGACCGAAGACGACTACAGCGTCAGCGCGACGCTCCGCTCCGGCGGGCTAATGAATCTGTTCGAGCGCACGAACATCCGCGTTTCGTCTTCGGGCCTGATCCAAAGCGGTGACGTGCACTGGCGGCGCTATGATCTCGACCACCGCTACAGCCGCAAGCAGCGCATCATCGCCATGACCAATGACGGCGCGCTGGTGAACGCCGAGATCAATCCGAACTACCGCCTCTGGGGCGAACCCGCCGCCACCAGCGAACAGCGCAATCGCTCACGTGATCCGCTGTCGACCATGGTCGCGATGGCGATCGATGTCGGCCAAACGCGCCGCTGCTCTGGCAGCTATCCAACCTTCGATGGACGCTTCCACTACGTGATGGAGTTAAGCGGCGGCGAGATCGACGATTTCGACGGCGGCGGCTACGAAGGCGACGTGCTCAAGTGCCGCCTCGCTTACATCGCCGTGTCCGGCTTCGAACGCAGCGATCGCGGCCGCCGCCGCATTCCGCAAGGCGCGGTGTGGTTCGCGCTGGCGCCTGACACCCTGTTCGCGCCGCCGGTGCGCATTTCGACGCCGATGTCCGCCGGCGGCGCGGTGATCCGGCTCGCATCCTGGCGCCGCGCCAGTGTTGAGATCGACGCGGAAACGCCTTGAGCGCACGCATCGCCGCCGCCCACTTGCTCGCAGAAATCGAACGCGGCCACGCGCTCGACGACGCGCTGACGCGTACCGAAACCTTCATGCGCCTCGAGGGCCGCGAGCGTTCCTTCGCGCGCGCCATCGTCATGGCGACATTGCGCCGCTTGGGCGGCATCGACGCGGTGATCGCGCACTTCATGGATCGCCCGCTGCCGGACACGGCTTATGTCGCGCGCGCCATGCTGCGCAGCGGCGCGGCGCAATTGCTGGTGCTTGAAACCCCGGCGCACGCCGCGGTCGGCGAAACCGTCACCGCCGCGAACGCGCTGCGCGAAGCGCGCGGGTTCGCGAAGCTGATGAACGCGGTGCTGCGCAAGGTCGCCGCCGAAGGCGCGGCGCTGCTTGCAGCGCAGCCGCCCGGCGCGGACTTGCCAGCCTGGCTCTACACACGCTGGCGCGCGACCTATGGCGCGGAAACCGCCGCCGCGATCGCCAGTGCGCTGAACAACGAACCGCCGCTCGATCTCAGCGTGAAGCACGATCCCGCCGACTGGGCGAGCCGCATCGGCGCGGACGTGACGCCAACCGGCAGCGTGCGCCTGAGTGGCGGCAATGTTGAAAGCCTGCCTGGCTTCAATGAAGGCGGCTGGTGGGTGCAGGACGCGGCGGCGGCTTTGCCGATGAAGCTGCTGGGCGACATCAACGGCAAGAACATCGCCGATCTCTGCGCCGCCCCCGGCGGCAAGACGCTGCAGCTCGCCGCCGCCGGCGCGCACGTCACCGCCGTCGATCGCTCCAAGCAGCGGCTTGAAACGCTGCGCGAGAACCTCGCGCGCACGAAGCTTGAGGCCAACGTCGTCGCCGCTGACGTGCTGAAGCTCAAAGCGCGCGAAAAATTCGACGCCGTGCTGCTGGATGCGCCCTGCTCCGCCACCGGCACGCTGCGCCGCCATCCCGACGTCGCCTGGCTCCGCAAGCCTGACGACATCCGCAAGCTCTCCACGCTGCAGCGCGAACTGATCGCCGCGGCGGCGGATTTCGTGAACCCAGGCGGCGCGCTGGTGTACGCCGTCTGCTCGCTCGAGCCGGAAGAAGGCGAAGGCGCCATCGAAGCCGCCCTCGAAAGCGGCGCCTGGACCCGCGATCCCGTGCAGCCCGGCGAAATCGCCGGCGCCGACGCGTTTCTCACCGCCGAAGGCGCACTGCGCTCGCTGCCGTCACACTGGCCAGAAATCGGCGGTCTCGACGGCTTCTTCGCGGCGCGGCTGGTGCGCTGTTGACATAGTACGCCATTGGCGTACCATTGAGTAACCGGGGCGCTTCGTCCCGGGTAGGAGTGATGAAAATGCCGATAAAGAGCGTCTTTTTACGGAGCGCGCGATGCCCGCACCTGTGTCAATTGTCGAACTGCAAGCCTTCATTCGCAACACTGAAGGCGTTCTAACTGAAGCCGAGAAGGACGAACTCAAAGTCTATCTCGCCTTGAATCCAACGGCCGGCGTGGTCGTTCCCGGTACCGGCGGTGTCCGCAAGCTTCGCTGGGCGGCGAGTGGCCGCGGCAAGCGCGGTGGTGGCCGCGTGATCTATTATTTTCACGACGAAGAAATGCCGCTTTATCTGTTCAACTTCTTCACCAAGGCCGCCAAGTCGGACCTGACCGGCCAGGAGAAAAAGACGCTGGCGAAGATCATCGAAGGAATTCTGGCGGAGCATAAGAGGTAGCAGTGAGCGCAGTGCGGAAAACTCCCGGCCAGCAAATCATCGAGGCCGCCGAAGAAGCCCTCCGCTTCGCGCGCGGTGAGGATACAGGCGCGCGCGTTACGGTGATCGAGGTTCCGGACGTACCGGCGATCCGCAAGAAGCTCGGTCTGTCGCAGGAAGAGTTCGCGCAGCGTTTTGGCGTTAGCCTGGGTACGCTGCGCAATTGGGAGCAAGGCGTACGGCTGCCCGAAGGGCCAGCCCGCGTGCTCCTCAAGGTGATCGAAAAGGAACCGGCGGCGGTGAAGCGCGCGCTGGCGGCCACGCCTGCGCCCCGGCGCGTCAAGAAGGCTCCGGCCAAAGCCGCAAAACGCAGCAAATCCAAACGCTAGCGCTCTTAACCCCGCGCCCCATTGCACACCCCCGCCCCGCCAGCTAACCACAAGCCATGGTGCGGACGCTCATATCGCCATCGATCCTTGCGGCGGATTTCGCCAAGCTTGGCGAAGAGGTGCGCGCGGCTGAGGCCGCCGGCGCTGACATGATCCATGTCGACGTGATGGACGGGCACTTCGTGCCGAACATCTCGATCGGCCCGGCGGTCGTCAAAGCGCTCCGCCCGCACTGCAACACCGCGCTCGACGTGCATCTGATGATCTCGCCGGTCGATCCGTACATCGAAGCGTTCCGCCATGCGGGCGCCGACATCATCACCGTGCATCCCGAAGCCGGCCCGCACATTCATCGCACGCTGCAAGCCATCAGAGCCTCCGGCGCGCGCGCGGGTATCTCGCTCAATCCCGGCACGCCGGTCGAAGCCATCGATCCGGTGATCGATCTGATCGATCTCGTGCTGATCATGAGCGTGAACCCGGGCTTCGGCGGTCAGAGCTTCATCGAAACGGCGCTGCCGAAGATCGAAGCCGCGCGGAAGAAGATCGACGCGAGCGGTCGCGACGTCATTCTTGAGGTCGATGGCGGCGTGAACGCCAAAACCGCGCCGCGCGTGATCGCCGCTGGCGCAACAGCGCTTGTCGCCGGCACTGCCGTGTTCGGCGGCGATGCTTCGAAATACGCCGCAAACATCGCCGCGTTGCGAGCGCCTGGCTGAGCCGAGTGCCCCCGCCCGGCGCCCCCTCCCGTCGGCCGCCGCGGCCGAGCGCCGTCGGTGAAACCTGGCGGGCCAATCCGTTTCATCGCGCCCGCCTCAACGGCGCCACGCCCGACCGCATCGAACGCTGGGGCTCAGACGCACGCGTCGGCGACAGCGCACGCGGGCGTGAGCTTGGTATGGGCACGTGGCGCATCGGCGCCGAGCGCATCGACAGCGCCAATCCGTGGCTCGCCGAATATCCCTCGCGCCATTTTCTTGCGCGCCTGCACGCGTTCGGCTGGTTGGTCGATCTCGCGGCTGTCGGCGCGTCGGCGGAGCGACGCATCGCTGAGCTGATTGACGATTGGGTCGAGCTCTACGGCGATTGGGACGAACTCGCTTGGGATCCTGAGCTCACGGCGGAGCGGTTGTTCGCATGGCTGTGCTGGGGGCGGCCGGCGTTCGAGAGCGGCGCGCCGGAATTGCGCGAAGCCTTGATGCGCTCGGTGGCGCGGCAAGCGCGGCTGCTGCTCGTGTCGCAAAGCGATCTCGAAGATCGGCATCTGGGTTCGATTAAAGCCGGCGCTGCCTTGATCCTTGCTGGCGCCGCTGGCTTACCGGATGGCGAGCGGCTTGCGGCGCAAGGCGAGGAGCTCTTGCTCGAAGCCTGCGCGAAGCAATTCCACAACGATGGCGGCCATCAATCGCGTTCACCGGAAGCATTGCTTGAGGCGCTCTGCGATCTCGTCACCGCGCACGATGCGCTGACAGCCTACGACGAAGCCTCGCCGGTGATCCGCGATATGCTGCCGAAGCTTGCGAACATGCTGCGCATGTTCCGCTTGGGCGATGGCGGGCTCGCTTGCTTCAATGGCGGCTCGGAAGCGTCCGCCGCGACGATTGACGTTGTGCTCGGCCGCGTCGGCGGCGATGCGCGTGCGATCCAGTTCGCGACGCAGACCGGTTTTCAGCGCCTGGAAGCCGGCCCGCTGCGGGCGATCTTCGATGTTGGCGGCGCGCCACCGCCCTCTTTCTCCGAACGCGCGCACGCGGGTGCGCTTGCGTTTGAGCTTTCGAGCGAGCGCGAGCGGCTGATCGTCAATGTCGGCGCCGCGCGTGAACTGGAGCCAGCGGCGCGCTTCGCCGCGCGCGCCACCAATGGGCATTCGACACTCGTCATCGATGACGCGCTCTCGGCGTTGTTCGAAGACAATCGCCGCGGCAAGAGCCCGCCGCGCCTGTTCGGACCGAGCCTCGATGACGTGCGCCGCTCGTCCGACGAAAGCGGCGTCACCGTGCAAGGCCGACATGATGGCTACAAAGCCGATTACGGTTTGCAGCATCGCCGCTACATCTTCATCGACACAGAAGGCAAAAACCTACGCGGCATCGATGAATTGATGCGGCCGATGAAACTCAAGGCGCCGAACCCGAAAGCACCGATCCCGTTCGTCGCCCGCTTCCATCTGCATCCCGACGTGCGCGCGCGCCTCGTCGAACACCAGATGGCGCAACTCGAAACGCCCGGCGGCCAACGCTGGCGCCTTCGCACCGACGCGCCCAACGTGACGATCGAACCTTCGATCTATTGGGGCGGCAAACAAGTGCCGCGCGAAAGCTTGCAGATCGTGCTGAGCGGTGAAGCCGATCCGATGGGCCACGGGCTCGCGCCGCCGAATAGGATCAGGTGGGCGCTGGCGCGGTTGGCTTAGGCAGCTGGCGGTTCTTCATTGGGATCGAACGGGCCGTAGACGTCCAACGATAGCGTCACACCTCTCGCGGCGACCATCTCAAGACACCCAGCGCTGATCTCCAATCCTTCATTCGTCTCCTTCATAAAAAGGCCCACGAAAAGGTCGGGGTGGTATTTCTGCGCCAAGTCTCTCCAGACCGCCAAGTCTGGCGTGAGGGCTCCGAAAAGTTCTCGGACTTGAGCTTCGACGTCTCCCGGTTCGCGCCGCTGAGCCGAGAGAACCCATCTTCCAGTTTTCAGAACGCGCTCGCGGCCAGACTCAGAGCGCAGTGTCTCGCCCTTTCGCCCGCAGGATGACGCGTCGCGCCCAAGGCGCTTGCCTACGTCCTCCGGATCAAGGTCATCGCCGAAGAATCTGATCGCGACCTCTGTCTCGAAAATGCTCGCCATCAGCGTCTTTCTGCCCTGTGCCCCCGGTCACATCAATCCGGCCTAGGCCGACATAGGTTCTCTCCATCGAAGCGCTGATGCTTCTGGGGAGTTACCGAGATGACCAAGTTTTACAGCCTGATCGCCGCCGCCGCTGTGTTCGCTCCGATGGCCTGGACCGTCATGAACCAAGCAGCCCAAATCGTCGCCTGATCGGCCTCAACGCAATCCGAAAGCCAATCCAATGACCAAGTTTTACGCCCTGATCGCTGCCTGCGCCGTGTTCGCACCAATGGCGATGGCCACCCTCTCCCAAGCCGCTCAAATCGTCGCCTAACACCCGCTCAAGCGACCATTTCAGCAGCCAAAAGAAGGCCGCGGAGGATCTCCCCCTCCGCGGCCTTTCTCTTTCTGGGCGGCGCGACAGCCCGTTCCCTCCCCCCGCCGGCTCGAATCCCCTAAAAGCCGGCCATGCCTGACATTCTCCCCCTCCGCCGCGCGCTCATTTCGGTTTCCGACAAGACCGGCCTGATTGACCACGCCCGCGCCCTGGCCGAAGCCGGCGCGAAGCTTGTCTCCACCGGCGGCACCAAGGCGGCGATCGCCGATGCGGGGCTGAAGGTGGAGGACGTCTCGGCCGTCACCGGCTTTCCAGAAATGATGGATGGGCGCGTGAAGACGCTGCACCCAAAGGTGCATGGCGGCCTGCTGGCGCTGCGCGACGAGCCCGAGCACGCGAAGGCGATGGCAGAGCACGGCATCGAGGGCTTCGACCTGCTTTACGTGAACCTCTATCCGTTCGAAGCGACCGTCGCGCGCGGCGCGGCGTTCGAGGATTGCATCGAAAACATCGACATCGGCGGCCCGGCGATGATCCGCGCCGCGTCGAAAAATTTCGGCTACGTCGCCGTCGCCACCGATGCCGACGACATGGCGGCGATCTTGGCGGAGCTAAAAGAACACGGCGGCACCACGCTCGCCTTGCGCAAGCGGCTCGCGGCGAAGGCCTATGCGCGCACCGGCGCGTACGACGCGGCGATCTCGGCTTGGTTTGCAGCGCAGCTGGGCGAAGAAGCGCCAACATGGCGCGCGTTTGGCGGCAAGCTGAAGCAGAGCTTGCGCTACGGCGAAAACCCGCACCAGAGCGCGGCGTTCTACACCAATGGCGAACAACGCTTCGGCGTCGCCACGGCGAAGCAGCTGCAGGGCAAAGAGCTGAGCTACAACAATCTCAACGACACCGACGCCGCGTTTGAACTCGTCGCCGAGTTTGATCCGAAGGACAGCGCCGCCGTCGCCATCATCAAGCACGCAAATCCGTGCGGCGTGGCTTTGGGCGGTTCGCTGGCGGAAGCCTATGAGCGCGCTTTGGCGTGCGATCCGGTGTCGGCGTTCGGCGGCATCGTTGCGCTCAACCGCAAGCTCGACAAAGCCGCCGCCGAGCGCATCGTCGACATCTTCACCGAGGTCGTGATTGCGCCGGACGCCGACGAAGACGCCATCGCCGTGTTCGCGAAGAAGAAAAACCTTCGCTTGCTCGTCACTGGCGGCCTGCCCGCAGCGGGCGCGGCGGGGCTCACGTTCAAGTCACTCTCTGGCGGCTTTCTGGTGCAAGGCCGCGACAATGGCCGCATCACGCGCGCGGAACTGAAGGTCGTCACCAAAAAACAACCGACTGACGCGCAAATCCGCGACATGCTGTTTGCGTTCACGATCTGCAAGCACGTGAAATCGAACGCCATCGTCTACGCGAAGGACGGCCAGAGCGCCGGCATTGGCGCCGGCCAAATGAACCGCCGCGACAGCGCCCGCATCGCCGCCATCCGCGCCGCCGAAGCGGCGGAAACCGCAAAGCTCCCCGCTTCGCTCGCGCAAGGCTCAGCCTGCGCGTCGGATGCGTTCTTCCCGTTCCCGGACGGCTTGCTGCAAGCGGCGGAAGCGGGCGCGACCAGCGTGATCCAACCTGGCGGCTCGATCCGCGACGAAGACGTGATCAAAGCCGCCGACGAAGCCGGCCTCGCCATGGTGTTCACCGGAATGCGCCACTTCCGGCATTGATATGTCCCCTCCCCTTGAGGGGAGGGGTTAGGGGTGGGGTGAAGCGCGACGTCTGCACTTCATGTCCAAACTCACTTCGCGTCTGTAGCCGCAATCACCTGAGCATCACCCCGCCCCCTGCCCCCTCCCCTCAAGGGGAGGGGTGAGTCACCTGCAGATTCCCACGTGACCTCTGTCGGCGGAGGCTGCATTCGTTCGTTCTAAGCTCGACGCAAGGACCGAACCGGATGCTCTACGCTTTCCTCTGTTACAACAACGAAGCCGCCGTCATGGCCTGGACCCAGGCCGAGGACGACGCGGTGATGGCCAAGCTCGATGTCGTCCATCAGCGGCTCGCGAATGAGCGCCGCATGGGCCCGTCGATGCGGCTGATGCCGACTTCGGCGGCGACCACGCTCGTGAAAGAGAAGGACCTCATCCTCGACGGCCCGTACGCCGAGACCAAGGAAGCCCTGCTCGGCCTCTACATCCTCGACTGCGACAGCCTCGACCAGGCGCACTCGATCGCGCGCGAACTGGCGGCGGCCAATCCTGGCGGCGCGTACGAGGTTCGCCCGATCCGCATGTATCTGCAGGGCTCGGATCAGAGCAAAGCCGCACCGTGACAGACATCTCCTGGATCGACGCCGCGCTCAGCTCCGCCCGCCCGCAAGCGGTGGGCGCGCTGCTGCGCTATTTCCGCGACTTGGATTTGGCGGAAGAGGCGTTCCAGGAAGCGTGCCTGCGCGCGCTGAAGAATTGGCCGAAGAACGGCCCGCCCCGCGATCCGGCGGCGTGGCTGATCTTTGTCGGCCGCAATGCGGCGCTGGACCAAGTGCGCCGGCGCGCCAAGCAAACCGCGCTGCCGGATGAAGATCAAATCTCCAATCTCGAGGACGCCGAAGGCGCGGCGGTCGAAGCGCTCGACAATTCGGACTATCGCGACGACGTTTTGCGCTTGCTGTTCACGTGCTGCCATCCAGACTTGCCGGCGACTCAGCAGATCGCGTTGGCGCTGCGGATCGTCAGCGGCCTGAGCGTCAAGCAGATCGCCAAAGCATTCCTCGTCAGCGAAGCGGCGATGGAGCAGCGCATCACGCGCGCCAAGCGCAAGATCGGCGAAGGCAGCGTGCCGTTCGAGGCGCCCGGCCCGATCGAACGCGCCGAACGGCTCGCGGTGGTGATGGCGATGATCTATCTCGTGTTCAACGAAGGCTATTCCGCCAATGGCGGCGACGCCGAAGCGCGCGGGCCGTTGTGCGAAGAGGCGATCCGGCTGACGCGCTTGCTGCTACGGCTCTTCCAGGCTGAACCTGAACTGATGGGCCTGTTGTCGCTGATGTTGCTGCAGCATGCGCGCGCGGCAGCGCGGTTCGATGCGGACGGCGCGATCGTGCTGCTGGAAGATCAGAACCGCACTTTGTGGAAGCGCGACAAGATCAATGAAGGCTTGGCGCTGCTCGACAAGGCCATCCGGCATCAACAGCGCGGCGTTTATCAAGTGCAAGCGGCGATCGCGGCTCTACACTCGCGCGCCGTGAAGCCCGAAGATACGGACTGGTCGCAGATCGAATTGCTGTATCGCGCGCTCGAAGAGCTGCAGCCCTCGCCTGTTATCACGCTCAATCGCGCTGTCGCGGTATCCAAAGCCCAAGGTCCGGAGGCTGCGCTTGCTTTGATCGCGCCGCTCGCGGATCGGCTTGACGGCTATTTCTATTTCCACGGCGTGCGCGGCGCGTTTCTTTCGCAGCTCAACCGCAATGCCGAAGCGCGTGATGCGTATGGTCGTGCGATCGCTTTAGCGCAAACGCCGGCGGAAGCCGCACATATTCGCCAACACCTCGACAAATTGCAGACCGATAGCGCCGCAGCGAAAAAATAGCGCTGGCCCGTCGGGAAGTGGCTGGCGCGTTCGTCCTATGGGCACGAACACAACAAGGGAAAATCAGATGTCCGAAGCTCAACACGAACTCAAGATCGATCTCATCCTCGATGCGCCGCGCGAGAAGCTCTTCCGCTGCTGGACCGATGCGCAATTGATCAAACAATGGTTCGCGCCAAAGCCGTGGACGATTTCGCACGCCGAAATGGATGTGCGTCCGGGCGGCGCCAGCCTCGTCGTCATGCGCAGCCCCGAAGGCCAGGAATTTCCGAACCCCGGCCTCTTTCTCGAAATCGTGCCGAACGAAAAGATCGTCATGACCGACGCGCTCAGCGCCGCCTATCGCCCGGCCGGCAAGCCGTTCATGGTCGCCGAGGTGCTGTTCGAGGACGCTGGCGGCGGCAAGACGCGCTACATCGCCCGCGCCATGCACTGGAACGATGAAACGCTGCAAGAACACAAGCAAATGGGCTTCCACGAAGGCTGGACCGCCGTCGCGCGGCAGCTCGAAGAACTGGCGAAGACACTCTAGATCGCCCCACTGGGCCCCGGACTTGCGCTCGCGCGCAATCCGGGGATTGGTGCCGATGTGGTTGTCGTCTTCAAATCGCTCGCGCTCGCGCTTATGTTGTTCGTCGCAGGCAACATGAACGCTTCCGCCGAAACATTGTCGCAACGCGCCGAAGCCTTGGCGCCGTACATGAAGGTGTCGCTGCCTTCGGGCGACGGGCCGTTTCCTGTGGTGATGATGTTCCACGGCTGCGGCGGGCCGCGGCCGATGTTCAATGATTGGGCGCAAGCGCTGAACGCCGCCGGCATCGCCACGATCAATGTCGATTCCTACACGCATCGCGGCATCGGCCGTCTCGGCGCGCTGACGACCGTATGCACCGGCGCGCAATTGCGCGGCCGCGAGCGCGCGGGCGATGTCTACGCGACATACTCATGGGCGCGCGCGCAGAGCTGGGCCAATCCGGCGCGCATCACTGCCGCCGGTTGGAGCCATGGCGGCTGGACGATCTTGGACGCGCTCGCGCTGCGCTCCGGCGCGGAGATGGAGCGCGCGACGGGCTTGAGCGATTTGCCCGAAGAACCGCTGGCCGAACTCGCGGGTGCGTTTTTCGTTTATCCTTACGCTGGCCCGCCAAGCCTCGCTGGCCGCCGCGCTTGGCGTATCTCGCCGCGCAGCGCGGCGATCATTGGCGGACGCGATCTGATCGCCGGCAGCAGCTGGCCGACGCGCGCGCTGGAACGCCAGATCGGCCACGGCGCGACGATCGAGATCACGCACTTCGCCAACGCCACGCATGCGTTTGACGACTACGCTACCTGGCATCCCGCCGTGCGCTACGACGCCAACGACACCGCCCGCGCCCACGCCTTGGTGGCGAGCTTCGTCGCCGCGCTGCCTTAGCGCACGCTCGCCGCCAGCGCGCTCATTTCAGCCGCGGCGATCATCAGCTTGGCGAACGTCCACGAGCCTTGCGCGTCGAGTTCATCGAACGCGCCGCGCGCACGCGCCGCCGGCGCGCCGAGCGAGATGAACCATTCACGCACCGCCGCATCCGCCCATTGCGTGCTGACGGCTTTCGGCGGCGTGCCGATCGCGCGCGCAGCCGCGCCGGCGAGCGCAAGTTGGTTGGCGTAAAAATCCTCCACCGCGCGACGCACCACGAGGCGATCCCAATGCTCCGACAGCGACAGGTTCGCCGCCGCTGCGCGCAGTGCATCGAGCCCGAACTGGGCGCCGATCTCGCCGTACACGAACGCCGCCGGTTGCACCGGCCAATTGCTCGCGCGTGCTAGGTCGGCGATGTCGAGCGCTGTTGTCAGCGGCAGCAGCAGCGCCGCGTCGCGGGCGACATCTTCGGGCGCACCGAGCTTCGTGAGCTTGGCGCGGCTATGCTCGACGCGCGCGCGTTCGGCCTCGTCAAGCTGATCCCAAAGCTGCGTACGATGCACTTTCGCGGCTTCACCGTAGGACGCCACGACCGCATCTATCGAAGGCGGATTGTCACCGTCGAACGCGTGCCGCGCGAGATACGAACACAAGCGCTTCAATGCGCCCGCGACTTCGCGGTGCAGTGCGATTTGCGCGGCGGCTGGCGCTTTGTTGTCGAGCGCGTTGATGCGGCCCACCAAGTCCTCGAGGCTGAAAATGCGCCGCGCCGCTTCGAACGCGCGTGCAACCGCCACAGGCTCGACGCGCGCGACCTCGCGCACGCGATCGACAAAGCTCGGCCCGCAACGATTGACGATATCGTCCGCCAATTGCGTGGCGATGATCTCGCGGCGCAGGCGGTGACGGCTCATGTCCGCGTCGTACTTCCAGAGCGCCTTCGGAAAATAATGCTTCAGCGGCTCGGTGAACGCCGGATCGTCCGGCGCCGATGAGGCGACGATCGCGTCGAACAGATTGATTTTGCCGTAGGCGATCAGCTTCGAAAGCTCCGGCCGCGTCAGGCCCTGCCCCGCGGCACGCAACGCAGCGATCTCGGCCGTGTTCGGCAGGCCTTCGACCTTGCGGGAGAGCTTGCCCTCTCCTTCAAGGCGCTGAATGAAGCGTTCGTGGCTGTCGAGGTCGGCCGCGGCGCTTGATTGAATGACGCTGAGCGCGCCGGTCTGGTCGTAATTGTCCTCAAGCACGAGGCCGCCGACTTCATCGGTCATCGATTCCAGCAGCTTGTCGCGATCGGCCGCCTTCAACGCACCCGAGCGGATCGCTCCGGTGAGCAGGATCTTGATATTGACTTCGTGGTCCGAGGTATCGACGCCGGCGGAATTGTCGACGGCATCCGTGTTGATGCGCCCGCCATGGCGCGCGAAGGCGATGCGGCCCTTCTGCGTGACGCCGAGATTGGCGCCCTCGCCCACGACTTGCGCCTTTAGATCCTCGGCGTCGACGCGGATGGAATCGTTTCCTTTGTCGCCGGCGTCGGCGTTGGTCTCACCGCGCGCCTTGATGTAGGTGCCGATGCCGCCAAACCACAGCAGTTCGCATTGCGCGCGCAACAGCGCCGACATCAGCTCTTGCGGCGTTGCGCTTTGCTTATCGAGGCCAGTGATCGCCGCCATTTCCTTGCTAATCGGGATCGATTTCGACGAGCGCGGGAACACGCCGCCGCCAGCCGAGATCAGCGTCTTGTCGTAATCCTGCCAGCTGGTGCGCGGCGTATCGAACAGGCGCTTGCGCTCGACCCACGATTTCGCGGCGTCCGGATTCGGATCGATGAAGATGTCACGGTGATCGAAGGCCGCAAGCAGCCTGATCTTTTTCGACAACAGCATGCCGTTGCCGAACACGTCGCCCGACATGTCGCCGACGCCGATGACCGAGAATTCTTCTTCCTGGATGTTCTTGCCGATTTCGCGGAAGTGGCGCTTCACCGCTTCCCAGGCCCCCTTGGCGGTGATGCCCATGGCCTTGTGGTCGTAACCAACCGAACCGCCCGACGCGAACGCATCGCCTAGCCAATGGCCGTACTCGGCGCTGATGCCGTTGGCGATGTCGGAGAAGGTCGCGGTGCCCTTGTCGGCAGCGACGACGAGATACGGATCGTCCGCATCCCAGCGCACCACATCGCGCGGCGGTTTTATCGAACCGTCTTCGGCGATGTTGTCGGTGATATCGAGCAGGCCGCGCAGGAACGTCTTGTACGCTTCGATGCCGGCTTCCTGGAAGCCAGGCGCGCTGCGCGCTGGCAAGCGCTTTGGATAGAAGCCACCCTTCGCGCCGACCGGCACGATGATGGCGTTCTTCACCTGCTGCGCTTTGACGAGATCGAGCACTTCGGTGCGGAAATCGTCGCGCCGGTCGCTCCAGCGCAAACCGCCGCGCGCGACCGGGCCAAAGCGCAAATGCACGCCTTCCACCTGCGGGCTCGCGACCCAGATTTCGCGATACGGTGTCGGCTGCGGCAGATCGGCGACGGCACCCGACTCGATCTTGAACGACATGTAGGATTTTGGCTGCCCGTCGACGCCAACTTGAAAATAGTTCGTGCGGCGGATCGCTTGAACCAAAGCCGCGATGCGGCGCAGCGCGCGATCGTGATCGAGGCTCTCGACCTCGGTGAGCGCGGCTTCGAGCAGGAATTCAAGTTTCGCCGAACGCGCGCGGCGCGTCTCCGCGGATTCCGGCAGATGCGCATCGAAACGCACGCGGAAGATCATCAGGATCAGCTCAGCGATCTTCGGATAGGCAGCGAGCGCTTGCTCCTGCACCGTCTGCGACGGATCGAGACCGGTTTGCTGACGGAAGCGCGCCAGCGCGCGCAACAACGCCGCTTCGCGCCAGGTGACGCCGCAGGCGAGGATCAGGCGGTTGAAGCCATCGTTCTCCGCTGCATCGGTCCACACCGCCGCGAATGCCTGTTCAAATTTCTCGCCAGACTTGGCGATATCGATCGGCTTGCCGTCGGCGGAGCGGGTCTCGATATCGTGGACGAAAATCTTCTGCGCCGGCGCGGTTTTGCCGGCGTTTATCGCCAGCTCGAAGTTCTGTTCGCTGTCGACGAACAGGCCCATGTTCTCAAGGATCGGCACCGTCGCCGAGAGCGCGAGCACGTCGCCGCGCGCAAAGAATTTGAGCCGGATGATGTTGTCGGCGTCGGTCGGCTTGCGATAGGCGCGGACGCGGATCACCTCATCATCGCGCGCCGACATGATCTCGGCGGCGTCTATCAGGGCCTCGCTGACGCCGTAGCGTTCGCGATAAGCAGCCGTAAACGCGTTCTCGAAGCGCGCGGCGGCTTCCTCACGCGCGGCGGCGGTGAACAGTTCCGAGCCCATCAGCGACTCGGAGAAATCATCTTCCCAAGTGCGCGTGAGCTGCGCGACCTCAGCGTCGAGCTGCGCGACGCTGGGGCCCTGCTGCGTACGATCAATCTCGCCGATCACGAACAGCACGCGCGCGAGTTGGCCTTCGCCCAGCTGCGGCTGGAAGCTTTCGACGTGGCCGCCGTATCCGCGAGCGATGGCTTCGCCGATGCGCTCACGCAATTCGGTGTTGAAGCGGTCCTTCGGAATGTAGGCGAGCGCGGTGACGAAGCGGTTGAAGCGGTCACGGCGCACGAACACACGCGCGCGCGGACGATCGAGCAGGTGCAGGATGCCGCGGGCGATCGTGTGCAGTTCTTCGCGCTCGATCTGCCACAGCTCTTCGCGTGGATAATATTCGATGATCTTGCGCAGCGTCTTGGCGTTGTGGCCGCCAGCCGGGAAGCCCGCTTTCTGCATCACCCAATCGGCCTTGCGGCGCAGCATCGGGATGTTGCGGGTGGATTCGGTGAAGGCTTCGCTGGTGAAGAGGCCGACGAAACGGACTTCGCCGATGATCTCGCCCTTCTCGTTGTAGCGGCGCACGGCGACGTAGTCCGACATCGCCCGGCGGTGCACGCGCGCGCGCAGCGTGGATTTCGACACCACAAGCGGCGTCGGCTCGGCGACGAGGCGCTTCAGCTCCGGCGTCAGCACCATCGGCTCGGCCGAGGTGCGCAGCACGTAGCGATCAGTGTCGCGCAGCACGCCGAGGCACGACGCGGCGAGGATCACCGGCTCGTCAGCCTTATAGTTGCCGCCGTCGTCGCGCGCATATTTGTAGTCGCGCGCGCCGAGGAAGGTGAATTTGTTGTCCGCCAGCCAGCGCAGCAGCGCGACGCTTTCGGCCACCTCTTCCGGCGGCGCGTTCGTCACTGCGGTTTCGAGTTCATCGGCGCACGCAAGCATGCGCTGGCGCATGCGCTGATAATCGTTCACCGCGTCGCGCACATCGCCGAGGCTGCCGCGAATGCCGTCGATCAGCGATTTGGCGCGCGCTGCCGAAAGCCGCGGCACGTGAATCTGGATTAGCGAGTCCTTGCCTTCGCCGCTGACGCTCGGCGCGATCGGGTGGAACATCGCCAACGCGCCGACGCGCTGGTCCGACAATTCGCCCATCGCGGAATCGACCAGGAACGGCATGTCCGGGCCGGCGATCTCAATGATGTCGCGCTCCAACGCGCGTCCGCCCGCGCCCTGCCCACGGCGAATGCGCACCGCTTGTTCGTCCGGGCGGCGCTCCGCACGCCAGATCCAGAAATCGTGCGCGAGCTGCGCGAGATCTTCGACAGAAAGATCGCCAAGCTCATCGACGGAAGCGTCTTCATAGAGGCCGCGCAGGAAGGCTTCGGCAGCCGGGTCCATCGCGCCTTTCGCCTTGAAGCCGGGCCACGGGCCCTTGGCGACGTTGGAAATGAACTGATCGGCGGAGACCTGGAGTTCTCCGCGCACGGCGCTGTCCATTACGGGCATCCTTTTGGGGGCGAGGTCGGTCATTGGCGACGCGCTCCGATTTGCGCCGGAACCTAGCCCCCTCCGCGCCTTTCGCAACCGTCAGACGACCAGTTTTGCCTATGGATACGGCGCCCCAGGGCTGCGCTCGCGGAAATGTCAGGCAATGCGGCATGCGGCGCGCGCGAAGGCCGCAAAAGCGCAAAGCCATGCTCACGCAAACGCGATGCATGACGCGAACGTCAACGTCGTGATGCACATTGTGGATAAGGCGGCGCCGCCGAGCGGGGACAAGCTGCTCGGCGGCGCCTGCAGGCCTCGCAGCAGGCTGGGTGGGGGACGCACGCGGAGGCCTGTTCGGTACTGATCGTGTCAGCCGGACCGCCGCGCGATGAAGCCCCCCAATGAGCCCACGTGATGCGGTTCGACGCGTAACTAGTGCGCGTCGCCGAAGCTTGTGCGATTGCGATCGTAAGCAACGCGCCAGCCCCGGCGTCGTTCACCAAATCGATACATTTTCGGTTCCGATTCGCAAGCGCGAACTCATCCGGTTTCGGACTCTTTTTGCACACGCGCGACGCGCGCTGGCTTGCCATCGTTCGACAGCAAAATCGCAATCCAGCGCGTCGCCGGAAATTGCGCCAACACAATCATCAACATGACTGTGAGCGGCGCTGCGAGAAACGCGCCGGCGATGCCCCAGATGGTGCTCCAGATCGCCAAAGCGAGCAGCACGACAACAGCGGAGAGATTCAATGACTCTCCTGTCATCCGCGGCGCGAGGAAATTTCCAATGACGAATTGCCAAACGCCAACGCTCGCGGCGACGCCGATCACCGGACCAATGGTCGGGAATTGGACCAACGCAAACAGAGTTGGGAGCACAACGGCGATGATCGAGCCGATGGTAGGAATGTAGTTGAGAAAGAAGATCAAGAACGCCCAGAATAGCGCATTGTCGAGGTTGAAGAACAAGAGACACGCATAAGTCAGCGCCGTGGTGATGACGGAGAGCACCGTCTGCACCAGCAGATAACTCTCCATCGATGTGCGGATCGACGCGAATACCTGACGCGCGCCTTCGCGCGATGGCCCGAGGAAAATTCGGTCGAGCTTCCGCGGCATCAGGTGCGCGGCCGAGAAGATGAAACCTAGGAAGATGACGATGAACACAGAATTGGAGGCGAAGCTTTGCAGCCCCTGCGCCAATTCCGCGCCGAGCGTCGAAGGATTGGCGCGTGCGAGCAATTCGCCAACGGTCGGCGCCGGCCCTGCGAGCCCCAAACCGGAGTGGATTTGCGCGGCCACTTGGTTGAGGCGGATTTGGTAGCCCTCGGCATGCGAGAGCATCGAGCCGATATTGGTCGCCAGCACGTAGACCACCACCGCGCCGGCGCCGAGGATCACCACCAAAGCGATCGGCAGCGCCAGAATTTTGGGGACGAACGGCACACGCCGGTCGATCGCTTCGGCGAAACCGTCGATGGCGAGCCAGAGGATCAGCGCCAGCGCGAATTGGGTCAGCGGTTCGCGCAGGAAAAACAGGATGCCGCCGAGGACGCCAACGGCGATTATCCACAGGGCGGCGGTTTGCGACGGGCTCATAGCCACAGCCTTGCGTGCGCGCCTCGCCCAAAGCAAGGCTTGGCCCACGCGCGGCGCAAGCTATTGTCCGACCGACGAATCTTGCCCGGAGAGAATTCCCGATGGCCGAAGACATCTTGATCGGCGCCAGCCCAGAAGGGCCGCAAACCATGGCGCTGAAGCGCGCCAACCGTCACGGCCTGATCGCCGGCGCCACCGGCACCGGCAAAACCGTGACGCTGCAGGTGCTGGCCGAAGCTTTCGCGCGCGAGGGCGTCAACGTCTTCGCCGCCGACATCAAGGGCGACCTCTCAGGCTGCGCCGTCGCCGGCGATCCCCCGCCCGCCTGGGCCACTGCGCGCGCGGAAGAGATTGGCGTGACGCTGACGCCGGAAGCGCTGCCCGTCGTGTTCTGGGATGTGTACGGCGAACTGGGCCACCCGGTGCGCACCACCGTGACCGAAATGGGCCCGGTGCTCATGTCGCGCGTGCTGGAAGCCACAGAGGCACAGGAAGGTGCAATCACCATCGCCTTCAAGCTTGCCGATGATTGGCTGACGGCAGGCAAGAACGAAGGCTTGCTGCTCAATCTCGCCGACCTGCGCGCGATCCTCACGCACATATCCGAGAACGGCGAAGAGATTGGCAAGAAATACGGGCTGGTCACGCCGCAGACGATCGCCGCTTTGCAACGCCGCATCCTGCAGCTCGAAATGGACGGCGCCGAGCGCTTCTTCGGCGAAACCGCGCTTGAGCTGGAAGACTTACTCGCGCAGCGGCCGGACGGAAAAGGCACGATCCACCTGCTCGCCTCCGAGCGCCTGGTGCAGAGCCCGCGTCTCTATTCGGCGTTCCTGCTCTGGCTGATGAGCGAACTTTGGGAAGAGCTGCCGGAAGTTGGCGACGCCGATAAGCCGAAGCTCGTTTTCTTCTTCGACGAAGCCCACCTCCTCTTCCGCGACGCGCCGAAGGAATTGCTGACGCGTGTCGAGCAAGTCGTGCGCCTCATCCGCTCGAAGGGCGTCGGCATCTATTTCGTGACGCAATCGCCGACTGACGTGCCGGACCTGGTGCTCAGCCAACTCGGCAATCGCTTCCAGCACGCACTGCGCGCCTACACGCCGAGCGACCAGAAAGCCGTGCGCGCGGCGGCGCAATCGTTCCGCACCAATGCGAACGTCGATGTGGCGAAGGAAATTCAGGAAATGGGCGTCGGCGAAGCGCTCGTCTCGACGCTCGACGCCAAAGGCGCGCCGACGGTCGTCGCCCGCACCAAAGTGCGCCCGCCGAACGGCCAAGTCGGCCCAGTGCTGCCGGCGGCGCGCGATCAGATCATCGCCGCTTCCGCTTTGCGGAAAAAATACGAGAAGGCGATCGACCGCGAGAGCGCGTCGGAAATCCTCAACGCCCGCATGGCCCGCGCCGCCGCCGAGGAAGAACGCGAAGCAGACCGCGCCGCGCGCGAAAAAGCGCAACGCGCGCCGGCGCCCCGCTCAAGCGGCGGAACCACGCGCCGCAGCAGCGGCGGTTCACGCACCACTGCTGTCGAGCGGCAGACAGGGCGCGTCGCGAGCGGCGTGTTCAACACGATCGTGCGCGAACTGATGCGCGGGATTTTGGGCACGCCGAGCCGCAGACGCCGGCGCTAGGGCCGCTTTTGGCCCGGAGCTGACATGGGCGTCAGCCGTCGTGCTTGCCAGATTCGCTAAGGCCATAGAGAAGCGGAGCGTGGTCAGGATTACCGATTTCCAACACGCCGTAGGCCGAAACGGCGACGCCGTTCCAGTTCCTCCAGAGTGGAATCTTTCGGTGGGCGCGACGGTTCGCGTGATCCTCGGCGTGGCAGCGTTTCTCGCGTGCTTCATTTTGCTGCCCGCGCTCGTGTCGATCTTCTCGCAATTGGGCGAAACCCCGATCTTGATCCTCGGACAGCGCCTTTTGCTTGGTGTGGCGATAGCCGCTGCGGGTGGCCTCCTTGCCGTAGGACTCGGAATTCTGATTGCCATGTGCTGGTGGCCGTGGTCGCGCCGTGATTTGGGCGCTCGACTGGAAGATGAAGTCGAGAAACTTTCGCTGGACGAATTCAACGAGAAAATTGCGCGATGCGAGGCGGGATGGCGGGATGCTCCGGCGAAACGTAGGGACGGCTATCTGCGTCGCCTCGTTTGGCTCGAAGGCCAGAGGCAGCGCTTACACGGTGTCGCTGCGCCCACTCGCTGACGACCGTTCACGGCGAAAAGCGGACCCTCGTCATTCCTGGGCATCGCGTCGCGATGAACCCGGAATCCAGGGGTGACAAGGCGGTGCGTTTGCCCCTGGATTCCGGATCGCGCCCTGCGCGTCCGGAATGACGAAGTGAGTGAAGCACAGCGCTCCGAGGACCGCCGGCTTCCAGCCGGCATCGGCGCTTGATCCTGCTTCCATGGCTGCAGGTTGAACTGAGTTGCCGGCTGGAAGCCGGCGGTCCGCTGCGGCGTTGATGCGCTCTATCCTCGTAATTGCGAAACAGAGCGCGTTGAAACAGAAGCGCTTCAACACAAAACACCGCAAATCTATCCGACCGAGTTGAACACCGTCGTATCATCGCCCCGCCTCACACACGGGAGCCTTCGGAGACGTCCGAACTTTCGGAGGGTGTGAGGATCGGTCGATGCGGATTCTGTCTTCGGGGAGTGAAACCGAAGAGTCCAAAGCCCCGGAAGCTTTGCGCATAGAACCGGCGAAAAGGGCATGGAGCTAAGCCCCAAGGTGTAACACTCGTCGATGGCGGGTGAAGCCGGAAGGTCCATCGTGACGGAGGCGAGCCAACGCAAGTTGGCCCTGTACAACTCCTCGGTCCCAAGCCGGGAAAAACGATCGACAAAACGGGGCGCGCGAAGCGCGCGGCGTTGTTGGAGACAGCAACGCACACCAACAGAGACTACTCAGCGCGGATCGCGCGCCCCGTACTCCCGCCTTCGCTCGGCTGCGCGAGCTGCGGCGCGGCAAGCCCAATTTTTCGCCGCAAGGCCCAAAGGACGACGCGCGCCTACTCGACAATCCCGCGCTTCCATTCCGCATCGCGGCGCGGCAGCGAGAGGTAGGTTTCGCTGCGCATTTCCATCAAGCGCGAAGCGGTGCGTTCGAATTCGAAGCTTTGATCGCCGGCGGGATAGAGATTTTCCGGCACGGCTTCCGCCGAAGCGACGAGCTTCACTTTCGCTTCGTAGAGCGCATCGATCAAAGTACGGAAGCGCGCGGCTTCTTCGCGGTTGGACGGCGTGAGCTTCGGGATGTTTTCGAGCAGCACCGTGTCGAAGCGCTCGGCGATTTCGAGATAGTCGGCCGGCCCCAAAGGCCGCGCGCACAATTCCTCGAAGCTCAGCCGCGCAACGCCCGCCGCTTGCCGCTCCACATGCAGCGCCCGGCCGCCAACATCGAGCGTCACGCCATGTGGCTGCGCGCCTTGCGTGAGCCGCGCCCAGGCGCGGTCCATCGCTTCGTCGGCGGCCGGGCCGAGCGGGGCGTAATACACCGGCGCTGCCATCAGACGTTCAAGCCGATAGTCGCGCGGGCCGGCGAGTTCGATCACATCGACACGGCCCTTCAGCATGTCGATGAACGGCGTGAACAGCTGGCGGTTGAGGCCGTTCTTGTAGAGGTCGTCGGGCGGGCGATTGGAGGTGGCGACGATCACAACATCCAGCGCCCACAAGCGCTCGAACAAACGGCCGAGGATCATCGCGTCGGCGATGTCGGTGACTTGCACCTCGTCGAAGCACAGCAAGCGCGCATCTTCGGCCACTTGCCGCGCCGCCATGGCAATCAATTGATCCTGGCCGCCAGCGCGGCCCAAGCGCGCGTCGCGCAGGAACGCGTGCCGCGCTTGCATGAATTCGTGGAAGTGGACGCGGCGCTTTTTCTTCACCGGCGCGGTTTCGAAAAACAGATCGAGCAACATCGACTTGCCGCGCCCAACCGGCCCCCAAACGTAAAGCCCGCGTGGCGGCGTCTTCGGCCCGAGCCAGCTTTCCGGTTTCCAGCGCGCGAGTTGCGCCGCGAGCGCGTCGAGCCGCTCGGCGGCTTTGGCCTGGTGCGCGTCGGGCGCGAGATCGCCGGCGGCGATTTTGGCCTGGTACGCCGCCAGAACGCTCATCAGGGACGCGACGTCGGCTGCTTGGGCGGCTTCGCGCCCGTCGGCGCCGCGTTGGCGCTGGCCGCGCTTGGCCCAAGCGGGGCGGTGAGCCCAAACAGGCTGAAACAGGCGCCCAAAGCCGCCGCCGCTGACGCCACCGTCACCAACGTGAACAGCACGGGCTTACGGATTTCGAGGTTCGCCGCCATCGCCGCTCTTCAACCCCCATCCGGCCCTGCTGACAAGCGGCTAAAGCGGCGGGCCTCAAATGCGACAGGCGGTTGGATCGCGCTGGTGGTCGCATTTGAGGCCCATAAGCCGCTTTAGGGCCAAAACCTTCTGAAGCAACTTGTGGACTTCAGATTCGCACCAAGGTCCGCGTCAAACAGAAGCGAATCTGAAGTCCGTTGCTTCAGCGCGCCTCTTCCCGCCGGCTTCCTCCCATGCTTTTCATCTGGCGCGGGCGGATTACGGTTGAGTCGCCCGGAAACGAGGCTCTGGCGCGTCCCATGGACATTGCAGCGTCCCCCACGGCCCAGGCGCCGGCGAATGCGCGGCGGAGCCATATCGTCGATGTGCTGATCGAGGAACGTGCGCCGAAGCTGTCGCGCAGCCCGATCTGGCCGGTGGCGCGGCCGCTGCTCTACTCGATCTTGAACTACAAGAAGGCCGTTTACATGGCCGACACGATCGCCCCGCTCGGCGGGCGCGACGCGTTGGAATTCATCTCGCAGCTTCTCTCGATCAAGCTGGAGATGCGCCGCGAAGAGCGCATCCCGAAGAGCGGCTCCTTCATTCTTCTCGCCAATCACCCCACCGGCATCACCGATGGTCTGGCGATGTACGACGCCGTGAAAGTCCCGCGGCAGGACGTGCTGTTCTACGCGAACTCGGACGCGCATCGCGTTAGCCCTGGATTTTCCGAAACTCTGATCCCGGTTGAGTGGGTGCATGCGAAGCGCACGCGTGAACGCACACGGCTGACATTGAAGATGACGGAAGATGCGGTCGAAGCCGGCCGGCCGATCGTGATCTTTCCCGCTGGCCGCTTGGCGCGCATGCGCGACGGCGTGCTGACCGATCCTGAGTGGATGTCGAGCGCGGTTTCGATCGCGCGTAAATACAAGCTGCCGATCCTGCCGGCGCATGTCGCCGGGCCGTACGCGTTCTGGTTTCACACGTTCGGCAAAGTCTCGCCCGAGCTGCGCGACATGACGTTGTTTCACGAACTGTTGAACAAGGCCGGCAAGACCTATCAGCTCACTTTCGGCCCCATCATTCCGCCGGATCAAGTCGGCGGTGACGCCACCAGCACGACGCGGCGCATCAAGAGATATGTAGAGCGCGTGCTTGGCGGCCATCCCGACGCGCCGTTCGATCCGCTCGGGCCTGAATGCGAATGGCGCGATCCGCCGCCTAAACTAGGCTGACACGAAAGTTTTTCGTTAACAGCGCCGTTTTCTGGATAGACGAACCCTGCGGCGCATCGCAGATTGCCGCTTACGAGGGGCGGGTATGCGAAGGTTAGTCTATGCGCGCCCGCGTATTGTTTGCAGCTATTGCGATGTTGGCTTCCGCCAACGCCGCCAGCGCAATTCCTTACATTCCGCCACCGCAACCGGTTTACGAAGCGCCGATTGATCGCGCGCTCGCGAATGTCACCGCGATGGACGGCGTTGAGAACGCGCAGCGCGAACGCTTGCTTGGCCGGCTCAATCTGCTCGCTTACGCGCGCAACGACGCGGCGTTCGCCTATATGCGCGAGACCAACGAGCTGAACCTCGCGGGCAGCGTACTGTGTAGTGAATATCCGTATGGCCGCGGCTACGCGCCGCCAGACTATCCGCTCCCCACTTTCGGCCCGACAGAACGCTGCGCCTTGCTCAGCATGCAACTCGGACCAACAGATGAATTGCCATCTGATCCAACCACAACAACAAACGAAGCCGCTCAAGCGCGTTTGGTAGCTGCGGAGGCGCATTACGCGCGGTCGATCGCGCTCGACCGCACCAATCTGAGGGCGCGGCTCGGGCACGCCTACACGCTTGATCGTTTGGGCCGCCTCAGCGCGGCGCGCAAGGAATTGCGGACCATCATTCGCCTCGGCTTGCCGCAAGTGGCGGGGGCGCAATCGGATTGGGAAACGCACGCAGTGCTCACGGAAACCGCGGAGCACTTGAGCCATTTGGCGCAATCATCCAGCGACCGTAGAAAGATCGCGCAATTACGCACGCGGCTGCAGGCGAGCCAGCCGATCATTTACGTGACGCCGATCGTCGTGCCGCTGCGCGATGCGCCGTTTGCGCAATTAGTGGAGGAGGATTCCAACGTCGCGTTCGATCTCGCCGGCACCGGCGATACACGCGCGCAAGGCTGGATTACACCGGATGCGGCGTGGTTGGTGTGGGATCCGCAATGGCGTGGCGAAATCCGCTCGGGCTTCGATCTGATCGGCCAGCGCACGTGGTCGGTGTTTTGGAGCGATGGCTTCGAGGCGCTGCGCGCGCTCGATGACGATCGCGACGGCGAACTCACGGGCGGCGAGTTGGGCGGTCTTGCGCTGTGGCGCGATGAAAACATGAACGGCGTCAGCGATCCTGGCGAGGTTGTGCCGGCCAACGTGCACGGTATCGCCGCGCTCTCCACGCGAGGCACACCCTCGCGCCCCGGGCTCATCACGGCGCCGAACGGCGTGCGCTTCGAGGACGGCCGCACGCGTCCGCTTTACGATTGGACGCCGGGGCGGCTCGCGCCTTCGAGCTGAGGCCTGCATCTGATCCACGCTGAACGTGCATCCCTCTGAACGTGAGGGAGGCATCGATGAGCTGGACAAGACGTTCGCTTGTATTGGCGTCCGCGGGTTTGGCGGCATGCGCCACGTCCGCCGAGAATGTGGAATCTCAAACCGAATTCGGCGCAGGCATTGCCGGGCGTGGCGCGCTCATGCCTGTGCGCGGGCGCAATCTCTATGTCGAGATCGCCGGACCGCGGCGCGCGCCGCCGCTTCTCTATCTGCATGGCGGTCCGGGCGCGAGTTGCTATGATTTCTCCGTGGTGATCGCGGCGCGCTTGGCGCGGCGTTTGCGCGTGATCATGATCGATCAACGCGGTGTATTGCGCTCGCAAGCGCTCGCCGAAGGCGACACATGCTCGCTCAACGATCTCGTTGAAGACGTCGAAGCGTTGCGCGAGAGCCTGGGTATTCGGCGTTGGGCAATCCTGGGCCATTCCTTCGGTGGCTTTCTCGGACTGAGCTATGTGCTCGCCTATCCGCGGAGCGTCGAGCGGGTCCTGTTCGAAAATCCGACTTTCGATTTCGACTCAAGCGGGCGCGAACTATTGCGCGGCGCGGCGGAGGAGTATCGCGCCATCGGCGATACAGCCAACGCGGAAGCCTCCGCAGCTGCCGCGGCGGCGCCAACTGAGCCTCGCGAAACGTGGCGTCAGTTCAGCCGGCTGACGCGCGGACTCGGCGCGCAACGTGACAATCTCTATTTCCACGGCCCAGACAAAACGCTGTTCAACCGCCTTGTACCAGCCTCCAACCTGCCTTCTGAAATGTGGTCGCGGGGCAACGAGCACCAGCGTCTGCTGCAGGCCGACGGCCAGATCTTCAACTCGCTAAAACCGCGACTACCCGAACTCTCGCACCAGACTTTGCTTCTGCGTGGCGCCTATGATCGGGTGATCGCGCCAGATCAACTCGAAGCGTTCGCCGCCGATCCGCGACGCAAGATCGAGGTATTCTCGCAAAGCTCGCACTTCCCGCGCTTTGAAGAGCCGGACCGCTACACCGAGGTCGTAACCACCTTTATCCTAGGCTGAGACACCCGAGGCGCGCATAAATGGGTGCATGATCTCGTTTGTGCTGAACCGCGTCCGCGGGCTTGGGGCGTTTCTGCTGGTGATCGCGTCGATCGCCTATGGCTGGTTCGCCATCGTCTATCTGCCCTATTGGGGCCGGTTGGAAGCCGCGCAAGGCGGCATGGAAATCCAAACGCGGATTTTCTACGGCGCGCCAGAGGTGGCGGCGGCGTTCGCCGCGATCAATCCGAGCGACGCCTTCACGTTCTATGCACTCGACGTACCCAACGCGATTTTGGTTGGCCTCGGCATGGCGACGATGATCGCGTTCGGCGTTCGGCAATTGAAGCTGGAGCGTTCGATTGTGCGCGGCTTGGTGGCGTTGCCGCTGGTCGTCGGCGCTTCCGATCTCATCGAGAACGCCTGCCTCGCCATCGCGCTGGCGACGACGCCGACCGATCCTGGCTTCTGGGGCGACGCCGCTGGCGCGCTGACGACCGCGAAGTTCGCCGCAGGCATACCGGCGCAGTTCGCTGCGCTGATCGCCGTAGTGCTCGGCTTCGGCGCGCTTGCTTGGCGGAGGCTGGCGAAAAAAGCTGGGGATTGACCCCAGCTTTCATGGCTGGTATAAGGATACAGCCATGGGCCAGATGCGTAAGATTACCGTTGAAGTGGATGAGACGACGCTTGAGGCAGCGCGGGCCGAGGGGGCGGGCGTTGCGGAAACGGTGCGCGAAGCGCTTCAGCGTCAGGCGCGGGCGCGGGCGTGGGAGCGCTTGAGTACGCTTCGTGGAAAAGTGAAGTTCGATCTCACCTGGCAGGAATTGCGCGGGAAGGACGACGAGTGATCGCCGTCGATGCGAGCGTAATCATCTCTTGGCTTGCGCAGGAGCGTGGCCCCGAGGTGCTGCGGTTAGAACTCATCGCACAACGCGGCGAAGGCATACTCGCGCCAGTCACGCTCACCGAACTTCTATCTGATCCTCGCGCTTCGTCGGCTTTGGACCCGAAGCTGGTGGCGTTTCCGGTGCTGGAAATAGCTGACGGCTATTGGGAGCGCGCGGGCGCACTGCGCGCGAAAGTGCGAAAGGCTGGGCGCAAAGCTGCACTGGGCGACGCGCTGATCGCGCAATCTTGCATAGACGCTGACGTTCCGTTGTTGACGCGTGACACGGATTTTGCAGCGTTTGCCAAGATCGGCGGCTTGAAGCTCGCTTAGACCTTCCGCTCCACCATCGCCTTCTTGATCTCGGCGATCGCCTTGGCGGGGTTCAGGCCCTTCGGGCAGACCTGGGCGCAGTTCATGATCGTGTGGCAGCGATAGAGCTTGAAGGGATCTTCGAGCGCATCGAGACGCGCGCCGGTGTTTTCGTCGCGGCTATCGGAGATCCAGCGATAGGCCTGCAGCAAAGCAGCCGGGCCCATGAAGCGGTCCGAGTTCCACCAATAGGATGGGCACGACGTCGAGCAGCAGGCGCAGAGGATGCACTCATACAAGCCATCGAGCTTAGAGCGCTCTTCCGGGCTTTGCTTCCATTCCGCGCTCGGCTCGGCGGTTTGGGTCTGCAGCCAGGGTTCGATCGCCGCGTATTGGGCGGTAAAGTTCGTCAGGTCCGGCACCAAATCCTTCAGCACCGGCTGGTGCGGCAGCGGCGAGATGGTGATCGGGCCAGCCGGCAGCTCGTCCATGCCCTTGGTGCAGGCGAGCGTGTTGCGGCCGCCAATGTTCATCGCGCACGAACCGCAGACGCCTTCGCGGCAGGAACGGCGGAACGCCAGCGTTGAGTCCATGTCGTTCTTGATGGCGATCAGCGCATCGAGAACCATCGGCCCGCAGCTATCGAGATCGAGTTCGTAAATGTCCCAGCGCGGGTTCTCGCCGCTTTCGGGATCGTAGCGATACACCTTGAACTGACGCACGCGCTTGGCGCCCTTCGGCGCTGCATGGCGCTTGCCCTGCTTGACCTCGGAATTCTTCGGCAGCGTCAGCTGGACCATGTCGTCTCGTTCTCCGGTTCGCCCTCCGTTCGTGACGAGACGGGCGGCGCTCGTCAAGCGCCGCCCGGCCCGTTTTGCCGTCAGTTTTCCAGGCTTTGCCTGCGTCAGGCGGGCGCAGGCGCCTCCGGAGCAGTTTCGCGCCCGTACCAGTTGATTCGGCGGGTCGCGATCATCGCGCCGGCGATCACCAGGAAGGCCACGACCGAGCCCGCGAAGAAGGCGAAGTCCTCGATCGTCATCAGCACGAACATCACGCCATAGAGCGCCGAGAGGCCACCCAGCGCGCCGACGCCAACCCGGATCGAACCCGAAGACGCGCCCGCGTAATAGCTCAGCAGCGCCACCGTCGACGCCGCGGCGATCACGAACGCGCCGGTGAAGCCGATGATCTCGGTGATGGCGAGCAGCAGCAGGTAGAACACGCTCTGCGCGAGGCCGACGAGGATGTATTGCGCCGGGTGGGCCTTCTTGCCCGACAGGGCTTCGAAGATCAGCGTCGCCAGGAAGACGATGCCGATGAACATGATGCCGTAGCGCACCGCGCGTTGGACGCCGTTGTAGACGTCATCAGCGCTGACGAAGCTGACGGCCATGTCACGGCTGGCGCTATCACCCAGGCCGAAGGTGTTGAGGTCGGCCGATTTCTCGATCGAGCCGGCGGCGAACGGAATGCTCCACGTGGCGGCGAAGCCGTTGGCGGGCGGCTGCAGCGCGCCCTCTTCGCGGCGTTCACCGGCGATGGCGGTTTCGGTGCTTTGGAAGAAGCCCTGAATGCTCGCGTCGGTGCGGTCGCCGCGGATCGAAGCGTTGGTGTTCTGCGCGAAGGCCGCCAGCGCGAAACGCTGTGCGCCACCGACCGTAAGCCGCGTGCGGACTTCGAACTCCTCAGGCGCCTCGGCGAAATTCGTTTCCGCCGCGAACATCTGCAGATTGCTCGGCTCCACATAGGCGCGCTGATACGGCTCGGTGGTCGTCGCCACTGGCGCCGGCGCGTAAACACCGGTGAGGCCACGGAACGGTTCGAGCGTCGCTGTGCTGCCGTCCGAGAAGGCGATCTCGGCGGTGTCGCGGATGGCGCGGCTATCGCGCACGTACATCACGATCTGCGCATTCGACCAATCGAGCACGTAAGAATTATCGACGTTCGCCAGCGCCTCGCGCGGGCGGAACGTCGCGTTGAAATCGGTGACGGCCTGATAGGTTGCGGCGCGATAGATGCCGCGCTTGCGATCTTCGATGGTCAGCGCGGCATTGGCCGAACCATCTTCCGCGAACACGGCGTAATAGCTTTCGATCACTGTCGGCCGCAGCACGCCCTGCGCATCCGCCACCTGCACGGTGCGCGCATACGGGATGACCAGCATCGGGCCGCCGACGACTTGCTCGCCGCCGGCGCGGCCGCCGATCTCTTGCGTCACTTCGCGTGCGCGGTTTTGCCGGTCAGCGACGATGGCGCCGACAGTCAGCAGCGGAACGCCCATCAGCAGCACGAGGAAGCAGACAAGCAGCATTTTGAGGCCCAGCGATCCGCGTGGGATCAGCCTCGATGTAAACGGTTCGGTCACAGGGACACCTCTCCAGCTCATGGCCTGGTCAGGGTGTCGAAGACGCCCTCTGCGCTCTAGACGCGCGGGCGGGAGCTTTTCTGCATTTCTTATGCAGGCCGGCCAGTGCGAACGGGCTTAATGCTCGGGCACGATGGTGGATTGCACCGCGCCTTCGGGCGGCTGCCAGCTATCGTCCACCACCGGCGCGGGCTCGGCGCTGATGGCGATCACGAACGCGGCAAGACCGGCGACAGCGCACGCCAGCGAAAAGAGAAACGCGCCCCAATCGTATTTCGACGTGCGCGCTTCGGAATCGTCCTTGTCCTCGGGCGTAGGCTTGGCCTGGCGGCGCCATTCGAGCAGCAAATGGCCGAGCACGAACACAAAAGGTATCGCGAATCCCCAGCTCGCCGCCTCCGGCATCCAGGGCCGCACGAACAGGCCGAGCGAGCCGACGGCAAGGCCGGCGAAAGTCAGGAACTCGCTGAGCGCTTGGCCCCAATTGCCGAACGCCAGGCGGAACCGGCGCCGCCGCGCGCCGATCTCCTCGATCATGACAGAGAAAAAACCGCCCATCGCTCGGGAGATAGCGTAGCGGGCGCGGCCAAACCAGCCCCGCTTGGCGCCATCTTCGTGAAGGCTCGATTTCGCCCCACGCCGGCACTAGATTCGCCCCATGGCGCTTTCCCTCCCCCCGCTCGCGAAGCGGATTCTCATCGGCTTCGGCATTCTGATCGGCGTGCTCGTGCTCGCGATCGTGCTGTTCTTCGTGTTCTTCCCGAAGGATTTGGCCGTCGCCGAAGCCGAGCGACGGATCGAAGAAGCGACCGATCGCGAACTCACGATCAGCGGGCCGGTGGAACTCACCTTCTGGCCGGCGCTTGGCTTCTCCGCTGAGCAAGCGAGCCTCTCCAATCCGGAAGGCTTCGACGCGTCGCAGCCCTTCCTTTCCGCCAACCGCATCGTCTTCGCGGTGAAGGTGATGCCGTTGCTGCGCGGATCCATCGAGGTGAAGCAGCTGATCCTCGACGGCGCGGCCTTCAATCTCGTCGCCACGGACGATGGCGCGGCGAACTGGACGTTCCCGACCGAAGAGACGGCGGAAGATCAAACGACGCTCGACGATTTGCGGCTCGATGAGATGCGGCTGACGGATGGAACGATCTCATTCCAAGGCGCGACGGGCGAACCGTTTGTGCTCTCCGATGTCGACGCGGATCTCGCGCTTGAGTCGCTGGATCAGCCCGCGCACCTGAACGCGGCTTTCGACTATCTCGGTCAGCGTGTCGATGTGCAGAGCGATATCGGGCTGCCGCGCGCGGTGGTGGAGCAAGGCGAGACGCCGCTCACCGCAATTATCCGCGCCGCGCCGCTGAACGCCGAGTTCGACGGGACGTTTGCCGCCGCCACGGGCGCGCTGACGGGCTCGCTCAACGCCAACGGCGCCAGCGTGCGGCGTTTGGCCGATTGGATGGGTTCGCCCATGGGCGAAGGCGGCGGCTTTGGCGCGTACCGCGTCGCCGGCCAAGTGGCGCTCGAAGGGCCGACGACGACGCTGACCGACGCGACCATCAATGTCGACGAGATCACCGCCACGGGCCGGCTCAACATCATCACGCAGGACAGCGGCAAGCTGCGCGTGACCGGCGCGCTCGCCTCCCCGAACGTCGATCTCAACACCTACATGCCCGCGCCGGCGCAAGGCGCGCAGGCGGGCGGTGTTGAGGTGAACACTGCTTGGAGCACTGATCCGCTCGACCTCACCGGCTTGCGCTCGATCGATGCCGACATCGCGCTGACCATCGCCGCGCTCAAATTCCAGCAAATGAGCTTCTCCGATGTCGCCATGGCGATGCGGATCGCCAACGGCGCGCTCGATGCGCGGCTGAACCGCATCGGCTTGTACGGCGGCACGGGCACCGGCCGCATGATCGCTGACGGCTCCGGCGCGACGCCGCGCGTCGCGGTGGAGCTCAATGCGCAGAACGTGCAAGCCGAAGGCTTGCTCACGGATGCGATCGGCTTTGACCGCATCACTGGTCGCGGCCGCGTGAGCGCTTCGCTCGTCGGCGCTGGCGCGTCGCAAGCCGCGATCATGCGCAGCTTGGACGGCCGTGCGGCGTTCAATTTCAACGACGGCGCATTCAAGGGCATCAACCTTGCGCAGGTCGCGCGCTCGATCCAGGCAACGTTGGCCGGCACGGCTGTTGGGCCAAACGCGGAAACCGACTTTGCGGAATTGGCGATGACGATGACGTTCGCGAATGGCGTCGCCGCGACACAGGATTTGCGCTTACTCAATCCGTTCGTGCGGCTCGATGGCCAGGGCCTGATCGATGTGGGCGGGCAATCGATCGACATGCGCATCGCCCCGCGCGCCGTGAACAACGCAGCCGGCCAAGGCGGCGACGCCACGCTGCAAGGCATCGGCATTCCGTTCCGCGTGAACGGCCCATGGGCGCGCGTGAATTTCGCGCCGGATGTGGGTGATATCGTGCAGAACGAATTGCGCCGGCAGACGCAGAACATCCTGCGCGATCAGCCCGCCGGCAGCCCGCTGGCGACTTTGGGTGAGGCGTTGTTCGGACGTCAGCCTGCGGCGACAGAGACGCCGGCCACGGATGCGCCTGCAACCGAAACGCCGACACAGCAAGGCCAAACCCAACAACCGGCGCAGCAACCGCAAACGCAGCCGCAGCAGCCGACTGTTGAGAGCGTGCTCGGCGGCTTGATCCGCCGTCAGCAAAAGCAACGCACCGAGACGCCGGCGGAAACGCCGGCCGAACCGGCGCCCGCAACGCCCTAACGCGCTCCGAGGACCGCCGGCTTCCAGCCGGCGCCTTGGCGCGAACCTTGGCAAGTTGGAGCGCGGGCTTCCAAGCCCGCACGCGCGCCTGAAGGCGCGCGCTCCAATCTGCAAGCGCCTGAGTCTTGATTTCGAAATGCCGGCTGGAAGCCGGCTGTACGCGCCTAATAAACCCGCTTCTTCGGCGGGATTGGCTCGATGTCGTTGGTCATCGTGTAGGAATGGACCGGGCGGAAATCGATGCGGGTGGCGCCGGTGGCGTTGTCGAGCCAGGCGAGCGTGTGCTTCATCCAATGATCGTCGTCGCGATCGGGGAAATCTTCGCGGGCGTGGGCGCCGCGTGACTCGGTGCGGTTGGCAGCGCCGTTCACGGTGACGATGGCTTGGCCTATCAGATTGTCAAACTCGAGCGTCTCAACAAGATCGGTGTTCCAGATCATCGAGCGGTCGGTGACGCCGATATCCGGCGCTTCCTTCCAGATCTGCGCCATGCGTTGCACGCCCTCTTCCAGCACAGGGCCGGTGCGATAGACGGCGCAAGTATCCTGCATTGTGCGCTGCATCTTTTCGCGCAGCTTCGCCGTCGGCGTGCCGCCTTTGGCGTTGCGGAATTTGTCGAGCCGCGCCAGATGCGCGTCGGACGCGGTTTTGTTGAACTCTGGCTGCGAGGCGCCAGCCTTCAGCTTTTCGCCGCAACGCAGGCCGACAGCGCGGCCGAACACCACGAGATCGATCAGCGAGTTTGAACCCAGGCGGTTCGCGCCATGCACGCTCACGCACGCGGCTTCGCCAACAGCCATCAAGCCCGGCACCACCGCATCCGGATCGCCGTTCGCCTTGGTAACGACCTCGCCGTAGAAGTTCGTGGGGATGCCGCCCATGTTGTAGTGCACGGTCGGCAGCACCGGAATCGGCTGACGCGTCACATCCACGCCCGCGAAAATCTTGGCGCTTTCGGAAATGCCCGGAAGGCGCTCGTGCAGGATTTTCGGATCGAGGTGATCCAGGTGCAGATTGATGTAATCCTTGTTCGGGCCGACGCCGCGGCCTTCACGGATTTCGAGCGTCATGGCGCGGCTCACCATGTCGCGCGGCGCGAGATCCTTCACGGTTGGCGCATAGCGCTCCATGAAGCGTTCGCCGTTTGAATTGGTGAGATAGCCGCCCTCGCCGCGTGCGCCTTCGGTGATGAGGCAGCCCGCGGGGAAAATGCCGGTCGGGTGGAATTGCACGAACTCCATGTCCTGCAGCGGCAGGCCGGCGCGCAGCACCATGGCGTTGCCGTCGCCGGTGCAGGTGTGCGCGGAGGTACAGCTGAGATACGCGCGGCCATAGCCGCCGGTGGCGAGCACAACCGTTTGCGCGCGGAAGCGATGCAGCGAGCCGTCGTCGAGCTTCCAGGCCGTGACACCGCGGCAGGCGCCGCTTTCGTCCATGATGAGGTCGAGCGCGAAGAACTCGATGAAGAAATCGACGTCGTGCCGCAGCGATTGGCCGTACATCGTGTGCAGCATGGCGTGACCGGTGCGGTCCGCCGCGGCGCAGGTGCGCTGCACCGGCGCTTCGCCGAAATTGCGCGTCATCCCGCCGAAGGCACGTTGATAGATCTTGCCTTCCTCGGTGCGCGAGAACGGCACGCCCCAATGCTCAAGCTCGTACACCGCAGCCGGCGCGTTGCGCGTGAGGTATTCGATCGCGTCCTGATCGCCCAGCCAGTCCGACCCCTTCACGGTGTCGAACATGTGCCATTGCCACTTGTCCTCGCCCATATTGCCGAGCGAGGCGGAGATGCCGCCTTGCGCCGCCACCGTGTGCGAGCGCGTTGGGAACACTTTGGAGATGCAGGCCGTCTTCAGCCCCGCTTGCGCGCAGCCGAGCGCCGCGCGGAGGCCCGAGCCGCCGGCGCCGACAACGACGACGTCATAGGTGTGGTCGTTCCAGGTATAGGCGGACAAACGTCAGACTCCGAAATTGATCTGCATCAGCGCGTAGATGGCGCCGGCGCCCAGCGCCAACAGCGCCAGCGTGTTGAGGAGGAGCAGTAGCGTTTTCGTGAAGGGCTTGCCGATATAGTCGACGATGACCTCCTGCATGCCGATGCGCATGTGATAGAGGGCGACGACAATCAGCAGCGTCACGCCGACCGCGTTCAGCGGCTCAGACAGGAAATCTATGGCGCCAACATAAGTTGGACCCGGCATCGACAGCGCGGCGCTGATCACAAACCAGGGACCGAGCAACACCAGCGCGATCGCGGACACGCGCTGGGCGATGAAATGGCCGGTGCCTTCGTGGCCGGCGCCGTGGCCGCGCACTTTGCCAAGCGGCGTGCGCATCGATTTGGAGGAATTGCTCACGCGCTCAGCCTCCAAACGTAATCAGCGCCCACAGCCCGAACGGCGCGGCGATGGCGAAGAGGATGGCGGCCCAAGCGGTCGTCTCGGCGTCGGACGGCTTCAGGCCAGCGCCGGTGTCGAACACCAAATGGCGGATGCCGTTGGCGAAGTGGAACGCGAACGCCGCGACCAACAAGTAAAGTGCGATCTGGCCGAGCGGCGATGCGAGCAGCTCACCGACAGGCGCGTACGCCTCCGGCCCAGCGGCGACAGCGATCAACCACAGCGAGAAGCCGATGGCGCCGACATAGAGCCCGACGCCGGTGACGCGGTGCAGAATTGAGGTCGCCATGGTGACGTGCCAGCGCCACACGCTGACGAATGGTGAGAGGGGTCGTTCCCCTGGACGGCTAGCCCCGGCCATCAAGCGTCCTCTGTGTTGGAATCTACCAAGAAATGCGCGGCGGAGATTAGGCGCTCACCCCCTCAAGTCAATCTAACGCAAAGCATCGAACGGGGCTTGCGGAGGGCCGGTTGAGCCGTTCTCTTTGGCCGACCGCTTGGTTCTGTGAGGGGATAAAAGCCAATGATCCGTTCCGCCGCGCTTGCGCTCTGTTCGCTTGCGCTTTTCGTCGCACCCGCCGTCGCGCAGGATTCGCGCCTCGCTCCGCTGCTCGCCGAGCATGAGCGCATGGAGCGCCAGTTCGATCCGGTGACCTCCGGCCAGAACGGCGACAATGCCGCGCTCTCGCGCCTGCCCGACAATTCGCCCGCTGGCGTCGAAGCGCGCCGCACTGCTTTGGCGGCATTGCGCCCTCGCCTGGCTGCCTTGAACGAGCGCCGCCTCTCACCAACCGGCCAACTCAACCGCACGCTCCTGTTGCGCAGCATCGACGATGAGCTTGAGAGCATCAGCTTCGATCGCGGCCGCCTCGGCGGCTTTGGCGGTGGTTATGACGGCCTCGGCCGTGAAACCCCGCTCCGTTCGCGTGAAGACGCTGAAGCATGGATCACGCGCATGGGCCTGATGGCCGCGTCGATGAACCAAGGCATCGAGAACCAACGCCGTGGCATCGCCACTGGCTGGACGCAGCCGCGGCAGATCATCGAGCGCTCGATCGGCGTCGCCCGCCGCACGGTGGAAACGCCGGTTGAGCAAAGCCCGCTGCTGCTGCCGTTCAACACGCTGCCGGCAACGGTGCCCCAAGCCGAACGCGACGCGTTCCGCGCGCGAGGCCTCGCGATCGTCCGCGATCAGATCAAGCCGGCCCAACAAGCACAGCTCCGTTTCCTCGAAACGGAATTGCTGCCCGCCGCCCGCGCCGGTCTCGGCGTGCGCACGCTGCCGAACGGCGAAGCGTATTATTCCTATCTCGTGCGCTCGTTCACGACGACGAACATGACGCCGGATGAAGTACACGCGCTTGGCCAGTCCGAGGTGCGCCGCATTCGCGCTGAGATGGACACGGTGATCACCGAGAGCGGCTTCCGTGGCGATTTCCGCGCCTTCACCACCTTCCTCCGCACCGATCCGCAATTCTATGCGACCAGCGCGGAAGATCTGATGGAGAAGACCGCGCGCCTAACGCGTCGTGCCGATGCGGCCCTGCCGCGTCTGTTCGGCACGCTGCCGCGCCTCACCTACGGCATCGAGCCGACGCCGGCGGAAACCGCGCCGACATCCGCCACCGCCAGCTACAGCCCCGGCAGCGCGCTGCTCGGCCAAGCCGGCATCTATTACGTCAACACGCACAACCTCAATCAGCGCCCGCTCTATGAGCTGCCGGCGCTGACGCTGCACGAAGCAACGCCTGGTCACCACCTGCAAGTCGCGCTCATGCAAGAGCAACCGGAAGCTCCGTACTTCCGCCGCACGTCGTGGTTCACGTCGTATGTCGAAGGCTGGGGTCTCTATGCGGAGACGCTGGGCTACGACATCGACTTCTACACGACGCCCTATGAGCGCTTCGGCCGCCTCTCTTACGAGATGTGGCGCGCGTGCCGGCTGGTCGTCGACACCGGCATCCATTGGCTCGGCTGGTCGTATGAGCAGGCGCGTCAGTGCTTCGAGCAGAACACCGCGCTCAGCGAGCAGAACATCACTGCCGAAGTGAACCGCTATATCGGCGGCCCAGGCCAGGCGTTGGCGTACAAGATCGGCGAACTCACGTTCCGCCGCATGCGTGCGGAAGCCGAGCAAGCCTTGGGCGATCGCTTCGACATCCGCGCTTTCCACGATCATCTGTTGAGCGATGGGGCTCTGCCGATGGATATCGTTGAGACGCGCATGCGGGCGTGGATCGTCGAGCAGCAACGCGCGGCGAACTAACAGGAGGCGAATATGCTCAGGTCCGGTCTGCTTGCGGCTTTGGTGTTTACACTCGCCGCGGCGCCGGCCCTGGCCCAGCCGCGCGGCGACGCGCGGCTGAACGCCCTGCTTGCCGAATACGAACAGCTCGATCGCCGCAACGATCCAGTGACGTCCGGCCAAGAGGGCGACCGCGCGGCGCTCTCGCTGCTGCCGGACGTGTCGCCTGAGTTTCAGACCGCACGCCGCGCTGCGCTGGCGGATTTAAAGACGCGGTTGGAGCGCGTGAACACGCGCCAACTCTCCGCCGACGCAGCTACAAACCGCGCCTTTCTGATCCGCGTCATCGACGATCAGCTCGCCTTTATCGACTTCGACGCGGCGCGGGTGAACTTCACCAACGATTCCGGCTTCTTCACCAACCCGGACTTCATCGCCCGCACAACGCCAATTCAAACCCGCCAGGACGCCGATGCCTGGCTCGTGCGCCTCGCCGCCGTGCCGCGCTATTACCAACAGAACATCGCCAACGCCCGACGCGGTATCTCGACGGGCCTGACACAGCCGCGCGTCGTGGTGGACCGCGCGATCGCCATCGCCCAAGCGCAAGCGTCAGCGCCGCCCGAGCAAAGCTCCTTGCTAATGCCGTTCGCGACGCTGCCGGCGTCGATCCCCGCGGACGCTCAGGCAGACTACCGCGCACGCGCGCTGGCCATCGTGCGCGACCAGATCGCGCCCGCGCACAACGACGTGTTGCGCTTTCTGCAAACCGAATATCTGCCAGCCGCGCGCACTGGCCTTGGCATTCGCAGCGCGCCAGGCGGCGAGGACGCCTATCGCTTCCTCGTGCGCTATCACACGACGACATCGATGACGCCGGAGGAAATCCACGCGCTCGGCAACGCCGAAGTCGCACGCATTCGCGCGTCGATGGAGGGTATCATTCGCGAGGTCGGATTCCGCGGCTCGTTCGCGGATTTCCAACGTTTCCTGCGCACCGATCCGCAATTCTACGCGCAGACGCCGGAGGACTTGCTCGAGAAAGCGAGCGAGATCGCCAAGCGCGCGGACGATCAGCTGCCGCGCCTGTTCGGCACGCTGCCGCGTTTGCCGTACGGTGTGCGCGCGGTGCCAGCGGATATCGCCGAAGGGTACACCACCGGCCGCTATTGGCCGGGCAGCCCGACACTTGGCGTCGCGGGCGGTTACATGGTCAACACGGCGCGGCTTGATCAACGCCCACTCTACGAATTACCGGCGCTCACTGTGCACGAGGCGGTGCCGGGGCATCATCTACAGATCGCGCTCGCCCAAGAGCTCGATGAACTTCCCTATTTCCGGCGCGTGACGTTCATCACCGCGTTCGTCGAAGGCTGGGGGCTCTATTCAGAAACGCTGGGCGAAGAGATGGGCATCTATCGCACGCCGTATGAGCGCTTCGGGCGGCTCTCGTACGAAATGTGGCGCGCGTGCCGTTTGGTGGCCGACACTGGCATTCATTGGATGGGCTGGTCGCTCGCCGAGGCGCGCCGCTGCTTCGACGAAAACAGCGCGCTCGCGCCGCACAACATCACGACGGAGCTTGAACGCTACGTCGCCGATCCAGGCCAAGCGCTCGCGTACAAGATCGGCGAACTCGCGCTCCTGCGCATGCGCCGCGACGCCGAAGCCGCGCTCGGCGAACGCTTCGATGTGCGCGCTTTCCACGACGTCGTGCTCGGCGGCGGTTCACTGCCGCTCGACGTACTCGAAGAACGCGTGCGCGCCTGGAGCGAAGGCCGCCGGGGGAACTAGCGCTTCGGAATGGCGGCCCAATAGTCGAAATCGAGGACGACGTGCGGGTCGTCTTCGCCGCTTTCGAGTTTCAGCGGGAAATCCGTCGCGGGCTTGTTCTTCACGCCGACCAGCCTGAGGCGCAGTGCGCCGCAACCGCCGAGGTCGGCTTTGTCGAGCACTTCGGACCACGCATAGAGCGTATCGCCCGCGAACAGCGGATTGACGTGCCGCCCCGCATTGATCGCCAGCATCCATTGCGCGTTGGCGAGGCCGTTGAACGCGATCGCGCGCGCCAGAGAGATGCCGACGCCGCCATAGATCAGCCGTTTGCCGAAGCGCGAATTGCGCTGCGCCAGCGCGTCGAAATGCACTTTCGCGGTGTTTTGATAGAGGCGCGTCGCCAATTGGTGCTCGGCCTCCTCCACCGTCATACCGTCGACGTGATCGATCTTCTCGCCGATCGCATAGTCTTCGTACGCATGCGGCGAACCGGCGAGCGTGAAATTATAGCCCTGCAGATCAAGCCCGACCGGCAGCGCCAGATCGCGATGCGGCACGCTCGCCATCAGCTCCGGAATCACTGCATCCGGCGAAGGCGCGGCGGCGTCGCGCTTGTTGACCATCACCCAGCGCACATAGCTCAGCACCGCGTCGCCGCGCTGGTTCATGCCGACAGTGCGCACAAACACCACGCCAGTTTTCCCGTTTGAGTTCGGCTTCAGGCCGATGACTTCGGAGAACGCGCTGAGCGTGTCCCCCGGATAGACCGGCGCGAGGAACACGCCTTCCGCGTAACCAAGATTGGCGACAGCGTTGAGCGAAATGTCCGGCACGGTTTTGCCGAACACGACATGGAACACCAGCACCGGATCAAGCGGTGCGCGCTTCAGCCCGCAATTGTCGGCGAAGCTGTCGGCCGAGAACAGCGCGTAGCGCGAACCGGTGAGCGCGATGTTGAGCGCGGCGTCCGCCGACGTCACCGTGCGCGGCGTCGCGTGATTGATCCGCTGGCCAACGCGAAAATCTTCGAAGAAGTTTCCGGGATTGCTTTTGGTCATGCCGCACCCATTTCGGCGATCGCCTCCGCCACGGCGACGACGCGCTTGGCTTCTTCAAGGTGCAGCAATTCGGTCATCTTGCCATCGACTTTGATGACGCCCTTGCCGGCGTTTTCCGGCAACGAGAAGGCGTCGATCACGGCGCGGGCGCGGGCGATCTCTTCAGCGGTCGGTGCGAAAACCGCGTTACAGGTTTCGACCTGCGAAGGATGGATCAAGGTTTTGCCGTCGAAGCCGAACTCCAGGCCCTGGCGGCACTCAGCCTCGAAGCCCGCCGCATCGGCGATATCGTTGTAGACACCATCGATGGCGACAATCCCCTCCGCCCGCGCGGCGGTGACGGCGAGACCAAGCGCGGCGTGGAACGCAGCCCGGCCCGGGGCGATGCGGGCGCGGGTGTCCTTGGCGAGGTCATTCGTGCCCATGACGAAGCTCGTCAGGCGCGTACCCCTCTTGGCAGCGGCGATGCTGGCGATGTGGAGGATCGCGCGCGGCGTCTCGATCATCACCCAAAGCGCAGTGTCGGTCGAGTAGCCGGCCTTGGTCATCGCCGCATCGATGGCGACGATCTCCTCGCCGCTCGACACCTTCGGCACCAAGAGGCCGTGCGGCTTAACCTCGGCCATCGCCGCCATGTCCTCCGCCCCCCAGGGCGTCGACAGCGCATTGATGCGGACGATGATCTCACGCTTGCCGTAGCCACCCTCGCGCAGCACGCCCAGCAATTGCGCGCGGGCGCTTTCCTTGGTTTCCGGCGCGACGGAATCCTCCAGGTCCAGCAGCAGCACGTCCGCCGGCAGCGTCTTGGCTTTTTCCAGCGCCTTGGCGTTGGCGGCGGGCATGTAGAGGCAAGAACGGCGCGGGCGGATTGACATGAGAGGGCCTGTCGGGCGTAAGCGAACACGAGGCGACCATCGCCCGCGAAGCACATGCAGCATACGAAAACCATTCTCTCGTTCCAAAGCCAAGTCGTTGGCGCGCGCGTGGGTAATTCCGTCGCGGCTTTCGCCATGGAGCGGGTCAGCGTGCGCGTTCTGCAGATCCCGACGACGCTCTTAGGCCGGCGTCCGGATCGCGGCGCGCCCGGCGGCGGGCCGCTGCCTGCCGAAACCTTGGGCGCATTGTTCGACGGCTTGGCCGGCGACGGGCTGCTGCACGAAATTGATGCAGTGCTGACGGGCTACGTCGGCGACGGCGATCAGGTCGCGCCGATCCTTGACGCCGTGGAACGCGTGAAAGCCGCGAACCCGCACGCCGTGTTCGTGTGCGATCCGGTGCTGGGCGACGATGGCAAGCTGTTCGTCCGCGAGGCGATTGCCGACGCGGTGATCAACGGGCTCGCGCCACGCGCCGATTGGCTGGCGCCGAACGTGTTTGAGCTTGGGGTGATGACTGGGCGAACGGTCGAGGATTTGCAGAGCGCCCGCGACGCGGCGCGGCGGTTCGGCAAGCCGGTGCTTGTGTCCTCGATCCGCACCGCGACAGGCATGGGCGTGCTGCACGCCTCGCCCACCGGCGATTGGTTCAGCGAAACGCCGCGCCTCCCGCGCGCGCCGAAGGGAACGGGCGATCTCCTGACCGGGTTGTTCGTTGCGCGACGCGTGCAAGGGCAAGCGCCGGCGGTCGCGCTCGAAGCGGCGACGGGCGCGGTCTATGATGTGATCGTGCGGTCACTGGCGGCGGAGAGCGAAGACCTGTTGCTGCCGGGCGCGCAGGACGTGCTCGCCGATCCGGTGACGTGGCCGACCGCGAAGCGGCTGGAGATGTGATGGTCGACATTCAGGGCTTCGTCGCGCCGGGCTTCGAGCCTGTCGCCGATGCGTTCCGCGCGAATTTCGATGCGGGCGAGGAACTCGGCGCGAGCTTTGCGGCGATCCGCGAGGGCGAAACGCTGGTGAACATCTGGGGCGGCTTCACCGATCGCGCCGAGACGAAGCCCTGGTCGCGCGAAACGCTGACGCCCGTCTATTCCACCACCAAAGGCATCGCTTCGATCATCGTCGCGTGGTGCGTTGAACAAGGCTTGATCGGCTATGACGATCAGGTGAGCGAGCTGTGGCCGGAGTTTGGCGTACACGGCAAGGATCGGCTCACGATCGGAGAAGCGATGAGCCATCAGGCCGGCGTGCCGGGCTTCATCAATCCGATCGATCCAGCGCTTTGGCTGCAGCCGCGCGAATGCGCCGCCGCGATCGCCGCGCTTGAGCCGATGTGGCCGCCGGGAACGCAAAGCGGCTATCACCCGCTCACATGGGGCTACATCGCTGGCGAGATCGTGCAGCGCGCATCGGGCCGCACGCTTGGTGCTATTCTGCGCGACGAAATCTGCGCGCCGAGCGGCATCGATTTTTGGATCGGCCTGCCTGATAGCGAGCATCATCGCTGCCCGGAAATGCGTAAGCCAACAAAGGCGGGCTCGTTCGGCGAAATCACGCTGCCGCGTAAAGCCGCGTTCTTCACGCCGTGGGCGGCAGCCGCGAAAGGCGCGGCGGAGTGGCGGCGCATCGAAATCCCTTCCGCCAACGGACACGGCACGGCGCTTTCGGTGGCGCAGCTCTATGGCGTGTTCGCGACAGGCGGCGAGATTGAAGGCGTGCGCGTTCTCTCGCCGCAAACCTACGCGCAACTCACGCAACGCCGCATCTTGGGCGAAGACCTCGTGCTGCCATTCACGATGGATTGGCGCTCCGGGCCTATGGCGAACTTGCACAAATTCTACGGGCCCAACAAAGACGCGATCGGTCATTCCGGCAGCGGCGGCTCGTGCGGATTCGGCGATCCCGCGACACGCGTCAGCGCCGGGTACGTGATGAACAAGCAATCGTCGAACCTGATGGGCGATCCGCGCCCGAAGCTTCTGTTCGCCGCGCTCAATGAGTGTCTGTGAGACGCTGGTTTGAGTTTGGCGCGACCGCGGTTGCGCTTGGTTTGATCGGCGTGATGGCCTGGCTTGGCCTGGAGGCGCGCGATTGGCTGTTGCCGAACGGACAGCCGGTGTTCGGCGATTTCATCGCCTTCTGGGGCGCGGGCCGAGCCGCGCTCGATGGCGCTGTGGCGCAGGTGCACGATCCGGTGTTTCTGCAGGCGTATCAGCGCGAGGCTGTGCCGGGCTTGCCGGTGCTTGCGGGCTGGAACTCGCCGCCGACGTTTCTGCTGATCGCCGCGATGCTCGGCGCGATGCCGTATCCGCTTGCGGCGCTTGTGTGGTTCGGCACGGGCGCCGCGCTCTATGTGTTCGCGGCGTCGAAGCTGCTTGCGGACAAGCGCGCGCTGATCTTCGCGGTGACACTGCCAGCGGCGCTCTACCATATCGGCTCAGTGCAGACGGGGCTGCTGATCGCCGGCGTCTCAGCGCTTGCGCTTTATTGGCTCGACCGGCGACCGCGCGCGGCGGGCGCGATCGTCGCGGTGTTGGCGATCAAGCCGCATATGGCGCTGTTGTGGCCGATTTTCTTCGCTGTCACTGGACGCTGGCGTTCGTTTGGTGCGGCAGCGTTGAGCACGGGCGCGTTCGTGCTGCTCGGTGGCTTGGTGTTTGGCTTCGATTCCTATGCGCGCTTCTTCGACAATCTAGCGGCGACGCAGGATTTGATCACCGGCCAACGCGTGGCGACGCCAGCTTACGCCAGCTTGTATGGCAATCTGATCGGGCTTGGCGTTACGCAGCCGCTTGCGATGACGTTCCACGCTACCAGCACGCTAGCAGCCTTGCTCGCCGCGCTTTTCGTGTTTCGCCTTGGCGATACTGGGGCTCAAGGCGCCGCGCTTTGCGCCGGGACGTTGCTCGTACTGCCCTATTCGTTCTTCTACGACTTCACATTGCTCGCCGACGGCGCGGCGCTGCTCGGCGCACCGCGTTCACGGTTTGAGACGATCGCGTTCGTGCTTGCGTGGAGCGCGGGGCTCTCGCTGGTGCTGGGCTACGTGCTGCAACTACCGCTCGGCGCGATCGCCGCATGGTGCGTGCTGATCAGCGCCGTCTTGCGTGCAAGAAGCGCGGCGGCTCGTCTGGCGCCAGCACAACGCACGTAAGCGGCCCGCCATAGCAGACGCCGGTATCGACATTGATGCGGCGCGGATTGTTGTGCGGCTCGAAATCCTTGGTGGGCGTGTGGCCATGCACGACCAGCAGCCCGTCAAGTTCAGGCCGCTCCGGCCATTTGTTCGGGTTGAAAAACTTGTCCGAGCGCGTCCAGAGACGGACCTCTTCCTCGCAATCAGGAAACGTCTTCGGGTCGATGCCGCCATGAACGAAGGCGATTCTGCGCTCCTCGTCGCGCCATATGGTTGGCAAGCCGCGCAACCAGTCGAGATGCCAATCGTCGATCGCATCGCGCCACACGCCCGTATCGCCATTGGCGCGCTTGTAAGATTCGATCGTTTCGTCGCCGCCATTGGCCGCCCAATAGTGGACGCCGGTGGTGTCCCAATTGTCGTAGGCGTTGAGCATCAACTGCTCATGGTTGCCCTTGATCACAATGGCGCCGGCGGATTGCTGCAGCATCATTGCGTAAGCGACGACAGCGCGGCTGTCGGGCCCTCGATCAATCAGATCACCCAGCAAAACGAGCGTTGGCGTTACGCCGCGGCGCGACGCATCTTCTTCGGCGTAGCCGAGAAGCTCATGCAACAATTCCGCTTCGCCGTGAATGTCGCCAATCGCGTAGTAAACCCGCGCGCTCATGCGCCGAGCTTAGCAGGCTCCCGGCCACGACGCAGCACGTCCCATGCGAAGAAGCCGAGGCCCGCCCAGATCAGCGCGAAACTCACACCGCGCAGGAAGGTGAATTCTTCGCCGTAGGCGATGCCGGTCGCGAACTGCAGCGACGGCGCGAGGAATTGCAGCAGGCCGAGCGTGGTGAAACTCACGCGGCGCGCGCCGAACGTGAACATCACGAGAGGAATTGCGGTGAGCGGACCAGCCACCGCGAGCAAAATCGCGTGCGTCCAGCTGGTGTTGATTTGCAAGCCGACATCCTGCGCGGCCCAATAGACCAGCGCCAGCGCCACCGGCGCGATGGCGATCGTCTCGATCAGCAAGCCGACGGCCGCCGGCACGTTCACGCGCTTGCGGATGACGGCGTACACGGACCAGGTGCCGCACAACGCAAGCGCCATCCAAGGCGGCGCGCCGAGCGCGAAGCCCTGCACGATTACCCCCACGAACGCGAGCACCAGCGCGATTGTTTGCGCGAAAGTGATCTTCTCACCGAAGAACGCCACGCCGACGCCCACCGCAACGAGCGGCGCGAGAAAGTACGCCAAGCTCGACTCGATCACGCGCCCTTGCAGCACGAGCCACACATAGAGGCCCCAATTCACGAAGATGAACGCTGCCGAGGCGAACAGAATCGCAAGCATGCGCGGCCGCAGCGCTTCGCCGATCTGGCGCAGCGCAATGCGCCATCCGCCGCTCATCACCACCACCGCCAGCAGCGCTGCGGGAATACAAAAGATGATGCGCGAGCCCAGCACTTCGCGCGCATCGGCGAAGCCCAGAAATTTTATGTAGAGCGGGAGAAAGCCCCAGATGACGTACGCGCCGGCGGCGGCGATGAAGCCGTTGCGCCGTTCCGCTTCAGCGGGCGTGAGAGGGAGAGCCGCGTCTGTCATAGCTTGACCGGTATGCCGTAGGGATTGGAATTCATGATGTGCATCAGCCGCTCCGGCGCATCGAGCGGCTTGAACCCGAGCGCGGCGTAAACGCCGTGCGCATCCTTGGTGCCAAGCAGCCAGCGGCGCAGGCCCTGGAGTTCAGGATGCGCTTGGAATGCACGCACGAGCTTGCGGGCGATGCCTTGGCCTTGATGCTCCGGTGAGACGAACACATCGCAGAGCCACGCGAACGTTGCTTTGTCGGTCACCAGGCGTGCAAAGCCGATCAGCTTGCCGGCCTCATCGCGCGCGAGCGCCGCGATCGAATTGCGGAATGCGCGCGCCACCGTCTCGCGCGGAATGCCGGGCGACCAATAGGTCTCCGCCAATGCCGCATGCATGACATCAAGGTCCGATTCCGACGGCTGTTCGATTGTGATGCTCGCGCTCATGCCGCGCACTCCCCCGCACGCGCTTAGATAGGATGCGCGCGCGTTTTCTCCAGTCGCTCAGCGACGAGCGGCGAACACTTTTTGTAACAACGGATGTCAACGCGGCTCACATCCGAGCCGCACGGCCTCACGCCGCCGCGAGTCGCTTGAACAAGCCGCGGTTCAACATCAGTTCCGCGATCTGCACGGCATTGAGCGCGGCGCCTTTGCGGAGATTGTCGCTGACGCACCAGAGCGCGAGGCCATTCTCGACAGTCGAATCTTCGCGCACGCGCGAAACGTAGGTCGCGAACTCGCCGGCGGCTTCCACCGGCGTGATGTAGCCTTCGTCCTCACGGCGATCGACCAGCACGACGCCAGGCGCTTCGCGCAGAATTTCCTGCGCTTCCTCGGCCGAGAGCGGGTTCTCGAACTCGATATTGATCGCTTCGGAATGGCCGACGAACACCGGCACGCGCACGCAGGTGGCGGTGAGCTTGATCGCGGGATCCAAGATCTTCTTGGTCTCCACGTTCATCTTCCACTCTTCCTTGGTGAAGCCGTCTTCCATGAACACGTCGATGTGCGGGATGACGTTGAAGGCGATCTGCTTGGTGAAGCTTTCCTTCTTGATCTCGTCATTGACGAACAGGCCGCGCGTTTGCGTCCAGAGCTCATCCATCGCTTCCTTGCCAGCGCCGGAAACGGATTGATAGGTGGCGACGACGACGCGCTTGATCTTGGCGCGGTCATGCAGCGGCTTCAAAGCGACGACGAGTTGGGCGGTGCTGCAATTCGGGTTGGCGATGATGTTGAGCTTGTCGAAGCCGAGCACGGCGTCCGGGTTCACTTCCGGCACGATCAGCGGCACGCGTGGGTCCATGCGCCAGGCGCTCGAATTGTCGATCACCACCGGGCCCTGCGCGCCGATCTTCGGCGCCCATTCCTTGGCGACCGAACCACCGGCGCTCATCAGCACGAGATCGACGCCCGCGAAATCGAAAGTCTCGAGGTCTTTCACCTTGAGGGTCTTTTCGCCGTAGCTCACCTCGACGCCGACCGAACGGCGTGAGGCCAGGGCGATCACTTCGTCGGCGGGGAAGAGCCGCTCGTGAAGGATCTCCATCATCTCGCGGCCCACATTTCCCGTGGCGCCGACCACTGCTACGCGCAAACCCATTGTCTCGCTCCCGGATGCAGGCGGCGTCGCCCGCATCAAATCGTTCAAATACTTAGCGCGATCGCCGCGCCCAATCCATTCAGCTGCGCTTATGCGTGCGCCAACGCTTCTTGCGGCGATTTGAGCGCCCAGAGCGTAGCGTCGAAGCGCATGCGGCGGCACGGCACCTGTTCGCCACGCGCCAGCGAGAAGATCGGGCTGGTTTCGCCGGTATAGACGAAGCCCGCCTTCTCCAGCACGCGGCCGGAGGCTGGGTTATCGGCAAAGTGCCCGGCTTCGAGGGCGCCGAGCTCAGTGGCCTCGAACACGAACGCGCGCAAAGCTTCGGTGGCGTAGCCGCGACCCCAATAAGGCTTGCCGATCCAATAGCCGATCTCGGTCGCGCCGGCGCCGCCCCAGCCGAGTTCGCCGTGAGCGCCAATGAGGCCAACCAGTTCGCCATCCGCCTCGATCGCGCGCACGTGGTCGAGCCCAAGCGGCGCGCGCGCAAACAGCGTGATCATCCAGCCTTCCACCGCCACCGGCGGGTTCGGCAGCGGGATGCGCGAGGTGTTGCGGGCGACCTCTGGCTCGGAGGTGAATTCGGAAATGCGCTGCGCGTCAGCCAGGTCCAGCTCGCGCAATCTCAGACGTTCGGTTCTCAGTTCAGCACGCATGGGGAAACCCCAGTGTTCGTGCGCGGAATGCAAAACGGGGCGCCTTGATCCGGCGCCCCGCGCAAAACTCCTGGTCCGGATCGCCCCTTCTTGGGTGAGCGACCCGGTCTTTCCGGATCGCCTATTCGGCCGCTACGAGCTGTTGAATAGACACGTAGGTTCGGCCGTCGCGTTTGGTCGCGAATTTCACTTCACCGGCTACGGTGGCGAAAAGCGTGTGGTCGCGCCCACAGCCAACATTTTGGCCCGGGTGGAATTTGGTGCCGCGTTGACGGACGAGTATTTCGCCGCCGGAGACCTTTTGGCCGCCGAAGCGCTTCACGCCCAGGCGTTGGCCCGGCGAGTCACGACCGTTGCGAGAACTACCGCCAGCTTTCTTGTGAGCCATGACGCCCTCTTATTCCCAGAATCTATCAATTGCCGCCGATGGCGGTGATTTTCACGTGGCTTTCTTCTTGGCGATGGCCACGACGACGACGATAGGTGTTGCGACGGCGTTTCTTGAACACCGTGACCTTGTCGCCCTTGGTGGTTTCCACCAGCGTGCCCGTCACCGTGATGCCGGCCAAGTCCTTGCCGAGCTTCACGTTTTTGCCGTCGCCGGTCATCAGGACGCTCTCAAACGTCACCTTGCCGCCGGCCTTGCCGTCGAGCTTCTCCACGACGATCACGTCATCCTTGGCGACGCGGTATTGCTTGCCGCCCGTTTTGATCACCGCGAACATGGGGTCAACTCGATCCAAAATAACGTAGTTCGCCCGCGCGGAGCTCGCGCGGGCGGGGAGCGGGGATATAGAGGCATCGGGGGTGGCCCGTCAACGGGCCGTTTTGGCCCCGAAGCGGGATTTTCAGCCGCGACGATCCCCCAAGGTCGCAACCAGTTCGACCTCCACCAGATTGGCCGGAAACGCCAAGCGGCGCACCTCCACGGCGGTCACCGCCGGGAGCTCATGTCCTTGGTAGATTCCCAGCCTGAAATCGTTGGAATCAAGGAAAGCGTCCATGTCGGTGACGAACACCGTCTCCTTTACGACGTGTGAGAAACTCAACTCGTGCGCGGCGAGCGTCTCGGAAAGCGCTGCATAAACCACCTCAAGCTGCCCGCGCATGTCGCCGGGGGCGAGCGCTTGAAACGCGGCGTCCACAGAGAGCGTCCCGGAAATAAAGAGCAGCCCGCCGGCGCTGACCGCCTGGGCGTAGCCGAACGCGCGCTCGCCCTCGGGGCGAAAATGGAAGGTTCGTCTGGACACGGATGATCCTCGTCGATTCGTAGGCCTTTCATTCTCCCGTTGCGGATTATGCACTGGACAAGCGCTTCATTCTAGTTTTTCGTAACTCATAGAGCATTTTTCTCTGTTTTTCGTAGGAATGGCCGCACATGCCCCCTTCGAAACCGCCAAAGCCAGCCGCCGCCCCGCCCCAGGCGGAGGGCGACGATCTCACCAGCCGCATCATCCATCTACTGCAGGAAGACGGGCGCATGCCCTATTCGACCATCGCGGCGCAGATCGGGGTGTCGGAAGGCACGGTCCGCAATCGCGTCCGCCAATTGCTCGACGACCAATTCATCACCATCCAGGCCGAGGCGTTGCCGGCGGCGTTCGGCTATCACGTCAACACCGTCACCTTCATCAAGGTGAAGCCGAGCGCGAACATCGAAGCGGTCGCGGCGCAATTCCTGCCGGTCGAGGAAGTCTATTACATCGTGCAGATGACGGGCCGGTTCGATCTCGGCCTCGCCGCGTTTCATCGCTCGGTCGAAGACTATCGGCTGTTTCTCGATCGCCATTGCTACAACAACGATCAGATCGCTGAGCTCGAGACGACGCTCAATCTGAAAATTCACAAGTTCAACACGCGCTGGCGCTTCGGCCCCGACGGCTGACGTCTGCGCACACGCGCGGGGCTACGCATGAGTGTCGAAACAATTCTGCATGCGCGATCGCTTGGCGCGGGGCCGCTGAGCAATGTCGGCTGGAGCAGCGCAAATACACTTGAGTGCCCGCCGTTTGTTGGCGACGCGGAAGCGGACATCGCCATCATTGGAGCCGGCTACACCGGCCTCGTCGCGGCGTTGAGCGCGAACGGCGAAGGTCGGCGCATTGTCGTGCTGGAAGCGCACGAGCCCGGCGCGGCGGCGTCAGGTCGCAATGCGGGCCATGTCGCGCCGATGATGTGGGGCATGAAGAAAACGCCCGCGCAGATCGTCGCCGCGTTTGGCGCCGAGCGTGGCGCGCGCATGAACGCGGCGATGGCCAACGCTGGCGTATTCTTACGGGAGTTCATCGCGAAGCATGACGTTGAGTGCGAAGCCAAGCTTGATGGCTATGCCTGCGTCGCGCGGACGCCCGAAAGCTTGGAGAAAGCGCGCGCTGGCTACGAGGCGTGGCGCGACTATGGCGGCCGCTTCGAGATGCTGTCGAAGGGCGATCTCGCGCGCTATGTAGCGTCCAAGAGCTTTGCCGGCGGTGTGCTGATCCCCGACGCTGGCGCGCTCAATCCACTTAGCTTCACGCGCGGGCTCGCGCGCGCGGCGCAGGCAAAGGGCGTCGCCATTCACGGCGGCTCACCGGCGACGTCGATGCGCCACGATGGCGGACGCTGGGCCATCACCACGCCGAACGGAACGTTGCGCGCGACCACATTGCTCATTGCCACAGGCGCCTATGGCGCCGCGCTCAATCCGGCGCTGGCGAAGGAGGGCTACGAGGTTTGCTCCACGATCGTGGCGACGGAGCCGCTGGCGGATCACGGCCGCTCGATCCTGCCTGGCGGCTTGCCGATGGCTGATCTCGACGACGCGGCGATCTTCGCGCCGGTGATCGATGCGCAAGGCCGCTTGATCATCAGCCTGCTCTTCCAAGGCGGCGCGATGACATTGGCGGACGCCGAGCGCATCGTGCGGCCGCGTCTCGCACGCGCATTTCCGCAGCTTGGCCTTGTGCAATTCGCCCAATTCTGGGGCGGAAAGTTCCTGATGACCGCCGATGGCGCACCGCATCTCTTGCGCGTGGGTCCCAACGCTTATGCTGCGCTTGGCTGCAACGGCATGGGTCACAGCATCGGCATTGCCGCCGCGTACGATCTTGGACGGCTCGCGGCGGGCGCATTGGAGAGCGAACTCACGTTCGCGATCAGCACGCCAAAGCCCGCGCCGATGCACGGCCTGATGACGAGCGCGCTCCGCAATGTGATGGCGCCGATGATGAACCGCAAACTTGCGTGAGCGAGATTATGAGCGAGCTTCTGCACGAAACCAGTGACGCAACCCCACGCGGCAAGCTCGAACCGCAAAGCTGGACACAGCGCGATCGCGTACCGCGTGCGCGGCTGTTGGATCGCTTGGCGGAAGCACGCGACAAAAGGCTGATCGCTATCGTCGGCCCCGCGGGCAGCGGCAAGTCGATCCTGCTAGCGCAACATTTCGAAGCAAGCGCAAACGCCGGCGCTGCGATCGGCTGGCTCACACTCGATCGCGCCGATGCTCACGCAGCGCTGCTGCTCAACGGCATCATCCGCGCGCTTGAACCTGCTTTGGGCGCCGCACCGCAACCGATCCATGACGAGGCGCTTGCCGTCGCGAACGAAGATCCGACGCGCGCGGTGCGCCGGCTGCTCGATTGGCCGAAGCTTGCGAGCCGCGATTGCTGCCTGATCATTGACAGCTACGAGCTGATCGAAGGCGCGCCGAGCGTCGCCCTGCTCGACGCCTGGATACGCCTCGAAGCGAGCCGCCTCATCATCGCCAGCCGTGTCACGCTCGATGCGCCGCTGGCATTGTTGCGCGCGCAGGGCGATGTGGAAACAATCGATGCGCGCGATCTGGCGCTCGACATTTCCGAACTCACCGCGCTCGCGGGCGATCAGATGTCGCCCATCTACCTCGACAGGCTGATGCGCGAAACGGGCGGCGCGCCGGTCGTAGCATGTCACGCGCTTGATGCGCTGCGGCGGCCTTTGATCGGCACGGCGCCGGCCAGCGCGCGCTCGTGGCGCGGCCAGCTGCAGGAATATTACACCGAGCAATTGCGCGCTGACCTTTCGGCGGAACTCTGGCAAGCGCTGGTGCGGCTTGCGGCGGTTGAATTCTTCGATATCCCGCTGGCAAGCGAACTTGTCGGCGCGCCGGCGGCGCGGATCGTACAGAAGCTTTACCGCGAACGCGGGCTCATCATCCGCGATGGCGCGACGGCGGCTTATCATGTCGAGCCCGGGCTCCGCGCCGCGCTGCATGCTGAGCTTGAATGGCTTGACGAAGCGGAATTACGTCGCATCCACGCGCGCGCCGCGGGCTGGTTCACGCGACGCGGCCACATTCCGTACGCGGCGATGCACGCGATCGCGGCGGATGATCCGACGCTCGCGGCAAGCTGCATGGCGAAAGCGGGCTCGGCGGCGTTCGCGGCGCGGATCGGCGTGCGTGAGCTGCGGCTTAACCTCAGCGCCTTGCGCGATAGCGGCGACGACCCAATCCTCACGCAAACGCGCGCCCTGACGCGCGCGCAAGAGCTGCCGGGCAAGTGCGGCGAACTGATCATCCCGGACGCGTTCGACACGCAAGCGGATCCAGAAATGGTGTTGATCGACGCGTTCATCAACGCCTACGCCGACATCGCGCCGAGCGCCGAGCGGCTGCGCATCTGCCGAGACCTTGCGACGACCGATGACGCATCCGACTTGGCGCCACGCGGCCTCGCGCGCTGCTTCCTGTGCTGGGACGCGCTACGTGATGGGCGCTTAGATGAAGCGCTACGTTGGGCTCTGCTCTCGCGCGACGACCTAGAATTCGCTGACGCTGCGTATGCCGGCGTTTTCGTGCATCTGCATGCGATCAATATCTGCTTGCAGCTCGATCAGCTCGACCAGGCGCGCGCACACGCGGACGAAGCCGAGCAAATCACCAAGCTCTTCTTCCCCGACGATCCGCGCTTGCTGAATCTCGTCTGGCTCAACGCGGCCTGGATTCAATCCGAGCAAGGCGCGCTGCTGCGCGCGGAAGATCTCGCCGCCTCGTTCGCTGCGACTTGCTCCGGTGAAGGCTGGATGGAGGCGCTGTGGACGTCTACCGTGCTTGCGAGCCGCCAGGCGTTGCGGCGCGGCGACGTCGTCGGCGCTTCGCGTATGTTGGAGCGCGGGCTGGGCGAAGCGGTGTCGCGCGACGCAACGCGCATCGTCTGGGCGTTGCGCTGCGAGCGGGTGCGTTTGCTGACCGCGCTTGGCGATCTGGACGCGGCCGCCGCTGACGCGCGCCGCTTTGGCCTCGACGATCTGACACGCGATCCGCTCAACACGCCCTCGCTCACGTGGCGCGAGGTGACGGATGGCTGGATCAACGCCGCGCATCTGTGCTTGGCGCAGGACGATCTCAGCAAAGCCGAAGCGTTGACTCGCGCGTTGGCGGAGTTCGCCTCGACGCATCGCCTGCCCCGCCTGATCTCGATCGCGCGGCAATTGCTGAACATGATCGCTGGCGGCGCCTGCGAGCACGAGGATTGCGACACTTGCCCGGAACAACAGGCCTGCGAGCAAGGCGCTATTGAGGAACTCACCGATCGCCGCGTTTCTCTGCTCACGCCGCGCGAACATGAGCTGATGAACCTTGTCGCGAAGGGCTTGGTGAACAAGCAGATCGCCTACGAACTCGGCGTTACCGAGACGACGATCAAATTTCACATGCGCAACATCTACAAGAAGCTGCGGGCGCGAAACCGTGTGCAGGCCTTGATGCGGATGAACGCGTCCGCTTGAGAAAGCGAACGCGCCGCCGCCGCAGGGAGAATGAAATGCGGTCGACGGCGCGTCCGTCGGGTTAGAAGCGGTACCCGAGTTCAACGCCATAGCGGCGCGTGCGGCCTTGCACGGCGGCATCGCCGAAACCGGTGATGAGATTGCTCGAGGCGTCGGCGTAATATTCTTCGTCGAACGCGTTGTCCATGAACGCCGTGAACGTCCAGGTCGAGCTGCGCAGGCTCGCGCGCAGATCGACGAGCGTGTATCCGGGCTGATCGCTCAGAGTGTATGGCAGCGAGCCGTTGGTCTCACGGCTGTAATACTCGTAATACATCCCCGATTGACCGCTGAGCGCCGCGCGCAGGACGAGATCGAAATTGTCCGCGTAGGGCTGCGTGTAGTCGAGCGCGAGATTGTAGGTGAATTCCGGCGCGAACGGCGGACGGTTGCCTTCGACAATCGGCAGCGCCGTGAACTCGGTAATCTCGCTGTCGAGATAGCCGAGGCCGCCGGAGAACGTGAGATTGTCCGTCACGCGCGCCGCGAACTCGATCTCGATCCCGTTGTTCTCCGTCTCGGGGATGTTGACGATCCCCTGCTGCCCGGTGCCGAGATCGAGCAGCTGCACCTGCTGGTTCTCGTAGATGATCGAATAGAGCGCGGCGTTCAACGTGAGGCGGCCATCGAACAGGATGCTCTTCAGACCGACCTCGTAATTCGTCGTCTCTTCTGAATCGTAGATGCGATCGAAGGCCGGGCCCGGCGTGTTGAAGCCGCCGCTGCGGAAGCCCTGCGCGGCCGTCGCGTAGAGCGTCATGTCCGGCGCGAGAGAGTACGCGAGCGACACCTTCGGCTGGAACATCGTGAACTCTTCGCTCACGACATAGTTCGGGTCGGCCGGCGCGACGAGGTTGTTGGTCTGCTCGCGATTGTCGACGTCATAGCGGCCAGCGACGGTGAGCTCGAAATCCTCGGTGATATCGTAGTTCACCTGCGCGAACGCCGCCCAGGCGGTGTTGTCGTCGTGCGTGTCGGCCAAAAGATTCATCGCGAACGGGATGATCTCGACATTGGTGAAACGATCACGCTCGGTCGCGACATAGAACAGGCCGCCGGTGTAGCGCAGCGGACCGGCATCGTTCGAGGTAAGGCGAAGCTCCTGGCTCCAGGCCTGAATGTCCGTCGCTTGCAGATTGAGATCGAGGAAATCCACCGGCGAGAGATCGAGATCGTAGCTGGACTCGTCTGACGTTTGCACAAAGCCCGTCGAGGCGGAGAGATCGCCGATCGGCGTCTCCAACGTAGCCTTGAACGCGAGTTCATCCACCGTCAGGCGGCCGCTGCCTTCGCGCGAAGCGCTCGGCGAGACGGAGAAATCGTCGGCGTCGCCAGTCGGCAGGACAACACCATTGTAGCCAGCGTTCTCGGTCGTGTCGTGAGACGCGCGGAAATCGAAGGTCAGGTCATCGGTCGGACGTGCGAGCAGACGCAGACGGAGATAGCCCGTTTCCAGCGCGTTGACGTTCTTACCGGTGATCTGGTTTTCGATCGTGCCGTCGAAATCGTTGTAGTGGCCCGAAAGCCGGAACAGCAGCCGGTCCGCCACGATCGGGCCGGAGACGACGCCTTCGACCATCTCGTCATTGCCGTTGGCGTAGCCGACACGCACCGCGCCTTCGAACTCGTTGCTCGGCTCTTGCGTGGTGATGTTGATGGCGCCGCCGATGGCGTTGCGGCCGTAGAGCGCGCCCTGCGGACCGCGCAGCACCTCGATGCGCTCAACGTCGGTCAAACCCTGATTGATAGCGCTGACGCTGATCACCTGCACGCCGTCAACGACGACGGCGACCGGCGCTTCACCCTGATATTGCTGCCCAACGCCGCGGATGGAGATGAGCGCTATCCCCGGCGATTGGCTCGATTCCACTAGCGACACGCCCGGCGTGAGGCGCACGAAATCGTTGAGTTCGTCGATGCCAGCGTTTTCGATCTTCAGCGCGGAGAACGCCGTCACCGAGTCCGGCACATCGACCAGGCGCTCAGCACGAGAGCGCGCGGTGACGACAATCTCGCCCGCGCTCGCCTCTTCCGCGCCATCGGCGCTTTGCGCGAACGCCGCGCCGGCGAGCCCCAGCAGCGATACCGCTGACGTCGCGCTCAACAATGCACCGCGCGCCAAACATTTGCGGGCGGCCTTCAAGATCTCGCGCTTCGACATGCTTCACCCCTGCAGCTTTCTCAATGCACGCATCTTTCCGGGCGTGAACGTCGCCGCCTAGCTGCCCAGTGGGACAGGTGACGGAACAGTGAATTAGCGCACCCGGCGTGTATTTCGGCGCGCGTTCGCACGCCCCGCGAACGACTTTGTTGCGGGGACGCGCGATTGGCGTTGGTTCACGACTAAGCGTTGAGTTTGCGCAGCATCGCCTCAGCCAGCGGCAGCGCCGAAGCTGGGTTCTGGCCGGTAAACACGAAATCGGCCTGCACGACGTGCGGCGCGAACGGCGCGGCAGCGCTGTAGAAACCGCAAGCGCGCTTCAGCGCTTCCTCGGGAAGGATCGGCACGACTTTATCGAAACCGACGGCGACCTCTTCGGCATTGCTGACGGAGGTTACATTGCGGCCGCGCACCATCAGCAGGCCATCCGGCATTTTCACTTCGGCGAAAGCGACCGCGCCGTGGCAAACGGCGCCCATCACCGCGCTCTTGGCGGCGAGGCCGTCCAGAAGCTTCAGCAAATCGGCGTTGCCAGGAAAATCCCACGCGCCGCCAACGCCGCCAACGATGAAGCACGCGTCGAAATCATCGGCTTTCAGCTTGCCGACAGCTTTGGTTTTCTTCAGCGCGGCTTGTGCGTCAGCATCGTCCATCAGCGCTTGGCCGATCGGCGAAATCCAACCTTCACCCAAGCTCATCGGATCGATCGGCGCCGCGCCGCCCTTGATGGACGCGAAGCTGATTTCGCAGCCGGCTTTCTTGAACGCGAAATAGGGCTGCGCGAGTTCTTCGAGCCAAGAGCCTGTCTTATTGCCAGTGCTGCCGAGCTGATCGTGCGACGTAAGAATGAAAACGATCCGGCGCCCCATGGCGTGCCCTCCAAAACCAATGGCCCCAAGCATCGCGGGCGCGCGAGCGTGCGGCCAGCCGTCCCTAGGTACAGCGCCGCGCCCTGCCCGGAAGATCGCCGAACCTGACCCTTCGGACGGGTTGGAGCGCGCTCGCATTGGCCGAATTGTGAGAGCCGCGCATCTCCCGAGCGCCGCAGGAGCATTCAATGGCTGACGACCCCAAGAGCCCGATGTCGGGCAATCCAACCAAAAGGCACGTCAGCCACGAGATTCCGGCCGAGGGCGACAATGGCCTCTTCACACAGGCCTGGTATCCGATCTGCCTCTCAAGCGCGGCGACCAACACCAATGTGCGCGGCTTCAATTTTCTCGACGGCAAAGTGATCGTCGTGCGCGACGAGGCCGGCAAAGCGCATGTGCTTTCGGCCTATTGCCCGCACATGGGCGCGGACCTCTCGGCCGGACACATGGTCGACGGCCAAATCCGCTGCGTGTTCCACCATTGGAAATACGGCGCGGATGGCCGCTGCCGCTCAACCGCGATCGGCGATCCCGCGCCGGAAGCGGCGCGCTTGTTCCGTTTCCCGACGCAAGAGCGCTGGGGCCTCGTGTGGGCCTACAATGGTGAGACGCCACACTACGACCTGCCAGACATGCGCTATCCGGACGACGAGATGGTGTTCAAGGTACGCGTGCTGCCTGATCTGCCGGTCGATCCGTGGATCATCTGCGCCAACACGCCGGACATTCAGCACATCAAGACGCTGCACGGCATCACCATCGACGGCGAGGATCGTCACGATGCTGTCGAGTGGACGGACCACTCTCTCAAATACTCGTTCACGGGCGTCTATTCGAACGGCGACAAGCTGTTCAACGAGATCGGCATCTTCGGCCCGACACTCTATTGGCAATCGACGGATTTCGGCCCGAAATGGTTCGGCTTCATGTCGCCATTCGGCCTGCCGCGCCCGGGAGTGTCAGCGCTCTACATGGTCGTCTGCACGCGCAAGGACAGCGGCACGCCGGAAGAGATCGATGCGTTCCTCGATTTCGTGCTCGATTTCGAAGGCAAGGTCGTCAGCGAAGACGTGCACAACATGCTGACCATGCGCTTCAAGCCAGGCGTGCTCACGCGAAGCGATCAATCGCTGGCGCGGTACCTCCGAATGATGAAAGACTTCCCTCGCGCCCATCCATCCCGTGACTTTATCAGGTGACCGCCATGTCTGAATCCTACAAAACCACCACGACGATCAACGCGCCGGCCAAGGACGTTTGGACCGTGATCAACGATCTCGCCAACATGGACGTGGCGCGCGGCATGGCCACGCGCGTGGAGATCTCCGAACGTAACGGCCTGCCCTTGCGCACGCTGCATCTGACCCCGGAGCTGGGCGGCGGCGTCGTGGCCGAGACGATCAATCTGATCGATCATGCGGACATGCGCATGAATTACGAGGTCGTCGATTTCGGCCCACTGCCGGCGACGAGCTACAAGGGCTTCATGAAATTCGTGCCGAATGGCGACAAGACCACGCTCGAATACGAAGCGCGCTTCGAAGCTCCGGACACAAGCTCGCTGCACGCTCTGGCGAAGGGCAATGTCGCCATGATGGTGGCGAACCTCGAAGTCGCTGTCGCCAACGCCAAGCGCTGACGCCCAGCAAACAAAGATCAATTCCATGCGTGAAACGGCCGACATCGTCATCATCGGCGCCGGCATCATTGGCTTGTGCACGGCGCTGCAGCTCACGCGCCGCACCAAGGCGAAGATCGTCGTGCTCGACAAGGGCGTCGGACCCGGCGAGGGCTCAACCGGCGCGTCGTCTGCGGTGTGCAGGTTCAAATACACGCGGCCCGAAACCGTGAACCTCGCGCGCGACGGCGTCGCTGCATATCAGAATTGGGCCGAGTTCCTGCAGCTCGATGCGCCGATCGCCAAATATCATCGCCACGGCGTGCTGTGGTTCGGCGATGGCCGCCGCGACTGGCCGGAAGCGGAGGTCGCGCGCATGGCGTCACACGGCATTCGCGCGGCGGTGCTGGATGATCAGCAGCTCAAAGAGCGCTTCCCCGCCCTCAATCCCTGCCTGCAGGCGCCGGATTTCGTGAACGGCGAGGAGCATGCCTGCGCAGGCGGCGGACTGCATCTGCTCGAACTCGACGGCGGCTACATGGATCCCGTCGATGCACTGCAAGATTTGCTAACGGCGTTGCGTATGCGCGGCGTCGACGTTCGCTTCCGTGCGCACGTGAGCCGCATCGATATCAAGGGCGGCGCGGTGTCCAGCGTGGTGCTCGCGGACGGCGCGGAGATCGCCTGCGCGCAGCTCGTCAACGCCGCCGGGCCGTGGTGCAACGATATTTTCGCGCTCACCGGCCTTCAGAATCCATGGCCGCTCAACCCGACGCGCATCCAGATCGTCCACGTCGATCGCCCGCCGGAGGTGATCGGCGACATCCCTGTCGCCGTCGATCCAGCCAGCGGCATCTATTTCCGCTCACAAAGCCGTGGCCAGGAAATCATCGTCGGCTCGATCCTCGAGGACGACGAAAAGGAGGTAGTCGCAGCGCCGAACGAGTACGCACGCTTCGCCGACGACGATTTCGCGCAAATGAAGCTGCACGCGCTGCAGCACAAGATCCCGGCGCTGCAAGTACGCGGCCGCGTGCGCGGCTATAGCGGACTCTACACCATCAACGCGACCGACGTGCATCCGGTCGTCGGTGAAACCGCGATCGACGGCTTCTTCGTCGCCAATGGCTGCAGCGGACACGGCTTCAAACTTGCGCCGGCGATCGGCTCACTGCTCGCGCAAGCTTTGATCGGCAAAACCAGCACCTTCGACACCGACGTGCCCGCCAGCTTCCTCGCCTTCGACCGCACGCCGATCGCAGTCGCCTCAAAGAGCGTGCTGGCTTAGCCCGCTAACGCCGGATAACCTTCGTAAACGCGGCGCGCGTCCCGCCCGCGAAACAAGCCGCATTTCGGGTTAACGGAGCTAGGCCCAGCCAGGATCGGTGCAATTGAAGAAGCCGACATAGATCAGCCGGCCGTTTTCCGCGTGTTTGCCGAAGCCAGGGCCGGCGTCGTGCCAGAGCCAGGGACGAAACAGCACGAAGCGGTTGAAGCGCATCGGCACCTGGCGGATGCGCTCCCACTTGGCGGGATCTTTCGCGTTCGCGCCGAGCATGTCCGCGCGCAGCGCTTCCCAGCTCATTGGCAGCTGCTCCTTCTCGCCTGGGAACACCGGCGCACGGATCGTGCGCGTCGCGCGATGGCGGAAAAAATCGGTGCCGCCCTGACAATCCTCGGGCAACGACAAGTAGAGGATGCAGGACCAATGGCAGGTGTCGATATGCACACCGCCGCCGCCCATCTCGTCGGCGAGGCAAAGACGGAACGATCCGTGTGACGTGTTCGGCGCGGGAACCAGATTCTGGCGCGTGATCTGCGAGACAAGCTTGGTCAGGCCTTTGAGTTCAAATGTCTGGCCCGAGTTCCGCCCCGGATAGGGCGCATCGCGCGCTTTGGGATAGACAGCCGACAGCCCGCGCGACCGCATTTCGTGCGGCGCTTTCAGGAAATCATCGATGATGATGATCGCTTCTGAATCGTCGGCGTCCATTCCAGCTTCCCCGCGGCGGACGCGCCACGCCCGCCAGCTCTGGCGTCGTCACCTTCCATGCGTGCGCGAAGCCGCTCAATCCACTTAGGACGAACGCCATCCCCCACGTGACGAACAGATGCAGTCGCCACGTTTCAGCTTTGTGTCGGGCGTGTTTCAGTCCGTGGGCGCGGACGCTGGCGCGGGCCTGCGTTTGGCGTTAAGCGCAATTCATGAAGCTGGGGCACGCGCGAAACATTGCGGACTTGCGGCGCATGGCGCGGCGACGGCTGCCGCGCATGGTGTTCGATTATATCGACGGCGCGGCCGACGATGAGCTGACGCTGATGCGCAGCATCCAGGCGTTCCAGGAGATCGAGCTGGTATGGGACGCGCTGGTCGATGTCGCCACGATCGACACGTCCACAACCATCATGGGTCAGGCCATGCGCCTGCCCTTCTTCATCAGCCCGACCGCCGCATCGCGTCTGTTCCATCCGCGCGGCGGTGAGATTGCCGTCGCGCGCGCGGCGCAACGTGCGGGTGTCGTTTATTCAACCTCCTCCATCGCCTCGACGACGCTCGAGGACATCGCCGCGGCGACGGATGGGCCGCGTTGGTTCCAGGTCTATGTCTGGAAGGACCGCGCCTTGGTTGCGGAGACTTTGGCGCGCGCGAAAGCCGCCGGATTCACTGGCGTGATCCTCACCGTGGACGTACCGGTCGCCGGCAATCGCGAGCGCGATCCGGCCAACCGCTTCACGATCCCGCCGCAAGTGAATTGGCACACGGCGTCGCAAACGCTCGCGCGGCCCGGCTATCTCTGGGATTTGATGACGACGCCGGCGATTGGCCCGGCGAATTTCATGCATATGGCTGTCGATGGCGGCGTGATCGAGCTGATCAACCAGCAATTCGATCGCACCGTTACTTGGCGCGACGCGCAATGGCTGCGCGACACCTGGGGCGGCAAGTTCGCCGTGAAGGGCATCGCCACGCCCGCGGATGCCAAACGCTGCGTCGAGGTCGGCGCTGATGCGGTGTGGATCACCAATCATGGCGGCCGCCAGCTCGACACGGCGCCGGCGACCATCGACACGCTGCCCGGCATCGCTGACGCGGTGCGCGGCGACGCGGAAATCATCCTCGATGGCGGCGTGCGGCGCGGCGGCGACATCGTCAAAGCCCTGGCGCTGGGCGCGAACGCCGTCGCGATTGGACGCGCTTATCTTTGGGGCCTGGCCGCAGGCGGCGAAGCCGGCGTGTCGCGGGCGATTGAGATTCTGGAGTCGGAACTCAAGCGCACGATGGCGCTGCTCGGGCGGCCGCGTATCGCCGATCTGAAGCCAGATATCATCTTCAAGCGTCCGGCTTAACCGGCGGCAGCGCGCGTTCAGGAATGGCGTCGAGCGGCACCCCGCGCGGCATGGCGCGCAATACCCACAGCCAGAAGAGCGGCAGCATCAGCAGAACAATGCCGAACTTGATCAGCGCCGCATTGGGCAAGCCATCGAGCGGCGTCGGCAAAGCGACCAGCACATACGCCAAGCCGCACAAGCCGATCAGCGACAGCAGCAGCAAGAAGAAATAGCGCTTCGGCGTCTCGCCCATCAGCGCCATCGCCTTCGGGCTGCGCTCGGCCACCCGCGCCAGAGCGGCCCGGACGAACGGCGTGTAGGTGTCCGAGCGATCCTCGAACTGACCAGGGCCAACATAATGCGCGTTGTCGATCTCGATCGTGACCTTATCGCGCGGCTTCAGCGCGAACATGTAGCGGAACGGCTTCTGCGGCGTCGGGTCGTGGTAGAGCCGCACGCTGACGATCTCGCTCCATTTTGTGCGCCGCACATTGCCGGAGCCGCCACGCGTCACCAGCGCATCGTCCTCCACCCGCCATTCGCGCTCGCCACGGGCGGCGCGGTTCGCGCGACGGAGGTAAATGACGGGGTCGGCCATGCCAGCCGAAGCTAAGCATCGCCGCCGGGACTTGCGATAGGCTTTCGCTTATCGAGTACAGTTAAGCCCGGATAACGCCTGCCGCGACCGTCTGATTGGTGGCGCTGTCCATCAGTACGAAGCCGCCGGTTCCCCGGAACGACGCATAATCGTCATTCAGGATGGGGTCTTTGGTCTGCACTTCGACGCGGGCGATGTCGTTGGCGTTGACGCTATCACCGGCGGTCTCAGCGAAGCCCTCAAGATCACGGACATATGACACTTCGCGGACGATCGCCTGCGTCGTGCGCGAACCCTGCTTCAGCAGATAGCGGCGGCCGACTTGCAGCGGCGTGGTGTCGAGCCAGCAAATTTCGGCTTGCGTCTTGGTGACGGTCTCGACCGCATCCGCCGATTGCACAAACACGTCGCCGCGCGACACGTCGATCTCATGATCGAGCACAATGGAAATGCTCGCGCCGGTTGGCGCGGCGTCCGCCTCACCCTGCGGCGTCAAGATTTGCGTCACCGTCGCTTCCGCATGCCCACCTGCCGTCCGCAGGCGATCGCCCACGCGCAGCGAGCCGGACTCGATACGGCCAGCATAACCACGGAACGGCTTGGCGGCATCGCCGCGCGCGCGCAGCACGCGCTGCACTGGCAGGCGCAACGCGGCTTGCGCGGCGCGCTCCGGCGTTGCTGCTTCGAGCGCTTCGAGCAAAGTTGGCCCACGCCACCAGGAAAGCTTCTCGCTCGGCGCGGAAACATTGTCGCCCGGCTTGGCGGCGATTGGAATGATCAGCGGCCGCGAGAGGCCGATGCGCGCAGCCCAATCCTCGAACGCCTCAACGATCGTGTCGAACGTCGATTCTTCGTAGTTCACCAGATCGAGCTTGTTCACCGCGACGATGACATCGAGGCCCATCAAAGCCGCGATCGCGGCGTGACGGCGCGTCTGACGCGGCAGCGCGCCGCGATGCACGCGCGTGGCGTCGATCAGGATCACCGCGAGCTCCGCTTGCGAAGCGGCGGTGACCATGTTGCGCGTGTATTGTTCGTGGCCTGGCGCGTCGGCGATGATGAAGGAGCGGCGCGGCGTCGCGAAATAGCGGTAAGCGACATCGATGGTGATGCCCTGCTCGCGCTCAGCTTCGAGCCCGTCCGTCACCAGAGCGAGATCAATCTCGCCCGGCGCCGCGCGCGCGTGCTTGGCGCGGGCGATGGCGCTGACCTGATCGCGCAGCAACGCTTCGCCATCGAACAACAGGCGGCCAATGAGCGTGGATTTGCCGTCATCGACATTGCCGGCGGTGGTGAAGCGCAGCACCGGCTTGTCGGAAGGCTGAACGGCAGTGCGCGAAGGGCGGCGGTCCATAGTGACGACCGTCATCAGAAATATCCCTCTCGTTTGCGCGCTTCCATCGCCGCTTCGCTGGCTTGGTCGTCAAGCCGCGTGGCGCCGCGCTCGGAGACGTCGGCGAAGATCGTCTCGGTGATGATGTCGGCCGGATTCTGGGCGTTGCTTTCGACCGGGCAGGTGCAGGTGATGTCGCCAACAGTGCGGAAGCGCACGGTGCGGCGCTCAACGATGTCGCCCTCGCCCGGCGGCGTGAGTTCAGTGACCGGCACAAACAGGCCGCGCTTCTCCACGACATCGCGCTCGTGCGCGAAATAGATGTCGGGCAACTGGATGTTTTCGCGAGCGATATAGCGCCAGATATCGACCTCGGTCCAATTCGAGAGCGGGAACACGCGGACATGCTCACCGGGCGAAACGCGCGTGTTGTAGAGGCTCCAAAGCTCCGGGCGCTGGGCGCGCGGGTTCCAGCCGCCGAACGCGTCGCGTAGAGAGACGATGCGCTCTTTCGCGCGTGCCTTCTCTTCGTCGCGACGTGCGCCGCCGAAGAGCGCGTCGAACCGGTTGGCTTCGATGGCTTCGAGCAGTGTCACCGATTGCGCGGCGTTGCGTGACGCCAGCGGACCGGACACGCGCACAGTGCCGCGTGCGATCGAGTCTTCGACCTTGCCGACAACCAGCTCAACGCCCAGCTCCGCCACGCGCTGATCGCGGAAGGCTATCACTTCTGGAAAATTGTGGCCCGTATCGACGTGCAGCAGCGGGAACGGCAGCTTCTCCGGCGCGAACGCCTTCACCGCGAGATGCAGCAGCACGGCGGAATCCTTGCCCCCGGAAAACAGCAGCGCCGGGCGTTCACGCTCGCCCGCGACTTCGCGCAGGATGTGGATGGCGTCGGCCTCCAGCCAGTCGAGGTGGCTCAACGCGGCCGCTTCACGCGGAGCGTCAACCACAGGCGCCAGAGTTGCGTAGCTCATGCCAATTGCCCTTCGTTGGTCAGGGCGCTGTCCGCAACGTGCAGGCCGCACTCCTTCGATTCACTTCGTTCCCACCACCAGCGACCGGCGCGGATGTCTTCGTCAGCGCGGATCGCGCGCGTGCATGGATCGCAGCCGATCGAGGCGTAGCCGCGCGTGTAGAGCCCGTTCACCGGCACATCGTGGTGCGCGATGTAGGCCCACACGTCGTCCTGGCTCCAGGCGGCGATCGGATTGAACTTTTCGATGTTGTGCGCGGCGTCGAACTCGTGCTCGGGCAGTTCGGTGCGCGTGTTGGCTTGGGCGCGGCGCTGGCCAGTGATCCAAGCGGTGCGGCCCTTGAGCGCGCGCGCCAGCGGCTTAACCTTGCGGATCGCGCAGCATTCGTGACGCAGCTTTTCGCTTTCGTAGAAGCCATCGGCGCCAAAGCTAGCGATCCAGCTCGCGATCTCCTCACGATCTGGCGCGAAGGCGGCGATCTCGATGCCATAACGCTGCTCAAGCGCGGCCTTCGCTTCGAGCGTCTCCGGCGAAAGCCGGCCGGTGTTCAACGTGACGAGATCGATCTTGGCGCCAGCGCGGAATGCGAGATCCGTCAGCACGGCGTCTTCGGCTTGCAGGCTGGTGGCGATGGCGGCGGTTGGGTGCGCTTCGGCGATGCGACGCAGGAGGTCAGCGCCGGCATCCGCCAGCTTCTGCCGTTCCTCCGTCCAGGGGGCCTCGGTCGGCCGCCACAGCTTCGACATCGCAATTGCTCTCGGACGCGGTTCTTCGCGTCCGGATCACATAACCATCGCACCCCCTCCGCCACCATTCAGCCAGTCTGAAGCGATGCTGAGGCCGGCCTTGATCGACATATCAACAGCCTTCGCAGATGGTCCGCGGCGATGATCGAGGGGCTCCTTTCCACGCCGACTTTGGTGACGTTCGGCATGCTTGTCGGCGTGGGATTCGTGGCCCAATTGATCGATGGCGCGCTCGGCATGGCCTATGGCGCGCTCAGCTCCACGTTTCTCTTGAGCATGGGCATTCCACCAGCGGCGGCCTCTGCGGCTGTGCATGCGGCGGAAATGGTCACCACCGGCGCATCAGGCGCCTCGCATCTCGCGCACAAGAATGTGGATACCAACCTGTTCTGGCGTCTCGCACCCGCCGGCATCGTCGGCGGCGTGCTCGGCGCTTATGTGCTCACGGGCCTCGATGAAACGCTGCTGAAAGCGGCGGTGTCGATCTATCTCGGCCTGCTCGGCGGCGTGATCCTGGGCCGCGCCGTGCTTGGGCGCTTCGGCCAAGGCGAACCACCGAAGCGCGTGCTGCCGCTGGGTTTTGCCGGCGGATTTCTTGACGCGAGCGGCGGCGGCGGCTGGGGACCGGTTGTCACCACGCAATTGCTCAGCGGCGGCCACACGCCGCGCATCGTCATTGGCACGGTGAACACAGCGGAATTCCTGGTCACGGTCGCGATCTCCGCGACGTTCGCGTGGGCATTGGCCACGGGCCGCCTCGAAGTCGTCGGCGGCCTCACCTTCTTCGCGACGATCGTCGCCGGCTTGGTTCTGGGCGGCGTGCTGGCCGCGCCGTTCGCCGGCAAGATCACCAAAGTCGCGCCCGCGCGCGCTTTGATGGGCGCCGTTGGCGTTGTGGTGATTGGGCTTTCGACGTGGCGGCTGTTCCAAGTCTGGCCGGCGCTCGAGCACGACGCGACTTTGGCGATGCTGTCGGAACGCGCGACGTTGTTGTCCGCCGCGTTCGCGGGAACGCCTTAACCGACGAACGCGCGTTCGATCACGAACTCGCCCGGCTGCGCGTTGGAGCCTTCGACGAGGCCCGCCTTCTCGCTCAGCAGCTTCAGATCTTCCAGCACCTGCTTCGAGCCGCAGATCATCACGCGATCGGTGTCGCGCGAGAAAGTCGGCACGCCGAGCGCTTCGAACAGCTTGCCATTCTCGATCAAAGTCGTGATGCGGCCGGTGTGGACGTAGTCCTCGCGCGTGGCGCTGTTGAACAGGCGCAGCTTCTGGCTCGCCTCCTCGCCCACCAACGGATCGGCCTTGGCGATGGTGACGATCTCCTCGCCGTAGGCGAGTTCGCCCACCGTACGGCAGGTGTGCACGAGGATCACTTCCTCGAAACGCTCATAGGTTTCCGGATCGCGCACCAAGCTCGCAAACGGGGCGATGCCGGTTCCGGTGCTCAAGAGATAGAGCCGCTTCGCCGGCGTCAGCGCATCGTGCACGAGCGTACCGGTGGGCTTCTTGCCGAGCAGCACTTTGTCACCCGGCTGGATCAGCTGCAGGCGCGAGGTCAGTGGACCATCCGGCACTTTGATCGAATAGAACTCGATCTCTTCGTCCCAGGCCGGGCTCGCAATTGAGTACGCGCGCAGGATCGGCTTCGGGCCGTTCATCAGGCCGACCATCACGAACTCGCCGGAGCGGAAGCGGAAGCTCGCCGGGCGGGTCATGCGGAACGAGAACAGGCTGTCGGTCCAGTGCTTCACGCTGAGCACGGTTTCGACGCTCACGCTCGACGGCGGCGCGAACTCCGGCGCTGCGGCTGGCAGCGCCTCGCCGATCGTGTCGGTGAGCGTGGAATGCTTCATCTCGCCTGTGCCTCTACTTGGCCGCTTCGATCAGCGCACGCTGGCGCAAGCGCGCGCGCGCATCTGTCGCGATCGTGGCCATGTCCGCCCCGCTTTCGCGCAGCTTTTCCCGCGCGTCCGCCAATTCGTCCAGGGCGTCAGCCCATCCGGAATCGAATGTCTGTTCCAACTTCTCGCGCACCGCCGAGGCCGCGGCCGGGCTAGCGCCGCCCGTACCCGCCGCCAGCACTAGCTTGCCGCGCTTGACGATGGCCGGGGTGTGAAAAGCGCAATGGCTTTTCACGTCCTCGACATTAACCAGGACGCCAAGCGCGCGGGCGTCTTCGGCTAGTCCGCGGGCTGTGGGCTGATCGAGATCAACGATCCAGATGGCGTCGAAATCGCGGAGATCGTTGCGCTGGGGCAGATGCTCGGCGAGCGAGCCGCCCGCGGCTTCGCGCAGTTCGGCGTTCGGCGCGTCAGAGAACACAACGGGCTCCGCTTCCAGCCGACGCAGCCACTCGACGCGGCGCTTTGCAGTGGCGCCACGGCCGATGACGGCGACGCGCGTGCGTTGCGGATCGAGGTAAATCGGAATCATGCACGCGCCTCGATCCATTCCGGCGCGATCTCCGCATCGGCCTTGGCGAAGGCTTGTCCGAGCAGCAGCAAAACCGGGCCATCGCCCGTAAGCGCGGCAAGCTCAACGAGCGCGCCAAGCGTTCCGGCGGTGCGCCGCGTTTCGGGACGGCCCGCGCTTTCAACGAGCAGCAACGGCGTTGAAGCAGCGACACCACGCGCCAGCAGCGCATCGCGGACGCGTTCGGCGTGGGTGGCGCCCATGTAGAGCGCGACGGACTCAGCAGCAGCGGCGGCATCCGCCCACTTGGCGCTTTGATTGTCGCCCTTGCTCACCGATGGCGTGACGAACGCCACCGAGCGCGCGACGCGGCGCTGGGTCAGCGAAACGCCGGCCTCCGCGGCGGCGGCAAACGCCGCGCTGATACCGGGCACGATCTCCACCGGCACGCCGGCTTTGCGGCATGCGTCGATCTCTTCCTGCGCGCGGCCGAACAGCATCGGATCGCCGCCCTTCAAGCGCACGACCACTTTGCGCGAACGCGCGGCGCGCACGAGCAGGCGATTGATGAACGCCTGATCGGTCGACGGCCGGTTGGCGCGCTTGCCGACATTGAGCTTGCGCGCTTGCGGCGCGAGCGCGAGCACTTCGGGCTCCACCAGCGCGTCATGCAGAAGAAGATCGGCCTGCGCCAGCAGACGCGCGGCGCGTACCGTGAGCAGATCAGCCGCGCCTGGGCCGGCGCCGACGAGATAAACCGTACCCGTCATTGCACACCGCCTTGCGTCAGCGCCGCCAAAGCCTCGGCGCGGCGACGGAACAGCGGGCGCGGATCGTCCGTCGCGCCCTGATAGACAAGGCTCATTTCACTGAACGCCTTCAGCGCCACAACGGGGTCTTCGCCTTCGCGCAGATCGAACGTGTCGAAGCCGCAGCGGCGCATGAAATTCAATTGGTCGTACGCCACCGCACCGACAGCGCGCAGCTCGCCGCGATAGCCGACACGGTCACGCAGCAGGCGGGCGATGGAATAGCCGCGGCCGTCCGTCGGCTTCGGGAACTCAATCGCGATCGCATTGATCGCGCCGATGTGCTCGGCCAGCAGCAGCGGATCATCGGTGTTGGCGAGGAACACCGCGTCGCTGCGCTTCTCAGCCGTCAGCCATTCGGCGAGCGGCGTAAAGGCGCGATTGTCCTTTGGCAACACGGCGGCGGGGCCGGCTTTGGTGAGGCGGATGAGCGCGCTCATTCTGCCGCCACCGTATGCGCGGCGGGATACGCCGCGGCCTTGAACGGATCAGCGCCCAAGCGGCCAGCCGTATCGATGAAGCGTTCGCCGGCTTGGCGTTCGCGCAGATAGACTTGGATCAAGCGTTCGATCAGTGGCGCGACTTCATCAGCAGAAACGGAGCGACCGAGGATCGTGCCGAGCGCGCTTTCGGTATCGGAGCGGCCGCCAACGAGAATTTGGTACCATTCCTGGCCGTGCTTATCGACGCCAAGCACGCCGATATGGCCGACATGGTGATGGCCGCAGGAATTGATGCAGCCAGAAATCTTGATGGCGAGGTCGCCGATTTCATCCTGCAGCGGCGCGAGGATGCGCTGGATCGATTCCGCCACCGGGATCGAGCGCGCATTCGCCAGCGCGCAAAAATCGCCGCCGGGGCACGCGATCAGATCAGCGGCCAGGCCAATGTTCGCCTCAGCGAGACCGAGCGAATCCGCTTCGAGCCAAAGGGCGAACAGGTCGCGCTTGGCGACATCGGAGAGAACCAGATTCTGATAGTGCGTGACGCGCGCTTCGCCGAACGAATAGCGCTCTGCCAATTCAGCGGCGGCGTCGAGCTGGTCCGCGGTCGTGTCGCCGGGCGCCAGGCCGATTTCCTTGAAGCTCAAAGTCACGGCGGCATAGCCCGGCTGCTTATGCTCATGCACATTGCGCTCGAGCCAGCGGCGGAAACGTCGATTGCCGGCTTTCTGCGCGGAGAGATCAGCATCCGCATTAGCGGCATAAGCCGGATCGACGAAGAAGCCCGACACGCGGTCGAATTCTTCCTGCGTGAGCCGGCCAGGGCCGCCTTCGAGGTGCGCGAAATCCTGCTCCACCTCTTCGGCGAACTTCGCCGCGCCCAGCGCTTCGACCAGGATCTTGATCCGCGCCTTGTAGAGATTGTCGCGACGCCCCCAGCGATTGTACGCGCGCAGGATGGCTTCCGTGTAGGTGAGCATCTCCTGCCAAGGCAGATCTTCACGGATAGTGACTGCCAGACGCGGCGTGCGCCCCTGCCCGCCACCGACCTTCACGCGCAGGCGCACCTCGCCCGCATCGTTGCGCCAAAGATCGAACGCGAGATCATGCACCGACGTCGCCGCGCGATCTTCGAGCGCGCCGTTGAACGCGACTTTGAACTTGCGCGGCAGATGCGCGAACTCAGGGTTCAGCGTCGACCATTGCCGCATCAGTTCCGAGTACGGACGCGGATCGACGACTTCATCCGGTGCGATGCCGGCGAAATGGTCCGTCGTGACATTGCGCACGCAATTGCCGCTGGTCTGGATCGCGTGCATCTCGACGCTGGCGAGCAGCGCCAGGATGTCGGGCACTTCCTCGATCTTCACCCAGTTGAACTGGATGTTCTGGCGCGTCGTCCAATGGCCGTAGCCGCGATCATATTGGCGCGCGATCTGCGCCAGCACTTTGAGCTGCGCCGACGACAGCATTCCGTACGGGATGGCGACGCGCAGCATCGGCGCGTGGCGCTGCTCGTAGAGCCCGTTCTGCAGGCGCAGCGGCTTGAAATCGTCCGCCGACAGCGTGCCCGCGAGGTAACGCGCCGTCTGATCGCGGAATTGCGCGACACGGTCGTCCACCACGCGTTGGTCAAGGGCGTCGTAACGGTACATCAACGGAATGTGCTCTCGGGCGTGCGTGGCATGGAGGGCGGCGGCTTATATCGATGCTTTAGCGAGGCTGGCGCATCAGATGCCGGCGCCGGCGTCGACCTCGCCCTGGCCCGCTTCCTCGCGCAGCCAATCGAGGAAAGCCTTGAGGCCCGGAGACATCGTCCGGCCTTTCCGCCAGATCAGCCAATAGGCGAAATTCAGCGGCTGCACGTCGCCTTCGAACGGCGCGACGAGATTGCCGGCGGCGATGTCCGCGGCAGCAAGTTGGCGCTTCGCCAGCGCGACGCCTTTACCGGCGACGGCGGCTTCGATGACGAGGCTCGATTGGTTGAGACGCAGACCGCGCTTGCCATCGACCGCCTCGATGCCCCGCGCGGCGAGCCACATCGGCCATGTCGGGCAAGACGGATCGCGGTCAGCGCTTTCGTCGTGCAACAGGCTGACGCCAAGAAGATCGGTGGGCGATTTGAGGCCCAGCGCGGGCGAGCACACCGGCACGACGGATTCCGACAGCAGCCGCTCGGCATGAACCTCGGGATACCCGCCCGGGCCGTAGCGGATGGCGACATCGATATCGGCGATGGCGAAATCGGTGAGCGCCATATCGGCCAGCACCCAGATTTCGACGTCCGGATGCCGTTCATTGAACCGCTCCAGGCGCGGCACCAGCCATTTCGAGGCGAAGGACGGCGCCACCGACACCGAGACGCGCTTACCGCGCAGCGGCAGCCGCATCACCCGGGCCGCTTCCAGGAAGAGGCTCATCGCCTCTGTCACCAGCGGCATCGCCGCGGCGCCCGCGTCCGTGAGTTCAACCCGCCGCGTCAGCCGCTTGAACATTGGCTGGCCCGCATATTCCTCGATCTGTTGTATCTGCTGGCTGACGGCAGCTGGCGACACGCCCAGCTCCTCCGCCGCGCGCGAGAAACTCATATTGCGCGCAGCCGCCTCGAACGCGCGCAACGCGTGCAAGGGCGGCAGCCGATCAGGTGAGGAAGAGCCCGGCGCGTCCATTGGATTGAGGTAAGGGAGCGCCCGCCAGCCGCGTAGGCCGAATTTCTGGCTCATGCTTAAGCGGAACTAATGCGTGCGCGCCGCGTGTAGCGCCGGCTTCATTAATTCTAACGAAAGCGGCCTAACATTAGTTGTGCAGCCCTAGCGCCCAAGCGCTCAGGAGCACCCCCTTGCTTCGCAAACCCGGCGACCTGCTCGCGCGCCTCGGCGCATCCACCGGCATGGGCGAAAAGGCCATCGCCACGATCGCCCTGTGCACGGCGCCGGCTTTGATCTTTTGGCTGATGCTGGCCGGTGAAGCGCGCGAGGAGATGGACAACATCGCCAGCGAACGCCGCGGCGTGAGCATGCTGGAACTTGTCGGCGAGGCGGACCGCAAAAGCGCGCGCTTCGTGCGTATGGGTTCGCTGCAAAGCGATCTGCGGCTGATCGAGGACGCCGAGGCCTATCTCCGCGCCGTGGACCAGCGCGCCGATCTGGGGCCGGCCGTGGATCAGGCGACCGCGGAGGCGCTGCAGGCCTTCGCGGCGATCGAAGGCGCGCCCGATGAAGCGGCGCGTGCGGATTCCACACGCGTGGCGATGCAAGCGCTGGACGATCTGAGCAAGCAGATCACGCGCGCTTCGGGCTTGCTGTTCGATGATAGCGTCGAGATGCGGCTGCCGAACGAAATCCGGCTTGAGCACGCGCCCGCGATCGCTGGCCGGCTGGAATTGCTGCGGCGGCGCCTCGGCGACCGAAGCAGCTCCAGCAGCGAAATTCGTTCGGCGCTTGAAGGGCTCGATGAAGCCGCGAGCGATCTGTCACATGCCTCGAGCGTCGATGAGGGCGTGCCGGTCGCGCCGGAATTGTTGACGGAGCTGGCGCGCTTCGAGACCGCGCTCAACATCCTGATCGCGCGCACGCAGGACGTGAGCCTCGGCCGCGCCGCGCGCGACGTGGCGCTGACACGCGCGCTGACGGACGCGAGCGCCGCCGTGGATACGCTGAAGCGCGCCTCGCTCAGCGCCATCAATCAATCGCTGTCGCAACAAGAAAGCGAAATCGCCCAGCGCCACGCCACCGCGCTTGGCCTCAATGCGCTGCTGATCTTATTGTTTGCTGGATTGGCGCTCTTCTTCGCGCGCCGCGCCATGATCGACCCGATCCATCGCCTTGTGCACACCACCGCCGCGCTCTCGACTGGTGAAAAGGATTCCGAGATCGATCAGCAGGATCGGCAGGACGAGATCGGCGAAATCGCCCGCTTCCTCGCCGCCGCCAACGAGTTCGCGAAAGCCAAGATCGCCGCCGAAGCAGCGCGGCAAAGCGCCGAGAAGGCCAACACCGACAAATCGAACTTCATCACCATGATGACGCACGAGCTGCGCACGCCGCTCAACGCCATCATCGGCTACGGCGAATTGCTGCTCGAAGACGCGCAAGCGCGCGGCAGCGAAGATGCTGACGACCTCGACCGCCTGCTCGGCGCGGCGCGGCACCTGCTGCAGCTGATCAGCGATGTGCTCGATCTCTCGATCCTGGAGGCAGGCCGGCTTGAGCTCTCGATGACCGCCGTGCGGCCGCGCGAGATCATTGACGACATCGCCGCGCGCATTCGCCCGGTGCTTGAGACGAACCGCAACAGCCTGAACATCATCTGCCCAGCCGACATCGCGCCGGTGGCGTGCGACGGCAAAAGGCTGACGCAATGCCTCACCAACCTCGCGTCGAACGCCGCGAAGTACACGCGCGACGGCAAGGTTGAGATCAAGGTCGAGGAATATCGCCGCGATGGCGCACGCGCGGTGCGCTTCGTGGTGGCGGACACCGGCGTCGGCATCAAGCCGAGCCAGTTGAAGGCGTTGTTTGATCCGTTCTCACAAGGCGCGGACGGCTTGACGCGCGCGCATGGCGGCATGGGTGTGGGGCTTGCGCTGACGCGCCGGCTCGCCAACGCCATGGGCGGCGATGTTTCGGTTCAAACCGCCATCGGCAAAGGCTCGACGTTCACGTTGTGGATCACCGAAGCCGCGCAAGCGCAGGCGCGGCTCGCTTCCTAGAAGCGCATTCCCAAACGCAGGCCGATATCGTTCGCGCCTTGGTTCGGCTTGGCGAAATTGGCGTTCGAGATGTGGTGGAAGCCCATCGATAGCGACCAGGTTTCGTCGAAGCGATAGCCCGCGCCGAAACCGGTGCGAAACAGGAGATCGCTACCGTGCGATTTCCAGTTTTCGTTTTCGGGCGTGCCCGTCACGTCGTTCTCGCCGTCATGCAGCGTGACGCCGACCATGCCTTCGATGAAGAAGCTATCGCCATCGCGGAAGGTGTTCTGAGCGAAATCGCGCTGGGCGATGAGGCCGCCATAGAGCTGGTTGGTTTGCCCTTCGGTGTTCAGCAGAACACCGACAACTGGGCGCGGTGAACCGATGAAGCCCAGAAACTCAACCGGCTGAAACAGAAGCTCCGCGCCGACGTCGATGCCATCTTCCTTGCTGGAGCCAACGAGCCCGGTGTCGTGATCAAGCGCCATCACCCGCAATTCGGTGACCAGCCCTTCCGCGTTCGCCTGTCCGGTCGTGCAAGCCAAAGCCGCAAGCGAAGCGAGGAGCGCGTTGATACGTTGGCTCATGAAATCTCCACGTGTCCGGAAGCGGCTGAGTCCCCCAAGACAGTTCCAATGTCAGCCGAAGCAGAATCTATCCGACATTCCCGCACCGGCATAGGCGCCAGCCGACTTTTGCGCGTGAGGCGGTTGCGCCTCAGAGGCGAGTGATGCAAAACCTCGCGCCGAGGGATTTGGCGCGTCGCGCCCTGTTTCCGGGGGAAGACACATGAAATTCAATCTCGCAATCCTGGCGCTCGCTCTGCCGGCGCTGCTGATGGCTACGCCCGCCGCCGCCGATGACGCGGTCTCAACTCACGAAATCTCGGCCGTGACGGCCCGCGCGGAATACGCCAGTCAGCTTGAAGGTGTGCAGTTCTTCTGGGGCAATTCTCCGCATCCGGCGGTCGCCCGCCGTATCGAAGCGGACGCGCAAACCTCGCTGCGCACCCGCAAGTTTGGCCGCTCCAACGAAGAAGCCTGCCAATGGGTGATGCTCTCTGCGCTGATCCAGCTGCGTGACCACGCGCGTGCGGTTGGCGGCAACGCGGTGATCAATCTGCGCTCGAACTGGCGCAACAATGAGTTCTCGAGCGCGACGCAATATCAGTGCGCGGCGGGCTTCTTGATGGCCGGCGTGGCGCTGAAGGGCGACGTCGTCACCCTTCGCTAAAGCAAAAAGAGACGCGCGCGGATGCGCATCTGCGCGATCATCCCGAGCTATCGGCACACAGCGGCTTTGCCGTCGCTGTGTGCCGCTTTGCGTCAGCACGTCGAGACGGTGTTCATCGTCGATGACGGCAACGAGCCGCCGGCGCGCGATGCAATCGCAGCGCTGCATGCGCCGGCGAACGGCGTCGAAACGGTGCGGCTTGAGGTAAACTCCGGCAAAGGCGCCGCCATGGTCGCGGGCTTCCGCGCCGCGATCGCGCGCGGCTTCACACATGCACTGCAGATCGACGCCGATGGCCAGCACGATGTCGCCGACGTCCCGAAATTCATGGCCGCGGCACGCGCCAATCCCAAAGCCATGATCTGCGGCCAGGCGACCTACGATCGAAGCGTGCCAAAAGCCCGCAAATTTGGCCGCTACATCACGCATTTCTGGGTGTGGGTCGAAACCTTCTCGTTCGATATCGCCGACACGATGTGCGGCTTCCGCATCTATCCGCTCGAACCAGTGGCGCGCATCATTGAACGGGCAACACTCGGCGCGCGCATGGATTTCGACACCGAGATCGCCGTGCGCATGCATTGGGGCGGCGTGCGCGTCATCAATCAGCCGACGCGCGTGATCTACCCCGAAGGCAACGTCTCGAATTTTCAGATGCTGAAAGACAATTTGCTGATCTCGATGATGCACACGCGCTTGTTCTTCCAAGCGCCGTTCCGCGTGCTTTGGAAATTCATCGCCCACCGCTAGAGCGCGACCCGCTCCGCACGCGCGGGGCCGCGCCAGACCAGTGTCAGCAGAAAATCCTGGCCAATCGGCTCGTGCAGAACCTGCACGGCATCGCCGACCACGTATTGAGGCGCTGTCGCCTCGGCCACATCGCGGAGAAGCTCGCGCGCAGGCCAATCGCCGAAGGCTTTGAAATACGCCTCGCGGAACGTGAACACGCGATAGGCGGCAAGATCGTCGCGCGCCGCCGCCGCCATCAGCCAGTGCGCGATCGCCTGAATTGGCCGGCCCGGCGCGAAGAACTCAACGTCCACGCCCACCTGCCCGCTCGGCGAAACCGCCGCCGCCATCAGCGCGCGCGCGTGCGCTTTTGAGGCGGGGCCAGCGTCCATTCCCGTCCGGAACCGAAGCGCCTGGATCAATTGATCGGCAGCGGCGCTTTGAGCCGCCCGCGCGAGCCGCGCCTGGTGTGCTCCGGGCGCCCACATGGTCGCGTAGCTGCACGCTCCGCCCGGCGCCGGCTCTTGGATCATGACATGGGCTTATATAGACTGGTCGTTCATTTGGGAGTGGGGCCTTGGGCGGGTCGCTGGTGCTGGATGTCGGTCGCTGGGGTGCGATCGTCAGCGCGGACACGGCAGTGCAGTTCGGCGAAGCAGAAGAGGCCGGGTGTATCCCCGCGGGCCAACGCCGCCGCTTGCCCGCATTCACGCGCGACATTCTCCGCTGCGCCCTGCCTCTGATGCGCGACGCGCCGGGCCGGCACATCGTGCTCAGCAGCCCGCACGGAGACATGATCAGCACAACGACGTTGCTGACCGACATCACCAGGCGCGATCCGCTGTCGCCCTCTCTGTTCGGCTTATCGGTTCACAACGCCCCTATCGGCGCGCTGTCGCTGATGCTCGAAGGCCCGGGCGACCAAACCGCGCTTGCAGGCGATGCAGCGACACTCTCGGCCGGCCTCACCGAAGCCTATGCGCGCCTGGCGACGGCGGAAGCAGCGGAAGTGCTGCTCATCCACGCCGACGAGAAACTGCCCGATATCTACGCGGGCCTGGACGAGGCATCCGCTGGCGTGTTCGTGGCGATGGTGGTGCGCCTTGTTGGCGCTTCCGCTGATAGCGAGATCGATATCCGCCCTGGACGCGACGGCGCCGCCGCACTCGTCACCGCGCTCGCGAACGGCGGGCGGCGCTTGCGCTTCGCGCCACCAAGCTTGCACGCGAGAGCGGCATGATCGCGTTTCTCGACCGCACCTGGCGCCTGATCGCAACAGCGATTTCGTTCGCCATATTCGGTCTCGGCGGCCTGTTTGTCGCGATTTTCGTGTTTCCGCCGATCAATCTGTTCGTGCGCGATCGCACGCGCCGCGCCGAAATCGCGCAAGGCGTCGTGCACGCGATCTGGCGCGTCTATGTGCGCATTATCTGCGCGATTGGCGCGGTGGCGTTCGAGGCGCATGGCGCTGAATTGCTGCGCAAGGATCGCGGCACGCTGGTGATCGCCAACCACCCCTCGCTGCTCGACATCGTTTTCATCATGTCGCTGATGGAGCGCACGCAGTGCGTGGTGAAAGCCGGCGTCTGGAACAATCCGTTCATGCGCGGGGTCGTCACCGCGGCGAATTACATTCCCAATGTCGGCGATCCCGAGAAGCTGCTGGACGATTGCGTCGCGGCACTGAAGGCTGGCAACAACCTCGTCATCTTCCCGGAAGGCTCGCGCACGCCGCCCGGCCGCAAGCGAATCTATCAGCGCGGCTTCGCCCGCATCGCGCTTCGCTCGGGCGCGCCCCTTCGGCTCGTGACCGTGACGTGTAGCCCCCCGTCCCTTTTCAAAGGCGACCCGTGGTACAAGGTCCCGGAGCGCCGTGCCCTGTGGACGATTCGGGTGCATGAACGGATCACCGTCGAGGACGCGCCAGAAGAGCAATCCCTTGCCGTGCGGCGTCTTTGCGCCGACGTGGAACGCCGCATAGAGGAATGTCTGCCCGCATGACCGCCCCATCCGAAACCGACATGAAAGCCATGATCATCGAGGTCCTGAACCTCGAGGACGTCTCGCCCGACGACATTTCCTCGGACGAGGACCTGTTCGGCAATTCCGGGCTGGCGCTGGATTCGATCGACGCCCTGGAGATTGGCGTCGCGCTCCAAAAAAGGTACGGAATCAAGATCGATTCCGAAGACAAAAAACTGCGCAACCACTTCCAAACGATCCGCTCCCTGGTCGCGTTTGTGGCAGCGCAAGAACAGGCGCAATGAGGGCAATATGGACCGCAAGGCCATCTACACCCAGATTTCCGAGTATCTCGCTACCGCATTCGACGTGCCGCGCGACCTGATCACGCCGGAAGCGGATCTGGTGGACAAGCTCAATCTGGATTCTATCGACGCCATCGATCTGATGGTGCGGCTGCAAGAGATTACGGGCCACAAGGTCGAGCCGGACGATTTCAAGAACGTCCGCACGATCGATGATGTGCTCAACCTTGCGCAGAAGATGCATGCGCAAAGTTGACGCCTCGGTAGCCCTCTTCGCCGGCGTTTCGATCCTCTACCCCATCATCGCGGCCATCGCGGTGCGCTATTTCGGACCGGGTTGGGTGCTGCTCGGCCTCCTCGGTTTGCTGGCTCTGCGCGGCGCGCTGGGCCTCACGCGAAAGCTGCCCGGCGGGCTGACGTACGGCCTGTTGTTCGTGGCGGCGGCCTTGGCGCTGGTGGCGCTTTATGACCGCGAGCTTTCGGTGCGGCTTTATCCGGCGTTCGTGAACGCGGCGATGCTGATCGCCTTCGGCCATTCGCTGCTGCGCCCGCCAAGCATGATCGAGCGCTTCGCGCGCATCGTTGAGCCGGACTTGCCCGAGAGCGGCGTGCGCTACACCCGCGCCGTCACATGGATTTGGGTCGGCTTCTTCGTGCTCAACGGATCGATCGCGGTGTGGACGGCGCTCTACGCCGACTGGAACACCTGGGCGCTCTACAACGGCATCATCGCTTATATCGGCATGGGTGCGCTGTTCGGCGGCGAGATGCTTTTGCGACCCCTCTTCCGGCGCGCGAAAGAAGGCCAATGAGCAGCCTGATTGAAACGCTGCAGCGCGCCGACGGCGCGCGGCGCCTGTTCGCAGACGGCGACAAATGGATCAGCGCCAGCGACATCCGCACGGCCGCCGCGCGTCTCGTGCCGCGTCTGCGGGCGGTGAAGAGCGACACGATCTTCCTGCATGTTCAGTCCGCGTCGAGCTTCGTCGCCGGCCTGCTCGCGGCGGCGTCCGCCGGCAAAGCGATCGCGCTGCCCGCGCACACACAAGCCGCGTATCTCAACGAGATCGGTTGCATTGATGCCGATCTGATCACGGACGACGCATTTGCTGGAAGCGACAGCACTGATGCGCTCGACATCCAAAACCTCGATCCGTTGCTGCTGTTCTTCACCTCCGGCTCCACCGGTGCGCCGAAACAGATTGAGAAAAACCTCTCGCGACTCGAAACAGAAGCGCGCGCTCTCAATTCTTTATGGGGCGCGGATGCTTCGCACGTCGCCGCCACGGTTTCGCATCAGCACATCTACGGCATGCTGTTTCGCATCGTCTGGCCGCTGCTCACGGGCCGCACCGCCGACGATCGCGCCGCCACGTATTGGGAAGACCTCGACGGCCGCCTCGCCGGCGTGACTTTGGTGTCGAGCCCCGCGCACCTCTCGCGTTTGCCGCCGCGTGAAGATCTGTTCTCGCCGCCGCCTGCACTGATTTTCTCTTCCGGCCAATTGCTCATGCCCGATTCCGCGCAAGCCTGCATCGCGGCATTCGCCAAGCCGGTGACGGAGGTGCTCGGCTCAACCGAAACCGGCGGCATCGCCTGGCGACGCCAGACCGCGCCTGACGCCGCGTGGACGCCGCTGCCCGGCGTCAGCGTCTCGACGGATGCGGATGGCGCACTCAGTGTGAGCTCGCCCTTCCTGCAGACCGATGCGCCGCTGGCGACGGGTGACACAGCTCTGATCGGCGGCGATGGCAGCTTCCGCCTGCAGCCGCGCGGCGATCGCGTTGTAAAGGTCGATGGCAAACGCGTATCGCTGACGCGCGTTGAAGAAGCGCTCACGCGCCTGCCGGAGATCGAAACAGCGGCCGCGCTGACGCTACCGGAGCACAAGGACGCGCTCGGCGCGATCGTCGTGCTGACGGCGGAAGGCAAAGCGCGGCTGGCGCAGGATGGCGCTTTCCGCCTCTCGCGGGCGTTGCGCGCGGCGGCGTCCAGCGCGCTGGAGCCGCCGGAGCGGCCGAAGCGCTGGCGCTTCGTGGATGCAATTCCAACGGACTCTCAGGGCAAGCGTGTGCTAGCCAGTCTGCGAGCCCTGTTCATGGAAAATGATCCTGTCGCCGCGCTGAATCTGGACGTTCGCTCGCAAACGGACACCGAGGCCGAGCTGCACTTCACGCTGCCGCCGGAGCTGATCTTCTTCGAAGGGCACTTCCCCAGCCGGCCGATCCTGCCGGGCGTAGCGCAGGCGCACCTTGCCGTGCTGATCGCACAGAAGCTTTGGGGCGATTGGCCGTCTGACGCGAACCTCGCGCGCCTCAAGTTCCGCCGTGTGCTGTTCCCGAACGACAAAGTCGTGCTGCGGCTGAAGCGCGACGCCAAGATCGGCCGCATCGGCTTCACCTACACGTTCGGCGATATCGACGCCTCGCAAGGCGAGATCGGCGGCTTCAAGCGCTGAGCGCGGAGCCGGAAATGATCGCCGCGAACACGCACAGCACCAACGCGCCCGCGCGCCGTGCGAGCCCCGCCCCCAGCGCGCCGCTTGCGCCCGCGCGAAGCGCCGCGCCGCCTGCGATCCACGCGCCGCCAACGAGGCATATGAGACCCAACAGTCCAGCCATGTACGGGACGGCCGCCATCGGCGCACCGTGCGAGAGGTATGGAACGATCACGAACGCGAACACCACGCCCTTTGGATTGAGCAAGGTCGCCACGAACACGCGCCGGAAACTCACGGGCGCCTCGCTGCTGATCGCCGCCGCCCCTTCGCGCCAGAGCTTCCAGGCGGCGTAGAACAGGAACAGCGCGCACAGTACGCGCAGCACGATGTCGAACGTGTGCGACGCACGCACCAGCGGGCCGATAACAAGCGACAGCGTCGTGATCGAAATCAGATAGCCAAGCATTTCGGCGACCACGAGATGCGCCGAGCGCCGAAATCCCGCCGACGCGCCAGACGTGGCGAGCAGCGTGTTCGTGGGCCCTGGCGTCGCCAGCAGCGCGAACGACGCCAGCGTGAAGGCGACGGGATCGATCATGAAACTTAAGCGGCGCGCTTGAACACGAGCGACGTGTTCACGCCGCCGAACGCGAAATTGTTCGATACGAAATACTCCGCATCGATATTGCGGCCGCCGATGCCAACGAAATCCAGCTCATCGCACCGTGGATCGCGCTCGCGGAAATTGGCGATCGGCGACACCCAGCCGCCGCGCAGCATCTCCACGCCCAGCCACGCTTCGATGCCGCCACAAGCGCCAAGCGAATGGCCGAAATGGCCCTTCAGCGTATGGAACGGCACCTTCTCACCATAGACTTCGCGCGTGGCTTTGCTTTCGACCACATCGCCCGCGACGGTGGCGGTGCCGTGGCCGCTGATGAAGCCGACCGCGTTCTTGTCGATGCCCGCCGTCTCCAACGCTTCGCGCATCACCCGCGCCTGTGTCGCTTGCTCCGGGTGCGAGATGTGCGCGCCATCGCAATTGGTGGCGAAGCCGACGACTTCCGCCAACGGCTTCGCGCCACGCGCCAGAGCGTGCTCAAGCTCTTCCAGGATCAAGAAGCCCGCGCCTTCGCCGACGACCATGCCGTCACGCGTCGCGTCGAACGGTTTGCAGGCTTGGTCTGGCGTGTCGTTGGCGCCGGCGCTCGTCGCGTAGAGGCGATCGAACACCATCGCCATGCTGGGGCAAAATTCTTCCGAGCCGCCGACGACCATGATGTCAGCCTGGTTGTTGCGGATCGTTTCGAAGCCGTAGCCGACGCCTTGCGAGCCTGACGTGCAAGCCGATGATGTCGTGATCACGCGGCCGGTGAGGCCGTACACGACACTGATGTTCACCGGCGTCGTGTGCGCCATCATGCGGATATAGCTCGTCGCGTTCAGCGCCCCGGCCTTGCCGCTATCGAGGAACGCCACGAAATCGCGGATCGGGCCGGTCGAGCCAAACGACGAGCCGCACGCAACGCCGGCACGGCCGGACTTCAGCACTGGCTCATCGAGCAGGCCCGCATTGCGCAGCGCGCGCTCAACGGAATCGACCGCCATCACCGCCACGCGGCCCATCGCCCGGATTTTCTGGCGCGGGTAGAAGCCCTCGTGTTTGAACCAATCCGCCGGCGCGCCGACCTTGCAGGTCAGATCGCTCAGCCGATCCCATTCCTTGATGTAGCGCGTGCCGACTTCGCCGGCGCGCATGCGCTTCTCAATCTCGGAAAATTCGCCGCCAAGCGCGGTAACGCCCGCCATGCCGGTGACGACGACACGTCGTGTCACGCCAACCCCCCATTCACGCCAATCACTTGGCGGGTAATGTAGCCCGCATCCTCGGAAAACAGAAACGCCACCGTGGCCGCAACCTCATCAACGGTGCCCATGCGTTGCATTGGGATCGCATCGAGGATTTGCTCGGGAATGGCCTCGCTCATAGCGGTTTCCACCAAGCCAGGCGCTACGCAGTTCACGGTAATCTTCCGCTTCGCCAATTCCACGGCCAGCGCCTTCGCGGCGCCGATCAGGCCGGCCTTCGAGGCGCTGTAATTCACTTGCCCGCGATTGCCGATCACGCCCGAGACGGACGCGATGGCGACGATGCGCCCGCCGTCGCGGCGGCGGATCATCGGCATCGTGAGCGGATGCAGCACGTTGTAGAAGCCATCGAGATTGGTGCGCAGCACGTCGTCCCAGCCGGCATCGTCGATGGCGGGAAAGGCGTTGTCACGCGTCACGCCAGCGCTCAGCACGACGCCCCAATACGCGCCGCTCTTGATGCGCGCTTCCAACGTGGCGCGGGTCGCGGCGCGATCGCGCACATCGAAGCCGATCACATCGGCTTTGCCGCCGGCATCCACGATCGCTTGCGCCGTCGCCTCAGCGCCGGCGCGATCGCCGCCAAAGTGCACGCTGATCGGAAAGCCGAGCTTGCCCAGACGCAACGCGACGCCGCGGCCAATACCTTTGCTGGCGCCGGTGACAAGCACGCTGCGTTGGCTGTTTTGTTCGCTCATACCTGCGCCTGCAGAAACGCTTCCGGGTCGCTCGGACGGTAGACATTAATCACCGCGCTCGCCACCTCGGCGCCACCGGCGCCGAAGATCTTGCAATCGAACGACGCCATTCCTTCTTCGCCAAGCAACGACGTGGTCACGATCTCGAGCCGCTCGCCTTCGGCGAAGAAGCTCTGCGTGGAAGAATATTTGCGACAGCCGAGCAGAAAACCGATCGATGGCTTCTCGCCGCTCTTGCGACGCTTCAAGCCGTCATAAGCGCTGATCGTCTGCGCCATCAGCTCGAAGCCCACATAAGCCGGAACGCCCTTGCCGCGCTGAAAGAAGATGCTGTCGGCGCGGATCGTGGTTTCGCTGCGCACAGTCTCGCCTTCGGCGGCGATCAGGGCGTCGATCAGCAGCATGCTGTCGGCGTGCGGAACGAGTTCAGTGATGGGTGGAAACGCGCTCATGCGGCCTCCAGTACAAGCGTCGCGTTGTTGCCGCCAAAGGCGTAGCTCGCGCTCAGCACGCGCGACAGGCGCGCCGTTTCGCCCGCGCCCGCAAAGCGGATCGCCGGCAATTCCGGATCGCGCGCGCCGTCCCACACGTGTGGTGGCAGCTTGCCCTGCTCCATCGCCAACAAGCACAACGCGGCTTGCACCGCGCCAGCGGCGCCGAGCGTGTGGCCGGTGAGCGGCTTGGTCGACGCGCACGGCAAATCGAGCCCGAACATTGCGGCGACAACGCCCGCTTCCATACGATCGTTCAGCGGCGTCGCCGTGCCGTGCAAATGGATGAAGTCGATCGCGCCCGGCTCAAGCTTCGCCATCGCCAACGCGCCCGCCATCGCCGCCATCGCGCCTTTTCCTTCGGGATCGGGCGCGGACATGTGGTGCCCATCGGCGCTACCGCCCCAACCGGTGACGCGGTACGGGCCAACATCACGCGTCAGCAGAAACAGCGCGGCGCCCTCGCCGAGATTGAGGCCGTTGCGGTTGGCGCTCATCGGATTGCATGGTGTGGGGGAAAGCGAGTCTAGCGCCGCGAAGCCATTGAGCGTGAGATCGCACAACGTATCCGCGCCGCCGCAGATCACTGCGTCGCAGAGCCCAGCACGAATGAGCCGCGCCGCCGAAGCAATCGCCCGCGCGCCGGACGTACACGCCGTGGACACCGAGAAGTACGGACCGGCGACGCCCGCGTGCTCCGCCACGAAACGCGCGGAATCGCCGAGCTGCTGCGCCCGCAGCGCGTAGCCCTCGGGCCACGCGTCGCTCGCGAGCCGCACGCGCAGCGCTTCGCCGCCCTCGCCGATGCCCGATGTCGAGGTGCCGATCACGACACCGATGCGTTCCGCGCCGAACGTGGCACGCGCCGCATCGATCGCACCGGCGAGCGGCGCAAGGCAGTGCGCGAGCAAATGATTGGTGCGCGTTTCGCTGGCTGGCCCCGCCAACGCGCCCGGCAAACGCCCAACTGGGACCACGCGTCCATCGGAAAGCTCAGCGCTATCGCGGATCGTCATCGGCGCGGCCGCGAACAACGCTGTTGCGACCGCGGCGCGGTCCATGCCAAGCGCGCAGGCCACGGAATAATCCGCGATGCAGAGGTTCGCCCCGCTCATTCGAGGTTCTGGCTCACAACCCGGACTTCATAGCCGAACGCCTCGTTGCGGACCACGCTGCGGGCTGCATTCGTCGCGTCGGGCGTCACTGTCATCAGCGCCACCCCGCCTTGGCTGATGGTGCGCACGCCGCCCTCGCCCTCCGTCACCGTCACACCTTCGGGCAACGCGGCGGCGACTGCCTCCAGCGGCCACAGCGCCACGAACAGATCAGAGAGAATGTTGGCGGTCGGCACCTGCGGCGGCGCGATCGGCGCGCGTTCCTCCTGGACGCCGCTTTCGTCCCAGCTGATCGTCGCCAGGCGTGGCCCGCCGAGGATGGCGATGACGATCTCCGCGCGCTCAGGCGAGAGCGAAACCACCGCCTCGAACGCGGCTTCCGTTGGCCCGTATTTGGCGCGCGCCGTCTGCATGATCGTGCGCGTTTCCGGATAGGCCGGCGGCGTCGGCAATGTCAGCGCGACGTCCGGCGCGATCAGCGCGCGCGCGGGCTCAGCGTCGGGCGAAGAGCCGCAACTGGCGAGCAGGGCGGCGAGCGCGAGGACTAGCGTGCGCACCATTCATCCACGGTGCGCATGGTGCGCTTTGGCGATTTGACGAAAATGTTCTCGCGATCCCAGGCATAGCCCGCGAGCACGGAGGTGAGCTGACGCGTCACGTCAGTCATCTCCTTCGGGCGGTTGAAGATGATCCGTTGCAGCGCGCCGGTGTACCAGGCGTCGACGCACTCACGGAACGTGTCGATGCCGACATAGAGCTCCTGCGAGAACTCCTTCTCCCAATCGACCGTCTCGCCTTTGAATTGGCGATCGATCAGTCCCGTCGCCAGGCTTGCGGATTTGAAGGCGATCGTCACGCCGGATGAGAACACCGGATCGAGAAACTCCGCCGCATTGCCCAGCAAAGCGTAGCTCGGGCCGACGAGGCTTTTCACGTTGCAGGCATAGCCGATGATGGTCGCCGCGGGGCGGAACACTTTCGCGTCCTTCAGCACCTGCGCCTTGTACGGAACAGTGGCGATCAGATTCCAAAGGCGCTCATGATCGTTGGCGCCGGCGGCTTCGATATCCTCCTGCGGGCCAACGACGCCGATCGAGGAGATGCCGTCCTTCAGCGGAATGAGCCAGAACCAGATCGCGCGGTTCTCCGGATGGATCGACACGAGGATCTTGTTGCGGTCGAAATTTGGGTCGCTGATGTTGTCGACGACCTGGCCATACACAGCGCGGCGCGTCGGGAAATCCGACGGCGTTTCGAGATTGCAGAGCTTGCTCAGAGTGCGTCCAAAGCCGCTGGCGTCGAGCGCGAAGCGCGCTTCGATGCGGCGGGTTGCGCCGGCTTCGTCACGCACGGTGACGGCGGCGCCATTCGCGTCACTCTCAAACGCGATCACCTCTTGGCCGAAACTGATGTTCGCACCCTTCTTGGCCGCGCCCTTGGCGAGGATGTCGTCAAAATCCGCGCGCATCACTTGGAACGTCGTGTCACGGCCCGGCGCGCTCTTGTCCGGAAAATAGATCGCGGTCGTCTCGCCGTTCAGGTGGAACGCGGCGCCATCCTTGAACTGGAAGCCGTGCGCTTCGATGTCGTCGAGCAAGCCCGCTTCCTTCACGAACTCCAGCGACTGCGCCAGCAAGCTTTCGCCGATCGAGAAGCGCGGAAAATGCGCGCGCTCGATCACGTCGACCTTGTAACCTTTGTTGGCCAGGAGCGCCGCCGACACCGAGCCCGCGGGCCCCGCGCCGATGATGACGACGTCTGTCTTAGTGGTCTGCACGCGCTTTACTCCCCGGCAACCGGGCGGGAACGAACGAGAAGAGGTATGCGGCGGTCACCCCCGCTGCGACCGCGATACCGAAACTTGCGACAGGATACGTCCCGCTAAAGCCCAATAGCCCCATGGACAGAATGGTCGTCAACGCGGCGAGAAAAACGACAAGTTCTTTCGCCTGTCCATCGGTCTCGGCAGCCTCGAACGAAAACACCGAATGGTCGATCCCGGCGCCGATGACCACGAACAGCGCGGCCACCGAGAAAAACGAGATGGGCACGCCCAGCGCCGCCGGAACCGCCACCGCCATGACCACCCCCACCGCCGGCGCCGCCAGCACGCTGAGCGCCCGCCAGCGCCGGTAAAGCGCCAGCACGATCAACGCACACACGCCGAACGCCGCCGCGACCGCGCCGGCGGCTAAAGTGCGGAAGCGCTCGAACGCCTGAGAATAGCGGGCGGCAGGATCGACGATTTGCGCACCGTCAGTTGTTGGGAGCGTCGCTTGAGCCGCGTTCTGGCCGAGCGGCGCGACGAGATAGTGCGCGCCACCAGCCTCGCCCTCGAGATCGGCGATCATCGCAGGCAACGGCGCACTGGTTTCTTCGGCAGGCGCCGGATCGAGGCCGAGCTCCGCGCGGCGCGCAGCGAGGTGCGGGCCGAACAGGTCGCGCTGCAGCAGCGCTTCGTTCTCGGCGCGACGCGTTGCGGATGGGTCAAAGCGGCTGAGCGCCAGCACGTCTTGCGCGGAGTCGGCTGGCCACGCTGCAAGGGCGGCTTCCTCGCGTTGACGGGCTTCATCTGCGTCGGCGCCGTAGGACAACAGGAACGTCGGCGACGAGCTGAAGCCGAGCTGCGCGCGCACCTCTTCCTCTTCCGCCGCCAGCGCTTCGGAGCGCGGCTGAAACCGGCGCACGTCGTCCAGCACGCTGAAGCGCGCAACACCCACACCGATCGTCAGCAGCACCAGCGCGCCGGCAAGCCCCGCGTGCCATTTGGTCCAGCGGAACGCCAGGAATGGCGCCTCCAGCTTGTTCCACCATGCACTGAGCTTGGCCGGTTCGCGCGCGCGCTGATCCATCAGCGGCAGGATCGTCACCGTGAACCACCAAGCGGTGAGGATGCCGGCGACCGAAAACACCGCGACCTGATTGAAGATCGCCACGCCGAACAAGCCAAGGCTCGCAAAGCCAAGCGATGTCGCGAGCGCACACACGGCCAGCGGCCGTGACACGCGCTTCACCCGCTCCGCCGGCGGCGCCCAGCCGGTTTGCGGACCGGTGGCGAGGTAATGGAGCGCATAGTCGGAGGTGACGCCGATCAGCGCCGAGCCGAACACGAACACCAGCACGTGCACGCTCGGAAACACCAGCATCGCCGCGGCAAGCGAACCGACCGCGCCCGCGAACGTCACCGCCAATGTGCCGGCGATCGCCTGCGGGCGGCGGAAGCACACGAACAGCAGCGCGATGATGGCGATCATCGACACGCCGCCAATCAAAGCGATCTCGCTACGCGCCTGCCGCGCGCCATCCTCGGCGAAGAACACAGCGCCAGCGCGGGCCGCGTGCACGTCTGGCCAGCGCGCTTGCCAGGCTTCAAACGCAGCGACGACCTCATCCTGCACATCGAGCCGGAACGCCGATTGCTGCAGCGCGCCGGAAATCACGATCGCATCGCCCGCCTGCCCGGCCGAGGGCGGCGCGAGGCATTGGCTTAGCTGCAAAGTCAGCAAGAATGGATCGCGCGCCAGCATCTCGCCTGAGATCGGCGCGAGCGGTGCGTAGAGCAAAGCTTGCGATCGGCGGAGCACGGCATTGGCGTCGAACGCCGCCGGATTGGTGTCGCAGATGAGCGCGTTGCGGTTGGCGAACAGCCAACGGCCCATCGCTTCGCCCTCCGCGCGATCGGAAACGAAGCCCGCGCCAGCCAGCGCCTGCTCCAAATCAGCAGCGGCGGCATCAACGCGGGCGAAATCCTCGCCCGAGACCAGCACGACGACGCGCTTCGCCGCTGTCGCACCGGAATCGGCGATGGCCGCGCGCAGCACTGGCTCGAACGCGTTCTGCGGCAGCAGGTTCTGGATATCGGTATCGAACGCGCCGGCGCTCTGCGTGCGCACGCCGATGACGGCCACCGCAACCAGGCACCATAGAGCGCAGAGAGCGGCCCCCCAGCCGCGCATGCGCGCCTATCCCCCGATCGGCGAGAGCGCGATGTCCATCCGATCGCCGTTGGCTTGGCGCACTTGCACGCCCGTCACGCGCTCGCAGCCCGCGACTTCGATCGCGGACACAAAGCGCGCCAGCGACGCCGCTTTCGGCGTCAGCTGCATGCTCCAGGCGCCGTTGGCCTGCGCCGGGCCGCGCGCGATGGTGTAGTGCGCGCCGAGCGACGCGAAATCGCCAACCAGCAGATCGAACAGCCCCGCGCTTGAGAGGAACGCGTCGCCGCCTTGCGCCACGCGCTGCGGCGCGCCGCCTTCGATTGATTGGGTGATGCCGGTGCTGGAGATGGTCGTGCGCACGTCGAGCGGCGCGGTGACGTGCCAATCGACGCGATCCGCCGCGATGGTGGCGCGGCCTTGCGAAACGAGCGGCGCGCGCACGCCGGAAAGTCGGCGCGTTTGCGTGAAGGAAAGCGAACCGTACTCGACCGGCAGCGCCGTCGGCTCAACGCACGCCGCGTAAACCGGCTGCGCGAAGCTCAGGAAGAGTGCGGCAAGAACGGCGCAAGCTTTTCCCGCAGAATGGGCGGCGTGACCCACAACATTTCGTTGGCGCCGATCCGAAGCGCGACTTGCGACGAGCTGGCGCGCATCACCCGCTCGCCGGTTTCCTTCTCGGTGATCGCGTACGTGATCCGCAGCTGGTTTTCCCATTCCACAATCCCCGCGGTGATCTTGACCGGAACGTCGATCCGCATCGGGCGCGCATAACGCATGCGCATCTCGATGAAAGGCCACGCAAAACCGGACTCGACCATCTCCTCGTAATTATAGCCAATCCGCTTCATCACGGCCACGCGTCCCAATTCCAGGAAGCGCGGGTAGTTGCCGTGCCAAACTATGTTCATCGGATCGAGATCATAGAATTGCGGCGTCGCTTCGGCGGAAGCGGTGACAATCGCCTTCATTCCGCCCGCTCCGTGTCCCCCGCCCAGTCGAGACGCAGCTGCCGACGGGCGATGGATTCTGTGATGTCGGTGAGGCGCTTGTCGAGCGGCGCATCTTCCTCGATCAGCGGCGAGGCTTGCATGAGGGCGGTGAGGCCTGGGCCGATCATGGCGGCTGTGATTTCGCCGCTCTGCTGACGCAGGCGCAGCGCCTGCGTGCAGGCGAGGATGTGCGCGGCGGCCACTTGCTCGGTGAGTTCGAGCACGCGCACCGCGTCACGCGCAGCGATGGTGCCCATCGAGACTTTGTCCTGGTTGTGGCACTCGGTCGAGCGCGAGAACACGCTCGCCGGCATGGTGTTCTTCAACGCTTCCGCCGTCCAAGCGGACACCGCGATCTGCACGGCCTTCAAACCGTGATTGATCGCCGCGCGTTGGCCCGTCGCGCCGGAGAGGTTCGCCGGTAGGCCGTTGTTGAAGCGCGTGTCCGCGAGCAACGCGAACTGGCGATCCATCAGGTCGGCAAGGTTGGCGACGAGGTTCTTCAGACTGTCCATCGCGAAGGCGATGTGGCCGCCATAGAAATGGCCGCCATGCAGCACGTCGCCGGTTTCGGGATCGAACAGCGGATTGTCGTTGGCGCTGTTGATCTCGGTTTCGATCATGCCTTTCAACGGCGCCAGCATATCTTCCAGCACGCCGATCACATGCGGCGCGCAGCGGATCGAATAGCGATCCTGCAACCGCGACAGCGGATGCAGCCGCACGAACGGCGCAAGATCGGCCGCAACGCGCGCGGCGACGCGGCCTTGCCCGGCATGGGGCTTGGCTTGCGACAAGCGCGGATCGAAATGCTTCGGGTTTCCCAGCAGCGCCATCGATGCCGCAGCCGTTAGGCGCGTCGACAAACGCGACAGGCCTTCAGCGCGCACAAACGCCAGCGCTGCGAGGCCCGTCATCACCGCGGTGCCGTTCATCACCGCAAGCGCTTCCTTCGGGCGCAGCGTGATCGGCTTCAAACCGGCTTCCGCCAATGCCGAGGCAGCGCTCATGCGGCGGCCGCGATAGAGCACCTCGCGCTCACCCACCATGGCGGCGGCGATGTAGCTCAGAGGCGTGAGATCGCCGCTGGCGCCGACCGAACCTTCCGCCGGGATCAGCGGCAGCAAATCCTGGCGCAGCATGTCCGCGAGCAAATTCACCAGGTCGAGCGATACGCCCGACCAACCACCCGCGAGCGCGGCCAAGCGCACAGCCATCACCGCGCGCGTCTCAACCGGCGTCAGCACCCGGCCCATGCCGCAGCCGTGGAAGCGCGTCAGATGCAGCGGCAGCTCGGCCACCAATTCCGGCGGCACGTTGGTGGTGCAGCTATCGCCGTAGCCGGTGGTGACGCCGTAGATCTCGCCGTCTCGCGCCAAGGCGCGCTCAACATGCGCGGCCGAGCGCGCGACGCGCTCCAAAGCCACTGCGCCAAGGCGCAATTCCGCCTCGCCGTGGGCAATGGCCCAGACGTCGGCAATCGTCAGATCGCGCGCGCCGATTTCAATGATTTTCGCCACTTAGCGCGTCCCGCCAGCATCCCCGTCCAGGGCCCAATAATCATAAAAGTTGAACCATTGGTAGGGCGCCCCCAGGACGATCTCCTCCAGCGCATTCGCATAACGCTGCACCAGCGCCTGTAATGCTGCTTCCCTGTCACGCCGCGGCAGCGCGACGCCGTCAGTCATCAGCGAAACTTGCACGCGATGGCGTCCGTTCAGCTTGGTGCAGAACAGCGTGTAGACCGGGCACCGCAGCGCCGCCGCCAAAATGAACGGTCCTTGGGGCATCTGCGCCGGGGCGCCGAGAAATTGGACGACAACGCCACGTTCCGACCGCTTCACCGGCATCCGGTCGCCCATGATGACGACCCATTCGCCGCGCCCGATGGCCGCCGAAAGCGCCATCGCCATGCCGACGTCGAACTCCGCCGCCTGCACCAGCGAGACTTGGCTCTTCGGCGCGAAGCGCTTGATCATGTCGTTGTAGTTTTTCGCGTGCGCCGTGTGCAGCACAATGGTGATGCGCCGCTTCTGGTGGCGCGAGGCGATCGCGCGGACGATTTCTGTCGCGCCGATGTGGGCGGAAATAATCAGCGTGCCGCGCTTGTCATCGCGCATCGCTTCGAACGCGCCGCCATCGATGGCGTCAACGTCCCGGCGATCAATGCGGCCGATCCAGGCGCCGAACTTGTCGATCAGCGATTCTCCGAAAGCGAAGAAGTGCTGCAGCGCATGCCAATGGTTGGGCGTGTCCTTTCGCCCCTGCACGCGCCAAACGCGGCGCAGATAATCGAGCGATGCGCGCCGCTGCTTAGCGCCGGCGACGTAGAAATACCCAATCACCGGGACCAGCACGATCAGGCACACGGTCCGCCCGAGCCAGCGATAGATGAACGCCATCAGCGACGGGCCCCAGCCCGCGCCGCGCTCGTTCTCCTCGGCCCATTGCCTCTCGCGCCCTGACGCTGCGACCACTTTCACCCCGCCGACCGCCTTCTCGCGATCCTAGCCCAGCCTATCGCCGGCAAGCCCGCTGGCGCACCCGAAGGGATTCGAACCCCTGACCTCTGCCTTCGGAGGGCAGCGCTCTATCCAGCTGAGCTACGGGTGCGGATTGTCGGACCGGGCTTGACCCGTCCACGAGCGGCGCAAAGCTCTAGCCGAGCTTGCCGGCAAAGGCGAGCCCAGCGGAGCGGTTGAACGATGCGGCATTGGATGGAGGCGCTGCGCGCCGTTTTGGCGGCCGGCACCCTGGCCTTGGCCAGCTGCACCCCCGCGGCCCAGACGCCACAGCCTGCGGCCGAGGCCGAGCCAGCGCTTTGGCGGATCAGCGACGAGGACAGCGAAATCTGGCTGTTCGGGACCGTCCACGTGCTGCCGCCATCGCTGCAATGGCGCGGGCCCCGCTTTGAGGCGGCGTTCGCGGCGGCGGATGAGCTGGTCACCGAGACGGACATCGCCGCCGATGACTATGCCGCGCTAGTGACGCGTTATGGCGCCCTGCCGGCGGGCGCGCCGGGCCTCAGCGCGCAATTGGGGGACGATGGCCCACGGCTTAGCCGGGTGGCGCGTTCGCTGAACCTCGATCCGGCCGGCGTGGAGCGCGATCGGCCCTGGTTCGCGGCGATCAAGATCTCGTTCGCTTACGCCGTCGCGCATGGCCACTCGCCGCAGGCCGGCGTTGAGAACGTGCTGGTGCCGGAAGCACGCGCGCGCGGCAAACGCGTCACGCATCTGGAAACCACCGAGCAGCAAATCCGCACGCTCGCGGATCTGCCGGCTGAGGTTCAGCTGCGCTTCCTCGCGGTCACGCTCCGCCAACTCGAGGAAGATGCAGGCTCGCTCGATGAGAGCGACTCGATCTGGGCGCGCGGCGATACTGAAACGCTGGGCCGCGAGCTCGATGCGCAAATCGCCGAAGCCGGGCCGGAGGTGGTCGCCGCCATCCTCACGCGACGCAACGAAGCGTGGACGGCGGAGATCGAACGCCGCCTCGCCGGCTCAGGCCGCATCTTCTACGCGGTTGGCGCGGCGCATCTCGTGGGCGAGCACAGCGTTGTCGCCATGCTGCGCGCACGTGGTGTCGAGGTCGAAGGGCCGTGAGGCCTACTGCGCGACAGGCGGGCGAATGATGCGGCCTTGCAGGTTGGCCATCACTTGCTGCGCGTCGAACGCGTTCGGATCGTCCGCCGGCTTTGCGCCGCTGAACATGGCGATCTCGGCGATCGCCTCGTAGCGGGTGATCTCGCGATACGAGTTCGGCTCATCCCAGAACGGATCGTAGGCGTAACGCCAGCCGTAGCGCGGGTGAAAATAGCGATACGAGAACGGGAACGTCGAACGGCCGACGCCTTGCAGATATGAGCGCTCTTCGGTGTCCCGGTTTGTCACCACGAAATAGGTGTGCCCGCCGGCCAAGGTCAGCTCGGCGGCACGGTAGAGCATGTAATTCTCAACCGTCTCGCGATCGGTCAACGAATTGCCGCGGAAGGTGATCCGCGTGCGGTTGTTCTCGATGCGCTGCTCTTCGAAGCCATAAGCGCTGGCGTTCGCGGCGGGCTGGTACGGGGTCTGGGTCGCGCAGCTGGCCAACATCAGGCCCGCGACGGCGATCAAAAGAGAGCGCATGGCTCAAACTCCAACAAAGCGTCCCTGCTTTAACGCCGATATGGCCCCAAGTGCGCCGTGACGCCAGTCGCAATGCGGTGATGTAGCTAATGATGCAGGTAGTAATCCGCCGCCTCGATCCTGGGCGGCGCGAGATTTTCCCCTGTCGCCAGGCGGACGGAGTGGATCACGGCCTCGATCTCGCGGCGCCAGTATTCAAGGAATTGATGGATGCGCGGATAGCGCGGCGCGAGGTCGAGCGTCTGCCAGACGAAGGACTGAAGAACGCTCGGATGGTCTGGCATGTAATAGAGCACTTCCGCCGTCGCGAGGCGCCAACCTTTAAGGCGCAAGGAAAACTCGTCGGCACTTTCGTCTCCGCGCATGCATCCTCCAAGCAAAAACGCGCGCTTGTGCTTAAAGCGCGCCAGCATTAGAAGGCTGCCGGCAAATCAATTACCAAGTCAATATTGGTGTTACTGCTAGCAGCGGCGTGTATTGGCTGCCAAGCTTAGTGGCGCAGCACGATCAACGCCGCCGCCGAAAGCAGCAACAAGCCGACAATCCCCGCGAACAAGCGCCACGATGATGGCGACTCGAGTGCGCGCGCGAGCGCAGTGCCGGCGAGGCCGTACGAACTCATCGCGATCATGTCGCAGACAAGAATCGCCGCGCCGAACAGCAGCACTTGCGGCCACGTCTCCCGCGCCGGATCGATGAAGGGCGGCAGCACCGCCGTGTAAAACACCACGGCTTTCGGGTTGGCGATCTGCACCAAGAAGCCATCGCGCAGCGCCGTCGACTCGCCTGAGCCGCCAGCGGCTTGCAGCGCCAATGGCTGATCAGCCCAGGACGCGCGCAGCGATTTGACGCCGAGCCAAGCGATGTAGGCGGCGCCGGCGAAGCCCAGCCAACGGAATTGCTCCGGGAAGGCCGTGATCAAAGCGCCGAGGCCAAGGCCTGCGGCGCAGAGCCAAACAATGTTGGCGACATTCATGCCGACTGCACCAAGCAACGCGGCGCGCGGGCCGCCGCGCACACCGGTGGCGATGGCAAAGAGATTGGCGGGGCCTGGCGTGGCCGCGAACGCGGCCATCATGCCAAGGAACAGCGCGAAACGCGCGGGATCGACGGGAAGCATCGGAAGCACTCGTTCTTACAGCTGAGACGCAAGCGGAGGCGCGCCAAGCGCGCACGAACGCTCAGCTTTGCTGTCGGCCTTCGAGGCGGCGAAGGGAACGAGTAACCATGAACGCGCGTTTGCCCTAGTTGGAAGGCCCGCGCAAGGCGTTAGCCTTCAAGCGTCTTCGCCAACGCCATGCGTCGCGATGCGAAGTGACACAATAAGTAACCAAGCGTGAGCGGCCCGCCGCCCGCCGCCAAAGGCAGCACCGGCGACACGCCAAGTTCAGGCGACATCGCCAGCCACGCCAGCCACATGGTCAACGGAAACGCCAGCATCAACAGGATTAACCCTGCGCTGGAGAGAATGTGCGCTTCCGCCTTTAACGACGTCACGCTCGGAGTTGGGACAGTGCTCGCCATGTTGGGAGCACTCGCGAAAATCGCGCCACGCAAGAACAACCGTGTGGCGCGAGTGTTGCGTGTCAGTCACGCCACGCGATCACGTTCTTGTGCGACGTGAAAAACACGGTCTCACTCATGTGAGCTTAATGTGGAGGAACTATCTATCGAGTGACGCCGTAACCTTAGCAGAAGCTGAGACGGAAAAGACCCTGATGTCGCTGCAGAGCCTACTCACCGCCGACGAGGAAGAACTCGCAGAGCACTACCCGAACCGGGCCGAGCACACGGCCGATGGGATCGTGCACGGGATAGGCATACTCGCAGCTCTTATTGGCGGCGGCCTGTTGGTGGCGGTGGCGCTAACCAATCGCGGCGTGCCAATGGCGACCGCCAGCGCGATCTACGCGATGTGCCTGATGGCGATGCTGATCGCCTCGGCCGTTTACAATTTCTCGAAGCCGACGGCGGCCCGCCGCATCCTGCGCCGGATCGACGAAGCCGCGATCTTCCTGATGATCGCCGGCTCCTACACGCCGTTTACCGTGAAGCTGCTGCCACCCGATTTTGCGGTGGGCGTCACGGCTGCGATCTGGGTGGCGGCTCTGGCCGGCGCGGCCGGCAAGGTGTTCTGGACCTCGCTATCGGACCGGGCCTGGTGCCTGATCTATCTGGCGTTTGGCTGGCTTGCGGTTTTGATCCTCGGCCCGGCCGTCCCGACATTGCCGCCGCTGGCGACGGCGATGCTGGTAGTCGCGGGCGTCACCTATTCCGGCGGCGTGCTGCTCTACCTCAACCACGCCATCCCGTTCCGCCGCGCGCTCTGGCACGCTTGCGTGATCATCGGCGCCAGCGGCCACTACGCCGCCGTACTGTTCGGCCTGGTGCTCCCCACCTGAGTTTGAGGACGCTATGCTCCCCGCATGGCGTCCTCCTCCGTCATCGCCCGTGTGCTCTACGACCCCGCGAGCCAAACGCTCGCGGTGACGTTCACCAGCGGCAAGAAATATCTGTACACCGACGTGCCGCACGACGTGGCGGCCGAGCTGCAGACCGCGCCGTCGCTCGGGCAGTATTTCAACTGGCGGATCAGGGATCAGTTCGAGTTTCGGGAGATCGAGTGATCGGGGTCAAACTTCGCCCGCAGCTAATCAGGGAAGCGTCGGCCGTTTGCGACGTCCAGAACTTGCCGCCTCAATAACAGACTTGAACTGCGCGGCTTTGGCGCGAGCAAATTTGAGCGCGAGCCGTTCAACTTGATCGCCAGTCTGATCCAGCGGAAAGTCTGGGTCCGTTTGCATACCATGGCAAACGTAGGCGAGATTGTAAGTCGCCGCGATGTACACGTCCGTCAGGGCTTGAACTTGCCACTCCGGGTAGGTGGCGCGATCGCGTTCGCATAAGTCCATCGCAACACGCACAAGCGCCGCTACGGGCGCCAATCCAATGTCATCGAGCGCAGCAATATATCGGGCCAGATCGTCGCCTTGGTTTGCCAACGCTTGGCTGAGCCCTCCGTTCAGAACGTCTCGATGAAAGACGAGTACGTCACGAAACACGCGCTCCTCAGGTGTGGCCGCGAATTCCAACGCGGCCAAGTACAGCGCGTCTGACACCTCACCATCGCCGGAGAGGAGGTCACTCATTCTTGCCCAGCTTCTTATCCCGCTCCGCCAGAATGCGCAGGCGCAGGGCGTTGAGCTTGATGAAGCCTTCCGCGTCGGTCTGGTCGTAGCCACCGGCTTCGTCGAAGCCGACGAGCTTCTTTGAATAGAGTGAGTACGGCGAAGCGCGGCCGACGGTGCGGACGCCGCCTTTGTACAGCTTCAGCTTCACATCGCCGGTAACGCTATCCTGGCTCGCGTCGATCGCGGCTTGCAGCATGCGGCGCTCTGGCGTCCACCAGAAGCCGTTATAGATCAGCCCGGCATATTTCGGCATCAGCTCGTCCTTCAGGTGCATCGCGCCGCGATCGAGCGTGATGCTCTCGATGGCGCGGTGCGCGTACCAAAGGATGGTGCCGCCCGGCGTTTCGTAATAGCCGCGCGACTTCATGCCGACATAGCGGTTCTCAACCAGATCGAGCCCGCCAATGCCGTGCTTGGCGCCGAGGCGATTGAGTTCAGCCAACAGTTCGTGCGGCTTCAGCTTCTTGCCGTTCACGGCTGTCGGATCGCCTCGCTCAAACGCGATCGACACCACCTCCGCCTGATCCGGCGCTTCTTCCGGCGTGATGGTGCGGCGGTCGGCGCGCTTGGTCACGACATCCGGCGTTTCGACATCCGGATCTTCCAGCACCAGGCCTTCGCTCGACGTGTGTAGTAGGTTCGCGTCGATCGAGAACGGCGCGTCTTGCTCCTTGCCCTTGGCGATCGGGATGTTGTGCTTCTTTGCGTAGGCGATGAGATCGGGGCGGCCCTGGAAGCTCCACTCGCGCCACGGTGCGATGACTTTCACGTCCGGCTTCAAGCCGTAATAGCTCACCTCGAAGCGCACCTGATCGTTGCCCTTGCCGGTGGCGCCGTGACACACGGCGTCCGCGCCGACCAGATTGGCGATCTCGATCTGCCGCTTGGCGATCAAAGGCCGCGCGATCGAGGTGCCGAGCAGGTACTGGCCTTCGTACAAAGTGTTGGCGCGGAACATCGGGTAGACGAAGTCGCGGACGAATTCCTCGCGCAAATCGTCGATGAAAATGTTCTCCGGCTTCACGCCCAGCGCGATCGCCTTCTCACGCGCCGGCGCCAGCTCTTCGCCTTGGCCGAGATCGGCCGTGAAGGTCACGATCTCGCAATTGTAGGTCTCCTGAAGCCATTTCAGGATGATCGAGGTGTCGAGCCCGCCGGAATATGCGAGCACCACTTTTTTCACGTCAGCCATTGCGCCCTCCAAGGCGCGGCTTTCCTTTCACAGGAAGCCCGGCAAATCAACGCGGCGACATGGCAGCGCCCGCCCAGACCTGCACCGGCGCGGCGGCGACGAGCCAATACACGCCACCGGCGACCGCGCCGCTCGGCGCGGTGATCGCCAACATCGCCAAAACCTGCTCCGCGGGCGCGGCGGGCGTGAGCACGCGGATGGCGAACGGCAAAGCCGCCGCCAGCAGCGTGGCGACGGCGATCTCAGTCCACGGGCGCGGCAAACCGAAGAAGCGGATCGCCATCACGACAAGTGGCGCGACGATCGCGGAGGACGCCAGCGCAAACACGAAGATGAACAGGACCAGGAACGCCGCCGTCTCGAGCGGACGGTCACCAGAAACGCCGCCGAAGAGCACGTCGCCAAACGGCGCGAAACTGAACAGCAGCACCCCGCTCAGCGCGCCAGCGAGCGACGCGCAGAGCCAGCCAAGCATCGCCCGGCCCACGCCCACCGCCAAACGCATCCGATCCATCGCGCCGCCTCCGCATGTTTGCGATGCGAACGCTAACGCGCGCACTCACGCGCCCCTACCGCATTTATTGTGCAGATTGTGCAGGCTCGCGCCCTACACCATCACCCGATTGCCAAGCTCCACGGCACGTCCGGACGGGATGTGGAAGAAGTCCGTTGCGTTGGTGGCGTTGCGGGCGAGGAAGATGAAGAGGTGATCCTGCCAGAGCGGCATGCCGCTCTTTTCGCTCGGTACGATCGAACGCCGGCTCAAGAAGAAGCTCGTCTTCATGATGTCGAACTTCAGGCCGTGCTTGCGGGCTTCGGTGAGCGCTTTGACGACGTTCGGCGTTTCCATGAAGCCGAAAGTCAGCGTCACGCGTTTCACGTCAGGCAGGAAATCCTCGACCTTCACACGCTCGCTATCCGGCGCGCGCGGCGCGTTGATCGTCTTCACCGTCAAAATGATGATCTGCTCGTGCAGCACTTGATTGTGTTTCAAATTGTGCATGAGCGCCGCCGGCGCGACATCGGGATCGCCAGTGAGGAAGATAGCCGCGCCGCGCACGCGGTGCGGCGGATGCACCGAGAGCGTCTCGAACAGTTTCGCGAGCGGCTCTTCGCGGCGCACGGTTTCAGCGAGCATGCGCGTCCCGCGCACCCAGGTCCAAATCACCACCAGCAAGCCCATCGCCAGCAGGATTGGCACGAAACCGCCTGCGAGCACGCGTTGCAGGTTCGACGCGAGGAAAATCAGCTCGATGACGGCAAACGGCGCCACGATCAGCGCGGCGAGCCACGCTGGCCGCTTCCAGAGCTTCCAGATGACGATGAACATCATGCAGGTGCTCATCAGCATCTCGGCGGTAATCGAAATGCCGTACGCCGCTGCAAGCCGCGTCGATGAGTTGAACGCCAAGGTCAGCGCCAGCACGCCGGCGAGCAAAATCCAGTTGAGCTGCGGCATGTAGATTTGGCCGGCCTGAGTCTCAGACGTGCGGCGGATTTCCATGCGCGGCAGCAGGCCGAGCTGGATCGCCTGCTGCGTGAGCGAGAATGCGCCCGAGATCACCGCTTGGCTGGCGATCACGGTGGCTGCCGTCGCCAAGATGACGAGCGGCAAGCGGAACGCGTCCGGCGCCATCAGGAAGAACGGATTGAACTCGAACGCCTCGCCCGCCACTTGCGCGGCGGCGTAGCCAACATTGATCGCGTCGATTTCGCCAAGAACCAGCGCGCCTTGGCCGAGATAGTTCAGTGTCAACGCCGGCAGCACCAACGCCGCCCAAGCGAAGCGGATTGGCCGCCGGCCGAAATGGCCCATGTCCGCGTAGAGGGCCTCCGCGCCGGTGACAGCCAGGAAGACAGAACCTAGCACCACGAATGTCAGGAAGCCGTGATCAATCGCGAAGCTGATCGCGTAAGTCGGCAACAGCGCTTCCAGCACCGCCGGATCGGCCATCAGATTGACCGCGCCCAGCGCGCCCATCACGACGAACCAGATCGCCGTGATCGGCCCGAAGAAGCGCCCCATAACGCCCGTGCCGCGCGACTGCACCGCGAATAGGCCAATAAGGATTACGACGCCGATAGCAACCACGGCCTCGTTGCTGATCCAGTGGTCGAGCGCCGGCACGGCTTTCAGGCCCTCGACTGCAGAGAGCACCGAGATCGCCGGCGTAATCAGTGCGTCTCCGTAGAACATCGACGCACCGACAACGCCGACCAGGAACAAAAGCGGCGTGCGTTTCCCGAGCGCACGCTGCGCCAGCGCCATGAGCGAAAGCGTGCCGCCCTCGCCCTTGTTATCCATCTGCATGATGAAGATGACGTATTTCAGCGTCACCACGATCATCAGCGCCCAGAAGATCAGCGAGACGACGCCTAGCACCTCGCGGCGCTCAAGCGCGCCGCCCTGCATGACGTGCAGAATGCTTTCCTTGAACGCGTAGAGCGGGCTGGTGCCGATGTCGCCATAGACGACGCCGATGGAGCCGATGACGAGCGCCCAAAAACCAGCGTGAGCGGCAGTCCCGTGACTGGCGCTCGGCGCGGCGGCGGTCTGTCCTGGCGGCGGCGCTCCGGCCTGCGCCATGAGGCGGCATCCTTCCTGAACGGCGGCGGCCGTCCACGGGCGGCGCGTTTAGCCGGTTTGCCTTAAGCCGGCAAATCCATGCGCCCGGGATGTTGTGGTTTGGTTAGCGGCGCGGCGTCGCATAGGGCGCCACAGGCGGGCGGCGGCGCCTAAAAGTCAGACACAATTCCTTTGCGTTCCCAGTCTCCGTAACGCGTCGGTTCCGGTCCATCGCGGCCGCCGAGCTCTCTTGGGAGCTTTTCGGCCTGTTTCCGGCGCGCTTCGGCCTCCGCCAGCGCGCGCTCGGCCTCCGGCGTTAACACCTTCTGGGGCTTCGGCTTCTCGGCATCGCTCATATTGAAGGAGGGCCTCCGGCTCTCGATATTTGCTCTTACCTGACGAGGAGCAAGATGAACCAGACCAAGACGTTCATTCTTTTGGCAGCGATGACCGCCCTGTTCGGCGCGGTCGGCTACATGGTCGGCGGCACCGGCGGCATGATCGTGGCGCTGGGCGTCGCCGCGGCGATGAACCTGTTCGCCTACTGGAACGCCGACAAGATGGTGCTGCAGCACTTCCGCGCGCAGGAGGTGGACCCGCGCCATCCTGATCCGCGCGTGCACGCCTACCTCGAAGACACGATGAACATGGCGCGCGAAGCCGGGCTGCCGCCGCCGAAGGTCTATATCATCGACAACCCGCAGCCGAACGCGTTCGCGACCGGCCGCAATCCGCAAAACGCCGCCGTCGCCGCAACGACGGGGCTGCTCTCCTTGCTCTCGCGCGATGAGATTCGCGGCGTCATGGCGCACGAACTGGCGCACGTGAAAAATCGCGACACGCTGACGATGACCGTCACCGCAACCATCGCCGGCGCCATCGGCATGCTGGCGAACTTCGCCATGTTCTTCGGCGCCCGCGACAGCGAAGGCCGCCCGAACATCATCGGCGGCCTGCTGATCATGATCCTCGCGCCGCTGGCGGCAAGCTTGGTGCAAATGGCAATCAGCCGTGCGCGCGAATACGAAGCAGACCGCCTGGGCGCCGAAATCGGCGGCGATCCTGAAGCGCTCGCACGCGCGCTGCAAAAGATCGAAGCCTACGCGAAGCAGCGTTTGAATGTGGACGCCGAACGCAACCCAGCGATGGCGCACCTCTTCATCATCAACCCGCTCGCGGGCCGCGGCGCCGACAATCTCTTCTCCACGCACCCGGCGACGCAGAACCGCATCAGCCAGCTGATGGACATCGCGCGCCGTTTCGGCCGCCCGCCGCCACGCGCCGCGCAAGCGGCGGTAAACGATGGTCCGTGGGGGCCGCGCGACAAAGCGCGCCGTGGTCCGTGGGGCTGATCTCGCGGGCTGATGCGCGCTGATTAAATCCCCGCAACAGGGAAGCGCCTTCGTTACGCCTTCGCATCGTGCCTGATGCGGCCTGTGGGGCCCTGCGGAAGCTTGGCCATATGGTTGATGAGCCGTTAACCGGTCGCGCGCGAATTTCGTGGGTCAGGCTCCTGCGACTCGTGACGCGCGTCCTTCCTCTCTTGCCCGCCGCTCTCGGCGCGATGCTCGCCGCCGCGGCCGCGCCAAGCGCCGCATGGGCGGACACGCCTGTCGTGATCGACGGCGTGAACAAGGAAACGCGCGAAGCGATCCTCGATCTGCTACCGGATCGCGATGCGCCGGAAAGCTTGTTCGACGCTGAACGCATCGCCGAAGAGGCCGCCGCGCGCGCGACTGCGTGGCTGCGGTCCGAAGGCTATTACGCGGCGGAGGTGATCCCCGAAGCGACGGAAACGCCACCGTCAGCGCGGCTCGTGATCCGGCCTGGTGAACGCTTCCGCTTCAACGCGCCGACACTCGCTTACGAAGGCGATCAGCCGACCAGCGAAACGCAGGCCGCCGCCGCACGCGCGATCAGCGTCGTCGCTGCCGATGCGCCCGCGCGCTCCGCGGCCGTTCTCGAAGCCGAAGCCGGCGCGCTCGCGGCGCTGACATCGAATGGCTACGCGGAGGCTGAAGCGGGCCGGCGCAATGTTGTCGTCGATCACGCGACGCGGCGTGTCGATGTCGGCTTCTCGCTCACAGCCGGTCAGCCGGTGCGCCTCGGACAAGTGCGCACCGAACCCGAAGGCGTGTTCCGCTCCGGCTTCCTGCGGCGCCTCCGCAATTGGAGCGAAGGCCAAACCTATTCGCCCGACGCACTCTCGCGCATTCGTCGCGACTTGGCTTCAACCGGCGCCGTCTCACGCGTGACGACACGGCTTGAGCCGGCGAACGCTGCTGGCGTGAGCGATGTCGTCCTCGAGATCGAGCCGGCCAAACGCAACGCCTATGAACTCGGTCTCGGCTACTCGACCACCGAAGGCATCGGTGTCGAAGCCGAATGGACGCGCCGCAATTTCAGCGGCCGCGCTGACGCGCTGACGTTCTCGATCACCGCGGGCGAGCTCACCCAGGGCGTCAGCCTCGAGCTGCAGCGCCCACACGCCTCCGGCTTGCAGCGCACGCAACGCTTCATCGCCGAAGCGCAACGCGAAGATTCCGTCGCCTTCCGGCAGGACAGCATTTCGGTCGGTGCGGCTGTCGAATCCGATCCGCGCCTTCGCCTCGGCCTGAGCTACGGCGCTGAACTGGGCCTCAGCCAATATGAAAGCACCGGCGGCGGCGGCGTCGAGAACGCAGCTGTGCTCTCCGCATTCGGCAATCTGCGCCGCGACACCACCGACGCAACGTTCGATCCGCGCAACGGCTCGATCCTCGAAGTCCGCGCCGAGCCTTCCGTCGCCACGGGCGATGCAACTCTGAGCTTCCTGCGCGCCACTGCCGAAGGCCGCATCTATGAGAGCTTCGGCGATCGCGATCAGATCACGCTCGCCGCACGCGCGCGCACTGGCTGGCTCGAAAGCCTTTCCGGCAGCGTTGAAGACGTGCCGCCAGATCGCCGCTTCTACGCAGGCGGTGGCGGCTCTGTGCGCGGCTACGAGTACAATTCGATCTTCCCGCAAGAACGCAAATTGCTTGCGCTCACGCCCGGTGGCCAAGGATTGCTCGAAGGCTCGATCGAAGCGCGCTGGCGTTCGCGTGGACCTTACGGCGCGGCGGTGTTTCTCGATGGCGGCAACGCATTCGATTCCTGGGGCGAGGCGACGGACCTCAGGTTCGGCGCCGGCGTTGGCTTCCGTTACGATCTCGGTTTCGCGCCTCTGCGCGTCGACCTCGCCATCCCGCTCGACCGCGAAGAGGAAGAACCCAGCTACGCGCTCTACATCTCGCTCGGCCAGGCGTTCTGATGAGCGAGGAAACGCCCACCGCAGGCTTGATCGAGCCGCCACCCGAACCGCCGCGCAAACGCGGCCGGCGCCGCGCGTTTGCGGCGCTCGGCGCCGTGGTCGCGGTTGGCGGTGTTGGCATCACGCTCGGACCAGCGGCGCCATGGTTCGTGGAGCGCTTCGCCGACAATCAGCGCATCTGGCGCTTGGGCTTGCTGCAGCTCGAAGGCGTCAGCGGCGATTGGATCGGCGCACTGCATGTCGATTACCTCGCGCTCGAAGACAGCGAGGGCGTGTGGATCGAAGCGCGCGACATTTCGCTCAGTTGGCGGCCGTTCGATCTCTTCGGCGGCGTCCGCATCGATGGCGCGCATGCGGCGGCGATGTCGGTGCTGCGCCAACCGATCCTGACGGAGCGCAAACCGTCGACGGGCGCGGGCGTCGACGCTTTCATCGAAGGCATCCGCGTCGACGATCTGCATCTGGCCGAGGCGTTTCTCGGCGAGGAGGCGCATTTCACATTGGGCCTCGGGCTCAGCGTCGAGGACAAAGCGCTCAGCAAGCTCGACCTCGCTTTGCAGCGGGTCGATTCCGATGCTGATCGCGCATTGATCACTTATGATCTTAGCCACGCGGAATCGCTCTCCGCCGATGTCGAAGGCGATCCAGGCGGCGTGCTCTCGCGCCTGCTCGGCGTGCCGGAGCAGAGCGTACGCCTCACCGCCAGCGGCGAAGGCGATCCCACGACCGGCTCAGCGCAATTCGCCGGCGCCATCGGCGACGCGGAACTCGCGCGCGGCCTTGCGCGCTGGACGGAGGCCGGCTGGTCGCTGCAAGCCAATGCTCGCCTCGACGTGCTGACGCAAACGCAGGACATCGCCGAACGCATCGGAGCCTCCGTCGCGCTCAACGCCAATGGCGCGCGGCGCGGCGCATTCACGGCGCACGCGGAAACGCCATTCCTCGCCATCGATCTCGGCGGCGCCATCGACGACGATTTCGAACTGGACGGCCCCGCCCGCTTCACCGCTAGCACCAATCGCCTCTCCGACATTGCCCGCGAATCTCCGTTCGACCTCGGCGCCGCCGCGCTCACCGGCGAACTGCGCCGCCTGAACGGCACAACCGCGATCGAAGCACAGCTGGATGCGCGCGAGATCGATGCACTTGGCCGTCGAGCGCGCTTGGCGGGCCCGGTCAAGGCCGCGCTCACGGCGGATCGCTTCACGCTGGAAGCGGATTTGCGCGCGCCGTCGGGAGTCGCAGCGCTCTACGCCAATGCGCGGCTGCAAACGCAATTGCACTATGATCGCGGCGAACAACGCTTCGAGCTGACCCGTGCCATGCTCAACGGCGACGCACTCTCACTCGACGCACGCGGCTTCACGCGCGGCGACACTGGTGAGTTTTCTGGCGGGTGGCGGCTGAAGCAAATCGGCGCGATCGCCAACGATCTGCGCGGCGAAGCCGGCGGCAATTGGCGCGCCTTTGCCGTACCGCGCGCGGCGGACAATGATCGCGTCTGGGCGATCGCAATTGACGGCCAAGGCGCGCGCATCTCCGGCGCGCCGGAGATCATCCCGCAGCTGCTCGGCGCCTCGCCGCGCCTCGATGCGCGGCTCGCTTACGAGAACAACGGCATCACCGTGCAGCACGCCCGCGTGAACGGCGCGCAGCTGCGGGCCGGAGCGTCCGGGCGCATCGTTAGCGGGCAGGCCAATCTCACGCTCGAAGCCTCCGCGCGCGGGCCGCTCAATCTTGGTGACGCTGTCATCAGCGGCGCAGGCGACGCGACGGGCCGCCTCACCGGCAACATCGCCCGGCCCACGCTGTCCGCGCGCGCACAATTCGCCGGCTTCACCACCAGCGGCGTTACGATCGACAATCCGATCATCAATTTCACGCTCGCGCCCAGCGGAGAGGCCTATCGGGGCCATGCCGAGGTTGAAGGCAGTGTCGGCGGCCAACCGCTCACGGCGGAGGCCGACGTCGGTATCGTTGGCTCATCGCTGGCGTTCGACAATTTGATCGCCGAAGCGGGCCGCCTCGAAGCGCGCGGCCGCGCGACGCTCTCGCCACGTGGCGTCGATGCGCAACTGTCACTCGATGGCGCGCTCGATGGCCTGACGCCCGGCGTCACTGGCCGCGTCAACGGCACAGCGACGCTGACGCCGGAAAGCGTGCAAGTGACGGCGACCATCGCCGATGCGCGCGCCGGCGATCTGTTCATCCGCGCCGCGACGGTGCAGGCGGCTGGCCCCTATCGCGACATCGACGCAACGTTCGACATGCGCGGACGCCTGCGGCAAGCGCCGTTGCGCTTCAACGGCACGGCGCAGGTTTCAGCGACCGACGGATCAACGCGCGCACAAATCAGCGGCGAAGGCGTGCTCGCCGAGGCGGCCATCGCCACGCGCGCGCCGATCACCGCCACCTGGACCGACAGCGCGCTCTACGCCGCGCTCAACGTCGCCATCGCCGATGGCGGCCTGAGCGCGGAATGGACCGAACGCGGCCGCGCGCTCACCGGCAGCGCGCAAGTTGAGAACGCACCCATCGCACCGCTCGCGGCGATCTGGGGCGAAACCGCCACAGGCCGCATCGACGGCACGCTGAATGTCGCCAATGAAGGCGGCGGCCTCTCCGGCGGCGCGGATCTGCGTTTCGAGGACGCGCGCTTTGCAGGCCGGCAGCGTGGCACGCTCGACATGCATCTCGTCGCCGATCTCGATCCGTCGCGCCTGCAAGCCACCATCGACGCCGCCTCTAGCGACGGCCTGCGCGCGCGCTTCGTCGCCGATGCGCCAGTGACGACCAGCGTCGCGCCGATACGTATTGCGCTGACGCCGGAGCGGCGTGGCCGCGCGACGTGGCAAGTGCACGGGCCGGCGGACACGCTGTTCGCGGCGGCGCGGCTGGCGGATCAGCAGCTCACCGGCCAGCTCGACGGCGAGGGCGAGCTTGAATTTGGCGCCGGCACGCTCACCGGCGATGGACGCATCCAAATCGCCGGCGGCCGCTTCGAGGATAAGCTCACAGGCATCATTCTCACCGAACTCGACGCAGAGGTGTCGATCGGCGATGGCGGCGTGAACATTGAGCGCTTCACCGCGACCTCGCCCAATGGCGGCCGCCTCACAGCGACCGGCGGCAGCGCCAATCCGCGCGAAGGCCGCATCGCCATCAATATCGACAATATGCGCGTCGCCAATCGACCGGATGCGCGCGCGCAAGCTTCAGGCGATCTCACGCTGCAATGGGAGGGGCTCAATTCCTCCGTCACCGGCGATCTCAACATCATCTCCGCTGATGTAAACATCGCCCAGAACCCGGAAGCCGGCATTCCCACCATCGACGTGGTGGAGATCAACCGCCCTGACCAAGAAGACGAGATCGCTGACGCGCCAGTGGTTCAACGCAACCATGCCACGCGCCTCGATGTGCGCGTGCGCGCACCGGGGCGTGTATTCACGCGCGGGCGCGGCATCGAAGCGGAATGGCGGCTCGACATGCGGCTCGCCGGCACAAGCGCGAGGCCGCTTGTCTATGGCGAGGCCAATCTCGTGCGCGGACAACTCGCGCTTTCCGGTCAGCCGTTCGAAATCCAAACCGCGCGCATCGCCTTCGATGGCGACCCGCTGGACGCCAGCATCGACCTCACCGCCGAGCGCGACACAGCCGACCTCACCGCACGCATCGTGTTGACCGGCACGGCTTCCGATCCCGACGTGACCCTTACCTCCGATCCCGGCCTCCCGGAGGACGAAATCCTGCCGCAAGTGCTGTTCGGCCGCGGCGTGGCTGATCTTTCAGCCATTGAGGCGGCGCAGATCGCCGCCGCGCTCGCATCGCTCTCGGGACAAGCGTCCTTCGACCTTGTGGACGCGGCGCGCGCAGCGGCGGGACTCGATCGCTTCAATGTGCGCCAGGACGAAAATGGCGGCTTCCTCGTCGCCGGCGGCGTTTACCTTACACGCGACGTGTACGTCGAAGTCGGCCGCTCCGGCCTCGGCCAAGCCTCGACACGCGTGGAATGGACGATCCGCCCGCGCCTGGTGCTGATCACCAGCTTCCTACAGAACGGCGACCAGCGCGCCTCTGTGCGTTGGCGGCGCGAAAGCAATTGAGCGCGTAGTCAATAGTCAGTAGTCAGTAGCGCCCCGGTGCTCGCCCCTACTGACTATTGACCGCTTTACTACTGACCCAAAAAATGAAGTTCCTCGACCAGACCAAAATTTACCTGCGCGCCGGCAACGGCGGCGCTGGCGCGGTCTCGTTCCGGCGCGAGAAGTTCATCGAGTATGGCGGCCCGGACGGCGGCGATGGCGGCCGCGGCGGCGATATCTGGGTCGAAGCGGCTAACGGCCTTAACACCCTGATTGATTATCGCTTCCAGCAGCATTTCAAAGGCGGCACCGGCGGCCACGGCATGGGCCAGAACCGCCACGGCGCCGATGGCAAGACGATCACGCTGAAAGTGCCGGTCGGCACGCAAGTGTATGACGAAGACAACGAAACGCTGCTGCTTGATCTCGATCAGGCGGGCCAGCGCGTGCTGTTGGCGAAGGGCGGCAATGGCGGGTTCGGCAACGCCTATTTCAAATCGTCGGTGAACCGCGCGCCCTATCACGCCAATCCCGGCCTCGACGGCGAAGAGCGCACGGTGTGGCTGCGGCTAAAGCTGATCGCCGACGCCGGCCTCATCGGCATGCCGAACGCCGGCAAGTCGACTTTCCTGCGCGCCGTGAGCGCGGCGACGCCGAAAGTGGCGGCCTATCCGTTCACGACTCTGCATCCGCATCTCGGCGTCGTCAGCATCGGCGACAGCGAGCGCATTGTGCTCGCGGACATTCCCGGCCTGATCGAAGGCGCGGCGGAAGGCGCCGGCCTCGGCACGCGTTTCCTCGGCCACGTCGAACGCTGCGCCGCGCTTGTGCATCTGATCGACGCGACGTCCGAGAGCGCAACCGAAGCGTACCGCACCGTACGTCACGAACTTGAAGCTTATGGCGGCGGCTTGGCGGATAAGCCGGAGATCATCGCGCTCAACAAGATCGACGCGCTCACGCCGGCTGAAGCCAATCGCAAGCGCGCGGCGTTGGCGCGAGCGATCGGCAAAGAGGTGCGACTCGTCTCTGGCGTCTCCGGCGCCGGCGTGCGCGAGCTGACGCACGAAATCGGCGACCTCGTGCGCGCGCAGCGCGGCGAGCTGATGAAGGCGCCGAAGGACGACGAGGACGACACGCCGTCCGATTCCGGGTGGACGCCGTGAGCGCCGCTCTGCACCCCCTCCCCTTGAGGGACCAGCTCGGCGGCGGGCCGGTCGCGAACGGCAACAGGCGGTGCGCGACCAGGC
>CAZZFE010000003.1:0-180481 GCA_964653495.1 uncultured Terricaulis sp. | reverse complement strand
CCGCGCTTCGCGCGGCCCTCCCATCGAGGGAGGGCTATCGGAGCCTAGTTCACGCGGCGATCTCTCCCCGCCCAATACGGCTCGCGCAATTCGCGCCGCAGGATCTTGCCTGACGGATTGCGCGGCAGCGGCGCTTCGCGGAAATCGACGCTCTTCGGCGCCTTGTACGGCGCGATCTTCGTGCGCGCGTAGGCGATGATGCTTTCAGGATCACGCGCCGCGCCGGGCTTTGGCACGACGATCGCCTTCACCGCCTCGCCCCATTTCTCATCCGGCACGCCGATCACCGCGACTTCGGCGACGTCCGGGTGGCCGTGGATCGCGTTCTCGACTTCCGCTGGATAGACGTTCTCGGCGCCGGAGACGATCATGTCCTTGATGCGATCCTGGATGAAGAGATAGCCGTCCTTGTCGATGTAACCAGCATCGCCAGTGCGGAACCACCCATCGCTATCGACACTCTCGTTCGTGGCTTTCTCGTTGCGCCAATAGCCGCGCATGTTCGCGGCTGAGCGCGTCGAGACTTCGCCGATTTCGCCAGGGCCGAGGACGTTTCCATCCTTGTCGAGAATACGCATTTCGACGCCCGGCATCGGCAGACCTGCGGAGCGCATGCGATCATTGCCATTCGGATCGTGATCTTCGGGCGGCAGATACGAGATCGTGCCAGTTGTCTCCGTCAGCCCGTATTGCTGGCAGAATTGGCAGCCAAACACTTCCATGCACTCACGCAGCAGCGCCAGCGGGATGGGCGACGCACCGTAGAGGATGGTTTTCAGCTTCGAGAAATCCGCCGTGCGCGCTTGCGGCATCCGCACTACGAATTGCAGCGCCGCCGGCACCATGAACATCTTGGCGATGCCGTGCTTCACCACCGTGTCGAGCACCAAGTCGGGCGCGAACTCACGCAGCACGACGTTCGTCACACCGTTGATGAAGCCGACGAGCCCCCAGCCGGTGCCGCCAATGTGCGCGCATGGCATGGCGACGAGGTTCACCTCGCCCGCTTCCCATTCATTCCAGCCCATTTGCGCGCGCGCGAGATCGGCGCGCGAACGCAGCAGGTTCGCACTCGTCAGCATCACGCCCTTGGGGCGGCCGGTTGTGCCGGACGTGTAGAGGAGCAGAGCTGTTGCTTGGCCATCGATCGGCGTGCGCGGATCTTGCTCGCTTTGCTTGAAGCGCCATTGCTCAAACACCGGATGGCTGTGTTCGCCAACATCCATCGCCACGATCGAGATCGGATGCTTCACCTCTTCGAGCGCCTTGCCGGCGCAATCGAGCGCCCAGCTTTCGGCGAACAGAATTTTCGACTGCGAGTCGTTGATGATGTGCGCCACCTCGCCCGGCGCGAGACGCCAGCCGATCGGGGCGATGATCGCGCCAGCTTTGCTCGCGCCGATCACCAACTCGAAATAGAGATCGCTGTTCTTGCCGAGATACGCCACGCACTCGCCCGGCTTCACGCCTGCGGCGATCAGCGCGTTGGCGACCTTGCTGGTCTTGCGGTCAAGCTCGGCATACGAGGTGCGCCGGCCTTCAAAATCCTGCGCGATGACATGCCCGCGGACGCGACCGTGGTGACGGATCACGTCGCCAAGATTGTGAAGCAGATCAAACTCTTCCGGCGCGACCGATGCTGGCATTTTTTCGTTTCCTCCGCAGGCACGTTACCCCGGAGGTAAAACTGCACAAGAAGGGGCGCACAACCTATCAGTCGTGCGCCCCTTCCGTTGGGTAAGTGCTGGGCGTCAGCGTAAAGCACTCACCAGCCAGCCACGTGCGCCAAGGCTTGCGCAAGATGGTCGGGCTTCGCCCAACGCGTGCGCGCGCCATGGAACTCAAGGTGATCGCGGATGCGAACCCAGAGGCTCGGGCTGATGTCGACGTTGGCGTGGCCGCGTACTTCGCCGATGACCCAGAGGCCGGTGTGATCGCGAACGATCTCCACCACCGCCGGCTCATCGCCCACTACCTCGTAATAGGCTGCGCGCCCGCGCAGCAGCAGCGGGATGCGGCCCTTGAGGCAGTTCGCGAAGCGCAAAGCCGCGCTCTCGATTTGCGGCACCGTCGCCAACGGCACGAACCACGCCGTCCCCGGAACCGGAGGCGGCGCGAGCTGTTCCAAGCCGATCTCTTCGATCAGCATGCGGAACAGGCTCGTCGCCGAACGCGAACGCTCCAAGCGATCCGCGAGACGCGCGAGCTCACGCTCGTCGCGGCCCACGGCGCGCTTTGCGCCGCGTGCGAGCAATTCGGCCGTGTGCGGGCCCGTCACGTGCGCGAGAATGCGCGCGCGACGGAACTCCGGCGGCAAGGCGATCAATACGAGCACCAGCGAGCGATCGATCCGTTGCGCGTGACGCAGCACCTTCGCCGCTTCCGGTTCACCCAGAAGATCGACGAAGTTGCGCATCTCGAGGGCGCTGAAATCGCCTTCGAGCTTACGCAATGCTTCGACGAAGCCAGCGGGAGCGCCCGGCAGGTAAGCCTGCACGACACGCTTCAGCGACCACGTCTCCAACGCTTCCCGCAGCACACGCATCTCGCGCGGATCAGCCGCCGCGTTGAGACGCGCGGCGACCAAGCACGCAAGACGACGGCGCGCAGGCTCAGCGGCGAAATACGCCGCGTGCGGGCGCGGCCACACGCGCGCCACCGCTTGCGCAAGCGCGCCAGCGTCGGCGGCGAGCGCAGCGCTCGGCGCGTACGGATCGGCGCGCGCGGTGCGCGGCGCCAATTCCACTAAGGCAGGCATTTTCCTGTTCTCCGATCGATGGCGCTTGGCCCCGATCGGCGAGAGTCAGAAACGACCTCTTCGACCGGGCGCTAAACGCCGGTTGTTGGGTGCGCTAGCGCGCAACTCCCTCGAAGCTTTTGGTCGTTCTTCATTCAGGCACTCTCGGTTCACGCGGGCGACATGCCTCGCGAGGCGCGTTTACTGCACGCGCTTTCAGACAAAAATTTGGCAAAGCGAACGTGTGCGGTCAACCAAATCGAATGCCGCGCGCCATCAAGGACGCAAACAATAGCAACAATACAACAGCGTGCGTCTCGAACATCACCAGCCGACGCATGCTTTTCACTTCCGCTTCCGGCGCGATGAAATTCGGATCGGCGTTGGCGGATTTGAGCCAGCGCATGAACGTGCGCGTCGGCCAGATCGAGACGATGCCGATCAGCGCGAACGTCGCGATCTTCGCCCAGAAGAACGGCTCGGCCTGATAATAGCCCCACCCCTTCGCACCCCACAGCACGCGCGAGACGCCAGCGAGGATGATGAGCACGGAGGACGCGCCGTAGAACAAATCGACGCGCACCAAGAGCCGCGCCGTCTGCGCGTTCACCGGCAAGCGCAAGATGAAAAGCTCAGCGATAACCGCGCCGACGAGAATGAAGGCGAAGATGAAATGGAGCCAAGCGAGGCCAGCGTCATGGAGCAGCATAGCCGCATTTCAGCATGCGCACGCGGAGCGGGCAAACGCTGTAGCGGACCGCCGGCGTCTCGCCGGCATGGCTCGGATTGACGGAAAGAATGCCGGCGGGACGCCGGCGCTCCTCTACGGAGCTCAATCGTCCCGGTGCACGCGCTCGCGGCGCTCGTGGCGCTCTTGGGCTTCGAGCGACAACGTCGCGATCGGGCGGGCTTCGAGGCGCGAGAGCGCGATCGGCTCGCCGGTCTCTTCGCAATAGCCGTAGCTGCCGTCATCGATGCGGCGGATGGCGTCGTCGATCTTGGAGATCAGCTTGCGCTGCCGATCGCGGGTGCGCAGTTCCGTGGCGCGATCGGTTTCGCTGGAAGCGCGATCGGCCAGATCCGGCTCGGCGACGGTATCTTGCTGGAGCGCGGCGATGGTCGCGCGGCTCTCTTCAATGATCTCGTCTTTCCAGGCGAGGAGCTTCTTGCGGAAATACTCGCGCTGCCGCTCATTCATGAACGGCTCTTTGTCGCTTGGACGATACTCGGTCGCTTTCACGCCCATGTCCGCCTTCCCCAAGTCTGCTGCCGCACCCTCGCGCGGCGGCTTATAGCCAACGTCGTTAGCGGCGTCCATCGAGCAAGACTGGCGCCAAAGTTGGCCTATTTTCTTGAGCTTGGCGTGTAGCATCAGGCTACTCCTAGGGACATCTCCAGCTTGGCCAGCTCCACGGCGAGGCGGGTGTCGATTTCCAGGAGGGCCGAGTCGAGGCCGGGTTCACCGGTCATTTCGCCCCCGCGACGGAGACGGTCGAGGTCCGCTTTGAGGCTGGCGGGGGCCCGGCCCAGGGCCAGTCCACGCTGCAATTCTTCCAAGGCGTCCAGCGCCGCCGTCCCGCGCCGGACCTGGCGGCGGCGGCGGTCTGGGTCCAGGGTTTCGGCCTGAAGCGCCAGGATGGTGTCGATCCCGGCGACGGATTGGGTGGCGCTGGTGGCCGCGGTCCGCTGCGGGGCGTCTGTTGCGACGGTGAAGCCGGGCGCGGCGGCTTGGCCAGCCTTTTTCGGGCCGCCCGCCGCACCGACTCCCCGCGCGCTGTCGATCTTCATGCTCGGCACTTTCTGCCGAGCCCCTTTCCGAGACCTTAACGAGCGGGACTGTTTGCAGCCGCGATTTGAACGACCTGTTAACCGTAATCAGTGCCCAAGGGAGCATGGCTTCCTTCTCACGCGCGGCGCGCAAAGCGCTTCTCGCTGTCGCCTCCGTGCTGGCGCTGACGCCGCCGTTCACGGTGCTGCCGGCGCATGCCGAACCTCGGATCAAGGACATCGCCGACTTTGAAGGCGTGCGCGAAAACCAGCTCGTCGGTTACGGCCTGGTCGTTGGCCTCAACGGCACCGGCGACAGCCTGCGCAACTCGCCCTTCACGCGCCAATCCTTGGCGGCGATGTTGGAGCGCCTCGGCGTCAACGCCACCAACGGCAATCTCAACACCCGCAACGTCGCCGCCGTGATGGTGACGGCGAACTTGCCAGCCTTCGCGAGCCAAGGCTCGCGGATCGACGTAACTGTCTCCGCGCTCGGCGATGCCCGCAGCTTGGCCGGCGGCCAACTTCTCGTGACGCCTTTGATGGGCGCAAACCAGCAAGTCTACGCCGTGGCGCAAGGTCCGCTGGCGATCGGTGGCTTCTCCGCCGAAGGCGCATCCGGCAGCAGCGTGACGCGCGGCGTGCCGACCGCAGGCCGCATCGCCTCCGGCGCTTTGGTCGAACAGGAAATCGCGTTCGACATCGCCAATCAGCAGGAATTGCGCCTGGCTTTGCGCAATCCGGATTTCACCACCGCGCAGCGCATGGCCGCCGCGATCAATTCAGCCGTGGGCCCCGACACCGCGCGCGCCTCCAACCCAGGCACCATCGTGCTGCGCCGACCGGCCGCTTATGCCGGCGACATGGTTTCGCTGATCGGCGCGATCGAAAACCTCGAAGTCGCCGTCGATACGCCGGCGCGCATCGTCATCGATGAAGGCTCCGGCATCGTCGTGATGGGCGACAACGTCCGCGTCTCTACCGTCGCGATCGCCCAAGGCAATCTCACCATCTCGGTGCAGGAAGATCCGTTCGTCAGTCAGCCGGCGCCGTTCAGTCGTGGCGAGACGGCGGTTGTGCCAAGCTCCGGCGTCAACGTGGACGAAGAGGCCGGCGGCCTGGTCGTCGTCCCGGGCGGCGTGCCATTGCGCCAACTGGTGCACGGCCTCAACGCACTCGGCGTCACGCCGCGCGACATGATCTCGATCCTGCAGGCGCTGAAAGCCGCCGGCGCGATCCAAGCCGAAATCGAAGTGATGTAATGGCCGAGTTCAACGGCATCTCCCTGCAAGGTGCGCCCTTGCCGACGCTCGTGCCGCGGCCTGACGAAACCTCCCCTGAGGTTCGCCGCGCTGCGGAGCAATTCGAGTCGATGTTCCTGGCGGAAATGCTCGCGCCGATGTTCGAGGGCATTCAAACTGATGGCCTCGGCGGTGGCGGCATGGGCGAAGAAATGTTCCGGCCGATGCTGATCGAACGCTACGCAGAGGCGCTGTCGAAGGCCGGCGGCGTCGGCCTGGCCGACAGCATCATCCGCGAACTCAACCGCATGCAGGCGCAACAACAAGCGCCGACGCCGGAGACCGACAATGGCGCTGATCGCTGACGGCGCGGCCGACCGGGCCGACCAATTGCTGCTGCTGACCGAACGCCTCGCGGCGCTCGTGGCCGAAGAAACCCGCCGCATCGAAGCGCGCGAACCGCCGCTGGCCGGCGCCGAGGCCGACGAAAAGAACCGCCTCGCCAACGCTTACCGGCTCGAACTCGCCCGGCTGAAGCAAGAGCCCGGCCTGCTGACCGGCGCGCCGGAAGCGGTGCTTGCGCAATTGCGCAAGCAGACGGTGGACTTGCAGGACGCTCTCTCAGCGCACGAAATTTCGCTCAATGCGGTCAAGCTGATCGCCGAAGGCCTGGTCGAGGCGATGGCCCAAGAGGTCGTGCGCCAACGTGGGGGCGGCGCGGTGTATGGCGCGAACGGCGCCATCGACGGACCGAACGGACCGCTGCCGGCGGTGCTGGATCGCAGCGCCTAAGCGCCCAAAAGCACGGTTAAATCGCCGCCTGGTGCGCGAAGCGTTCGCCTTTCCTGTAATTTATCTTGCCCCCGCCATATTCCGGCGGCTTTGTACCGGCTTCGGTGGGGAGAAATGAGACACGCGAAGCCTTCTCGCGCGTGGCGGCCCGTGCGGGCGCACACCACTCCGCGTGGCGGCGCCGGCGTGCTGACGGCGCTGTTCTTCAATGTCTGCCTATTTCTGCTTCCAGCGGCCGCGGCCGCGGGGCTCTACGTCACCGCGCGCGATCATCTGTACGCCTACCAATATAGCGAAGCCGGCGCTGCCGCCGTGCGGACGCGGATGGAGCGTGAACTGGGCGAGCTGATCATGCTGGACTTCGATCGCCAGCGTCAGTGGGAAGACATGATCGGCATGGAGCTGACGGCGGGCGATGTCGCCGCAGCGCGCGGCTTCCTGCTCAGCGCCCGCCAGATCCTGCCAGCGCGCGACGCCAACCAGATCAATCGCCGCCTGCCCCCGAACGCCAGCGACGCCGACATTGAACTCGCTGCGCTCGAACTCGTGACGCCGAGCACGCGCACGCGCTACGAGAACACGGTGCCGTTGCTGTCGCGCCGCGCCGCCAGCGGCGTCGCCACGGATGCGCCGGCGCAAACTTTGATGCTGGGCGATCAAGCCGACTTTGAATTGCTCGCGCGCGCGATGCTCGCCGATCCGGCGACTGATCCGACGCATCTGGCGCTGACCGGCTTCGGCCTCGGCCTCGCGGGCGAACTCACGCCGCAGCAACGCGCCGGCGCTTCGGCGTTGGCGATCGCCAGCCGGCGGCGCGACTACCCGTCGGATTTCTCGGAATCGATCGCCGACGTTCTGGCCGCGGCGCTGCCGCCGGCCGCGTTCCGCGCGGCGGCGTTGGCGAGCGCGGAAGGCGGCGATTCAGGCGCGTTCGAAAACGCTTCGGCGGCGTTCACGGCGTCGCTCAATCAGGAACGCCTCGCGCAAGCTTTGGCGGCGCTCGATGAGATCGGGGCGATGAGCGAAGCGACATCGCAATCCACCGCGGCGTCGCTGTTGATGCACAGCCATTCCGTCCGCGATCTGCCCCGCCTGCGCCTGATCGCGCAAGCCGGCGGCGATCGTGCGGCGGCGGCCGCCAAGCGCTTGCCGCAGGATTCCAATTTCGCGCTGGTCGCGCGCGGTGAGCTTGATGTGACGCGCGAACTCGCCATCGCGATCGCCATCGCCGGCATTGCCGCGCTGGGGCTGCTGCTCTGCGTGGCTTGGATGGGCTACCAGGCCGTCCAGCGGCTGATGGCGCGCATGCGTGACGACGCCGAAGGCGCCGAGCTTGTCGACACCTTCGGCGGCAGTTTCCGTCCGCTTTAAGTTCTGAACAGTGTGAGCACAGCTTGCGGCTCGACGTTGGCGATCGCCGCGTTCGAGGCTTGCAGGCCTTGGCGCACTTGCAGCGCCGTGAGGCGCGCGGCGTCCGCGTCGAGGTCCGTCCGCACGCCAGCCGCGCCTTCGAGCGCGCCGAGGAAGCCCTGATGCGCCTCGAGCGCACGCGCCGCTTCGAGCAAACGCTCCATCGCGCCTTGCAGCGTGTCGAGTGATTTCTGCGCGGCGCGCGCGAGCGCAGCCGGGCTGTCAGCGTCAGCCTCAGCCGGCACCGCCATGACATCGTTCCAGCCCGGCTCGTCCTTCAAACGGAGATCCACGCCCGCCACCACGACCGGCGCGCCGCCGGGTTCGGCGTCAACAGTGACGTCCTCGCCAGCGACCAAGGTCGCGCCTTGGTCGATCGCGGCCTGCAGGCGCTGGGTGAAAGAATCTAGAATGGCGTCGAGCTCTTCCTGGCTGCCGCCATTGCGCGCCAGTTCTTGAACCTTCAGCAGCGTGCCCTGCGCCTCGTGGCCAATGGCCAGCGCGAGGTGCACTTGCTCGAGACCGCTGCGCACGCTTTCACGCGCGGACGACCAAGTTGCGGCTGAGAGTTCAACGCGGTCGCCAGCTTGCGCTGCTGCGGCGCCTGCGTCTTCGCGCTTCATCGGCGTCGTGCGGGCAAAACGCGTATCGACGCCGAGCGCACCTGCGCCCGTCGCACCAGGAAGGATGCTGGAGACCATTGTTCTTCGCCTCTTCTTCGGATCGCACGCCTCAACGGAGACGCACGGCGCTGTTCATCGCGCGGGAAGAGAAACGCAAGAATCGTTAATAGATCGTTAAGACTAACGACCGTTTAGCGAATAAATTTACGATCTGTTTACGACTCACTCAGTCGCCGGAGACTGCCTTCGCGTACGCTTTGATCGCGCGCGAGAACGCGAGCTGACCTTCGCTCGGATAGCGCCAGACCATCTCCATGTTGGAGACGTCCGTCAACATCTGCACGAAGCGGCCGGCCTCAGCATCGAGACGCACGAGCAATTTGCCCGGCGTGACCTGCTGGCGCTGTGCTTCGATCAGTTTGTCGGTCTGTGTGGGTTGGTTGGACAAGGGCGCGGCTTCATGAGCCGGCGAAAACTCAACACGCGTGACTGAGGTCAGGCGTGGTTCAGCGTAGGAAACCGAAGGAGCGGAAGGATTGTCCATTTCTCATGCTCGCTCGGAGGAAACGGGGAGCGCCGAAGCGCTCCCCGCCCTATCCGTTTCCGCTTAGCGGAAGAACGACAGCACGATCGACGGCGCCGAGTTGGCGATCGACAAGGCTTGCGCGCCCAGCTGCTGCTTAACTTGCAGCGACTGCAGACGGGCCGATTCCTTGGCGAGGTCAGCGTCGACGAGGTTGCCGATACCAGCTTCGATCGAGTCAGACAGCTTGCCCAAGAACGTCTTTTGGACGTCGAGAGCTTTCGACTGCGCACCCATGCGGGCCAGATCGCGGTTCAGCGCGGTCAGCGAGTCGTCGATCGCCGTCACCGCCGTGGCGGCGCCGTTGGCGGTCGCGACGCTGAGCGACGCGGTCACCGTGGCCAGAGCTTGGCCGGTGGCGCCCAGGCGGAAGTCGAAGCCTTGGACGATCAATTCGTTGGTGCCAGCGCCCGGGGCGACGACTTGCGTCATCGATGTGCCCGCGACGTCGTCGGTGCCGTCGAGCACGCCGTCGTCGTCAACCGGGTCCGTGCCGTCCGTGAACGTCACGGTGAAGTCTTCGGCAGCGGCGTAGCTGATGCGGCCGGTTTGATCGTCGTAAGACGCGGTCACGCGGCCATCAGAAGCCGTGGCAACGCGATCAACGAACGTCTGGATCGTGTCCGTGGCTTCGACGTCGATCGTGAAGGTCGTCGTCTCGTTGCCGTTGGTGATCGAGAATTCGAGGGCGTCCGCACCGCCGATGGTCAGGCCAGTGGCGTCGTCGAGCTGAGCGGCAGACGAGAAGAAGTTGCCCGAGCCGTCATCGAACGCCACGCCTTGCAGCGTGAAGCGGCCACCGCCGCCGCCAGAGCTATCCGTCGTCAGCACCGAGAACTCGGCGGAACCACCGGTCAGGTTGGTGCCGTTGACGAGGTTCGAGCCGTTGAAGGTCGCGGCGTTGGCGATCTGGTCGATCTGGTTGCGCAGGGCGTCGAAGTCGGCCTGCAGCGCGGCGCGCTGGTCGGACGAGAGGTCGGTCGCTTGCGCGGCAACCGCCTTTTCCTTCAATTGCTTCAAGATGTCGCCGATGGCTTCACCGGCCGACAGACCAACGTCGATAACCGACGTCGCGCGGTCGATACCGTCCATCACCGCGCCGAGCGACGCAACGCGGGCGCGCTGACCTTCGGCGATGGCGAACACGGCGCCGTTGTCTTTCGCGGACGAGACCTTGAGGCCCGTGTTCACGCGCTGTTGGACTTCGGCGAGTTCTTTGGTGGTTTGGTTCAGAGATTGGAGCGCGACGAGGGCGCCGTAATTGGTATTTACGCTGGTCATGTCTTTGTCCTTCTGGACTGTGTTGCCGGCCGTTTTGGCCGGTGGGCGCGAGCCCGAGTTCGCGCGGTCGCCCCGCCTTCAAGACGCAGCTTCCCCGCTTGGGCGGACCGTATCGGGTTCAGGTTAATTAGATGTTGATGCAGCGGAACAATGCCCGCCCCAACTGCGCAAACTCAGCGGCGCAACTCAGCGCGTGGCCAAGCCTTCCATCATGGTGCGGTTGATGTCGATTAAGGGTTCGATATCGGCGCCATCGCGCAGCACCTCGCGCGAATATCGCGCCACCCACATCGCCAGCGAAATGATCTGGCCGCGCAACGTCAGCGGCAGCTGGTTTTCCGGCGCCGAGCAATCGGCGGCCAGTACGTTCCAGAGCTTGCGATTGGTGTCGATCGCTTCCGCCATCATCGTCGGCGTGCGTTCAGGCGTTTCCTTCACGCGCACGAGCGCGGCCGTCGCTTGGCCAAACGCACGATATTCAAGGTCCCGAGGGCTCTCAGCCTGCGTGGCTGCGCGCTGGTACGCTTTGATCGACATCCCTCAGCCCCAAGCGCTCAGCTTCATACGAAATCAGCTTCCGACAGCGCATTAACGCACGGTAGTATTCACCAGCCATTACTTCTTTGGAAACGCCGATGCACTCCGCGAGTATCTGCGGATCTCTTACAGCGCCCATGAACTCGGCCAGTCGCGACGCAAACTCAGAATAGGCTTTCTCTCTGCCCTGCTCATCCAAGTACATCAGCATGATCGGGAAGTAGATCCGGCGGGCCGGCGTGTCGGCCTGGTCGGGTTGCATGATGTCTTTCTCGCGCAGAACCGACGCCTTGTTCTGCAACACCAACGCCGCGCGCCGATCACCGTTCTGAACGACCGCGCCGTTGACGACGAACTTCTCGCCCGGCCGCAACGATAACTTCAAAGGCATGCCCAACCCCAATTCTGGGATTCCATCAGAAATTTAGCGTCGCGCGGTTCGGGTTAACGAGTCCTTGCCAAACGTGCGCCGTCCGCTGCGCGTCGCGCCGCGCGGCGCGCGCTTTCAAGTTGAAATCGCGAAGGAGGACTTAACGCGTCGGTCTTGCAAAAGACGCGCGCGAGAATTCGAAAATGCATGCTTCGTTGCAGACGCATGCATTGTTGCTGCGTAAACCATGATCTTCTTGTTGCGCGTTCGCCGCACACGCCGTGATTTGGGCCGCGACACGCAGTTCATAGTAAATCTTCGCTTGAGTTCGTCCGCATACGTCCATTAGCGTTGCGGAACGGTTGGGGGCTTCAACACCGCAACGGCTGCGAGCCTGCGCGGGAGCACTTGGGAAAGCGGAGACGCTACGCCCCAGCCCTCCCCAGCAATGGCTTCGTGCGGCACGGCGGACGCGCAAAACGCGCAGACGCGAAGAAACGCGTCGCAGGGAGGCCGCATGAGACACGAAGTCGTCGATATTGCTCCTGTCGCAGAATGCGCCCGCCGGTTGGCGGATGCGATTGTGAGCAATCCAGCCGTCGCCGCGCATTATCAGAAGCGCGCGCACCAACAGCTCTTGCTGGACGCGCGCAATTTCCGACCAGCCGAACCCGTTGATCTCGTCGACGCACCGACTTGGGTGATGCGCAAGCTCGCCGCCGGCGAACCGGTGTTTGTGTTCGCGCCATGTCGCGCTTCGCTCGCGCGCTTGCGGCGTGTCGCGCGCCAACTCGAAGCGACATGCGCGGAAGCGATCTATCTTGACGGCCAGCCGCGCGAAACGCTGTCGCCGCGCTCGATGGAAATTCTCGAGATGGCGCTCGTGTTCATCGCCAAGATCAAACGGCCGGACTTCGCGGCGCTCGAAGACAAGTCCCGCTATTTCGCGCAAGAGCGCAAACAACGCCTCGCCTTCGTGCGCGCGCACGAGCCGATCTGTCGCGAAGAAGCGATCTACGTTTCGCCCACGCGCACGTGGCGGCGCATTCGCTCGGTGTCGGAGATGTGGGACGTCGGCGCCGAGTTTCACAATTGCATGGCGCGCGGCTCAAACCAGGCAGCCGGATTCGCGCGCGATCTGCGCAGCGGCGCGGCGCATTTCTTCGTGCTGCGCAATCGCGGCGCGCGCGGTTTGCTGGTCGCCGTCGCCTACCCTTCGCGCGGCCAGATCGACGACATCCGCGGGCCACACAACACCCATGTCGCGCCAGATGATCCGGCGCTGCTCATGCTGTGCGCCGCCCGCAACTGGAAACAGCCGCCCCAACGCTTGAGCGATGAAGCGCTGGCGGCGCGTGCGCGGACGATGCAGCGGCTGATGCGCGACCTGTTCGGCGACCGCTCGGACGTCGCCTGAGTTGGGCCTGAAATGAGACGAGATTGACCTAGGGGCGCGGCGCTCAACTGCGCCGCGAGACGGGCGGGAAACGCGCGCGCTTGCTTCGGCGGGCGCGCGCGTCTTTATTGTGAGCAACTCTTCCCCGGGGGCATGAATGCGTTTCGAAGGTACGAAAGATTATGTGGCGACCGACGATCTGAAGGTCGCGGTCAATGCGGCGGTGACGCTCGAGCGCCCCCTGCTCGTCAAGGGCGAGCCCGGCACCGGCAAAACGATGCTCGCCATCGAGGTCGCCAAATCGCTCGGCTGCCCGCTGATCGAGTGGCACATCAAGTCCACCACGAAAGCCGTGCAAGGCCTCTACGAGTACGACGCGGTGATGCGCCTGCGTGACTCGCAGCTGGGCGACGATCGCGCCACCGACATCGCCAACTACATCAAGCGCGGCAAACTCTGGGAAGCGTTCGAAGCGCCGCAGCGCCCGGTGCTGCTGATCGACGAAGTCGACAAAGCCGACATCGAGTTTCCGAACGATCTCCTGCAAGAGCTCGATCGCATGGAATTCTACGTCTACGAACTCGATCGCACCGTGAAAGCCAAGGTGCGTCCGATCGTGATCATCACCTCGAACAACGAGAAGGAATTGCCGGACGCGTTCCTACGCCGCTGCTTCTTCCACTACATCCGCTTCCCAGACGAAGACGTGATGAAGGCGATCGTTGAATCGCATTTCCCGGGCGTGAAAGCGCGTCTCGTCGGCGAAGCGCTGAAAATTTTCTACGACATGCGCAAAGTGCCGGGCCTCAAGAAGAAGCCCAGCACCAGCGAACTGCTCGATTGGCTGAAGCTGCTGCTGACCGACGACATCGATCCGGAAACCCTGAAGCAGCGCGATCCGTCGAAGCTCATCCCGCCGATGCACGGCGCGCTGCTAAAGAACGAAGCCGACGTGATGCTGTTCGAACGCCTGGCGTTCCTGGCGCGCCGGGAGCAACGCGGAGGGACGAGCTAACGCCCCATTTGCGCCGCCATCTCGCGCCAGCGTTGCAGCATGCGGCGGCGGATGTTTGTTTCGGGATTGCTGGCGGCGTGCGCGCCGGTTGCGGCGGGCGAAGCGCCCGCTGACGATCCAGCGCCGTTCGCGGAAAGCCGCGCCGCGACCCGCTATTGGCCGACGGTGACGGACGACCCGCGCTGGGCGCGTGTTTCGTATGAGACGACAGACGGCGCCTTCGTCGGCACGGAGCTTCGCCGCTTCAATGCGCCCCGCCCCGCGGCGCGCGCCGACAATCCCACCCGCCGGCACGTCGGCATCGACCTCTTCGCCGGTGCGGGCGATCGCGTCATCGCGGTGGAGGATGGTCGCATCGTCGCCTTCTATCCCTTCCTGCGCGCCGCCGCCGGCGAGATGAGCTACGCGCTTCTCGTCGCCCACGACGGTTATGTCGCCAATTATGGCGAGGTGCGCGAAGCCTCGCTGCGCGATCGCGATCTGTGGCTTGGCGATACGGTTTCCGGCGGCCAGGAACTCGCCGTCATCAGCGACACGCGCCAGCTGCATTTCGAGACCTACCTCCCCGGCACGCGGCACGGCCAATCCTGGCGCCACGGCGCGCCGCGCCCGGATCGCGTGATGAACCCGACGCGCCTGCTGCTCGATCTCGCGCGCAATGGCCGGCGCCTCCGCCCTGCTGATCTGGCGCCGCGCGCCGTCGACAGCCGCGCCGCCGACCCATAAGTTCTCCACCTGGCGGAGGAAATCCATGCGGCGGGTTTTGGCGGCATTGGCGGTTTGGGCGATCGCCGCGCCGGCTTTGGCGCAGGAAGCGTCGGTTGGGGCGCTTGGAATCGAGCTGATCTCGCGCTCGAACGCCGAGGGCGTCTTCGAGATGATCCCGTCCGAGCAGGTGATCGCGGTGATGCACGCGCGCAGCGGCCTCACCTGCCGGCTCTCGCGCAGCAACACCAACCGCCTGATCGTGTTTCCGCAAGCCGCGCGCGGCGAGGACGTTGCGTGTGACTCAACCGACGGGCGCGAGCACATCACCGTGTACGCCACGCGCTACTCGTTCGCGACATCGCTCGAAGAGCAAATCACCGGCGCATCCGCCGCGCTGCGGCGCAACGCTCCGAACGCCCAAGCCCTTCCCGGCCCCGCCTCCGCCGCGGCCGCTGGCGGCTTGCCGCCCAGCGTCAGCGCCCGCTTCAGCTACGCGAACGCCCAAGGCCAGACGATGTTTTGGCGCACAACCATCGCCATGGTCGGTGATTGGGTGATCAAAGTTCGCTATCAGAACTTGGCGCCGGACGCCGCGGCGCGGCAAAGTGCGGAACGCACCGCTGACGGCGTCTGGCGCGGCGTGATGGGCGAACTGATGACGAACCGGGCGCGCTGAGGAAAACTATGTTTCGTGCTTTGCTGATCGCTGCGATCATGTGTGCGAGCACACAGGCGTCAGCGCAAGACGCCGCGTCGCCAAGCGCGGAGCAAATCGAAACCATCCGTACGCGCGGGCAACAAATTCTTGCCGCGGCAGGCGCCGAGGACTTTTTTGTCGTTGAGGTCGACGAGCCGGTTGTGAAGCTGCGGCACCTGCGCAGCGGGATGCTGTGTCGGTTTTCGATGACCAACGATGGACGCGAAAGCGTCCGCATCGTCCCAAGCCAGGCATTAGGCATTGCGCGCGGCGACGACGTATCTTGCACGAGACAGGTCGGCGCCGGGACCATGACGCTGTTTGCGACGCGCCGCCCTGAACCCACCACCGCAGAGCAGGAGTTGAACAACTCAACGCTGGCGATGCAGGCCGTGTACCAATCGGTGCGCCCAGTGACGCCACGCGAACGCGCTGAAGTGCCGATCCCCGAAGGCCAAACCCTCCCGCCATCGCTGACATCGAGTTTTCAGGTCAGCCATGACGGCTCAACCTTCTTCACGCGCATTTCCGTCGCAGCGGCAGACGGGTGGATCCTGAAAATGCGCTTTAGTGCGCCCGAGGAGCGTCCAAACGTGCTTGCGGACATCTTCTGGCAGATGACATTGTTAGACTTCGCCTCTCGCACCTCAGATCGCCAGCAGGCCCCCGCCACCGAGACCCCGACAGAATAATGTTCCAACGCTTCTTCACCGAACTCCGTGCCGCGCAGGTGCCTGTGAGCCTCAAGGAATATCTGCTGCTCGTAGAGGCGCTGGAGAAGGACGCGATCGGGCCGGACGTCGAGGATTTCTATTATCTCTCGCGCGCGGCTTTGGTGAAGGACGAGCGCCATCTCGACAAGTTCGACCGCGTGTTCGGCAACGTGTTCAAAGGCCTCGACAACAATATCGAGACCATCAGCGCGCAGATCCCGGACGAATGGCTGAAGCTGCTGACGCAGAAATATCTGAGCGATGAAGAGAAGGCGCAGATCGAAGCGCTCGGCGGCTGGGACAAATTGATGGAGACGCTGCAGCAGCGTCTCCAGGAACAAAAAGAGCGCCACGAAGGCGGCAACAAATGGATCGGCACGGGCGGCACATCGCCGTTCGGCAATGGCGGCTTCAATCCTGAAGGCGTGCGCATTGGCGGACCGAAGGAACGCGGCCAAGGCCGTGGCGTGAAGGTGTGGGACAAACGCGAGTACAAAAACCTCGATGACGGCGTCGAGCTTGGCGTGCGCAACATCAAGGTGGCGCTGCGCCGCTTGCGCAAATTCGCCCGCACCGGCGCGCCGGATGAGCTCGATCTCGACGGCACCATCAAGAAGAGCGCGCGCGAAGGTTATCTCGACATCGTGCTGCGGCCAGAGCGGCGCAATGCGGTGAAAGTGCTTCTGTTCCTCGATATCGGCGGCTCGATGGATTCACACATCAAGCTTTGCGAGGAATTGTTCTCCGCCGCGCGCACCGAGTTCAAACACCTTGAGTTCTTCTATTTCCACAACTGCCTCTATGAGAGCGTTTGGAAGGACAATCGCCGCCGTCACGATGAGAAGACGCTCACCTGGGACGTGCTGCATCGCTTCCCGCACGATTATCGCATCGTCTTCGTCGGCGACGCGACGATGAGCCCGTACGAGATCACCTATCCAGGCGGCAGCGTCGAGCATTGGAACGAAGAGCCAGGCGCAATGTGGCTGCAGCGCGTGGCGAGCATCTATGAGCGCCTCGTCTGGCTCAACCCAACGCCGCGCGCGCATTGGGATCACACGCCATCGATCAATCTCGTGCGCGACGTGATCGGCCCGGAACGCATGTTCCCGCTGACGATCCAGGGCCTCGACGGCGCGATGCGCGAGCTGAGCCGGTGAAAACGATACGCATCGGCGGCGCAGGCGGATTTTTGGGCGACAGTTCCACGGCCGCGCCGCAGCTCATCCCGCACGTCGATTATCTCGTGCTCGATTATCTGGCCGAGGTCACGCTCTCGCTGCTCGCACGCGCGCAGCAGAAGCAGCCGCAAGGCGGGTTCGCTCTCGATTTCACTGACTGGGTTTGGAAGGACAATCTGCGCGCGCTCAAGGAGCGCGGCGTCAAGATCGTCACCAATGCCGGCGGGCTCAACCCGCGTGCGTGCCGTGCGCGCATGGAAGCGATCGCGGCGGAAGCAGGTTTGTCGTTCAAGATCGCGATCGTCGAAGGCGATGATCTGCGGCCGCGCTTGGGGGAACTCGCCAGCGCGCGCGAGATGGATACGCAAGCGCCCTACCCGAGCGCGGAGCGCGTGCTGAGCGCGAACGCCTATTTCGGCGCGGCGCCGATCGCTGCAGCTCTCGCTGCCGGCGCTGACGTCGTGATTACCGGACGCGTCGTGGATTCTGCTTTGGTGCTTGCGCCGCTGGTGCACGAATTCGGCTGGCGCTTCGATCAATACGACCTGCTTGCGGCAGGTTCGCTCTGCGGCCACGTGCTCGAATGCGGCGCGCAGGCGACCGGCGGGCTGTTCACGGATTGGGAGAGCGTCGAGGATTGGGCGCATATCGGCTACCCGATCGCCGAATGCCGCGCGGACGGCAGCTTCGTGATCTCGAAGCCGCCGAACACCGGCGGGCTTGTCGTGCCGGCCGCTGTCGCCGAGCAAATCGTCTACGAAGTTGGCGATCCGCAAGCGTACGCACTGCCGGACGTGATCTGCGATCTGTCGCACGTGCGCGTGGAAAGCGCGGGCGTCGGCCGCGTGCGCGTCAGCGGCGCCAAAGGCCGCGCGCCGTCTGGCAAATACAAAGTCTGCACCACGCACCAGGATGGCTGGCGCGTGATTTTGCTGATGCCTGTCGTTGGCCGCGATGCCGCGCGCAAAGCCGTGCGCCAGAGCGAAGCGGTGATCTCGCGCGTCGAAGAAATGCTGCGCGCGAAGAACATCGCGCCCTTCCGCGCCAAGCGCATCGAAGCTTTGGGCTCTGAGGTCAGCTACGGCGCGCAATCGCGGGCGCTGGCGACGCGTGAGGTTGTTTGCAAAGTCGGCGTCGAGCACGAAGACCCGGACGCGTTCCGCTTTCTCGCGCGCGAATTCGAGAGCCCGACGACGTCCATGTCCGTCGGCAGCACCGGCTGGTTCGGCGCGCGCCCCGTGCCGGCGCCGGTGATGCGCGTGTTCTCGACGCTGATCGATCGCGAAAAGGTTTCGAGCTTCATCGATTTCGGCGGCGAACGCCGCGAAGTAGAACCACGACGCACGCCGCCGAGTGAAACGCCGACGAGGATCGCCAGCGGCGACGAAGCGGCGATCGATCCGAGCTGGCCGCGTGTACCGCTCATCGCGCTCGCCTGGGCGCGCTCGGGTGACAAAGGCGACGCGTTCAATATCGGCGTGCTGGCGCGCAAGCCTGAATACCTGCCGCACATTCGCGCCGCGCTGACCGAAGCGAGCGTCAAAGCCTTCTTCGCCCACGAGTTCGAAGGCGCGCCGTCGCCCTCCATCGTTCGCTACGAATGGCCCGGCCTCGACGGCCTCAATTTCCACCTCAAGCAATCGCTCGGCGGCGGCCAAATGGCGACGCTGAGGCTCGATGCTCTGGCCAAAGGCAAAGCGCAGCAGCTGCTGGATTTCGAGGTTCCGGTTCCACCGGCGATCGCGGACGCGCTCAAAAGGAACTGAATCGCGCGCCGGCTCGTACAAGGGCCATGACATACGCCATCGCCTGGTTTGGAACCGCCCTCGCCTTTCTCATCGCTGACGCGATTTGGCTGACGCAAGTCGGCCCGAAGCTCTATCGGCCGCTGATCGGCGAGCTGTTGAGCGATCGCCTCAACGTGCCCGCGGCGGTGGCGTTCTATCTGATCTATGTGAGCGGCATCACCTATTTCGCCGTCGCGCCGGCGCTGCAGGAGGGTTCGCTCACGCGCGCTTTGATCAATGGCGCCATCCTCGGCCTCGTCGCCTACGCCACCTACGACCTCACCAACCAGGCCACGCTGAAAATCTGGGACATCCGCGTCACGCTGGCCGACATGGTCTGGGGCGCCTTCGCCAGCGCACTCGCCGCCAGCGCGGGATATTGGGCGGCGACGCGGTTCAGCTGAACCCTCATTGGTTGTAGCGGCTAGACGCATCGCGCAACCAAACCGAAAGCTTCTCGGCACAATTTCGGGCAGAGCGATTCAGAGGACCGGCGATGCGTAAGATCTTGGCGGCGGGCGCTGCGGCGCTGATGGTGTTTGCTTCGAGCGCGCAACCGGCTTTTGCCTGGGGCGCGAGCGGACACTCGATCGTGGCCGAACTGGCGCAACGCAGGCTGACGCCGCGGGCCGCCGACCGCGTCGCGGAGTTGCTGGGCCAAGGCGTGTCGCTCGCCTCCGTCGCCTCGTGGGCCGATGATGTGCGCGACCAGCGCCCCTACGGCTACAATTGGCATTTCGTCAGCATTCCCAACGCCGAGAATACGTACGACGTGTCGCGCGACTGCCGCACGCAATACGGCGGCGATTGCGTTTTGGGCGAATTGGCGCGGCTGCAGAACGAGGTGCGCTGCTCACGCAATCCGACGACGCGCATGGAAGCGCTGCGCTACATCGTGCATTTCATCGGCGACATGCATCAGCCGTTGCACACGTTCGGCGAAGCGCGCGGCGGCAACGATATTCCTGTCACAGTCGATATTCGCGGCACGGTCTGCCGCAGCGGCTGCCCTGTCGTGCAGACCAACCTGCACTCAGCATGGGACACGCTGCTGATCGAGCGCACTGTTTATGCTTGGGGCACATACGTCGATCGCATCGAAGGCGGCTGGATGCGCACGGCCGACGCCGAAGCCATTCGCGGCGGCAATCCTGTTACGTGGGCGGAACAAAGCCACGCGGCAGCGCAACGCATCGTCGCGCGCGTGCCGGAGAACGGAACGCTGGATGAGGCCTATTATAGAGACACGCTGCTCACGCTCGACAGCCAACTCGGCGCCGGCGGCATCCACCTCGCCGAATTCCTGAACCAGACGTTCGCCGAAGGCTGCGAAGGCCAGCGCGCGTTTGATTGGCTCCCGTGGCGCTGATTATTTGCGCGGCGCTTCGTTGCGTCAATCAAACGTAAATGCAGATTAGCAAAACAGCGCCCACACGCGCGCGTAACGACCACGCTCCGAAACGTCTCGTCAATACATTCTAGGTAAACACGTTCTGCGAGCATCCGGGAGCAGAAGCGCCCGGAGTGCGCGTGGGCCGATCGAATGTCGGCTCTCTTAAGACCAGGATGGTCCGCCGATGTCGATTGCGAGCTTGTCCGCAGCACAAATTGCTGCGTTGTCCGTCACGGCCATTCAAGGCCTGTCCACCACCACAATTGGTCAGCTCAACGCGACGCAAGTCGCGGCGATTTCGACGACCGGTATTGGCGCGCTAAACGCCACCCAGGTCGGCGCGCTCAGCTCCACGCAGATGCGGGCGCTGACGACGACGCAAATCCCAAATTTCTCAAGCGATGTCGTGTTCTCGTCGGGTCAGCTCTTGGCGCTGAACGGCTCGCAGATCGGCTCCTTCGCCACCACCCACATCACCAATTTCTCGACGACCGCGATCTCGGCCTTCGCGACAACGCAAATTCAAGCGCTCGGCGCGGCCAACCTCTCGGCGCTGGACGCGACGCAAGCGGGCGCACTGACGACGGCGCAGGTTTCGAACCTCAGCACCACGCAAATCGCCGGCCTCTCCTCCACGGACATGGCCGAATTGTCGACGACGCAAGTGCGCGCACTGACGGCGACGCAAATCGGCCGCCTGACGGACGAATCAGCCGCTGCGCTCGACTTGACGCAAGTCGGCCAGTTGAACGCCACGCAAGTGCGCGGATTCACGACGACGCAAATCGCCGCCCTCGACGGCGCCGATATCGCCGAGTTCAACGCGACGCAAATCGCCGCGATGACCACCACGCAGGTGCGCGCGATCACCGAGACGAACATCGCCTCGCTGACCGAAACACAGGTCGCGGCCTTCACGCCGACGCAGCTGCAGGCGTTCACGTCCACGAATTTCGCCGCTTTCAGCGATACGCAGATCGCCGCGCTGACGACGACGCAGGCCTCGTCCCTGCTCGCCACGCAACTGACGGCGCTGAGCGCCTCGGACGTGGCTGAGTTCACGACGACGCAACTTGGCTCACTGACGACGACGCAAGTGAAGGCGCTGGCCGCCACGGCGTTCTCGGCGCTGGCCGATACGCAAGTCGCCGCGTTCACCGGCTCGCAAATCCAATCGATCTCCACGACCACGCTGGCCGCGCTCGCGGACACGCAGATGGCGGCGCTGACGACGACGCAAGTGAGCTCGCTCAGCCAAAGCCAAGTGAAGGCGCTGTCGGAAACCAACATCGAAGCGATGACCGACGCGCAAGTGGGCGCGTTCACGGGCTCGCAAATCCAATCGCTGAGCGCGACGGCGTTCTCGGCGCTGGTCGACACGCAAGTCGCGGCGCTGACCTCGACGCAGATTTCCTCGCTTAAGGCGACGCAGCTCACCGCGCTTAACGCGACCGACCTGAACGAGCTGTCCGCAACGCAAGTCGCGGCGCTTTCGACCTCGCAAATCCGCGCGCTGAACAACACCAATATCGGCGACCTCACCGAAACGCAGGTCGCGGCGTTGACGGCGGCACAAGTGCAAGCGCTCAACACGAGCCAAGTTTCGGCGCTGAGCGCCACGCAAATCGGCGCGCTGACGACGACGCAAGTCGCCGCCCTCGCCCCGGGCCAAATCAAAGGCCTCACGACGACGAGTGTTGCGGCCCTGGTCGACACGCAGATCGCGGCGTTGACCTCGACGCAGGTCGCTTCGCTGACGGCTACAAGCCTGGCCGCGCTTGACGCGACGCAGATGACCTCGTTCACGACGACGCAGGTTGGCGCGCTGACGAAGGCGCAGCTCGCAGCGCTCGACGCAACCACGATCGCCGCGCTCGACGCCACGCAAGTTGGCGCGCTCTCGGTGACGCAAGTGAAGTCGCTGACGGCGACGCAGATGACGGCGCTCGACGCGACCGACATCGCCGAATTCACCACCACGCAGCTCGCCGCGCTCGCCAGCACGCAAGTCGCGGCGCTGACGTCCACGAACATGGCCTCGCTGGCGGACACGCAGATCGCCGCATTCACGACGACCCAGGTCGGCTCGATCTCGGCCACGAACCTCGCTTCGCTGGCCGACACGCAGATCGCGGCGCTGACCACGACGCAAATTGGCGCCCTCACCTCGTCGCAAGCGGCGGCGCTGACCTCGACCAACGTCGCGGCGCTCACGACGACGCAAATCGGCGCGCTCAACGTGACGCAAGTCGGCGCCCTCAGCACGACGGCGCTCTCGGCCTTTGATGCGGCGCAGTTCGGCACGCTGAACACGACGCAAGTCCGCGCGCTGACGGCGACGCAGATCGGTGCGCTCGACGCCACAGACATCGCCGACGTCACCACAACGCAGATCAGCGCGCTGACGGCCACGCAAGTGCGCGCGCTGACCAGCACCAATGCCGGCGACCTCACGGAAACGCAGATCGCCGCGTTCTCGACGACGCAGGTGCAATCGCTCACCTCCACGAACATCGCGGCGATGGCGGATACGCAGATCGCGGCGTTCGCGGCCACGCAGATCGCTTCGCTCGTCACCGGCCAGGTGCAAGGCCTGACCACGACGAATGTCGGCGCGCTGACGACGACGCAGGTTGCGGCGCTGACCGGCTCGCAAGTCTCGCAATTGTCGACGACCAACCTCCGCGCGCTGGTTGACACGCAAGTCGCCGCCATGACGACGACGCAGGTCTCGGCGCTGACCGCCACGCAAATGGGCGCGCTGCAGACGACCGACGTTGGCGAATTCGCGGACACGCAGATCGCCGCCTTCACCGGCACGCAGATCGCCGCGCTCAACACAACGAACTTCGCGGCTCTGGCCGATACGCAGATCGCGGCGTTGACGACGACGCAGCTGGGCAGCGTCTCCACCGCGCAGATCACCGCGCTCACCGAAACGCAAGCTGCCGGCCTGACGACGACGCAAGTCGGCGCCCTCTCCTCGACGCAGCTCAAGGCGCTGACGACCACCAATCTCTCGGCGCTCGACGCCAACCAGATGGCGGCGCTGACCTCAACGCAAGTCGCCGGCTTGACGACGACGCAAATCAACTCGCTCACGCAAGCCGATGTCGGCGAACTGACGGCCACGCAGATCGGCGGCCTGACGCAGACGCAGATCAAGGCGCTGACGACAACGTTCATCGGCGATTTGGCCGATACGCAGATCGCCGCCTTCGCCGCGACGCAAATCTCGCAAATCAGCTCCACCAACATCGGCCAGCTGACGGAAACGCAGGTCGGCGCACTCACGACGACGCAAGTCGGCGCGCTGACGGCCACGCAACTGCAAGCCTTTGACGCAACGAACCTGGCCGCGCTCGACGCGACACGCGTTGGCGCCATCACCACGACGCAGATGCGCGCGCTGACGACGACGCAGATCGACGCGCTCTCGGCCGCCGATCTCGCCGAGTTCCGCACCACGCAACTGGCGGCGCTGACCACCACGCAGATGGCGGGCCTCACCTCCACGAACCTCGCGGCGCTGGCGGCGACGCAAGTGGCGGCCTTGGCGGCCACACAGATCTCGCGCCTCAGCACCGACGCCCTCTCCGGCCTCGACGCCACGCAGATGGCGGCGCTGACCACCACGCAGGTGCGCGCGCTGACCTCCACGCAAGTGACGGCGCTCGACGCCACCGACGTGGCCGAGTTCAACGAAACTCAGATCGCGGCGCTGACGCGGACGCAGATCCAGGCGCTGACCTCCACGAATATGGCGTCGCTGGCGGCCACGCAAATCTCGGCGATCGCCACCACGCAGATCACAGCGCTCTCGACCACCAACCTCTCCGCGCTCGACGCGGCCCAGGCTGGCGCGCTGACGACGACGCAGCTGGCGACTTTGGCCTCGACGCAAGTCGCCGGCTTCAACGCCACCGACATGACCGAGCTTTCGGCCACGCAAGTCGCGGCGATGGGCTCGACGCTGATCGCGGCGCTCTCCACGAGCGCGGCCTCGGCGCTTGACGCGAGCCAACTCGCGGCGCTGAGCACGACGCAAGTGCGTGCGATGACCGCCACGCAAATGACGGCGCTCTCGGCGACGGACGTTGCTGAGTTCGCCAACACGCAATTGGCCGCGCTGACCACGGCGCAGGTGCAAGCGCTGACCAGCACCAACCTGGCCGAGCTCGTCGACACCCAGATCGCGGCCTTCACCGCGGCTCAGGTGCAATCGCTCTCGACCACGAACCTCTCCTCGCTCTCCGACGCGCAAATCGCGGCGCTGACGACGACGCAGGTTTCCTCGCTCTCGACCACGCAGGTGAACGGCCTCAACGCCACGAACATCGCGGCGCTGACGGAAACTCAAGCCGGCGCGTTGACGGCGACGCAAATCGCCGGCCTCACTTCCACGGCGATCAGCGGCCTCGCCGGCACGCACATCGCGGCGATGAACACCACGCAAGTGCGGGCCTTCACGGCCGCGCAAATCGGCGCGCTCGACGCGTCGGACGTGGCGGAATTCACCGAGACGCAGATCGGCTCGCTGTTCACGACGCAAGTCCAGGCCTTCAACTCCACCAACTTCGCGGCTCTGGCCGATACGCAAGTGGCGGCGCTGACGGCGGCGCAGATCCAAGCGGTGTCGACCACCAACGTCGCGGCGATGACCGAGACGCAGATGGGCGCCCTCTCCACCACCTTGGTGGCGGCGCTCTCGACGACCCAGCTCAAGGCGCTCACCACCACCAACCTCTCGGCGCTCGATGCGACGCAAGTAGGCGCTCTGACGACGACGCAGATCGCCGGCCTCAACGCCACGCAGATCAGCGCCTTCGACACGGCGGACTTCGGCGAACTCTCCACCGCGCAGGTCGCGGCGATGACGGCGGCGCAAGTCGCCGGCCTCACCGAGACCAATATCGGCGATCTGGCCGACACGCAGGTGGCGGCGCTGACCGCGACGCAAGTCGCGGCGCTCAACACCACCAACGTGCGGGCGCTGGCGGATACGCAAGTCGCCACCATGACGACGACGCAGATCGCGGCGCTGACCGGCACGCAGATCAGCGCGCTGCAAACCACGGACATGGGCGAATTCACGACGACGCAAGTCGCGGCCTTCACCAGCACGCAGCTCGCCTCGCTCACCTCGACCAACCTCGCCGCCATGGCCGACACGCAAGTGGCGGCGCTGACGGCCGGCCAAATCGCGGCGCTGACGGCGACGAAGATCGGCGCGCTGAACGAAACGCACATGGCGGCGCTGACGACGACGCAAGTTGGCGCCCTCTCCACGGCGCAGCTGCAGGCGCTCAACGAAACCAGTCTCTCGGCCTTCGACCAGACGCAGGTCGCGGCGCTGACGACGACGCAGATCAAGGGCCTCACCAGCACGCAAATCGGCGCGCTGACCGCCACCGACATCGGCGAACTCTCAACGACGCAGATCGCGGCGCTGACGACCACGCAGGTGCGCGGCTTCGACGAAACCGACATCGCCGCCTTCAGCGACTCGCAGGCAGCGGCGCTGACCGTCTCGCAATTGCAAGCGATGTCGACCAGCAACATCTCGGCGCTGGCCGATACCCAGGTTGCGGCGCTGACGACGACGCAAGTCGCCGGCTTCACCGCCACGCAGATCGGCGCCCTCGAGACCACCGACGTGCTTGAGTTCTCAACCACGCAGGTCGCGGCGCTGACCACGACACAGGTGAAAGCGCTGACGACGACCAACATCGCCGCCCTCGCCGACACGCAAGTCGCGGCGCTGACGACCTCACAGATTGCCGCGCTCTCGACCACGAGCCTTGGCTCGCTGACCGAGACGCAGATGGCGGCGCTGACGACGACGCAGATCGGCGCGATGAGCGCGGCTCAGCTGGCGGCGATCTCGACCACCAACCTCTCGGCGCTCGATGCAACCCAGATCGCGGCGCTGAACTCGACGCAGCTCAAGGCGCTGACAGCGACGCAGATGACCGCGCTCGACGCCACCGACGTCGCCGAGTTCACCACCACGCAGCTCTCGGCGCTGACGACCTCGCAGCTGGCGGCGCTGACCTCGACCAACATCGCCTCGTTGGCCGACACGCAGATCGCAGCCTTCACGGCGACGCAAATCTCGCGCTTCACCACCGACGCCTTCGCGGCGTTCGATGCGGCGCAGGTTGGCGCGATGACCACGGCTCAAGTGCGGGCGCTGACGACGACGCAAATCGGCGCCCTCGCCTCCACCGATATCGCCGAGTTCGCGGATACGCAGATCGCGGCCTTCTCGGTGACGCAAATCCAGGCCTGGTCGACGACGGTGATCGAGGAACTGCAATCGGCGCAGATCGGCGCACTCGAAGTGACGCAAATCCCGTCGCTGACGATCACGCAGCTCGACCACCTGTCGACGACGAACATCTCCGCCTTCTCGACCACCCAGCTCTACGCCTTCACCTCGACGCAGGTGGCGAGCTTGGACGGCGACCAAATCGAAGCCTATCTGGCGGCGGTTTAACGGGGGACGCGATCGCCCGGGGCTGGGGAGCTCCGGGCGATTTCCTCACCAGCGGCTAGCTTAACGATCCGACAACGCAAATCGGCCGAGCGTCGCGCCCGCGCGCGAGGTGGTTTGATGTCGGATAATGCGTTCCTGACGGCCCTGCAGAAAGTGACTGCGGGCGAGCTTCAGCTGAATGAGATGATTGCGGCGACGCAACAACTGACCGCCGCCGGTCAACCCGATCACGCGCGCCAGCTCTACCAAGTGTGGATCGCCATGAACGGCGAGCATCCGCTCGTGTTCATCGCTCACTTCAATTGCTCCACCCTGCTCCAGGCTTTGGGTGACGCCGCCGGCGGCGAAGCGTCTCTGCGCAGCGCCTTGCAGCGCAATCCGGATTTCGCGCCGGCGCACATCAATCTCGGCAGCGCGCTCGAACGGCGCGGCGCGGCGCGCGAGGCGGTTGAGCAATGGAAGATCGGCCTCGACCGCATGAGCGCCGTCACTGGCGATGCGGTTGAGTACAAGATCACGCTGCTGAAGCAGATCAGCCGGGTGATGAGCGACAATCAGCAGCACGAAGGCGCGGAAACCGTGCTGGTGCAATGCTTGGATCTCGGCCCCGAGCAGCGCGACGTGCTGGAGCAATATGCGGCGGTACGCCTGGCGCAGTGCAAATGGCCGATCGCGGCGGTGACGCCGAAAGTGTCGCGCAAGACGTTCCTCACGCGGTTCCACCCCCTCTCTACCTGCGCTTACGCCGACGATCCGCTGCTGCAGCTGGCGACCTCGGCGCGCTACGTGGAATCGCTGACGCCAGTTGAGAGCATCGGCACGCAGAACGACCGCCGCCACGCTGCGATCGAGCCGGGCCGGCGTTTGCGCATCGGCTATGTGTCGTCAGACATGCGCGGCCATGCTGTTGGCTATCTGATGGCGCAATTGTTTGAGGCGCACGACAAATCCGCGATCGAGACCTTCATCTATTATTGCGGCCCGCCGGCGGACGATGGCATCAATCAGCGCATCAAGGGCTCGATCGAGCATTGGACCGACATCCGCGCGATGAGCGACGACGAAGCCGCCGCCGCGATCGCGGGCGATGGCATCGATATCCTCGTTGATGTGAACGGCCACACGCGTGAAGCGCGGCTTGGCGTGTTCGCGCGCCGCCCAGCGCCGGTGATCGTCAATTGGCTCGGCTATCCAGGCACGATGGGCAGCCCCTATCACCACTACATCGTCGCCGACGATTGGGTGATCCCGGAGGCGATGGAGCAATATTATTCCGAACGCGTGCTGCGCCTGCCCTGCTACCAGCCGAATGATCGCAAGCGCATCGTCGCTGACACTAAGCCCACGCGCGCTGAAGCTGGCTTGCCGGACGACGCGTTCGTGTTCTGCTGCTTCAACGCCGCGCACAAGATCACGCGCTATTCGTTCGCGCGCTGGATGGAGATCATGCGCCAGACGCCGAACAGCGTGCTCTGGCTGTTGGACTACAATCCCGAAACCAATGCGCGTTTGCAGGAAGCCGCCGAAGCCGCTGGAATTGCGCGCGATCGGCTGGTCTTCGCCAAGAAGCTCGCCAACCCCTACCACCTCGCACGCTATCCGCTGGCCGACCTCTTCCTCGACACCGTCCCGTATGGCGCGCACACCACGGCGTCAGACGCGATGTGGATGGGCGTGCCGGTTCTCACCTATTCGGGCAAATGCTTCGCCTCGCGCGTGTGCGGGAGCTTGATCCGATCGGCGGGTTTGCCGGAAATGGTGTGCGAAACGCCGGAAGCGTTCGTGTCACGCGCCGTCGCGCTTGCAGGCGCGGATCGCTTGAGCTTGCGGGCCTATCGCGAGCGCCTGATCGCCAACCGCGACACCTGCACCTTGTTCGATATCCACCTGCTCGCGCGCAAACTTGAAGCCCTCTACGCGCAAATGGCGGATGAGTATCGCCGTGGCGCGATGCCGAAGCCGAACCTGGCGAACCTCGATGCGTATCTCAGCGTCGGCGTCGCCATCGATCACGACGCGATCGAGATCGGAATGTCAGGCGATTATCACGGCTATTATCGCGACGCGCTGGCAGCGATCCATCAGCAGCGGCCGATGGCGCCGGATGGCCGCTTGTGGACACAGGACGCCATCGATGCAGCGGATGCGCCGCCATCTGCGGCGAAAGCGAGAGACGCGGCCTAGTCGTACCGCCGGCTTCCAGCCGGCATCTTCCTTCCGCGCAAGCGCCCTCCTTCGACAAGCTCAGGAAGGCGCTGCTTTTCGGAGGCGCAAACCTAATGCCGGCTGGAAGCCGGCGGTACGCTAGCCGGCGTTCCACACAAGCTTCGACGTATCGTATCCCAGCGCGCGCAGGCGCGCGTCGAACAGCGCGCGCTCTTCCGGCGTGATCCGCTCAGCGCGCGTCAGCACCCAGAGGTAACGCCCTTCCGGCTCGCCGACGATCGACCACGAGTAATCGTCCGCGCGCTCGAGCACCCAATAATCCGCCCAAAACGGACCGAAGAAGCTCACCTTAAGCTTGCCTTCATCGCCCTCGCCCACGCGGCGGGCTTTGCCTTCGGCGTCGCGCGTTGAGCCATCGGCGCGCGTACAGGTGTTGACCACCGAGATCATGCCGTCGTCGCGCGGCGCATATTCGGCGGTCGCGGCGACGCAACCGCGCTCGAAGCGGTTCGGCAGGCGCGCGGCTTCGTGCCAGAGGCCGAGATAGGGCTCGGTCTCGACCTGCGCGACCGGGAGCGGCGTGTCGGAGGTGCGGTTGATGGGCTGACCGGCGCAAGCGGTCAAAAACAGCGTCAGGGAAAGCAATATGGTTCGCATCCAACTGATACGGCCGGCTTGCGGGTTTGGTTCCGTGGCGCAAAAATGGGGGTCGAGGGAGGAGCCGGCGCCGGAGCAGCGCCGCGCCTCTGGGGTGAAACGCGAACCATGCATCGCCGCGCACTTCTGGCCGCCGCCGCGTCGAGCCTGACGCCGACGCTTGCCTGCGCGCAGGCCGACACCGGCCGATTCGGCGCGGCCGCCTCGTACTCGGCTGAGCGTGGCGGCGCGTCGTTCTTGGTGGCCCGCAACGGCGTCATCCTCGCCGAAACCTATCAGGAGCGCGACCGCGATTGGCGCTGGCCGATCGGCGAAGGCACGCGGCCGTTCATGGCGCTGCTGTTCGCGACGATGGTGGAAGAACGGCTGATCAATCTTGATGAACCGGTGGCCATGACGCTCGGCGATTGGGGCGCGCATCCGGTCAAGAGCACGATCAACATTCGCGGCTTGCTCAACGGCACCAGCGGCCTCGCCTTCCGCCGCAACGACACGCAGGATTTCGCCACCGCCAATCTGCTCGAGCCTAGCGAGACGCCGGGGCAAAGCTTCAACGCAGACGCTGCTTCCTATGTGCTGCTGGCGGAAATCGCCAAGCGCAAGCTGGAGCTGCGCGGGCGCGGCAGCGATCCGGCGATGTATCTGATGGAGCGCACGCTGGCGCCGATCGGCTGCACGCCTGTCGTATGGGCGCGTGGCCGTGATGGCGCGGCGCATTTCGATACGGGCGCGGCGGTTTCGGCGCGCGGCTGGGCGCAAGTGGGCGAATTGATCCGCCGCGAAGGCGTTTTCCGTGCGCAGCAATTGGCCGACGACAACGCGCTGCGCGAAGCGACACAGGGCTCATTCGCTGAGCAACGCGCGGGCTTCGGCATGTGGATCGCCGCGCCTGGACGCGGGCGCGGGCAATTGCCGGTCGAAAGCGACCTCTGGCGTGCGTCATCGCCGGCGCCGATCGATCTGGCGATGGCGGCGGGCGAAGGCGGGCAGCGTCTTTATATCTGCCGCTCGGAGCGTCTGGTGATCGTGCGCCAATCGCGTTCGCAGCAGGATGATCGCCGTTGGTCTGACGCCGCGTTTTTGTCGCTGATCTGGCGCGACTTGATGCGCTAACGAAAAGGGGCGCGCTTGCGCACGCCCCCTCCCGTGTTTCGTGTCGTGTGCTCAGCCGCGCGGACGGATCAGCAGGCCGCTCACCAAGCCGACGATGCCGCCGCCAGCGGCGCCGGTGATCAAATTGGCGAGATGCACGCCGTTGTCGCCTTCGATCAGATTGCTCCACATCGATGTCACGCCAGCCACCGCGTCGACATTGCCCGACGCATAGCCCGCCGCGAGGCCGCCAATCGCGCCAAGCACTGAGCGGCCAAGTGCGCCGCCGCCGCCGCGCGTGACCGCGCCCAAAATGTTGCCACCAATGAGGCCGCCTACAGCCTGCACCACCAAAGGCAGGATCGTCGCCATATCCATCGTTAGTCCCCTCCACTCCGCGCCGTTCTCCGAGCAGCGCGCTCGGAGCATGTGGCAATATCCCACCACGCACAAGAAAGATTGCACGGACGTAATACAGTTTTCCGACGGAATGACTCGCGCCTGGTGAATGTTGCGATCGCGAAAATAGCTAGAAGGCGAATAGAGCGAAGCGCTTAGCGCGCGCGTTGGAGACGCTCCGCACGCTGACTTATTCACAGTTGTTTGCCGCACACGCACACGATCTTTGAGTCGGTGTGTCTAGCGCTGTGACGCTGCCGTGCTACGAAAGTCTTTCACCCCATGGAAGGCCCCCCACTCCCATGATCGATGTTCGCATCGTCTGCACCTACGACGCCGTGAAAACGGCGCAGACGCTTCAGCGGTTGCTCTCCGCTGAAGATCACAACGTCGAGCTTTCGCATGGCCGTGGCTCGCTTGCAGTTCTCGAAGAGACGCGTCAACGCCGCTGCGCGGTGCTGCTGATCTGGTCGCTCGATGCGCCGAGCCAGCACTACATGCTCGAATGGGCGTCAAAGATTGATCCGGTGGTGCTGGTTGAGATCTCGCGCACGCCGGGCGCACCGCACGTGCCTGGCCGCAAGGCGCAGGTGATCGATTTCAGCGGTTGGTCTGGCGAACGCGGCGGCGCCGCGTGGCGCGCTTTGATTGACCGTTTGCGCCAAGTCGCGCGCGCGACTGAGCCGACGAAGCCGCCGCCGCTGCGCGCGGCGATCGCGCTCGGCGCGGCAAGCGCCGCTGCCGTGGTTGGCGCTGTGGTCACGCGCGTCAACGATCCGCTGTTGCCGGCGACGCCGGACCCGACCGCCGCAACGTCTCAGCAATTGGCCGAGGCGGCTTCGGTTACTGAACTGGCGCAAGGCGGCGTGTTGATGCCAGAAGAGCCGGCGTCGGCGGAAGATATGTCGATCGTGTTCAACGGCCGCCGCTTGCGCATTCAAGCCATGGCGACGCCGCGCTTTGAGCCGCTTGAGCCATTGCCGGCGGCGTGGGAGCCGATCCCGCTACGGCGCGAGACGCTGCTGGAGCGGCTTGCCGGCGGCGCGCGTTCGCTGATCAGCGACGTGAACGACGTCGTCCGCGACGACGACAACAACGACGAAAACCAAATCCGCTAACGCTGCGCGCGTTGCCTGATCCAATGCAGGATCGCCCAGGCGTGCGCCTCGTGGCGCATCTTCTTCAGCGCTTCCATCGGGTTCATCCAGACCAGCGCATGGTCGGGCTCGGTCGGTTCGCTGTCAGTGGCTGACAGCTCGACCTCGTAGAACGTCACCAACGAATTGCGCGGTTCGCCGCGATTGACCCAGAATTGCCCAGCGCGGCCGATGACGCGGTTGGGCCAGACGGTCAGCCCCGTCTCTTCCATGAATTCGCGCATCAGAGCGGCTGCTTCATCCTCCGACGCCTCGATGCCGCCGCCCGGCAAATCGTACTCAAACGGCGCCTTGGCCCCGATCTGCACCACGGCGATCTGCGATTCACCGCGCGGGCAGAGCCCATGCACGCTCGATCGCTCGACATAGGTGAGCCCTGGCTGGGTCTGGCCGAACTGGAGCGCGAAGCGGGTCATGCGCGGTGCTTATAGCGCTACGCCGCCGCCGCCGCGAGAGCTTGCCGCCTCCCCCGCAAAATGGCCTATGTGGCGCCCATGGACAGGCTCAACCCCGTCGCCCTCATTACCGGCGCCGCCTCCGGCATCGGCGCGGCCTGCGCGCGCGATCTGGCGAAGAAGGCGACGGGTGGGCTCATCCTCGTCGATCTCGACGATGACAAGCTCAGCCAAACGGCCGACGCCCTCGACGCCGCGCCCGAGCGCGTGTCGACCTTGGCGTTCGACGTGGCGGACGAAGCGCGCTGGGCGCAGGCGCACGATTTCATCGCCGATCAATACGGGCGGCTGGACTACGCCGTCGTCAACGCCGGCATCGCTCACGGCGCGCCGATCACCGACACCTCGATCGAGGATTGGCGGCGGGTGATGAGCGTCAATCTCGACGGCGCGTTTCTCACATTGCGTTCGGTGATGCCGCTGATGCGCGCCAACAGCCAAGGCGGTGCGATCGTGGTGCTGAGTTCAGCGGCGGGCCTGAAGGCCGAGCCTGGCGTCGCCGCCTATGGCGCCTCGAAAGCCGGCCTGCTGCAGCTGATGCGCGTCGCCGCAAAGGAAGGCGCGAAGGACAACATTCGCGTCAACGCCATCGCCCCCGGCGGCGTCGAGACGCCGATGTGGAACGAAATGCCCTTCTTTCAGGATCTGGTTGAAAAAACCGGCAGCGAACGCGGCGCGTTCGATGCGCTGGCGCAGCAAGCGACGCCGCTCGCCCGCTACGCCGGGGCCGACGACATCGCCCGCCTGGTCGCCATGCTGCTGACCGACAATTCGCCGATCACTGGCGCGACGCTTGTCGTCGATGGCGGCTATACGCTCTGATCTAAGCTTGTGAGTCGGGAGGCCGTTGATGCCGTCGATCGTGAAGTCATTCCTGGGATTTGACCATCTGATCGGTCCGGGCCTTGTGAAGCTCGTCTATTATTTCGCTGCCGCGATTATCGTCATCATGACGGGCGTTGGCGTCGCCGTTGGCCTGTTCGCGCTCGCCGGCGGCAATTTCGGCACTGGCTTGGTGCAGATCGTCGCCTCACCCGTCGTGGGCTTGGTGGCGCTGGTTTACTGGCGCTTTCTCTGCGAGCTCTTCATGCTGGCGTTCCTCGCCTATGAGCGGCTCGGCGATGTGCGGCGCTTGATGGCCAACGCCACCGGCCAACCCGATCCCGATCATCCGCAATTCTGATGAGCGACGAAGCGCCAGCCTTTGAAGGGCGCGTCGACGTCGGACAGATCCACAATATCAACGCGCCGGCTGAAATCGGCGTGCTGCACATCAAGTACGTGCGCTATCCCGGCACGCAACAGCTGACCGTGTGGCTGCCGCAGCATGGCTATTTCGGCTACCGGAACTGGCGCCTCATCGGCCCGGGCGAGCGCGTTCTCGAAGATGTCGAACTGCGCTCGCGGCTGAACGGCACGGTGCAAATTCTCACCGACACGTTGCCCTGGCCGCCCGGCGCCTATCGCATCGAAGTCACGCACGAGGGCGGTTGGCGTCACGTCGCGGAGCTGGAGAAGTTTCCCGAAGACGCGCCGGCGCCGAAGCCACCGCCTGCTCCACCGCCGGAGCCCGTTTCATCCGAGCCAATCGTCTATCGCGATGGCGCCGGCAACATCATCCCGAACCTCGATCTGGAAATGCGCGCGCAAGCGCTTGAGAAAATCGTGCGCCGCTTTGGGCGCTACCTCGAATACGAGGGCAATTATCGCGCGGGCGTCATCGTCTATGTCGATGGCGACCGCCGCATTCGCTTCCAGCACGAGATGGCCGGCGGCAGCTACAAATTCATCATCGACGTGCCGCCTGCAAAGTATTGGGAAGCACAAACCGGCACGCCGCTCTCGGAGCGCGACGAGATCGTCCGCTTCGTCGCCGAACAAGTGCAGCGCGAACAGGCGAGCGACTGGACCTTCGAAATCCGCGAAAACGAGATCGCGTTCCGCTAAACGAAGCGCTCCACGATCTCCATCGGCACGCGCTTCACGCGGCGCGTGGCGGCGTCGAGCAGGCACCAGCTTGAGAGGATCGCGGCGGCGGGTTTCGCCTCGCCGACTTTGCCAATCTCGACATGGCGCGACCAGAGCGCGCCTTGCGGCGTCGGCGCGACCCAGGTGCGCGCTTCGACCTTGTCGCCCAGCATCAAAGGCGCGCGATAATCGATCTCGTGGCGGGCGACCACCCACACATAGCGCGCGAGCATCTCTTCGCTGCCGCGCGTGCTCCAATGGGCGATGGCGATATCCTGCGCCCAGCGCAGATAGACGACGTTGTTGACGTGGTTGAGTTCGTCGATGTCCGACGGATCGATGATGATGCGCTGGGTGAAAATCTCAGCCATGGCCCGACTATCGGGCGGCGGCGGCCTTGGTCAACGTGGCCAATTCGTCGTCATAGGCCTCGATGGCGACCAGCGCCTCGGCCAGCGCCGCGCGCAGCAGCGCGGTGGCGGCGGCTTCCTCGTCATTGGCCATGGTTTCGACGGCATGACAGACCTCGGCCAGGGCATCGAGGCCGATGCCGCGGGCGGAGCCCTTCAAGGTGTGCGCCGCGCCCCGCCAGTCGTCGCCGGGTGCAAGCAAGGCCATCCAGCCATCCACCTGGGCGCGGAACAGCTCGATGATCTCCCGCTGCAGGGGGAGATCGTCTCCAGTCATGTGGCCGAAATGGGCGCGGTCGAGGAGCGCGTGCATGGCGCGATCTAGCCAGATCAGCCTTAAAGGCCGGTTTCGCCGGGCTCAGAAAACCGGCGGATTGTGAACCGCCACAATCCCGGCGAATGCCACAAGCGCCACAGCGAGCCGCCAGCCCATTTCGCCCAGGACTAGCCGGTTGCGCCCCTGGGCGATGGCGCCGAAGGGCACATTTGAGGTTACCGCCGCGAACGCCGCCCAGCGCTCGGGATCACGCGCCTGCCCCTTCCGGTCGATCGAGCGCGCGCCATAAATCGCCATGAATCCAAGCGCTCCGAACAGCATGAGCGCAAACCGCTCGCCATTGGCCAAGAGATGCGCCGCTGCCCAGAACGCCACGCCCCAGAGGAACGGGTGCCGTGTGATCCGCAAAATGCCGCGCGCCGGCTCCGCTTGCGCCAGGCTCTTGGCCTCAAAGCCGGCATAGGTCGGGCCCGGCGTCAGGACGCCGACCACCACGAACAAGGTGGCAATGAAGGCCAGCGCCACGGACGGCCAGTGCAGCCATTCCGGGGGCCGCCAGAGCAGCGCGTTCAGCTGGTCGAACGGGTCGGCCCGCATCTGCGTGAAGCCGTAGATCATGGCCGCCAACAGCCCCAACGAGGCCAGCGAAAACGCCGCCCGGTAAAGGCCTTCGCCGATGCGGGCGATCAGGACCGTTCTCAGCCCGGTGGCGGAAACGCCAATGTGCAGCAGCACAAAGCCCGCCAGCGCCCATGCGAAAGTGTTCATACCGCTCCCCGCTCCTGCGCCAGTAACGGCGCCCGGCCCCGCTTTACGCGGCCCGCCAATCCCCCTATACGCCATCGCTTCCTGCGAATCTTATGGGTGATTAGCTCAGTTGGTAGAGCAGCTGACTCTTAATCAGCGGGTCACAGGTTCGAATCCTGTATCACCCACCAGCCTTCGCTCGCTCCGCGAGCTACGGCTCGGCAAGCCAGGAAATCAAACAGCGAAGGCTGTCGCGCCGTAGCTCCAGAGGAGCGGAGGCGGACGAGCACGCTTTTTCTGAAGCTTCCGCATTTCCATCCTCTAGCGCGCGGGGCTGCGTTTACGAACGCGCCGCGGTTGCGCGCGGTAGCCAGACGCGCAGCGACGCGGTTTCCTCGCGCCATGGATCACGAACAAGCGCGAAGCTGAACAGCACCGCGAAGCGCGCAAAGACCTTCGCCACCTTCATCTCACCAACGCCATGCGCTGCAACTCCCCCGCTCGCAAGCGGTGCATGACGCGCGTTCGCTGCAACCGCCACGGCGTGCGCGCGATGAGCTGAAGTTGGGAAGCGGGAATGGGGCGTCAGCGATGGCGCCCCATTTTCTGACGCCGCTATTTCTTGCGCTGTGGATGAAACGTCTCGCCGCGCTTCAGCATCGCGACGATGTCGCGATCTTCATCTTGCGGCAGCCCTTACTCTCAGCCGCTAACCGCGCGCTCGCTCTCTTCACGGATTTCGCGTGCAATGCGCCAACGCCCATCCTTATCGGGCCGCCACAGCTTCACGCAGGTCGCATCACGGCTGACGGGCTCGGCGTTCGCTTGCGAGGCGTTCGTGATCAAACATTCCCCGTAAGACGCCGCGACGTCGCCGTTCTGCGACGCTTCGATCCTGGTCGGAGAATATTGGAGAGCGCTCGCGTCGCCAGCGAACAATCGACGATAGCTGGCGATGGCCGTAAGCGCGGCCTCATCGATAGGCGCATACTCGATCACTGCGTCGTCATGGTAGTTGGCGAGAACCGCGGCTTCGTCACGCGCGGCAATGGCCGCGGCAAGCATCGCTTCGGCGGCGCGTATGGCCTGCACATCGCGCCCTTCACTCGTCCAGGGACGCATCGCCAGGTCGCAAGCGCCGAGTGCGAGCATCACTGCCAGTGCGCATGTGCGCATCATCATGCCTGCGCTCCCATGCGCCGATAGTGCCAGCAGCAGCAATCCGCGCAGTTACATGTGTTACTTAACGGCCGCATTTTTCCCCGCAAACGCCAACGCGCGGCGCGCAAGGAAGTTCCAGCGAGCTAGAAAGTTCCGAGCTTCGCTTGTCGGCCAACAATTTTTATCGAGGCGACGCGCCGTCTCTCAATTCCTGAACCTGCGCCAGGATAAGCGAGTGCAGCACGGCGCGCTCGCCTTCATCGATCGTGAGGCTCGATGTCATGATCTCGTCGTCGAGCACGTCGTGCACGACCAGCGACATGTCCGGATCGAGCAAGCCTTCGGCGATCTTGAGCGCCGCTTCGGCCGCGCCGCGCACGACGGCGGGTTCGGCCAGGGAGTCGAAATCAGCCTGGGTCATGGGCCTCAGCATAGACCCAGGCGCGCCGGGTTGTCGCTGCGCAAAGCCACTGGCCTTTCCCGGCTGGCTTTCCCTGGCGTCTATGTTGCGGCGGGCGCCCTGCCGTGCTGAATCACTGCCGATAACCTGGTTAGACAAGCGCCGGCACGGCAGCGGAGGATGCGGTGAATTTCGATTTCTCGGACGACCAGAAGAGTTTGAAGGACGAAGCGCGCCGCTTCCTCCAGGCCGAGTGCGGCGTCGACAAGGTGCGCAAGGTGCTGGAGGACGGCGCACTGACGCATGACGCAGAGCTTTGGTCCAAGGTGGTGGCGCAAGGCTGGCTCGGTGCGGCGATCCCGGAGGAGCATGGCGGCCTTGGGCTTGGCCATTTGGAACTCTGCTGCATCGCTGAGGAACTCGGACGCTCGCTAGCGCCGATCCCGTTCGCGTCGACCGTGTACTTCTTTGCCGAAGCCATCATGCTCGCCGGCAGCGATGCGCAGAAGGCCTCGTACCTGCCGAAGATCGCCGCTGGCGAAATCGTCGGCGCGTTCGCGACCTCGGAGCGCCCTGGGCCGCTGTCGCCAGAAGCGATCAGCGCCAAGGTGCAAGGCGGAAAGCTGTCGGGCGTGAAGCTGCCCGTCACGGATGGCAGCGTCGCCACGCACGCAATCGTGTTGGCGAATGAAGGCGGCAAGCCGGCTCTGTTCATCGTTGATCTCATGGGCGCGGGCGTGAAGCGCGAGGCGCTGGAGACCATCGACCCCACCCGCAACGCGGCGAAGATCAGCTTTGACGGCGCGGCAGCAGAGCGCCTCGGCGGCGCGGGCGAAGGTTTCGCGCTGATGGAGCAAGTGTTCGATCGCGCGGCCGTGCTGCTGGCGTTCGAGCAAGTCGGCGGCGCGGACCGCTGCCTGGAAATGGCCAAGCAATATGCTCTGGAACGCTTTGCATTCGGCCGCCAGATCGGCGCCTATCAAGCGATCAAGCATCGCCTGGCGGACATGTACACCAAGAACGTGCTGGCGCGTTCCAACGCGTATTATGGCGCCTGGGCGCTGAACACGCAGGCCGCCGAACTGCCCATCGCCGCCGCTGGCGCGCGCATCTCGGCCAGCGAAGCGATGTGGTACGGCGCGAAGGAGAACGTGCAGGTGCACGGCGGCATGGGCTTCACTTGGGAACTCGACTGCCACCTCTTCTATCGCCGCAGCCGCCAGCTCTCGCTTGTCGCCGGCGCGCCGCGCGTCTGGAAAGAGCGCCTCGTCTCACACCTCGAACGCCGCAACGCGGCCTGATCGCAACAGGATCGACGATCATGGATTTCAACGACACACCAGAAGAAGCCGCCTACCGCGCCAAGGTGCGTGCGTGGCTTGAAGCCAATGCGCCGAAAGGCGCCAAAGGCGCCTCGCTCGGCGACGAGACCGACGATCAGCTTGAAGAGGCCAAGGCCTGGCAGCGCAAGAAGGCCGAAGCCGGCTATGCGCAAATCCATTGGCCGAAGGAAAACGGAGGCGGCGGCGGCACGACGCTGCAGGCGGTGATCTTCGCGCAGGAAGAAGCCCGCGTCGGCGCTTCGCTCGGCGGCCCGTTCGCGATCGGCCTCGGCATGTGCATTCCAACCGTGTTGGCGACGGCGGATGACGAAACCAAGAAGCGCTTCGTCGGCCCGGCTGTGCGCGGCGATGAAATCTGGTGCCAGCTCTTCTCCGAACCCGCGGGCGGCTCCGACGTGGCCGCGATCCGCAGCCGTGCGGTGAAGGGCGGCGACGACTGGATTCTGAACGGCCAGAAAATCTGGACCTCGGGCGCGCACTACGCCGATTACGGCATCGTGCTCGTCCGCACCGATCCGGACGCGGTGAAGCACAAGGGCCTCACCATGTTCTGGATCGACATGAAGGCGCCGGGCGTCGAGACGAAGCCCATCCACCAAATGTCCGGCTCCAGCGGCTTCAACGAGGTGTTTTTCACCAACGTCCGGCTGAAGGACAGCCAGCGCCTCGGCAAGCTCAATGACGGCTGGAACGTCTCGATCATCACTTTGATGAACGAGCGCATGTCGGTGGGCAATCGCGTCGGCGAAGTCGGCGGCGGCACGCTCAACCTGATGAAGCTCGCACGCGATGTGATTGGCGACGACGGCCAAGCCCTGCTCACCGACGCGGCGCTGCGCGAAAAGCTCGCCGACTGGTACGTGCAATCGGAAGGCCTGCGCTTCACCGGCATGCGGGCGCTGACGGCGCTTTCGAAGGGCCAAATGCCCGGCCCCGAAAACTCGATCGCCAAGCTCGTCCTCGCGTCGATGGCGCAAGACCTCTCGAACTACGCTGTGGAGCTTGAGGATCAGTTCGGCGTAATCAGCGGCGCGGACGCGACTGCAAAAGGCGCGTTCCAGAACGCCATGATGAATTCGCCGGGCATGCGCATCGCAGGCGGCACTGACGAAATCCTCCGCAACATCATCGCCGAACGCGTGCTCGGCATGCCGGCGGATATCCGCGTCGATAAGAACGTACCGTTCAAGGACTTGCCGGTCGGCCGCTAACGCCTGCCGCCAAGCGCAAACAAAAACGCCGGGCCGCATCAGCGGACCCGGCGTTTTCTTTCCCCTGCGAGCGCAGATTAGAAGCGGAATCGGATCGCAGCGTTCAAGCTGTGACGGTCGATCTCGTCGCCGAACTCGCCTTCATACGACAGCGAGAAGGTCGAGAAGCCGTTGGTCGCGTCCACGCCGATGCCAACCAGCGGCGCGCCTTCGCCGGTGCTTTCATCAGCGAACGTGAACGAGTTGCCGCCAGACACGAAGCGATAGGTGCGCTCGGCTTCCTCATCGAGCACGTTGGTGCGGTAGCCCAGCATCAGGCGCGGGGCGAACATGCCCTCGCCGCTGAGCCGGAAGCGGCCGCTGAACTCAACGCCGACATCGGCCCACAGGCGTTGCGAGAATTGGCTGTCGCCCTCGTAGTCGAACGCGGCGCCGCCGCCTTCTTCCTCGAAGCCTTCCTCTTGCAGGGCGAGGTAGGTCAGCGCCGCGTGGGGCGTGACGACGAACCAATCCGCGAGCGCGAGCGGCACCGAAGCGCGGACTGCGCCGTGGCCTTCATAGGCCCACCAATCGGCCTCAGTCGAAGCGCGCACAGTGCCGAGCGTAATGCCGCGCGTGGAACTCATGCGGCCTACGCCAAGACCGGCAACAAAGTCTAGGTCAACCGGCCCCATCGCCGTGCCGAGATAAGCGTTGCCTTGGCCGAACGAAGCCGCCAGTTCGCCGTCAGCTCGGCCCGGCTCTTCGATCTGCGAGGTGATGAACGACGCCGAAATGCCAAACATCGCGCCGTTGTCGAGCGGCGCATCGATGCCGCCAGCCAAGCCGAAGCCATAGCCGCGGAAATCGGTGCCAATGTCGTTCGTCGGCGTGCGCGTTAGGCCGTAGCCGATTTCCTGCACCCACACCGAGGTTTGATCGATGTTGTGCAAGCGGGTCGCCGCGAGACGGTTGGTGGCCGCGCTTTGCGATTGCTGAATCGCAGTCGCCGCCAGCTCCGTCGCGCCAGCGGTGAACGTCGGCAGAAGATCATCATAGACGGTCTCGAAACCGAGCTGCGTCTCGATCTGCGCCATTGCCAAGCTGGCGGTTTCGTTCTGGCGCAGCGCCGCCAGGATCGGCGCGAACGCGGCGGATTCATTCGGGTTGAGACCAAGTTCCGAAGTAGTCTTCAGAATGTAACGCGCCTCAAGCGAGTTCGGATCTCCGGCCGCAACCGCGACTGCGGTGTTGTAGAGGTAGGACGACCCTGCGCCCGAAACCGTGCGCTCGACGTTCGAAGCGCCGATCAGTCCGCCATTGGCGGTGAGGAACACGGTGGAACCTGAGAGCGGCAGACCGCGCGGAATGACCGGCGTAACCAACGACCCCGCGTCGAATGTGACCGTGCCGCTGGCGACCAGATGGGTGGATTCCGCAATGTTCTCCGACAGGAGCACACTCAGCACCGAGTCCGAGTGGAAATGGGCGGAGGTGAAATTGGTCGTGCCTCCGTCCACCGCCAGCGTGCCATCGACGATGTTCATCGTCAGCCCGCCGGCGTTGCCGATACGGCCAACAAAGGCCGCCCCGCCGTTCAGATTGAATACGTTGGCGCCGCCGCCACCGAAATCCACGCTGCCAATCATCGCGCCGGCGAGGAGGTTCAACGTGTCGCTACCCGAACCGAAGCGGATGTCGCCTTCGATCCGCACTTGGGGACGGCTGCCGGAATCGTTGTCGGTACTGTCGTCATCGTTGAACACGACATCGGGCGTCTGGTTGACGACGACGTTGATTGACGACGCCGACACGTCGATCGCCACCCTGCTGCCCGTCGCGACAGGCGTGATGTCGTCGTCGAAATTGTCGTCGGTGGCGATGGTCTCGGCGCGGATGTAGCCGGTGTTGTTGATCGTCGCCAACGTATTGGAGCGATCGACCACGCCATAAGCGTTTGCGACTTCGCCAAATGCCTGGGAGGTCACGACACCGCTATTGTTGAAGGTCGACGTGGTGGAGCCGGCTTCAAATAGCGCCGCGTATGAATTGAACACGCCCTCAGCCGTCGTTTGCGCCGTCAGCGTCCGACGATTTGTAAGCGTCGGCACCGTGGCGTTGAGGCCGACCGAGACACCGAACGAATCCGCTTCGAACGCACTCGCGACAACGGTGTTATCGATCAAGATGCCGTTGGACGTGGTCGTGCTGCTGGTGGCGCTGCCTTCGACGCGGATGCCGGTGCCGCGGTTTCCATCAAAAATGCCACTGGCCGCGATTGTGCCGCGGACATGCAAGCCATAGCCCGACGCCGTGGCGCCAAGCACGAGGCCGGTAGTTGGGTCGGCTGAAATCAGGACCGCCGGCGCATTGGAGAAAACCTGAATCTGAGCTCCGACATCATCGTCCGAATCGCCCGCACCCTCCGTCGTGCCGTCGCCGTCATCGTCCTCGTCATCCTCGACGCCAACGCCTTCGATCGTAATGCCATCCAGCACGCTGCGGCGAACTTCGACGCCAGAGCCGCTGAGTAGAAAATCGTCTGCGTCGTATTTGGCGATCGTCTCAGCCGTTGGCCGGGTTTGGACGTGATAACCCGAGACGTTGATCGTGCTGCGAATGCTGAGTTCGCCGGTAATGGGCGCATCGACCAGGATACCGCGCGAGTTTACGCCACGAACTGTGATGGTCGATGGGCCGAGGACCACATCGCCGTCGACACCACCTGCTGCCCCTCGGACCGCGATCGCCGCGCCATTGTCGCCGATGATGGTGATGTTGCCAGCGTTCGTCAGGTTTCCGGTGAGAAGAGAATCCAGACGGATGCCATACGAATTGTCGCCCTCGATGGCGATCGTTCCGGTGTTCGAGATGTTGCCGGTGTGCGTGCCCGCGCCGTGCAGGAAGATGCCGATGCGGTCGACGCCCTGTGCCCATTCGCCATCGAGATCGCCGTCATTGTCGGTGTCGCTGGCGGTGTAATCTTCGATGAAGCTGATGGCGCCGGTGTTAGACACCGTCCCGGTGAAGCCGGCGACAACATCAATACCGCGGACATTGGTTTGATTGGCGCCCGTCAGGCCGGTCGTGCCGCTATTGGTGACGTTGTTGTTCGAGTTGAGCGTGATCGCGGACTGGCCGGTCTGAATGGCGATCGAGCCGCCGGCGGCGACCGTGACATTGCCTGGCGTCAAATCGCCGGGTGCGGCAGGCTGAGAGGTCTGCAGAGGCGTGGTCGTCGCCGTCGAGACGGTCACATCGCCCGCTTCGGCTTTATCGACAGCAGCCGCGCCGACGAGCGCAACCGCCAAACCTGCGAGCTTGATCCCCGTTTTACGCATGCCGGCTCCGTTCCCGTATCCCATCCCGCTGGGGGGCGAACGGCGCGGTTCGGGCCCTCCCCGAACGCGGCGCAGCGGCCTCGCATCTCCCCGCAATACGCCGCCCTAAGGGTATTTCCCCGGGCGGCGCGCTCGGATGGCATGCCGGCTTTACCGAATTTTGTCCATAGCGCGGCGCAGGGTCGAAATTCCCCCGTCCTTGCAATTATGTGACGGAGCTCAGCGGGCGCGGGCTGTGAGGAAGAGCATGCCCGAATAGCCGCTGCGAATCTCTTCTTCGCGGTCGCCAATGCGCTCGACTTTGATTTCGGTTGCGACCCCAGCGAACGCCGCTTCGAGCTCCTTCGGACCGACGCTCACGGCCGGATAATCCTCCTCGCCGACCGTGTACCCCCGCGAGCCGGCCAGGAACGCCGCCGCCAGCATCCCGCCGGGGCGCACCGCACCTGCGAAACGAGCGCAGGCGGTTTCGAACTCGTCCTGACGGGCGGTGATCGATTCCGCGCAGAAGAACATGGTCGCCGCATCCCAGCGGGCGGCGGGCAAGTCGAAGATCGAGCCCTGCACGGCATCGAGCTTGGCGCGCAAGCCTGCCATCGGCGGCCCCGGATCGGGAGAGGCAATATTGTGGGCGGCGCGCGCGACGTCCCAGAAATGCAGCCAGGGCTCGCGCAGCTCGGGGCGCGTTACCTCCTGCTTGAGCCAGCCGATGTTGCTGGCGGCGTACTCCCATGCCGTGATCGCGCGTGCGACCGGCAGCGCTGAGAGCAGTGGAAAGAGATTGGGGCCGGTGCCGACATCGAGCACTTCAAGATCAGTGCGCCCCGCCGCTCCGGCGATGAGCGCCGCGCAGGTTCGGCGCACGACCTCGTCATCATCCGGATGCGGATCGGCATAGTAATGATCGACGTAGGATTGGGGGTCGAAGTTCGACCAGCCGAATTCTTCGTTGCCGCCGCTTTTGCCTGACATCGCGCCCTCCGCTCACGCGCAGGACTATACTGCTTCACGCCTATTGGCGACGGCGCGAAACCAGCGACGAGAGCTCGGCCGGTGCGGCTTCCGGCTTCTCGTCTGCGGTGTTCAAGCGCGCGACGAAGGCATCGATCTCACGCGCCGGCATGGCGCGGGCGAAGAAGAAGCCCTGCAGCTCGGTGACGCCCATGAGGCGCATCACTGACGCTTCGGCTTCCGTCTCGACGCCTTCGGCGACGATATCCATGCCGAGGCCGCGGCCGATGGTGACCACCGATTGGATGATCGTCATCGCGCGCTTGCGCTCGTGCACGCCGGTGACGAAGGCGCGATCGATCTTGATCTTGTCGAAGCGGAAATCGCAGAGATAGCGCAGCGACGAATAGCCGGTGCCGAAATCGTCCAGCGCGACCTTGAAGCCCAGATTGCGGATGGCTTCGAGGATTTGGCGGTTGCGGTCGGTCGATTCCATCAGCACGCCCTCGGTGACTTCGAGGACGAAGCGGCGCGGATCGACGTTGTGTTCGGCGATCAAGCGCTCAAGCAGGCCGACCAGATCGACGTGGCGGAACTGCACCGGCGACAAATTGATCGCGACGTCGAGGTCCGGCCAGTTCTTGGATTCCTTGAACGCACGGCCGAGCACAAAGGCGCCGAGCGCCGGCATCAGGCCCGCCTCTTCCGCGATCGGCACGAACACGGCCGGCGAAATATCGCCCTTGGTCTGGTGGCGCCAGCGCAGCAGCGCTTCAACGCCCACGACCTTGTTGCTCGCGCACGATACCAGCGGCTGGTAGTGCAGCATCAGCTCTTCGCGGTTCAGAGCTTCGAGCAATTCGAGCTCGATTTCGCGGCGTTGCTCCACTTCCGCGGCCATTTCGGCGCAGAAGATCATGACGCGGTCGCGGCCCTGGTTCTTGCCCTGATAGAGGGCGATGTCGGCGTGGCGCATCAGCTCTGGCGGCGACATGCCGTGGTCCGGGGCGATGGCGATGCCGATCGAGGCGGTCATGCGCACGTTCTGACCGTACACGTCAAAACCTTCCTCGAACGCGCGCTGCAGACGCTCGCTCAGATCGTTGGCGTCTTCAGAGCCGGAAGCGCGACGCAGCACCGCGAATTCGTCGCCGCCAAAGCGGGCCAGGAAATCGTCCTTGCCAAGCGCTTTGCGCAGGCGCGCGCCGACCGCCATGATCAGCGCATCGCCGGCCTGGTGGCCCAGCGTATCGTTGACGTCCTTGAAGCGGTCGACGTCGATATAAGCGACGACCACGTGTTCGTTGTTGCGCGCCTGGACCAGCGCATCGAGGTCTTCCTGCAGCCGCTCAACATAGTGGCGGCGGTTCGGCAGGCCTGACATCTGGTCGTGCTTGGCTTCGTGCTGCGCCTTGCGCTCACGATTGGCCAATTCCATCGACGCGCTCTTCAAGCGGCCGAGCATGACGGCGGTCAGATAGCCGGCGCCCAACACGCCGAGGATCACCAGGGGCAGGATGAACAGCAGCAGTGGCTGGCCCGGGCGACGCGGCGTCCAAGTCAGATAGCCGAGCGGCGCGCCATCATCGGCCAGGAACGAGCGCGAAACGACGCCGCTCTCGACCGACGGACGCTGCGAGACGGCAAGGTCCGGCGTGAGCAGCGTGCGGCCGACGCCGACCATGAAATCTTCGTCGATCTTCACGACCGACACCATCATGTGCGGACGGCCTTCGAGAATGCTCGCATCGACCATCGGCACGATCGTCATGGCGGTGACCACCGCCGGCACACCGTCCACGGTCAGGATGTGACCTGCCCAACCGGCGCTCTGTGCACCGATCAGGAAGCTGTAACGCGTTTGGTCGGAAGTAAATGCGCTATCGCGAACCCGCAGACTCGGATCGCGATTGCCGCGAGCGGCCTGTACGACCTGCTCAAGGACGTTCGAGTGCCGGGAGTAAGCGACCGCAGGATGACGCTGATATTCGCCGCCGATGTTCGCGTAGACCGGGCGGTTGTCGCCGTCGACGATGTAGATCTCGTCGTGACCGTAGGTCTCGTAAAAGTAGACGCCGAAATTGGTCTCGATCCAGTCGAGGTCGAGGGGGCGCATCTGGGCGTTAATGACCGCGTCATCCCACCAGGCGATCGCCTTCTCTTCGTTCAGAACCCGGCTCACGGCCTGGTCGAGCGCGTTCTCCACCAACTGCCGCTCACGGACGACGGCGGCGCTGTTCGCCGACCAGCCAGCAAAAGCGACAACCGCGATCAGCACCACGCCAAAGCACGCAAGCGCGAACCCGATCACCGCAGTGAGGCGGCGCAGATCGTTCTTGTAGTGCAGCGTCCGGTTGGCGTCGTTCGACATTTGGCTAAGACCAAGTAAACAAAAAGAGCGCATAGCTCCTTCGTACTGAATACTATGACAGCACAAATATTAGGTTACCCACCAACCAGATGGATTCTAACCATTTCTTAGCCATACCGAATGAGATCGCACGGTCCTTTTCAAGACTATGGTTAATGCAATGCGGCATGCACTTTAATAAAGGTAAACATAGATTTACGCTTGTCTTGGGAACTTTTACCCTTTATTAGTGAAATCGCCTCGCGTAAGGGGGATTGGCCGGAAGAATCCGACGCTTTGCCTTTGCCTGCTGGCAGTAATGGTTAACAAGAACTGTGGTGCCAAATGAGCCGGTACGCAATTAAGACGCGCGCCGATAGCCCCGCCTTGAAGCGCGCGGCGATCGCAGTCGAGGCTTCGGCCTGGAACGCGCTTGGCTTCCTCAATTTCACCCGCGCCCACTTCCAATATTACGACGAGCTTCTGGAGCGGTTCGCCGACTATCAGATCTGCTTGGTCGACGAAGTAACCGGTTACCCAGTGGCCGTGGGCTGCTGCGTGCCGTTCTATTGCGCCGATCCGAACGCGCTGCCGGCCGAGGGCTGGGATTGGGTGGTCGAATCCGCCAGCCGCACCGACGTCGCGCCGAACATGCTCGGCGGCCTCGGCATCTCCGTTCCGCAAGTTCATCGCTCCAAGGGCCTGGCCCGCGTCGTAATAAGCGCTATGCGCGACCTCGCCGTGCAGCGCGGCCTCAAGGGCGTCGTCATCCCGGTGCGCCCCACGGCGAAGGCCAAGCACCCGGAAGTCGCCATGGACGAGTACATGGCCTGGACCGACGACAAGGGCCGCACCTACGATCCTTGGCTGCGCAGCCACCTCGCCGCCGGCGGCAAGGTTGTTGGCCACGCGACGCGCTCAATGGTCGTCGAAGAGCCGGTGGCGTTCTGGGAGACCTGGAGCGGCCAGCAATTCGAGCAATCGGGCCTCTATTCGATCCCGGGCGGGCTCACGCGCGTGAACATCGATCTTGAGAAAGATCGCGGCCAATACGTCGAACCGAACGTCTGGTTCGCGTACGCCGCTTAAGCGGTCGCGCGCATCTTGCGCGCTTCATAGACCGGATCGATCACGGCCGCGCCGAACAAGAAGCCTTGGCCAAGATGGCAACCCATCGCGGCGAGCGCGTCGACGGTGGCCTTGTCCTCAACGCCTTCCGCCGTGACTTCGAGGCCAAGCGCTTTGCCCAAGCCCACCAGCGCGCCAACGATGGTTGCGCTTTCGCGGTCCGTCGTCATCGCCGACACGAACGAGCGGTCGATCTTCAATTTGTCGATCGGCAGCGCGCGCAACAAGTAAAGCGACGAATAGCCCGTGCCGAAATCGTCGAGCGCGACCTTCACGCCCTGGTTCTTCAACGACATCAGCGACGCCTTCGCGCGCTCCATGTCGCCGATCATCGCGCTTTCGGTGACTTCGATTTCCAGGCGCTGCGCCGGGAAGCCGGTTTCCTTCAGCGTGCGCAGAACTTTTTCCGGGAACCATTGATCGCGCACTTGGCTCGGCGAGATGTTTACGGCGAGCATGAATTGCCCCGGCGCATCGAGCGCCTTGCGGCACGCTTGCGCGAGCAGCGCCCAGAACATGGAATCCACCAGCCCTGCCTCTTCGGCGACAGGAATGAACTCGACCGGCGAGATCATGCCGCGCGTGCGGTGCGGCCAGCGCGCGAGAACTTCAAAGCCCGCGGCTTCGCCCGTATCGAGGCGCACCAGCGGTTGGAAATAAGGAACGATGTCGCCAGCCGGGATCGCCGCGCGCAACTCGGCTTCGAGCGACGCTTTCGACTTGAGCTGCTCGTCAATGCTTGAATCGAAGAACGTGAACGCGCCGCGATCTTGCTTGGCGCGCAGCATCGCCGCGTCGCCGCGTTGCAGGATGTCGGCGGCGGTGCGGCCGTCTTCCGGGCAGATGGCGACGCCGATCGAGGCGCCAACCGTGAGCCGCAGACCGTTGATCTGAATGGGCGCCGCAAGCTCGTTCAAGATGCGCTGCGCGGCGATGGCGACGCCCTCGCGCCCCTCCGGGCCTTCGAGCAGGATCGCGAATTCGTCGCCACCGAGGCGCGCCGCGAAGCTGTCGCTGCGGATGCAACTCGAAAGCCGCGTGCCGATGACTTGCAGCAATTGGTCGCCGACAGCGTGGCCGTGCACATCATTGATCGGCTTGAAGCGATCGAGGTCGACGAACATCAGCGCGAAGCCGTCGCCGTCATCGCCCACCAGCGAAAGCCGGCGCTCGAGCTCCTCGAGGAAATGGCGGCGGTTGGCCAAGCCCGTCAGCGGATCGTGGCGCGCCAGCAATTGCGCGCGCGCTTCAGCGGCCTCGCGCTCGGCGATCTGCTCGGACAGCGTCTCGTTGGCGCTGCGCAGATCCTGCGTGCGCTCCAGAACTTTGACCTCAAGGTCGTTGCGGATCGCGTCGAGCGCCAGCACCGCTGCGCGGCGATCCAACTGCGCCTTCACGCGCGCCGTCAGCACGCGGAGATCGATCGGCTTGGTGATGTAATCGTTGGAGCCCGCCTCCAGCGCGGCGGAAACGACGTCGCCGTCATCCAGCGCCGTCACCACGATCACCGGCACGTGCTCGGCATCGTAACGCGCGCGAATGCCCAGCAGCGCGTCGTGGCCCGAGCGCTCCGGCATCATCCAATCAAGCAGAACGAGTTCGATCTTCTCGGCCTCGATCACGTCCTCGATGCCGACAGCGCTTTCGCGCAAAATGACTTCGTAGCCGCGTCGCTCAAGGCGGCGGCCCAACATGTCACGGTTCTGCGCTTGGTCGTCGACCAACAGAATGCGGCCGAGGCGTTCAGCCTCGACTCCGTGCCCATCGCCTTGCGCAGAGGACATGTGCCCCCCTCGCCCCACTAAACCCGTACCAGCCCACGAAATTAGCAGAAGGTGGTTGAGGTCACGCTAATGCGGACGCGCAATGACAATCAAAAGTCGAAAAGATCGACAATTCATGCTTAGCGCGCGCTAACCTTAGTACGCGTTAAGCCGCGTACTTTTCGATCAAAGCGACGAGGCCGGCGAAATCGACGGGCTTGGTCGCGAAATCATCGCAGCCAGCTTCCATGCATTCGCGGCGCGCGCTCTCCATCGCATGCGCGGTGAGCGCCACGATCTTGATGTTGCCGACGTCCGGCATCTGCCGCAGCGTGCGCGTCGCTTCGATCCCCGACATCACTGGCATGGAGATGTCCATCAGGATCAGATCCGGCACGCATTCCTTGGCTTTCTCGACAGCCTCGGCGCCGTTTTCGGCGACGACGACTTCGTAGCCGCGGCGCTCAAGCCGACGCGTCAGCATTTCGCGGTTATCGGGATGATCTTCTGCAATCAGGATACGCATGGGATGTCTCACGCTGTTCTGGCGATGGAGGAAGAGTTCGGCGAACCGGCCGACGCGGAGGCGGATGAGGAAGGCGCTGGCGCTCTCGCCACACGGGCGGCGACCGCGGCCAGCACGTCGCGGTCCACAGGTTTCACAAGATGCTCGCAGGCGCCGAGCGACAGCGCGCGTTGGCGGTCGTCGTCGATCGACAGCACGATCACGGGAATGCCCGCGCTTTCCGGCGCTTCGTGCAGCGCGGTGAGCACGTCCCAGCCGCTCATGTCCGGCAGATTGATGTCGAGCACGATGACGTCCGGCGAAATCGCCTGCGCCAGCTCCAGCCCCTGCTGACCACGCCCTGCGCCGCGCACGTCAAAACCCAAACGCGACAACGAACGCTGCACCAGATCGCGCGCGCTCTCTTCATCATCGATCACCAACGCTATGCGGCCGTGGCCGGCGTTCTCGGCGCTTTCAACGTCAGTCCAGCGCGCCGGCATGCGCAGTGTGAACGTAGAGCCCTGTCCTTCGACGCTCTTCACGTGCACGTCGCCGCCGAGCAGCTGCATCATGCGGCGCGTGATGGCGAGGCCAAGCCCAGTGCCGCCGTATTTTTGCGACGTCGTCGCTTCGGCCTGCGTGAACGGATTGAACAGGCGCGCGACCTGCTCCTCGCTCATGCCGATTCCGGTGTCGCGCACGCCGATCTCGATCCAGTCCCCGTCAACCTCAATGACGCGGCGGGCTCGCACGATGATCTTGCCTTGCTCCGTGAACTTCGCGGCGTTCGAGAGCAGATTGAGCAGGCACTGGTTCAGCTTGAACGGATCGCTGCGCGACTCGCCCAAATCGCCGGCGAACTCCACTTCGAGCGTGTTGCCATTCTTCTCGATGACCGGACGCAGCGTTTCCGCCGCTTCCTCGACGAGCGCTCGCACGCCGAAATCAGACGCCGTCACATCCATGCGGCCAGCTTCGATCTTGGAGAGATCGAGAATGTCGTTGATCAGATGCAGCAGCTGACGCGCGGCGCTGAGAATGCGCTCGATATCCTTGATATCGGTCTCGCGGCTGTCTGCTTCGGCTTCTTCGTGCAGAATTTCCGCGTAGCCGATGATGGCGTTGAGCGGCGTGCGCAGCTCGTGGCTCATCGACGCCAGGAATTGCGATTTGGAAACGCTCGCGTTCTCCGCAAGCTCACGCGCGGCGCGCAGCGAAGAGAGTGCATCCGCCAAGGTGGCGTCGCGCGCGTCCATCTCCTCCATCAGGCCCTGGAGGTGTTCGTACATGTCCTCGACGCTGACATCGGAGGCGGCGATGGAAATCTCTGGCTCGGCGGCCGCGTCGCTGATGTCGGCGAACAGTGCACGCTTGGCGCGGAGCGCCTTCTCCGCGCGCTGCATCGCGGCGATGAACGCCACCTCCTGCACCTTGCGCTCGGTGATGTCCTTCGAGATCACGATCAGCTTGCGCACGCCCCTCGCGCGCCCCAACACGCGGCGCGCCGACAATTGCGCCCAGGTCACCGAGCCGTCCGGCCGCACCACGCGATGTTCGACGCTGCCGCTCTTGCCGGCGGCGACCTCGTGAAAATAGGCGGCCAAGCTCAGGCGATCGTCTTCGTGAATGATGGTCGTCGTGTTCTTGTCGAATTGCTCGAAGGTGAACGCTTCGCCATAGAGCTTCTCGACATCGCCGAACCACGAAATCTTGCGCGCCTTGTAATCAACCTCCCACACAACGTGCAGGCCGGCATCAAGCGCGATGCGGAAGCGTTCTTCGTTCGCGGCGGCGGCGCGGCGGGCTTCAACAAGCGAGGTAACATCGCGCGCCACCGCAAGCGCGCCGCAAATATCGCCTTCGGCATCGCGCCACGGCCGCGCTTCCCATTCGAACCAACGGCGGCCAGCGGTCGTCAGAATTTCGTCCTCGGCGTGACGCACGGTCTCGCCTTCGAGCGCGCTCGTCAGCGCCTGCTTCCAGTTTTCCGGCGACAGCAGAATGAGATCTTCAAAACGCCGCCCTTGCGCATCCTTCGCACCGAGCCGTTCTTCCGCGCCCCTGCTCATCGCGACGATGCGACCGCCACGATCAACGAGCACGGCGGCGACATCGGTGCTGTCGAACAAGAGCTGCGTCAGCGCGTGCTGCAAATCCTCTTTCGCCAAAGAGTCGCGCACTGCGCGCTCAGCCGCCGTCGCGCTCATGCGCGCTTGCGTGACGTAGATCATCAAAGTCGCGCCGCCGACGGCAGCGATCACGGCCAAATCCCAATCCGGCTGCGCGCTAGACGCGGCGATCGCAAGCGGTGCGATCAGCAGCGACAATGCAGGCGGCGCAGCGCCGGCGATCGCCACAGGCAGAATGCGCCCTGTCGCGCCGAACTGGCGCACCACGCCCGCAACCCACAGCACCATCGCCGCAGCCGCGCCAGCGGGCTCGCCATCGAACCAAAGCGCGGCGGGCAGCGACGAGTAGAACGCGGAATGCACGAACGCCCACGCCGAGAGCGCAGCGATCGCGCGCGGTCCAAGCGGCGCTTCGCGCGCATCGAGGCGGCGATAGATTTCGGCGTCGGCGATCAGGAGCAGCGCCATGACGCCTGCCCAGAACACCGCGAAGCCTTCGCCGGTGATGGCCGCGGCCAAACCGCCCGTCAGCAGGGCCAAGGCGCACGCCGCCGGCAATTCGCGGCGGCGCGTGTCTGCAGTGCTCGCGAGCGCCGTCGGCGGTGAATAAGGCATTGAGCGCGCCTCGGTCGAATGGTCGGGCGACGCTGCCAGTAAGCGATGAATTTATGCTAAACTAAGTTCAATATTCGAACGCGTTAAGCGCTCGGCAAGCGTTACAATCAATTCGATTCGATGCGCCACGCCGATCCCCTGCTGCCGGAACGCCGGCGCCTGCAAATCCTTGACGCTGCGCGCGAATGTTTCGCGGCGCGGGGCGTGAGCGTCACCACCGTCGAAGACATTTGCGGTGAAGCCCGCATCAGTCCGGGCATGCTCTATCGCTATTTCGGCTCAAAGGCCGAAATCATTGCCGCTTTGGCGCATGAGGCGCAGGCCGAAGCCGACACCACGCTCGCAAACGGCGGCGATGCCTTAACGTGCGTCAACGAATTGGCGCGCGTCACGCTCGGCGAAAGCGCCGCGCTCCACGTGGCGCTTTGGGCGGAAGCCGCGCACGATCCGGCATTGGCGCGCGCGCTGGAGAAACGCGACGCGCGCAATCGCGCGATGCTCGCGGCGCTGATCGGGCGTTCCGACGCGCAGACGATCGCAGACGCCGTGCTCGGGGTGCTCGACGCCCTCGCGCAACGCCGCGCGCTCGATCATTTCGATTCTGAAACCGCCCTTGCCCGCTTTGGCGCGATCGCGCGGCGGCTGCTGGCCTAGCCTCGGTGCAGCAGGATCACGGCGACGTTGAAGAAGAAGCAAGCCACCGAAAGCGCAAACAGCCACGGAAACGGCTTCGGACCATTGCGGCGCGCGGCCACTTCGAGACCAGCGCCAATCGCCACCAACAAAGCTGAGAGACTGAGTATCCAGACCTCATGGGCGTGCAGCAGGTCGTGGATGCTCTCCACCGAGGTCGCCAGCAGCGCCGTGCCAGACGTAACCCCCGACACCCCGGCGGCCAGCATCGCCAACACCGGCATGCCGCAGCAGATGGCGTGAACGCCAACCACAGCTGCGTGGGCCAAATGGGCCCGCCGCCCTGCTCGCTCGGTGTTATGTTGTAACATCACGTGCAACTTAGCGTATCTCGCCCCCCGGTCAAGCGCCGGACGCGAAGTTTTCCCGAGCCGCGCTTTCACGAATTTGTCGCCCGAACGTGGCGGCGGCGCGCTTGCGGAACCGCGCGGAGCGGCGCAAAGAACGCCGACAAGGTGAACGGCGATGCTGAGCATGCTCGTAACTCTTCGTGATTGGTTGGTGGCGATGGCCCTCGCATGGGTCGGCGTCAGCATGGAGCGCGTCGCCGAGCGTGACGTGCAGCAGCCGAGCGCTGCCTGCGCCGCTGACGCTCAAGCGCCCTGCAACGACTGAATTCTTCGCAATCGAGTTGAAGTTTCATGCCTTCCAGGGTGTTCGCCCTGGAAACGCCCCACTTATTCAGTTTTCGTTGATGAATAAGGCTAATGACGCGTTCACCAAAACGCGTAGGCTATTTGGCGGCGGGGGCGACAAGTGAAGGACGACGCAGCGATGGACAACGCCGCGCCCGAGTTGGAAACGCCCACTCCCACTCAAGCTGAACCTGGCGCGATGATCTCGCGGCTCTCGGTTGGCGTCGCCATTGTTTGGATCATCGCCACGGCCGCGGTTTCGGTCGCGCTCTTGGGCGGCGACGGGATCGCCAGGCTCGAGCCCGCCCAATTCGCCGCCCTGATCGCCGCCGCCGCGCTGCCGGCGCTGATGGCGGTATTTTCTGGCGCCGCCGCGCGCGAGGGCGCCCGCGCCCGGGCCGAGGCTCAACGCCTGGCTGACGCCGCTGACCGGCTGATGAACCCAGAGCAAAGCGCCGAGGAAGCCGCCCGCAAGCTCGCCAAGACCGTCCGCGGCGAGATCAACCAGCTCGACCAGGCGCTGGAGCATACGCTCGCGAAGCTGGCCGAGGTCGAGGGCATGGTTTCCCGCCAGGCCCGCGCCGTCGATGACATGAGCGACCAGGCCAAGGCCGGCGCGACGCAAATGATCTCCGGCATGGAGCGCGAACGCGAGGAGCTTTTGAAGATCTCGCGCGATCTCACAGGCCAAGCGCAGCTGATCGGCGATTCCATTTCCCGCCACACGCAAGCCATCGCCCACGCCGCGCGGCAAGCCGAGGCCGAAATCCGCGCCGCCGATCAAACGCTCGACCACCGCATGACCTCTTTCGGCGCGGCGGCAGCCTTGATTAACGACCGTACGCACGCCCTCTCCGGCGCTTCGCAAGCCAGCGCGGATTCGGCGCTGCGTTTGGAGCAGGCCCTCTCCAACGCGCTCGAAGTTCTGGCCAAAGCGACCGACCTTACGGACGCCGCGCGCCAATCGGCTGACGCCGCGACGCTTGCCGCGAACTCCACCGCCAGCGCCGTGCGCGACACCACCAGCCGCGCCATCGACGACGCCAAGCGCGCCGCCGACCTCATCCGCGGCGAAGCGGTTAATGTCGAGCAGGAAGCGGCGATTGCGCTCGATCGTTTGCGCGAAGCCGCTGAAGAAGCCCGCATTGCCGCCATCGGTGCGCGCGCTGCCGCCGAGCAAGTGGGTGATGAAGCCCGTGCGCGCCCACGTGCGCCGCAACAGCCGCAGCAGCGCCGCCAAGAGCCGGAGCCGCCGCGTTACGAGCATCCCGATTGGCGCAACGCCCGCGACCCGCTTGAGAACGCGCCACCGCCCCGCACGCGTCGCGAAGAGCCGTCGATGTTTGGTGAACGCGACGAGCCGCGCGCACCGGAACGCGAGCAACGCCCCACCGAACGCGGCGCGCCGCCGCCGAACTGGACTTGGCGCGAGCTGCTTTCGAACTTCGATGAGGATCAGCCGCAGCCGCAAGAGCCGCAGCAGCGCCGCCGCCGGTCACAACCGAACGAAGATGCGGTCGCGCGGTTAACGCAGCAAATCTCCGAGCCACGCCAAGCGGGCGCCGCGACGACCTCGCTGCCCGTGGTCGACATCATCGCCCATGCTGGCCTGCGTCTCGATGAAGTGTTTTCTGCGTCCGGCCTCGATCGTGTCGCCCAGCGTTCGCGCTCCGGATCGCAAGCGCGCCGCCGCGCGGTGCGTGATGCCGCGCCCGGAGCGGTGGAGCATCTGGCGGAGTATCTCGCCCACGACGCCCACGCTAACCAAGAAGCGATGCAGTTCCTGCGCAATGACGGCGCGCGCATTGCCGAGCTGCTGTCACGCGGCCGCGCCGCGATGAACGCGGATGCGACGCGGGCGTTTCTGCTGATCGATAGCGCCGCTGGTTAGGCAATAGGCAGTCGGCAGTCGGCAGTCGGTTGGTTAGCGCCACCGGCTGCATTCACTGTCCTACTGCCCACTGCCTACTGCCAATTGCCTCGTTTCCGCACGCCAAAGGCGCGAATTCCGCGCGTCTTAAATGGCACGTGCGTTGCACTCGACAGCTCAAACGCCATTGGCGTGGGAGTTAGTCATGAATTTTGACGATAAGGATCGCGATCCGTTCGAGATGTTCGGCGAGCCCGAGACGCTCACGGAGACGCGCGCGCAAGAGATCGATCTCGATGCGATCGAAGCCGAAGCCCGCGCCGCCAAGGCGCGTAAGGTGAAAACGCCGTTCTCGTGGGCCGCCTTTGCCGGCGGGCTCGCGGCGCTCGTTTGGATCGGCGGCGCGATTGGCGCACCGCTCTCCTATTATGGCGTTGACGCTCTGATGGCGATGGATCCGGCGATGCAAGTCGGCCTGATCGCGCTGGCGTTTGGCCCGGCCCTCCTCTTCTGGCTCGCCGCCGCCGCCGCCGGTGAAGCGGTGAAGGCGCGCAGCTTCGCGGCTGAGCTCACCCGCCTCGCCCACGACAACAACACGCCCATCCTCGAAAGCGAGAAGCAGGCGCAGCGTCTGTCGATGACGGTGAAGGGCGAGATCGAAGCGTTGAACGACGCCGTCTCCGCCGCGTTCAATCGCCTCAACGAACTCGAAGCGCTCACCCAGCGCAACACCAACATGTTCGACAGCGCCATCAGCGCGACGCGCGAGAACGCCCAGCTGATGGCAAACCAACTCGAGCACGAGCGTCACGCTATTGCCTCGCTCAATGTCGAGCTGCGCGGCCAGACCGAAACCATGGCGCACACGATCGGCCGCCAGGTGCGCCTGATGCGTGAAGCCTCGAAGCTGGTGAAAACCGAAATCACCGCCGCTGAGGACGCGCTTGAAACGCACCTCGCCTCGTTCGCCGCCTCGGCCACGATGATGGGCGAGCGCACCGCCGCGTTCCACCAAGTCGCCGACAGCGCACACGCCGCCACGGCGCAGCTCAACGGCACGATGGTGAAGATGCTCGACGGCTTGACCGAAGCGACGCGCCTCACCGACACCGCCCGCAAGTCGACCGAACAAGCCGTGCTCGCCGCCAACGAAACCGCCGCCGCGGTTCGCGAAACGACGCGCACCGCCGTGTTTGAAGCCAAGCGCGCCGCACAATCGATCCGCGCTGAAACGCAAGCGCTGCAGGAAGCCGCCGCCGACACGCTGCAGCGTCTCCAAGGCGCCGCTCAAGCCGCGCGCGTGGCCTCGACCGAGAGCCAGGCCGCCGCCGATACGCACGCACTGACGATCGAGAAGCGCCTCACCGCGCTCGCAGCCGCCGCTGGCGGCCGCGCGACGCCCGCCCCCGCGCCGCAAGCGCGCGTGACGGAGCGTCCGGTTGAACGCGTCATCGAACGCAAGCCGGAACCGGTCCGCACATCTTCGGAAAGCGATGATCTCTACGCCGCCGCCAACGCCGCTGTTTCGCGTGGCGCGCCGCGCAAGGCTGACGAACCGCGCAAAGGCGGTTTCGGCGGCACGTTCAAGGGCTTCGGCTCGTGGGGCAATTTCACGCCAGCGCGCGAAGAAGCTCCGGCGCCGAGCAATGACGCGTTCGATCTCGTGGATTTCGGCTCGTTGGAAAAGTCACCGGACTCGGTGCTGCAAGCTGATGCGATCGACATCGTGCTTGCCTCGGGCGTCAATCTCGACCTGGCGCTGGCGCCGACCGATCTCGAAGCCATCGCCCGCAATTCGCGCAACGGCGCGGCGGCCCGCCGTCAAGCCGTGACCGATGCAGCTCCAGCCGCTGTCAGCCGCGTCGCGCGCCACATCAAGCGCCACGCGACGGCGCAGAAGATCGCCGCCGATTTCCGCGCACGCCCCGATCTGGCCAAGAGCCAGAACAAGGCCGAAGGCGCGGACCTCGTGTGCGCTTATCTGCTGATCGACGCCGCGCTCGCCTGATCGGCGCTCACCGCGTCTGCTGCAAACGCTCCAATGCGCGCGCTGCCTTCACGGGCGGCGCGCGCAAGCGCTTGAGCGGCCACGGAAGCGGCGCGATCGCTGACGGGTGCTTCGGCGCTGACGATCTCTGAGGCGATGATCTGGCGATTGGCGGCGGAGATGATTTTCACGTCCGCCACGAAGCGCGCGCTCATGCCGTTCTCTTGGACCTCGAAATCCAAAACGTCCCAGCGCACTTCGTACTCGCTACGCGCATCGCCGGCGCGCACAGCGGCGCGGAAGCGGCCCTGCCGCGCCAAAGTTTCCACCAGCGCGCCTTGCAGTGCTTCGCTGGCGCGGTTCGACCATTGCGTCTGCGCGACGTAAGCGAGTTCATCGCCGTTGCGCCAGATCAGGTCCGAACCAAGGATCGCGCGCTCGCCGCCGGGCGCGGCGACGGAGATCACCACGTTGATCGGCGCGCCCTGCAGGCGCTCCACTTGCCCCGCCTCAAGCGCGAATACGCGCGGCGGCGGTGGCGGCTCCGGCAGGAGCGAGATGCAGCCCGAGAGCACGAGCGTCGAAGCGAGAAGAAGGACGCGCATCATGGCCGGAGCTCCACGGTCGGCCGCGGCGATTGCGGCGTCAGGATTGAGGGATTCTCTTCAAGGTTCTGCGCAACGCGGCTGATGTTCGCGGCGGCGCGGCGGATTTCCTCGGCCGCAAGCGCGAGTTCCGGCAGCGTTTGGCCGGAGGCGACACCGGCGGCTGTGTTCACCTGCTGCATCACTTCGTTGAGCTGCGCCGTATCTTCGCGCAACTGACGCGCAAGCGCGCTGATTTCGCCGGCGGCCTCGCCGCCTCGGCCGATCACCGAATTTCGATCCGCGAGTTGCGCGGACACGGCTTCGAGGTTTTCGACCATCCGCGTCACGCGGGCGATGTTCTCGTCCGTCAACAAATCGCGCACCGCCGCCATCGCTTCGCTGGCGCGCAAAGCGATGTCCTCGGAGCGCGCGACGAGCGCGTCGATCTGGCTGCCCTCGCCTTCGATCGCCGGCACAGGGCCGCCGAAACTCTGACGCACCTCCGCTGCATCGTCGGAGCCGGCGGACAATTGAATGAGCGTGACGCCGGTCAGGCCGATCGGCTCGAGCTGCGCGCGGCTGTCCGTCTTCACAGGCACGTCGGCCGAAACGCGCACGCGGGCGATAACGCGGCGCGTATCGCGCGGATCGATGCGCAGCGTCTGCACCTCGCCAACCTTGATGCCGTTGAAGCGCACCTCGCCACCTTCGGCGAGGCCACGCACCGGATCATCGAACACGATGTCAAACTCGTTGTAGCCGCGCCGGAATTCGGAATTGGCCATCCACATGGCGAACAGCATGATGAGAACGGCGCCTATGAGCGTCGCCGTCCCCAGCAGAACGTACTTCGCTTTCGTTTCCATCACACGCCTCCGCGCGCTGCGCGCTCAGCCACGCGTCCGCGCGGCCCTGAGAAATATTCCTTCACCCAGCCTGTCGCGTTTTCTGCGACCTCCGGAATTGTGCCGATCGCGGCGACCTTGCCTTTGTAGAGCACCGCGACGCGGTCGCAGACCGCATGCAAGGTGTCGAGGTCGTGGGTCACCAGGAACACGGTGAGCCCGACCGCGCGCGCCAGTTCTTCGATCAGGCGATCGAATTGTTCGGCCGAGATCGGATCGAGACCCGCGGTCGGCTCATCGAGAAATAGGATCGCCGGATCAAGCGCCAGCGCCCGCGCAACAGCGGCGCGCTTGCGCATACCGCCGGAGATTTCCGACGGCCGCTTGTGATGCGATTCCGGCGGCAGGCCAGCCATGACCAGCTTCAGGCCAGCGATCTCAGCACGCAGTTCCGGCGACAGATCCGTGTGCTCACGCAAGGGCGCTTCGACATTCTCAAGCAGCGTCAGCGTCGAAAACAGCGCGCCATCCTGGAACATCACGCCGATGCGCGGCTCCTCGCCGTTTTCCAATGGCGCGAACTCGATTTCGCCTTCCGTCGGCGCATCGAGGCCGACGATCTCGCGCAGCAGCACCGACTTGCCGCAACCGGACGGGCCGACGACGCCAAGGATCTCACCGCGCATCACATCGAGATCGAGCCCGTTGTGCACGGTCTGCGATCCGAAGCGCGTGACGATGCCGCGCACCTTGATGGCGATATCCTCGCTCACAGATCCATCTCCAGGAACCAGAGCGCGAAGCCCGCGTCGATCAGGATCACCATGAAAATCGACTGCACCACCGACGTGGTGACGCGGCTGCCGAGCGAGGCGACGTCGCCGCCGACGCTGAGCCCCTGTTTGCAGGCGATGATCGACAACACCAACGCGAACACCGGCGCCTTGACCATGCCCACCCAGAAATGTTGCGCCGGCACGAGTTCGCTGATGCGGTTGAAGAACATGCTGGGGCTGACGCCGAGTTCGGCCCACGATACGAGCAGGCCGCCGAACAAGCCGGCCATATCCGCCGCGAACGTCAGGATCGGCGTCATCACCAGCATCGCCAGCACACGCGGCGCGACCAGCGCTTCCATCGGCGCGATGCCCATGACGCGCATAGCGTCGATTTCCTGACGCATCTTCATCGCGCCGATCTCGGCGGTAAACGCACTCGCGGTACGGCCAGCGAGCAGAACGGCGGTTATGACGACGCCGAATTCGCGCATCATCGAGAACGCAACAAGCTCAACGGTGAAGACCGAAGCGCCGAAATCGCCGAGGATGCGCGCGCCGAGATAGGCAACGACGAGGCCAATGAAAAACGAGAGCAGCGCGATGATCGGCGCCGCGTTGAGGCCAGCGACTTCCATCGTGTGCACGACGGACACCCAGCGAATTTTTGTCGGCCGAAGCAGCAAGCGGCCAAGCACGCTCAGCGTCTCGCCGAAAAAGCTCACCGTCTCGATGATCTCTTCGCCGATCGCCCCGACATTGCGGCCGATCACCTCGACGAAGCCGAGCAATCCATGCGGATGATCCGGCGGCGCGGCGGGCTCTTTCGCGGACTTTCCCGCCGTTTCGATGAGCTTGCGCGCGGAGGGATGTTCGCCGCGCACGCGCACCATGCCGTCCGGCTGCGCACCGCGCAAAGTTCGCCCGATCAGATATGCGCCCGCGACATCCATGCGTCCCAGAGCGGAAACGTCCAAGGTCGCGCCAGGTTGCAAACGCTCGCCAATGGCGCGCAATTCACCTTCGAGCGCGGCGATGGTGTCCACCGTCCAGTCGCCCTTCAGCGCTAAAGCGCGGCCCTCGTCGAGGAGGTCAAATGCGGCCTCTTCGGCCATTCTGCCCTTTCCGTTTCCCAAACCTATAAGCGCTAACAGAGAACGAAGCGCAAAGAACCCGCGCGCGCGTGTCACGCGAAGGCATTGCTTTGGTCAGAAAGAATTAAGCAATGGGGCGCTGGCGGGGCGGCGGCGAGGTCAATTGAAGGGCCAAAATCCCGCCAAAAGCGCACAAAATGGCCATGGCCCAATAGCCCTGCGCGCCATTGGTATCATAAAGCACGCCTGAAATGAGAGTGGCGCCGCCGAGCAGCAGGCCGCCAGAAAGCGCGGAATAGAGCGTTTGCGCCATGCCGGCGGAACTTTCCGGCGCCTCGCGATAGAGCAATCGCATCGCCCCCATATGCGCGGCCGCGAAGGTGAGTCCGTGCATCGCCTGCAGCGGCCAGAGCCAAAATCCGGTCGGTCCGAACCCCATGGCGAGCCAACGCACGACGCCAGCGCCAGCGCCAATCAAGATGAGCGCTTCCGGCGAGGAGCGCCGCTCCACGAACGGCAAAGCCCACAAGAACGCGACCTCGATCAGCACGCCCATCGCCCAGAGCTGGCCCACCGCCTCCGGTGAAATGCCTTGTCCGCGCCAGACGAGCGTCGAGAAGCTGTAGAAAAACGCGTGCCCGCTTTGAATGAGGCCGCACGAAAAGATCAGCAGCAAGAAGCGGCGGTTGCGCAGCAACGCTTTCGCTTCGTTAAAGCGCTCGCCGGGGCTGCGTTCGCTCGCACCGGCAGGCGCTGGATCGGCGCGCAGGCCGAACATCGCCGAGAGCGCCGCGAGGCTCATCGACGAAATCACCCAGACGATGACTGCGCCCAAGCCGAAGCGCGCAATCAGAATGCCGCCCAGCACGTTGGCGACGATGAACGCCAAAGAACCAAATCCACGCGCGAGCCCGTAGCTGATCTTTCCCGTCGCCGTTGCGCGCAGCAGCGCGCCCTCCGCGAACGGCGCGAGCGCGTACATCAACGTCAGCGCGATGAAGCCGGTGATCAGCAGCGATGTCATATCGCGCGCGAGCAGGAAGAACGCGGCGTACGCAACCACGCCGCTCACAGCGATCACGCGCATCGGCAAACGCCGGTCGGCGACGCCATCCGCCCAAAATGCAAGCAACGGCCCGGTGACAATGCGCGCCAGCGACGGCAGCGACAAAATCATTCCAATTTCTGCGCCGATCAGCCCACGCTCAACCTCGAGCCAACGGCCGAGATACGGCATGACGAGGCCGGTCGTGCCATAAAGGCAGCAAATCAGCATCGTCACACGTACGGCGCGTGAAATCGAAGGCGGGCTGTCGGACATTCACAGGCTCCGCCCCTTGCTCGGGGCGCGCGAGGCCCCTAACCCTCTAAGCTCGATTTGAGAAGGCCCCCGATCGCAACATGAGCATGCAAACGCCCCGGCGAGACCTCTATTCCGCGATCGAGCCCTATCAATCCGATTATCTGCAGGTCTCGCCCCTGCACACGATCTATTACGAGCAATCCGGAAATCCCAAAGGCCTGCCAGCCGTCGCGTTGCACGGCGGACCCGGCGGCGGGCTGTCGCCGGAGATGCGCCGCTTCTTCGATCCGCAGAAATATCGCGTCGTGCTGGCCGATCAGCGCGGCTGCGGCCGCTCGACGCCGCACGCAGAGCTGCGCGAGAACACGACCTGGGATCTGGTCGCCGATATCGAACGCATCCGCGAACGCTTGGGCATTGAGAAATGGCTCGTGTTCGGCGGCTCTTGGGGCTCGACACTGGCGCTGGCGTACGCCGCCAATCATCCTGAGCGCGTCGCCGGCCTCGTGTTGCGCGGCATTTTCCTACTGACGAAGCACGAGATCGATTGGTTCTACCAACAAGGCGCGAGCAACGTGTTCGCCGACGCATTCGATCGCTATGTCGCGCCAATCCCACAAGCTGAACGCAGCGCATTTGTGCCGGCGTTCTACAAGCGCCTCACATCCGATAATCGCGAAGAGCGCCTCGCCGCAGCGCGCGCCTGGGCGCGTTGGGAGGGCGAGTCCATTTCCATCGCCGGGCCGTCAGCCCTGCCGATGCGCTTCAACGAAGATCGTTTCGTCGAAGCCTTCGCGCGCATCGAGTGCCATTATTTCATGAATGGCGGCTTCTTCGAGAGCGACGGCTGGCTGTTGAAGCAGGCCGAAACCTTCCGCCGCATTCCGGGCAACATCGTCCACGGCCGCTACGATATGTGCACGCCGTTCTCCTCCGCATGGGAGTTGAAGCGCGTCTGGCCGGAAGCGCAGCTCGACATTATTGGCGACGCTGGCCATTCCAGCCTGGAGCCCGGCATCGTCGACGCGCTGGTGCGAGCGACGGATGCGATGGTCACGAAAGCGGCGTGGTGATCAGAAGTCAGAAACCAGAAATCAGAAGGATTGAGCGTTCTGGCTTCTGGTTTCTGATTTTCTGATTTTCTGGCTTCTACCTACCAAAGCCAGCCGCGCGTGCCGTGCTGATCGCGGTGCAGATCGACGCTGAGCACGATGGCGAAACCAACCATCAACGTCGTCATCGCCGTGCCGCCGAACGAGATCACCGGCAGCGGAATGCCGACGACCGGGACCAGGCCGATCACCATCGCCGTGTTGATGAACACATAAGCCGCAAGCGTCGCCGCCATGCCCGCCGCGGCGAGCTTCGAAAACAGCGAACGCGCGCGCAGCGCGACGTTGAGCGCCAGCGCCATCAGGCCGCCATAGAGCCCAAGCACCAGCACGCCGCCAAGCAGGCCGAACTCTTCCACGATCATCGTGAAGATGAAGTCGGTGTGCTTCTCCGGCAGGAAGTCGAGCTGCGCCTGCGTGCCGTTGAGATAGCCCCGCCCGAACAGACCCGCTGAGCCGATGGCGATCTTCGACTGCAGCACGTGATAGCCCGCGCCCAGCGGATCGTCGGCGATGCCGAGGAACACGTTGACGCGATCACGCTGATAATCGTGCAGCACGTAATTGTACGCGAAGAACGCGCCCACCGCCCCGAGCGCCGCGCCGATGCCGATGATCCACTTGGACAAGCCAGCGAGGAACATCACCGCGATGCCGGCGAACAGGATCAGCATCGCCGTGCCCAAGTCCGGCTGGTGCATGACGAGCGCGACCGGCGCGACGATCATAAGGAACGCCGGGATCGTCCACAGGATCGCGCCAACGCGGCGCGCATCAAGCTGGTGATAATAGCGCGCGAGCGCCAACACGATGGCGATCTTCATCAGCTCAGACGGTTGCAGCGACAGCGGGCCGATATCGAGCCAACGCTGCGCGCCCATGCGCGTTGCGCCGAACAGCTCCACGCCAACCAGCAACAGCAGCGTCCCTGCATAGAGCGGGTAAGCGATCGCCAGCCAAAAGCGCGTATCGAGGAAAACCGCCGCCAACATCGCCACGACGAGCAATGTCGCGAAGCGGATACCGTGCGTGAGCGGCATATCCGTCCACGCGCCCGACGACACCGAGAAGTGCATCAACACGCCGATGAACGCGAGCGCGCAGAGAAGCGTGATGATCCCCCAATTCAGCGACGCGAACTTGTCGAAGATCGTGGTGGGTCCGGAGGCGGAAATCGCGGTCATGCCTGCCTCCCGCTTTCGAGCGACGCGAGCCGCGCCGGATCGCGGCGCGAGGGATCGCGCAACAAAGTCGCCTTCATGATCGCGCCGGCGATCGGACCAGCGACCGCGGAGCCGGCGCCGCCGTGCTCAACGATCACAGCGCATGCGTAGCGTGGTTCGTGCCATGGGCCGAAGCAGCAGAAGAGCGCGTTGTCGCGATATTTCCACTCGATCGTCGAATAGTGCCGGCCGCGATTGGCGCCGAGCGCGCGCACTTGCGCGGTGCCGGTCTTGCCGGCGATCTGCACCGGCGCCCAGCCTTGCGTGCCCGGCCCCGCTTCGACGACCTCGCCCGTCGTTGGATTGCGCACGAGGCCCATATTGCCAGCGCGCGTCGCCGTGCCGCCAGGCTCGTTGCAAACGCCGAACATGCCGTCGCGCACGCGCGCGAGATGTTCGCTTGAGATGCCGGCCATGTGCTGCGGCTGCGGCGGATCGGAGATACCCGGCCCTTCGCGAATGAGGCGCGGCGTAACCGCGTAGCCGTTGTTGCCGAGGCGCGCGGCCATCACCGCAAGCTGCAGCGGCGTCACGCCCATCGCGCCTTGGCCGATGCCGTAGTTCACGGTGAGGCCGCCCGTCCAACCTTCGTTGCGGTTCTCTCGCCACCACACCGGATCCGGGATGAGGCCATCGCGGATGTTGGGCACGTTCACATCGAAATGCTGACCCAAGCCGAACTGCCGCGCGACAGCGGCGATGCGCTCCGGCCCGGCGCGCAGAGCGGCTTGGTAGAAATAGACGTCGCACGAATGCTTGATCGCATCGTGCAAACTCACGCGGCCATGGCCGCCGGCGCGCCAGCAATGGAACGTGCGGCCGCCATAGAAGAAGCCACCTGAACAACCGACAGCCCAGTCATCTTCCACGCCCGCCTGCTTCGCGGCGATGCCGACGATCATCTTGAACGTCGAGCCCGGCGCATAAACGCCGGTCACCGTCTTGTGGTAGAGCGGCTTTTTCTCATCGAGATTGTAGGCGTCGAAATTCGCTTGGCTGATGCCGTTGACGAACAAGTTCGGATCGAAACCCGGCGCCGACGCCATCACCAACAGATCGCCGGTGTGAATATCCATCACCACCGCCGAGCCCGAATGCTCGCCGAAATTCTGCATGGCGATGCGCTGCAGCTCGTGATCGATCGTCAGCACCAAGCCTGAGCCACGCACCGGCAAGCGCCGCTCGCTTTCGTCCTCGCCCTGCTCGACCCCGCGCGCATTGACGATGACTTTGCGATAGCCCGCCTGGCCGTGCAGCGTGTCTTCCATCGCCGCTTCGAGGCCCGCCTTGCCCACACGGACGTGCGGGTTGCGGAAATACATCGCCCGGCTTTCGTTGCCGTCCTCGATCACGCGATCGATGTCGCGCTGCGTCGGCTTCTGCACGTAGCCGATCGGATGCGCGTAGACCACGTCGAACGGATAGGCGCGCACGTCCGCCGAATTGGCGACGATTCCGCGCAGCTCCGGCAAGCGCACATTGATGGCGTTGAACTCTTCCCAGGTTAGCCCCTCACTCAAAGGCTGCGGCTCGTACCTGGATCCGCCACGCACACGAATGATCGCCCGACGCGCCCATTCGGCGTTGAAGCCCAAAATCTCGGCGACGCGGCCAACGACCTCTTCCAAGTTCTCCACGTCGTTCTGCACGACAGAGACCTGATAATCCTTGCTCGTCTGCGCGAGAATGGTGCCGAAGCGATCATAGATGATGCCGCGCGGCGGCGCGATCACGCGCGTGTCGAAGCGGTTCTCGTCCGCCGCCGCACTGTATTCGCGGCTGAACAGATTGGTCGTCTGCAGCTGCCCCATGCGGAACACGATCGCGCCCATCACGCCGGCGCCAGCAACGGACATGAACGCAGCGCGCCGCGAGAACAGCACGTTCACGTCGCGCTTCGGCGTCGTCGTCCCGACTTTCTTCGGCTTCTTCATCGGCGGCTCCCCGGCTTGGGGATGGAACTAGTGGCGTTCATGTAAAGCGGCCGCACCACGGGAAACAGCAGAGCAGTGATGATCGCCGCTTCCGCGTAGGGCCTAACCGAAACGTGGCGGCCCAGCGCGATCGGCGCAAGCACCATGGCGATCAGAATTGTCAGCAGCGCCGTGACGATAAAGCCGCCCCACAGCGACACCAGGTTCGGCGCGCTCATGATGACGGCGGCGGCGCGGCCGATGAGGTACGCCGAGAGATAGAGCGCCACGAACAAGCCATACGGCCCGCCCGCGAGCTGATCGTGTACGAGGCCCAGCAGCACCAGCACCAGCGGTGCGCGCCACGAAGCTTTGTCTTCCGCCGCCCAACCATACGCCGCCCACAACACCGCAAGCGGCATCGGCGGCTGCGCGAACAGCGGCCCAAGCGGCAGCGCCGGCAAGATCACGCTCAGCACCGCGAGCGCGAAGCCCCAAGCGCGCAGCGTCTCGCGGCTCGCGGCGCGGAGCGCGAACGCGTTCATTCAGTCGGTCCCGCCGGTTGCGGCTCAGTCGGCGCAGTCGCCGGCGGCGCGGCTGGCGTTTGCGCGGCGGGTTGGGTTGTCGTCGGCGCGCGCTGCGGACGCGGCGCGTTTGTCACCGGCGCACCCGGCGGCGGTGGCGTCACCTCACGGCCAACGCTGGCGACAGAAGATTGCGTGTTGAGCGGCGGCCCGCCGCCCTCAGCAGGTTCTGCTTCCGGGTTCTCCGCGCCGACGAACGGAATGAGCCGCACGAAATCGATCGGCCGCGTCGCCACTGAAAGCGCCACGCGCCATTGCCCATCGCCGCCACGGCGCGCCACGCCAACCGGGAGCCCGCGCGGATACAAGCCGCCATCGCCTGACGTCACCACGCGCTCGCCTTCGCGCAGGCTGTCGGCGCCGACGATGAAATCCATGCGTGGCGCTTGGAGTTGATATGGACCGGTGATCAATTCTGGCGCTTGCGTCGCCTGCCCCGCCAGTACCGCGCGCACGCGCGACGCTTCGCCCATGACCGGGATGCGCGAATTGTAATCATCCAGCATCAGCACACGCGACGAACGCCGGCCGACAGATACAACGCGGCCAACCAGCCCGTTTTCGTTCACGGCGATAAAGCCAATGCCCACGCCGTGATCAGCGCCGGCGTTCGCGACCAAAGTACGCGTAAACGGGCCGCCGCTATCGAGCACGAGTTGCGCGGCGATCGAGTTCTCAATGTCCGCGCCTTCGCCAAACGCGTCCGCCGGCATGCGCAGCAGCGCTTCGTAGCGCGCGTTGCGCTCAGCCAGGCGCTCGGCGAGTTCGCGCCACGCTTGCAGTTCGCGGTTTTCGTTTTCCAGTTCTTCGATGCGCGAGGTCGCCGTCCACATCGAGCCGAGGCGCGAGAACACGTTCTCGCCGGCTCGGAATGGCCCTGTCGCCACACGGCCAGCTGCGCCCGCGGCGTCATCGCCAGTTTGTTGCGCGCCTTGGCCTACGCCTGGCGCGCGGCCGAATTGCAAGCCGATCAGCACCACCGCGCCCGCGAACGCGAGCACGGCGATGATCAGGCCGGGCGTGATTTTCCGACCCGTACCTGCGCGCCGCACACCGCTTCTGCGTCTGGCCACGTCCCGCCTCTCTCAAGCGCGCCGAAGCGCACGTTCCTTGCGGCTTAAACTTCTTCGGTGAGCAGCCGGCGCGCTTCGGCCGAGCTTATCTTGTCGAGCGCGATGCCGCAGCCTTTGACAACACAACGCAGCGGATCGTCAGCGACAGACACGCGAATGGAAATCCGCTCCTGCAGCACGACGTCGAGGTTGCGCAGCAGCGCACCGCCGCCCGTGAGCATCAAGCCGTGATCGTAGATGTCCGCTGCGAGTTCCGGCGGCATCTGCTCGAACGCTTGGCGCACGGCGTCAACGATGCGCGTCACCGGCTCGCTCAGCGCTTCCGCCACCATCGCTTCGGTGACGATGATTTCCTTCGGCACGCCCGAAAGATTGTCGCGACCCTTGATCGGCATCGACATGCCTTGGCCGCTATCCGGCGCCTTGGCGGTGCCGATCTCTTTCTTGATCCGCTCCGACGTCGAGTCGCCGATCAGCAAATTCTCGGTGCGGCGCAGATATTGGATGATCGCTTCATCCATCTTGTCGCCCGCTTCACGCAGCGAGCGCGACCAGACGAGACCACCGAGCGAGAGCACAGCGATTTCCGTCGTGCCGCCGCCGATATCGACAACCATGCAGCCCGACGGATCGTCGATCTGCAAACCTGCGCCGAGCGCCGCCGCGAGCGGCTCTTCGATCAGCATCACTTTGCGTGCGCCGGAAGCTTGCGCGCTTTCCAGGATCGTGCGGCGCTCAACCGGCGTCGCGCCTGTCGGCACGCAGATCACAATCTGCGGCGAGATGAGCGCCGGGCGCGGCAGCACCTTGCGGATGAATTGTTTGATCATCTCCTCGGCGACGTCGAAATCGGCGATGACGCCGTCGCGCAGCGGACGGATGACTTCCATGTTGCGGTGCGTCTTGCCGAGCATCGTCTTGGCTTCAGCGCCCACCGCGTAAACCACTTTGCGGCCGCCTTCGTTCACGTACGCAACCACGGACGGCTCATCGAGCACGATGCCGCGGCCCTTAACGTGAATGAGTGTGTTTGCGGTCCCCAAATCGATGGCGAGATCAGGCGCCACGAGACCGAACAAATTGCCGAGCATGCCCTCGAAACCCTCGCCGTCGAAAAAACCTGACCGAATCAGCCCGCTATCGGGAGTACTGCGGCAAGTTTAACAATCCTAACGGCGCCAGCCGTTAACGGCTGACAGGAGCGAAGGGGCGTGCGTCCCGCGCAACGCTCGAAAGCGCCGCACAATCTGCCGACCGACCGCCCCCGTTCGCCGACGGTCAGGACTTGCCGTGTAGCGCGTTGGGATGCAAGGCCCGCGCCGCATGCCGTCCACACGCGAAACTGGGAACCGAAAGGGTTGCCTGCGTGTTAGGCTACGTTGGAGCGGAGCGGTAAGCAGTTTGAGTGTGGTGGAAGACCCCCGTGAAGGGCTTCCCCCGGCCGGCCGGGAGGGAGAAGGCGGACGCGTGCGCGTGTCCGAACGCGCCTTCGAGATCCTGATCCAGGCGGTGGTCGACTACGCCATCTACATGCTCGACACCGAAGGCCGGGTGGCGACCTGGAACCCGGGCGCGCAAAGGATCAAGGGCTACACGCCCGAGGAAATCGTCGGCCAGCCCTTCAGCAGTTTCTATATCGAGGAAGATCGCGCCGCGGGCCTCCCCGAGCGTGCGCTGCGGCTCGCCCGCGAGCAGGGTAAATTCGAGGGCGAAGGCTGGCGCCTGCGCAAGGACGGCAGTCGGTTCTGGGCCATAGTCGTCATCGACCCGATCTGGAGCGAAAACGGTGAATTGGTCGGCTACGCCAAGGTCACCCGCGATTTCACCGAACGCCGCGAGGCCGAGCGCAAGCTGGAGGAAGCCCGCGAGGCGCTGTTCCAGTCCCGCAAGATGGACGCGATCGGCCAGCTGACCGCCGGCATCGCCCATGATTTCAACAATTTGCTCGCCGGAATCATCGGTTCGATGCAATTGGTGCGGCGGCGGATCGATTCAGGACGCACCGAAGGCATCGAGAAATATCTCGACGCCGCCACCGCCTCCGCCAATCGCGCCGCATCGCTGACAGCGCGGCTGCTGGCCTTCGGCCGGCGGCAATATCTCGATCTGAAGCCGGTCAACATAAACGAGGTCGCCACCTCTCTCGAGGACCTGCTGCAGCGGACGTTGGGCGAAAACGTCAAGATCGCGCTCGACCTCGATCCGGAAACGCCATCCGCCCTCACCGACCGCAATCAGCTCGAAAACGCGATCCTCAACCTCGTCATCAACGCCCGCGATTCCATGCCAGACGGCGGCACGGTGACGATATCCACAGCACGCGAAGCCGTGCCCTACGGCGAGCATGCCGGCGCCTATTCGGTGCTGCGCGTGATCGACACTGGCGACGGCATGACGCCGGAGGTGATGGAAAAGGCGATCGAGCCGTTCTTCACCACAAAAGCCATCGGCGAAGGCGCCGGCCTTGGGCTTTCGATGATTTACGGCTTCGCCAAGCAGACCGGCGGCTTTCTGAAGCTCGATTCCGAACCGGGCAAAGGCACGAGCGTCTCGATTTACATGCAGATCAGCACCGAAACGGCGCCGAGCAAGGAAAACACAGCCGGGTCAGAGCAACGCGGCGCTGGCGAAACCGTGCTGCTGGTAGAGGATGATGAAACCGTCCGGCTGCTTGTCGCGGAATTGCTGAGCGAACTGGGCTACGAGGCGATCGAGGCCAGCAGCGCGCAGGCGGCGATCCCGGTGCTCGAAAGCGGGCGCCGCATTGATCTGTTGATTACAGATATCGGCCTGCCCGGCGGCACCAATGGACGCCAACTCGCTGAAATCGCGCGCAAACGCCGCGAGATGCTGCCTATTCTCATGATCACCGGCTACGCCGGCTCAAGCGCTGGCTCCAGCATGCTGGGGCCGGGTATGGACTTGATCGCAAAGCCGTTTCAGCTCGATGAGCTGGCCGCGAAAATCCGAAGCATGGTAAAGGGCGCCGACTGAAAAGCGCCGCGCACGTTGCGATCCGTCGCATGCGCGCCACATTGATTTCGCTTTAGCAAGAAGGAACGCCCCTCATCGGCGCGGGCGCTTGCCGCGTAGCGGGGGGCGCCCGATGATCTTTGGTACAGGGGCCCGCTGGGGATCGGCTTGATCGTACGTGGTTTATGGCTGGCGGCGGCGCTCTTCTTCGCCGCCTTCGCGAGTGTGGCGGCGGCGCAAAGCGTCGACGAAGCACAGAGCGGCGTCGTGCGCGTGGCGGTCATCGCGGAAAGCCCCGAAGGCCGGATGCTTTACGGCACCGGCTCAGGCTTCGTCGTCGCGCCGAACCTCGTGGTGACCAACGCCCATGTTGTCGCCGCCGCGCGGCAGCAACCGATGTTCGGCGTCGCGATCATCGCGCCTGAAGGCGACGGCATGATCCCGGCGCGCATCATCCGCTACTCGCCGCTGAGCGAACTCGCGCTGCTGGAATTTTCGAGCGGCCCGAATTTGCCGGCGCTGACCATCTCCACGATCGAGCCGCGCGCCGGCGATGCAATCCTCGCGCTCGGCTATCCGGACGTCGACGATCTTTCGCGGCCCGCCAACGAACTCGTGCGGCCGACGATGCCGTCGCGTTCATCGGGCGACATCGCCTCGCTGCGCGACCGCGCGCCGACAGGCGATCCGCTGCCAACGATCAACCACGAAGCGGTCATCTCGTCCGGCTCGTCAGGCGGCCCGCTGCTCGATCAGTGCGGACGCATCATTGGCGTGAACACCTGGCACGCGCGCGGCACCGACACGCGCGAAAGCCGCAGCGTCGCCACGCGCTCGACCGTGTTGCTGCAATTCCTGGAAGAAGCCGGCGTCACGCCGCAGCAGACGGAAGAACGCTGCCTCACCTTCGCCGAGCGCGCCGAACAAGAACGCGCCGCCACTGTCGCCGCGCTCGAAGAACAAAACCGCGAGCTCGCGACACGGCTTGAGACGGCAGATCGGCTGACGCGCATTTCCATCATCGTGCTCGTCGGCGGCACGCTCTCGCTGTTCGTGGCGGTGTGCGTGCTGGGCGGCCTGCTGCTGTCGCGCCGCAAGCACGAGGAACATCACGTCGAAGCGGTGCACATCGAGCGCAAGCATCGCCGCAATGTCGGTGCGATCGTCATCGGCGCGGCGATTGCTGCGGTGCTGATCATTGGCGCGGGCGTCGCGCTGCTGCGCGCCCGCAACGTGGACTTCAACGAATTGCGCAGCCGGCTCGAGTTCAACTCAGGTGCGCCCGCCGAAGAAAAAGCCGCAGAAACGCCGGCTGAATAATTATGGCGCGGCGGGTATCGCTGGCGCTGGATTGGCCCACGACACGCGCCAGATGATGCCGCCGACGTCGTCGGCGACCAGCAGCGCGCCCGTCTGATCCATCGCCACGCCGACAGGACGACCTTGCGCTTCGCCGCGATCGTTCAGGAAGCCCGTGAGAAAATCCTGCACTGGCCCGTTCGGCGTGCCGTTGTTGAACGGCACGAACACGACCTTGTAGCCCGCAGGCTCAGAGCGGTTCCAAGAACCGTGTTGGCCAACAAACGCGCCGTTCCAATAGGTCTGCGGCAGCGTTTGGCCTGTGTAGAAGAACAAGCCCAGCGACGCCGTGTGCGAGCCCAGCGCGTAATCCGGCGCGATCGCTTCGCGCAGGCGCACGTTCGCGGGGATTTCCACGCGTTCATCGCGATGCGTTCCGTAATAATAATACGGCCAGCCATAGAAGCCGCCGTCCTGCACGCTGGTGATGTAGTCGGGCACGAGATTATCGCCGAGCATGTCGCGCTCGTTCACCGCGACCCACAGCGCGTTTGAGCCGGGCGCCCAGCCCATGCCTACGGGATTACGCAAGCCCGTCGCGAACACGCGCTCTTCCGAGCCGTCGGGATTGAACTCCCAAATCGCCGCGCGGCCCTCTTCGATGTCCATGCCGTCGTCAGCGATGTTCGAAACCGAACCGACCGACGCGTAGATTTTCGTGCCGTCCGCGTTGGCGATCAAATTGCGCGTCCAGTGGCCGTTGCCGGCTTCGTTGTGCGGAAAGCGATGGATCACCTCGCCATCGCCTTCGAGCGAAGTTTGCCCCGGCGTGAAGCGCCAGCGCACCACAGTGTCGGTGTTGGCGATGTAGAGATACTCGCCCACCAGCACCATGCCGAACGGCTGGTTGAGCCCCTCCTTCAGCACGTGGGTTTCATCGACGTCGCCGTCGCGATCCGCATCGCGCAACAATGTCACGCGATCGACGCCATCTTCCGCGAAGGCGCCGGCGCCGCGCTGAATCTGATTGCGGATCCAGCCGACAATGCCGCCGCCCGGCGTCGCCCGCGACGCCGAATGCGCGACCAACACGTCATTGTTCGGCAGCAAATACACCCAGCGCGGATGCGAGAGACCTTCCGCGTAGCGCGTGACCGTAAAGCCATCCGGCGCCGTCGGCGCGGCGCCCTGCGCCCAGCCGATCGGCTTGGCGGTGTTCACGGTCGGCAGCGGCCCGCCACCGCTTGGCGCGACGAGAGTTGGGTTGGCGCCATAACCCTCGTCAGCGCCCGGAGACGGCGCGCAGGCAGCGATGACGAAAGCGGCAGCGGCGGAAAGCAGAAGAGTTCGAAGCATGGCGCGCATCCTGGAACGACAGCCCTGCTTTTGGCGAGCCTATTCGTCGTCAACGCCGTCGGCGCCGTTCTGGTTCTCGCGCCGGCGCACCCAAGTGCGCACGACCACCACCACCAGGAACCAAATCGCAATCGCCACCGCGCCCATCAGCGCCGCGGAACCCAGCCTGCCCTCAAGCGCGTCGAGAATGCCATCGCCCGCGAAAGCGACGATCGCCGTCTTCGGCAGCACGCCGAGCGCTAAACCGCCGATAAACGCGAAGAAATTCACGTTCGCCGCGCCAAACGCCATGTTTACGACGATAAACGGCGCGGTCGGCACGAAGCGCACGATCAGGCTGGCGAGAAAGCCGTTCTTGCCCATGAAGCGCGTGAAGCGCCCACCGGTGGCGCCGCCGAAGCGTTTCAAAGTCGCCGCGCTCGAGAGGCGGCCGGTGAAATACGTCACCGCGCCGGACACGATCGTCGCCGCCCAGGCGTACCAGAAGCCAACCTCCGGCCCGAACGCCACCACGCATGCGCCGATCAGCACGATCTGCGGCGCCCCAACGTAAGCCGTGAGCGTGAAGATCAGGATCGTCGCCGGCAGGCCCCAATGCGCGCGCTCGGCGCCGCCCAGCCATTTGTCGATAAACGCTTCGATCTCAGCGCCGTAGAAGAGCCGCCCCAGCACCAGCATCGCGCCGACGACCACAAACAGGATCAACGTGACAGCCACCGCGCGCCAGGCGCGGGCGTCCATATTGTTCACGAAATCCGAGAGTTGCGCGCCGAGGTTTGGCCTCGGCTGCGGCGTCTCCGGTGGCGGCGTTTCGCTCATCGCCGCCCTGTCGCGCGCCGGCGCGCTTGGGTCAAGCGGCTTCGCTGCGGCGGACTTACGCCCGCTGTGGACGGCTGCCGAAAATGAAGCGCATGTCGAAGAAGCGGCGCGTCTCCGCGCCATGCTTCTTCGGATCGTGGTTGGCCTGCGGGATTTCCACGTCATTCATCCGCGGCTTCAGCGCATGGATGAGGTCTTCCTCGACACGGCGCCGATCGATTTCGTCACGGATCGGGTAGAGTACGTAGCGCTCCGTCGCGCCGTAATACCAAAAGGCGCGGGGCCATTTTTCGTGCCCCATCAGCCGGCCGCGAATGTCGGCGGCTTTGCCGACATAGAGCGCCTCCATGAGGAAGCCCCAGCGGCGGCGCACGAAGATGTAGATGCCGCCATTGCCCTCGGGCGGCAGGCCCTTCTTCGTCAGCACGCACCTGAACCGATAGCGCCGGCCGCTTTCGCCACGCCAAGAATGACCGCCGCCGAAGAACATGCGCCGACTCCGTTTGTTCGAAGCCGGAAGCTCGCGCCCATATGGTAAACGCGACGTTAAGACATTGCGGCGCTTAGGCGGCGTTGAAACTGACGCCGGTCATTTGCTCGCTCAGCGCCCAAAGCTTGTCCGCTTGCGCCGCATCGATCGCCCACGGGCGTACACCGCTGAAGCCTTTGTCGTCAGCCGGAACGAGTTTGGCGATGTCGCAATCCTCGCAATAGACACCGCCCTGCCCGTCGAGCTGCGCATTGGTGGCGCACCACACGCTGGTCGCCGCGCCTTGGCTCGGCGTTTTGAAACGCGGATCGACGTTGCCATCCGCATCGATCCAACCCATCGCGCGCTTTTCCTCTTCCGGCATGAAGCGCTGCAGATCCGTCATGATGCCGCCCGGATGCAACGAGAACGCGCGCACGCCATGCGCCGCGCCGCGCTGATCAAGCCCGATCGCAAACAACGAGTTCGCTGATTTGGCGCGGCCGTAGGCGATCCACTTGTTGTATTCGCCGCGTTCGAAACTCGGATCGTCGAAATCCACCGGGCAGATGCGATGACCTATTGATGACACCGAGACCACGCGTGCGCCGCCGCCTTGCTTCAGAGCCGGCCATAGCCGTGAAGTGAGCTGGTAATGGCCCAGATGGTTGGTCGCGAATTGCGCTTCGTAGCCGCGCGCGTCGCGCATCAAGGGCGAGGCCATGATGGCGGCGTTGTTGATCAGAATGTCGAGCTTGCGCTTGCTGGCGAGAAACGCGTTCGCGAAGGCGTCGATCGAAGCTGGATCGGCAAGATCGAGCGCGGCTTGTTCTACATTGGCGATGCCTTCGAGCGCTTTGCGCGCTTTGTCCGGCGTGCGCGCCGGCACGATCACCGTGGCGCCCGCGCCTGCTAGCGCGCGCGTCGTCTCAAGCCCGAGCCCTGAATAGCCGCCGGTGACGATCGCGACTTTGCCGCTGAGATCGCGCCCGCCCGTCGCGTCGCGCGCGTCCGTGCGTGCGCCATAGCCTGAATTGATGGGCGCTTGTTGTGTCGGCATCGCGCGTCTCCTGCTGCGACAACACTACACCCATTCCCGGGGCGATGCGAAGCATCGAGCCCGGGACCCATAACCCCAGACCGCAGCAATGACGGCGCAGCAGTCGACCGCACGTCCAAGCAAGCGATTGCGTTTATGGGTCCCGGACTTGCGCTACGCGCAATCCGGGAATGGGTGATCAACGCGCTACTGGTTTCACCAGAGACGCCGCTTGCTTCGCACGCGCACGCGCTTCCGCGACGTCAGCACCGCGCGATAGCGCCACGCCCATGCGCCTTTTCGTGAAGCTCTCGGGCTTGCCGAACAGACGCAGCTCCGTTTGCGGAACCGCCAGCGCTTCCGCCGCGCCGTCAAAGGCGATGCCTTCCGCTTCCATGCCGCCATAGATCACCGCGCTCGCGCCCGGCGCGCGGAGCGACGTATCCACCGGCAGCCCCAAGATCGCGCGCGCATGCAGCGCGAACTCGCTTTGCTCCTGGCTCACGAGCGTCACGAGCCCGGTATCGTGCGGACGCGGGCTCACTTCCGAGAACCACACCTCATCGCCCTTCACGAACAGCTCAACGCCAAAAATCCCGCGCCCGCCGAGCGCCGCCGTCACCTTGCCGGCAATGTCGCGCGCGCTCGCCAGCGCCTTCGCGCTCATCGCCTGCGGCTGCCAGCTTTCGACGTAATCGCCATCGAGCTGCACATGGCCGACCGGTTCGCAGAAATGCGTGCCCGTTGCGGATCGCACCGTGAGCAGCGTGATCTCGAAATCGAAATTGATCTGACCTTCGACAATCACGCGCGGCTGCTTCACCCGCCCACCACTCAGCGCGTAGTCCCACGCCGACGCGACATCGGCTTGGCTCTTGAGCCGGCTCTGCCCTTTTCCGGAGCTCGACATCACCGGCTTCACGAAACACGGAAAGCCAATCCGATCGATCGCCGCTTGCATCTCCTCCAGCGACGACGCGAACGCGTAGGGCGATGTTGGTAGCTTCAACTCTTCCGCCGCCAGCACACGGATACGCTCGCGGTTCATGGTGATGTGCGCGGCGTTGGCGGTGGGGATGACGGTCGCGAGTTTGTCCGCCTCGATCCGCACCAGCGCATCCGTCGCGATCGCCTCGATCTCCGGCACGATCAGATGCGGCCGTTCCTGCTCCACGAGCGCGCGCAGAGCTTTGCCGTCCGTCATATCGATCACATGCGCGCGATGCGCCACCTGCTGCGCCGGCGCGTTGGCGTAGCGATCGACCACGATCGTCTCCACGCCCAAGCGCTGCAGTTCAATCACAACCTCTTTGCCCAACTCCCCGCCGCCAAGAAACATCACCTTAAGCGCGGACGGAGAAAGCGGCGTGCCGATGCGGGTCATATGCTTTGCCTCAACGCCCGATGAAACGCAGCCGATATACGTAGGAGCGCAGGTCAACAAGGTGCGAGCCGAAATGAGTTTCGTACGACTCGCGCGCCTCCCATGCCGCGCGCTCCCAACCGAACTGCCCCTCATGATCAAGCGCGCCGCTGACGTCAGCCAAAATTTCGGCGAGATCGTCTACGGCATCGTTCACGCCCGATTGTATTGCGGCGCCAGACGGAACCTCGGGTCGAACGAAGTTGTAGTAGCCGAAGTCCGGAAAGGCTTGCGCCACTCGTGGCCGAAAATCGACGCGCACCCATTCCATGTCATCAAAATGGTCTGGCGTGACCTGCGGAAGGGCAAGGCACGCAACCTCGAGCGCACTCAAAGCTACAAGTAATCGCTTCTGGCGCTCCAGTTCATCAACGCTCGCCGCGGCATCAACAAGCGCCTGCAATTCGGCGAAGGCGGCTTTGAATTGCAGCCATGATTGTGGCGGATCGGCACTCATTCGCGCCCCAACATCTTCCGCACCGAACGCCCGGCTTCCTCGATCGGATGCGTCGCCGCCGCTTCGCGCATGCGCGCCAGGTTTGGCGCACCAGAGCGATGCTCCTCCATCCACTCGCGCGCGAACTTGCCGGAGCGCACATCCGCCATCACGGCGCGCATCGCGTCTTTCACGCGCGCGTCGATGATGCGCGGGCCGGTGACGTATTCGCCGTACTCGGCGGTGTTGGAGATGGCCAAATGCATGCCGGCGATGCCGCGTTCGTGGATGAGATCGCTCAACAGCTTCACCTCATGCAGGCAATCGAAATAAGCCAGCTCCGGCGGCGTTCCAGCTTCCACCTGTACCTCCCACGCCGTGCGGATCAGATGCGAAAGCCCGCCGCAAAGCACGACCTGTTCGCCATAAAGATCGCCCTCCGTTTCGATCGCGAACGTCGAGGCGATCATGCCTGCGCGCCCGCAGCCGAGCGCCACGCCATAGCTCAACGCCAAAGCCTTCGCGCCGCCGCTGGCATCCTGCGCAACGGCGACAATGCACGGCAGCCCGCCGCCGCGCGCGTACACATCGCGCAGCGCCTTGCCCGGCCCCTTCGGCGCCACCATAGCCACGTCCACCTCAGCTGGCGGCGCGATCAGCTTGAAGTGCATCGCAAAGCCGTGCGCAAACAGCAGCGTTTTGCCGGCTTTCATGTGCGGCGCGATCTCCTGCGCGTAAAGATCAGGGATCACCTCATCCGGCGCGCACAGCATCAGCACATCGCATTCGCGCGCCGCATCGCTGACGCTAACCACACGGAACCCCGCATCACGCGCCTCGCCCGCGCGCCGCGCGTTCGGCTGCAGCGCCACGACAATATCCGTCACGCCGCTGTCACGCAGATTGAGCGCGTGCGCGTGGCCCTGCGCGCCATAGCCGACGATCGCCACTTTCTTGCTTTGAATGAGGCTTAGGTCGGCGTCGCGATCGTAGGAAACGTCCATTTCAGTGTCCGGTTTGCGCAGTTTGCTTTGCGTTCCTACCTACGCCGCCTAAGCTTGCCCGCAAGCTTTCATTGGAGCCCTGCGACCATGACGCCCGATCTCGTCGTCACCTTCTGGACCGAATCCGGCCCGGACAAATGGTTCGCCAAGGACGATGCGTTCGACGCGGACCTGCGCGTGCGCTTCGAGGCCGCCCACCACACCGCCGCGCGCGGCGGCTTCGCGGATTGGGAGGAAACGCCAGAGGGCGCGCTGGCGCTCTTGCTGCTGACCGACCAGATCCCGCGCAACCTCTATCGCGGTTCCGCGCACGCCTTCGCCACCGACGCGCTCGCCCGCGAGACCGCGCGCCGCGCCATCGCCAAAGGCTTCGACAAGCGCTTCGAGCAAGGCTTGCGCTGCTTCTTCTATCTGCCGTTCGAGCATTCGGAGACGCTCGTCGATCAGCTCGCGTCCGTCGCCTATTTCGAAGCGCTCGGCGATGCGGAGTACACGAAATACGCCGTCATCCATCACGACATCATCGCCCGCTACGGCCGCTTTCCGCATCGGAACGCGGTGATGGGGCGTGTGACGAGTGCTGACGAGCAAGCGTTTTTGGATAGTGGTGGTTTTGCTGGGTAAGACGGCAGAGGACCGCCGGCGTCCCGCCTGCATTCTTACTTCGTGACCTTAGTGTTGTGCTTTGTGACCTTTGTGTTGAAACACGAAGACACGAAGCGCGCACGAAGGACACGAAAAGCCGGCGAGACGCCGGCGGTCCGCTACGGCGCTAGCGCACCGCAGCGTCGAAGGCATATTTCCAATTGCCTTCGTAATCCCGCGTCCACACGGAAATGTAGCGCCCCGGCGTGCGTGTCCCGTCAGCCGCGACGCGCACCGAATTGCCCCACGTCCAAGCCATATCGCCGCGCGCGGACACGCGGCCCATTTCCGGCGCCCACTCGATACGCGCGCCTTGCGGCCAGTCGGCAAACGCTTGCGCGGCGCCTTCGGCGCCATTGAAGCGCTGCGTCGAGGTGAGCAGCACGCCATCCGCGGCCGCGTAACGCTGAAACGCCGCCGGCACGCCTTCGCGCGCAGCGAGCGCCGCAAACGCGCGATCCGCATCCATGATCTCGGCGACCGCCGCGTCCGCGAGCTCTTCCTCGGTGCGCGAGCCCGCAAGCTCGGACAAGCGCAGCACCAAACGCCCCACCGCATCGGTATTTAGCACGCAATCGCGCGACGCGCTGGTGGATTGACTGCCGGAATGCATCTCGACGAACGCCTGCTCGTTGCAAACGCCGAGATTGTTGTTCGTCGCCACCGCGCCGGAAACGCCAGACGCCGCGCGCAGCAAAGTCGCGATCTCCTGGCGCGCCGCGGCCGGCACGACCTTCGTCGTCGGCGCGTCCGAACCCCACAACCACCAGCCGGTCGAGTTGTGACCCGTGAAGCGCCGCAGCTCGATCTGGCCCGTGCCGCCGCGCACATCGTATCGGATCACCCGCGCAACGCCGCCGCGCGTCGGGGCCACCGTCACGCGCACCGAAAGCTCGACGCCGTCAGCGGCCAGTTGCGCGCGCCCGCCCGTCGTCGGCGTGATGTCGGCGGCGACCAGCGGCTGCGCCCATGGCGGCGCGCGCAGCGACAGATTCTGCGCCGACGCCAAAGGCGCCCACGCAAACGCCAACGCCGCAACCACCACCGCCAAATTCTTCATGAAATCCCCCGTTCGGTTCGTCGTCTTAGCGTGGCGATCGGTCGATGTCCCGCCCTCGCGGCAGCCCGCGTCACGCAGTTGTGATTCCGCCACGCCCCAACCAGGCATAGTCTCAACCAAAGCAAATGCGGGGGTGCAGATGTTTGGTCGCGCATTCACACTGGCGTGCTGCCTTTTGGCGGTCTCCGCAACGTCGGCGCTCGCGCAGGGCGTGGTCGATGTGGAAGCGCAGCCCGCCGAAACGCGGCAGCGTATGACCTCCTCCATGCGTGGGCTGGACCACCCGTTGCGCGCCTACCAACGCGGCATCGACGCGCTCTTCCACAATGATTATCAGGCCGCGGTGGACGCTCTGCGCGTGTACGTGGCCGCCTACCCGGATGACCCGGGCGGCAATCTCGCGCTCGGCGTGGCGTTCGTCGGCAACGGCGAAAACCGGGCCGCGCTCGCACCGCTGGAGCGCGTGTTGCGCGCCGGCGACGCACCCGTCAGCGCGCATGCGCATCTGGGCCTCGCGCATGCCCGATTGGGCAACGCGGCCGAAGCACGCGCGCACCGCAACGTGCTGGCGCGGCGTCTGCGCCAATGCCGGAGCACTTGCGATCAGACCGATCGTGACCGCATTTCACGCGCCATTGATGCGGTCGATCAGGCCATCGCCAACCCACGCGCAGCGGCGCCGGTGGTGCGCATCTAGGCGCGTCACGAAAACGTGCGCGACGCTTTCCGCTGATGGAGCTAGGATCGCTGCCGATTGATCGGAGGGGTCCGATGTTCAACAAAGCATTGCTTCTTGCAGTAAGCGCGATTTCGCTCACCGCTTTCGCCGCACCGTTCGCGCTGGCCGACGGCGGCGGCTCGTCGATGTCCACACCGCGCCAGGAAAATCCGAGCGCCAGCACGCGCGCCGATCCGAATGAGGCGTACCGGTTGGGCGTCGCCGCCATGGAAGCGCGCAATTACAGCGAAGCCATCCGCCAATTCCGCATCACCCAGCGCGCCGCGCCGGACGATGCGAACGTGAACTTCGCGCTTGGACTCGCCTACATGTCGAACGGCGATCACAGCGATGCGCGTCGCCCGCTCGAACGCGCCGCCAGCGCCGCGAACGGGCCAGTCGGCGCACATCTGCAGCTGGGCTTGGTCTATCTCGAGCTCAACGATCGCGAGAAGGCTGTCGAGCAGCAGGCAGAGCTGCAGAACATGCTCAACGCCTGCACTACGAACTGTACAGAGTCGCGCCGCGCGCAGATCCAAACCGCGTATGACGCGCTCACGCGCGCGCTCAATCCTGAAACACCCGCCGCCGATCCGGCGACCACCGGCTGGAATTTTCCGAGCGAGCACGAAGGCCGCCTCGCCTACGCGGTTGCGGTGGGGCTGATCAATTCAGAGCGCTACGCAGAAGCGCTCGATGTGCTCGCGCGCGCTGAAGCCGCAGTCGGTCCGCATGCGGATGTGCTGAATTATATGGGCTTCGCCAGCCGCAAGCTTGGCCGCACCGATGCGGCGCTCGCCTATTATAGCGAAGCGCTGCGGCTCGATCCGAACCATCTCGGCGCGACTGAGTATCTTGGCGAACTCTACATTCAGCTCGGCCGGATGGACGACGCCCGCCGCCAACTCGCGCGCCTCGATGATCTCTGCGCCTATGGCTGCGAACAACGCGAAGAACTCGCGCGCTGGATCGCGCTCGCTAGCAATTGAACCGCGCGCTTGCCATTGCAGCTTTGTTGATGCTCGGCGCGGCAGCGCCAAGCACGCCGTTTCTGTTGCGTGAGCAAGCCTGGACTGCGCCTGGCGAAAACCTGGCGCACGCCATGACACACCACCAAAGCGAGTGCTTGGCTGAGCGCAACGCGTCGATCGAGATCGGCCGCGCGCTGTTTCGCTCGCCCGTACTGCTGGGCGGTCCGGCGGCGCGCGCGGGGCTTTCGTGCAATGCATGCCATTCCAATGGCGGCATGAACACCAGCTTTCTGCTGCCTGAACTCACCGATCGCGCCGGGCACGCCGACGTCACCTCCGAATGGGCAAGCCGCACTTTGGGCGATGGCCTTGCAAACCCGATCGCCATTCCCGACCTCGCTGGAGCGTCAGGCAAATCCGCGTTCGGACGCAACAACACCCCAACGCTCGCGGAATTTACCCGCAACGTGATCGAGCAGGAATTCCAAGGCGAACCGCCGCCAGCGCAGGCGTTCGAAGGCGTTCTCTCCTACATGCGCGCGCTGCGCTTGCGCTCGTGCCCAACTCAATACGTGAGCGCCGTGACGCTCACCACTGCGGCCGACGATGTGCGCCGCGCCATCGCCGCCGCCCGCGAAGCGGATGCGCCCACGCGCAGCTTGCTTCTGCTCGCCGCGCAGGATGCGATGGGCCGCATCGTTGAACGCTTGCCGACGCAGCACTTCGCGCGCGATCGCCACCGCCTTGAAGCGCTCTCGCGTGATCTCGGCGCCGCGCGCGCTGCGAGTGATCCGATCGCGGCGCTCCACGCAACGTCTTGGGCCACGCGCTTCGACGCAGCAATCGCGCGCATCGCGCCGCGTGAGCAACGTAGCTATTTCAACGAAGCCACGCTCACCGCGGCGCTCCAGCGCTAAGACAAAAAAATGGGGCCGCTGGCGGCCCCGGGGCGCGGTTCCTGAAGCGCGAGCGACAGGAAACGCGAGTTGGTGTCTCGTGGAGATCAAGTGCATCGGCGTTTCCGCCTACTCACATGCCGAAGCATATTCTGCCCGCGTATAGCCGTCAAATACCGCCCGGTCGGTCTATTTTTGCGCATCGAGCAACGAAAGCGCCTGTTTCATTCTAGCTTCAAGCTCAGCAGAGGGTGCGTTCGGCCACCCCTCCATCTGCCCGGCCATCCAGGTGAACTGGCGCTTGGCATAGCGGCGGGTGTCGCGCTGGGCGATCGCCGCGGCGTCCGCGAGGCTCATCTCCCCGCGCAGATGCGCCATCAAAGCCGGCGCGCCATGCGCCTTCATCGCCGGCAATTGCGGATCGAGGCCGCGCGTGGCAAGCGCCCTCACTTCGTCCAATGCGCCGGCGCCAAGCATGCCGTCGAACCGCGCATTGATCGCCGCATAGAGCGCCTCGCGCGGCGGCGTCAGCAACAGACCCGCCCATTCGTCGCGCGCGAGCGCTGGCTTGGTAGCTTGCTGCAGCACGCCGATGGATTGGCCGGTCATTTCCCACACTTCCAACGCACGCAAGATGCGCGGCGCGTCGTTTGGCTGGAGCCGCGCGGCGCTTTCCGGGTCAACAGATGCAAGCGCCGCATGCAAAGCCGGCGAGCCTTCGGTTTCCAAGCGACGCTGCAAATCTTCGCGCAATTCCGGATTGGCGGCGGGGATTTCCGCGAGCCCTTTGGTGAGCGCGCTGAAATAGAGCCCGGTGCCGCCAACGACGATCGGCAAAGCGCCACGCGCGCGGATGGCTGCGATCGCGGCCAGCGCATCATCGAGCCAACGCCCCACCGAATAGCGTTCGGCCGCATCGACGTGCCCGTACAAAAGATGCGGCGCGCGCGCTTCTTCCTCGACACTCGGCCGCGCCGTCAGCACGCGCAGATCGCGGTACACCTGCATCGAATCCGCGTTGACGATCTCCCCGCCCAGCTTCTCCGCCAAGGCGAGCGCGAGCGCTGACTTGCCGCTGGCCGTGGGGCCCATGAGGAGGAGGACGCGAGCGCTCATTCCCCCTCCTCTCGAGAGGAGGGGGTTAGGGGGTGGGGTGAAGCACCGCGAATTGAAGGGATGCGAATATCTCCGACGTGCATTAGGTGAAGCCCATGCTTAAGCGATCTCTGTTCTCGCATCACCCCACCCCCTGCCCCCTCCCCCGCGGGATCGCGCAGCGATCCCGGATACCTGATGACCCGATCGCTTCGCGATCGGGCGGGGGAGGGCAAGAGTGAGCCAGCACGCCCTCGTCTTCGTCGCCAATCCCGACGACAAGCCCGCTTACCGCGAGGCGCTGTTGATGCTTGGCCGTGTGGCGCTGAAGCGGAAGCTGCCGCCGCCGGATGTGCTGGGCGGCTGGGAAAGCGCGGAATGGATCTATGACAGCGTCGATAGCGAGCTGCGCGCTGAGGCGGCCGAAGCTGTGGCGCCCTTCCCCGTCGATTGGGCGCTTGTGCCGGTTGAGGGGCGCCGAAAGAAGCTGCTTGTCGCGGATATGGATTCCACCATCATCAATGTCGAATGCCTCGACGAGCTCGCCGACTTCGCCGGCTTGAAAGCCGAGATCGCCGCGATCACCGAGCGCGCGATGCGTGGCGAATTGGAGTTCGAACCGGCGCTGCGCGAGCGCGTCGGCAAACTGAAAGGCCTCGATCTCGGCGCGTTGCAGCTTTGCTTCGATGAACGCGTGCAGCTCAATCCAGGCGCGGCGACAATGGTGAAGACCATGGCCGCGCACGGCGCGCGCTGCGTGCTGGTGTCGGGCGGTTTCACGTTCTTCACCTCGCGCGTGGCGGAATTGGCAGGCTTTCATGCGAACCGCGCGAATGTGCTGTTGGACGATGGCTCCGCACTTACGGGCTTGGTGCAGGAACCGATCCTCGGCCGCGCGGCGAAACTGGAAGCGCTGCAGGTGGAAGCAAAGGCGCTTGACGCCAATGCCAACGACGCGCTCGCCATCGGCGACGGCGCCAATGACCTCGACATGATCAAGGCCGCGGGGCTCGGTCTTGCGTATCGCGCGAAGCCTGTCGTGGCGGCGGAAGCGGATGCTGAGATCAAGCACACCTCTCTGGAAACGGCGCTTTATTTTCAGGGCTATCGCAAGGCGGAGTTTGTGGCGGCGTAGCGGAGCGCCGGCTTCCAGCCGGCATCTTCGCTCCGCGCAAGCGCCGCCCTTCGACAAGCTCAGGGAGGCGCCGTTGGGCAATGGCGCAACGCCCACCATGCGCCGGCCTGAGCCTGTCGAAGGCCAAGCGTCCGCAAACGCCAGTACTTTTAGCCTCGCAACGCGTCTGCGTTGGAGGTTTTGACGGCCAGCGATGTGGGCCACTCAGCTAGAATCCGGCTTGTACTTGCGTGTCCACGCGTCGCCATCCTCAACCACGATCTTGCACGCATCGGCGATCGCGAGATCGCCGGGCTTGGTGTTGAAGCTTGCGTAGGACCGCGTCGGCCGCGCGAGCTTGCGGGCGAGTTGAGCGACGTTCTTGCGGCGTTGCAGGATGCGCACGAGGCGGAGCGTTGGTCCCATCGGCTGCAAAGCTGCGCGGCGGAGCGCTTCGAAGCGGCGGGCGAGTGAGAGACAGCTCACGACGTTCGGAGGCTCGTTTCTTGGACCGCCGGCGTCCCCGCCGGCGCTTTTTGTTTCAATGCGTGAGCCGTACGCCGGCGAGGACGCCGGCGGTCCAAGCTTCATGGCGAAACTCACGCGCCAGCGCGCGGGGTGATCGGGATCGAACGCGAGCGGTTTGTATTTGCTGGGGCTCGGGAACGCGCGTGCGAGTCTGCGCAGCGGCAGCGCGAAGAATTTCATCGCGTTGATGAAGATCAAGCGCCGCAGCAATTCTTCGCAGCGATAGAGCCAATCGGCGCAGGCGCGGTATTGGCTGAGCGAGAGCCAGGCTTTTTCAGCCAGCACCTTTGGGCTGCCGAACATCACGTACGCGGTGTGGAGATATTCGCGTGCGGCTTCCCATAGTTCCTCGACGGGCGAGAGCGCTGTCTCTGGGGCGCTGGTGTATTCGGGGGCGAAGGGGCTAGTCGTCATTTGCGCTGAGTGTAAGCGCGGTTGAACTCGGTCGGATTGTTTGGGGCTGGTGCTTCGTTTCTTTGCGCGTCGACCATCGCGCTTTTCGCTTGTGGCAGTTGGGGTTATGGGCCCCGGACTGCGCGTACCACGCATCCGGGGATGGGTGGGGAATGCGGGGATAGAGGACGATCTATCCAGCAAGCGCCCGCGTTTGTGGCTTGGAGCGCGCGCCTTCAGGCGCGCATGCGGGCCTGAAGGCCCGCGCTCCAACCTGTAAGCACTTAATCGTCGATATCGATCGCGTAGCCGGCGCTGCGGACGGTGCGGATCGGATCTGCTTCGTCGCCTTCGATCAGCGCTTTACGCAGGCGGCCGATGTGGACGTCGACGGTGCGCGCTTCGACGTAGACGTCCGAGCCCCAGACGGCGTCGAGCAATTGTTCGCGGCTGAACACGCGGCCGGGATGCTGCATCAGGTGGTCGAGGATGCGGAATTCGGTGGGGCCCAGATGCACCTCGCGGCCGCCGCGCTTCACACGATGCGAGACGCGATCCATCACGAGATCGCCGACACGGAGCTTATCTTCCGCCAGGCCCGGGCGAATGCGGCGCATCACGGCGCGCAGGCGCGCGAGCAGCTCCGTCATCGAGAACGGCTTTGAGATGTAATCGTCCGCGCCGGTGTCGAGGCCGCGGATGCGATCGCCCTCTTCGTCGCGCGCCGTGAGCATCACGATCGGAGTGTTGCGGGTTTCCTGGCGCGCGCGCAGACGGCGGCACACTTCGATGCCAGGCGCCTTCGGCAGCATCCAATCGAGCAGAACCAGATCAGGCTTCACTTCGTCGGCGACGACGAGCGCTTCCTCGCCATCCTTGGCGACGGAGACGCGATAGCCTTCCTTCTCCAGATTATATTTGAGGAGCTGGGAGAGCGCCTCCTCATCCTCGACGACCAGAACGTGAGGATTCATCGACATTTACTCATCATCTTCCGTCGCGGTCGCCTCGGCTTTTGGCCGTTCGCGCGCGATGTCCTCGCCGGTGACGAGGTAGTGGATGTATTCGGCGATGTTGGTGCAGTGATCGCCAATGCGTTCGACGTTCTTGGCGATGAATAGAAGGTGCGCGCTCGACGAGATCATGCGCGGATCTTCCATCATGTACGTCAGCAGCTCGCGGAAGAGGCTGTTGTAGTGCGCGTCGATATCTTCATCGCCGTACCACACGCCGACAGCGGCCTGCACATCGCGGTTTGAATACGCATCGAGCACCTGCTTCAGGTGCGACGAGGCGATGCGGCCCATGCGGTCGATCGACTTGGTGAGCTGGATCGGCTCGGCCTGGTTCAAGATCAGCGCCCGCTTGGCGATGTTCTTGGCGAGATCGCCGATGCGCTCAAGCTCGCCGGCGATGCGCCAGCCCGTGAGCACGACGCGCAGGTCGCTGGCCATCGGCTGGCGCAGCGCGAACAACTTCACAGCGCGCTTTTCGACGTCGCGCTGAGCGGCGTCGATCTTCGCGTCGCGGCCGATGACGCCTTGAGCGAGATTGGTGTCGCGGCGGCTGAACGCGGCCAAAGCTTCGTTCAACGCGGTTTCAGCGAGGCCACCCATGCGGGCGACTTCGTGCTGGAGCCCATCGAGCTCTTCGGTGAACGCCTTGACGGTATGATCGGGCATCGTCGTCTTGACCTGTCGCGCCAAAGCCGGCGCCGCGGCTGCGCGCTTTGATTTGTCCGCGCTGGCCATGAGTTTAGCCGAACCGGCCGGTGATGTAATCTTGGGTGCGGCTGTCGCGTGGGTTGGTGAAGATTTCCTCCGTCGGGCCGGTTTCGACCAGCTTGCCGAGGTGGAAGAAGGCGGTCTTTTGCGAGACGCGCGCGGCTTGCGCCATCGAGTGGGTGACGATGATGATGCAGTAATTCGAGCGCATCTCGTCGATCAGCTCTTCGATCTTGGCGGTCGCGATCGGGTCGAGCGCCGAGCACGGCTCGTCCATCAGGATCACGTCCGGGTTCACCGCCACGGTGCGGGCGATGACGAGGCGCTGCTGCTGGCCGCCGGAAAGGCCGGTGCCGGGCTGGGCGAGGCGATCCTTCACCTCTTCCCACAGGCCAGCGCGGCGCAGCGAGGCTTCGACGATGCCGTCCATGTCGGCCTTCGTCTTGGCGAGGTTATGGATGCGCGGGCCGTAGGCGACGTTCTCGTAGATCGATTTCGGGAACGGGTTCGGCTTTTGGAACACCATGCCGACGCGGGTGCGCAGCACCACCGGATCGACGTTCTTCGCGTAAGCGTCCTTGCCTTCGATCTGCAGCGAGCCGGCGACGCGGCAGCCATCGATCGTGTCGTTCATGCGGTTGATGCAGCGCAGGAACGTGGTCTTGCCGCAGCCCGACGGGCCGATGAAGGCGGTGACGGCGCGGTCCGGAACGTCGATCGAGACGTCAAACAGGGCCTGCTTGTCGCCGTAGAAGACGTTGATGTCGCGAGCGGCGACCTTGGTCGGCGTGGTGATCAGGGCGCCGGCGCTGGCGCCGAGGACCGGGGCGCTCATCGTGCCGCCCATGGCGCGTTCAGTGGAAAATTCCATGATTTACCGGCCCTTGCTCGGAGCGCGCTGGCTTCTGCGGTCAGGCGCGACTCATACCCATCCATCCGCATGCTGCCCCTACCGGTCTTTGATGACACTGATGTGAAATAAACTACCTCCGCTAGTCAGAGGCGGCTTCCACAAATGCAATGAAGGCCGACCCCCTACCTGGCTGACTTTCCACGATTAATCCGCCGCGATGGCGGTTGATGATGTGCTTAACGATGGCCAGGCCTAAGCCCGTACCGCCGCGTTCATTGCCCTGTTCGCGCTCGACACGGAAAAACCGCTCGCCGAGGCGCGGCAGGTAGCGGCGCGCGACGCCGGGGCCGGAATCCTCAACCCGGACATAGACGTACGGCTTGCCGGCGGCGGCAGGGGTGAGCAGAGCGATGCGGCCGGCTTCTTCCCAGCGGCGGCCAGCGTCCAGCGCCTCCTCGCGGTTGGCGGCGTAGCCGACGATGACGTTCACCGTGCCGCCGTCCGGCGTGTATTTGAGCGCGTTGTCGACCAGGTTCTGGATCACCTGCGTGAGCTGGAAGCGTTCGCCGACGACGCGGGCCGCGCTCGTTGCGCCAGAATTCTGCAGCTTCACGCCGCGCTCCGTGGCGGATTTCGTCATCACGTCCGTCACCTCAAGCGCGACTTGGCGGAGGTCGGCGCGGTCCGTCGGCGGCACGTGTTCGTCGAGTTCGATGCGCGAGAGCGAAAGCAGATCGTCGATCAGCCGGCGCATGCGATCGGCCTGCACTTGCATCATGCCGAGGAAATGATCGCGCTCCTGCGGATTGTCGCGCGCGTGACCTTGCAGCGTTTCGATCAACAGCGTCAGCGACGCCACCGGCGTGCGCAATTCGTGGCTGGCGTTGGCGAGAAAATCGGCGCGCATGCGCTCGGTGTTCACACGCGCGGTTTGATCGTGAAACACAATCAAAGCGGCCTTTTCATCGCCCCAATGCACCGGCGCGACATAAGCGCGGATGTGCTGTTCGACTTGATCGGCGGTGTCGTACTCAACCGTGCGCGCGGCGCCGTCATAGGCGGCTTGCACTGCATCGAGCAGCGCCGGCTGGCGCAGGATCGATGAGAGAAACAAGCCCGCGGCTTCGAACTGCAATTCGCGGCGCGCGGCGGCGTTTGAACCGGCGACCCGGCCTTCGATGTCGATCAACAACGCCGCTTCCGGCAACGCTTCAAGCAATGGCGCGAGATCGCGCAGGCCGACGATGACGATCTCATCGTTGCGCGCGCTCGGCTGAAAGCGCCGGCTTGGGCGCGCATTGATCGCGGCCCAGGCGCTCACGCCGCCAGCGAAGGCCGAGAGCAGCGCCACCAGCGGATTGGTCCATACGGTAAGTAATGCCGCCAAGCCGCCCGCGACCGCGCCGGCCCAGGCGAGCCCTGCAACGCGTTCGTTAGCAATCTGTCGGATGAAGCTCTGCGTAATCGTCATGGGTTTGAAGCCGGTCGCAATTAGGCGCTCCGGAAACTTTCGCGCAACCGGCACGCATCCGAATGCCTAACGCCCGGCATCACACCTCCGTGGCGAGGGTCACAGTCGGGCCGGACTGCGCCCGTTACATTATCGAAAGTCGATACGGATTTATTGACTTTCGGTACGCATAAGAATACTGGCACACCCAAGGGCTGTGCGAGCGAGAGGGGAACGATGAACAGCGCTGCGCGACTTTGGGTAGGGCTGAGCCTGATGGCTCTGACCAGCGCGTGCGCCGGTTCCAAGCTGCCGGAAGAGCCTGATTCTTACATTTCGGCCGAGGCGATCGGGGCTGAGCGGGCCGCCGAATTGGCCGCCTCCCCGGCCGCGACGTGGCTCGATGACATGAACGCGCCCGAGATGTCTTCGCTGGTGCGGGAAGCGCTGGCCGGCAGCCCGGACCTGCAGCGCGCCGAAGCCACAGCCAACGCTTCGCGCTGGCGCGCCCGCGGTTCGGCTGGCCGCTGGCTGCCGGATCTTTCGGTTGGCGTCGATGGCACGCGCACGGAAACGCCGGTCGCCAATTCGTCCGAACGCACGCGCTCCGAGATCATGACCTCGAACGTCATCGCGTCGTGGGAGGTCGATATCTGGGGCCGCGTCGCCGCGGGCGTGATGGCCTCCGATCTCACCGCAGACGCCGCGAAAGCCGATCTCGACGGCGCACGCCTCTCGGTGGCTGGCCAGACCGCACGCGGTTGGGTGGACCTGATCGAAGCGCAGCAGCTGCTGGCGCTGGCGCGCGAGGATTTGCAGACGCGCGAACGCGCGCTCGACCTCACGCAACGCCGTTACGACGCAGGCCTTGTCTCCTCGCTGAACCTGCGTACCGCGCGGAGCCAAGTCGCCTCTGCCCGCGCACTCGAGGCGCAAGCGAACGAGCAATTGCTTGGCGCATCGCGCCGCCTACAGGAAATCATGGGCCGCTACCCAGACGGGCTTCTCGTCGCCGATGGCGAGTTGCCGCAACTGACGCCGATCGCTGGCGCCGGCGCGCCGGGCGATCTGCTGGAGCGCCGCCCCGACGTGCTCGCCGCCGAGCGCCGCATGCGCGCCGCTGGCTTTCGCATTCACGAAGCGCGCACCGCCCTGCTGCCGCGTCTGACGCTGCGCGCCAGCGCCGGTTCGAGCGGCCAAGGCCTCACCGATATCGACGACAGCGTGAACATGATCTCCAACATCGTCGGCGGCATCACGCAGCCGATCTTCAATGGCGGTGCGCTGATTTCCGAAGCCCGCGCCAGCGTCAATGATCGCCGCGCGGCGGCCTCCGCCTATGTGAGCACCGCGATCTCCGCGTGGAGCGAGGTCGAAGGCGCGCTGAGTTCGGATCAATCGCTCGAAACCCGCGAAACCCAATTCGCCATCGCCGCCGACGAAGCCCGCGAAGCGCAAGCGCTCGCCGAGCGCGAGTACGCGCGCGGCGTTGCGACGTTGTTTGAGCTGATCGACGCATATACGCGCCGGATCGACGCAGAGCGCGGGCTGATCACCGCGCGCGCCGATAGAGTCTCCAACCGAATTTCCTACCACGTCGCCCTTGGTGGCGGCGCCCGCACCGGCGGGATCGACCCGGCCCGTTCCGAGGATCAAGCGCAATGAACAAGATGGATTTCTCCGTGACCGCGGACGAGAGCCCCGCCAGCACGTCGTTGCTCGCGAAGGTCAAGAAAGGCGCGATCTACGCAGCGCCTTTGCTGGTGATCGCTGGCGGCGTCGCCGGCGTCATGCTGATGGTCGCTACCGCGCCGAAGCCGGAAGAGAAGGACAAGGGCCCGCAGGCGCCTGCGGTGCAGTTCGCTGTCGCGCAAGCGCGGCCGGCCAGCATCAGCGTCAACGTGCAAGGCGAAGCGCGTCCGCGCGTTGAGGCCTCGCTCGCCGCGCAAGTGGCGGGCCGCATCGTTTGGGCGAGCCCGGCTTATGTTGAAGGCGGCGCCTTCCGCGAAGGCGACGTGCTCGCGCGCATCGATGACGCCGATTATCGCCTCGCGGTCGTGCGGGCGCAGAGCCAAGTGGCGCAAGCCGAAGAAGGTTTGGCGCGCGAGGAAGCCGAAGCGGAATTGGCGCGTCAGGATTGGCAAGCGCTCGGCCGCGGCGATCCCTCCCCGCTTGCGGTGCGTGAGCCGCAGCTCGCACAAGCCCGCGCCGCGCTCGCCGCCGCGCAAGCGTCGCTGCGTTCGGCGGAGCTTGATCTCTCCCGCGCCAGCATCCGCGCGCCGTTCAATGGCCGCGTGCGCGAGCGCCGCGCCAATGTTGGCGATTATGTCGGCCCAGGCACCCCGGTGGCGGTGATGTTCTCGACCGACGCGATGGAAATTCGCGTGCCGCTGACCGACGCTGACCTCGCGGCCTTGCGGACGCCGGTGGGCTTTGTTGCGTCAAGCGCGAACGCCGGCCCGGCCGCGCATGTGAGCGTCGCTTCAGGCGGGCGCGTCCATACCTGGGAAGGCCGGCTTGTGCGCACGGAAGCCACGGTCGATGCGCGCACGCGCCTCGTCTATGGCGTTGTGCAAGTCGCCAACCCGTTCAATCCGCGCAACGCCGCGCCGCTGGCGCCGGGCATGTTCGTGTCGGCGCAGATCGATGGCTCAAGCCGCGAGACGATGGTCGCCGCGCCGCGTAGCGCGCTGAAGCGCAACGAATACGTCTATGTCGTCGGCGCCGACAACACGATCGACATCCGCCAGGTGCGCCCGGCGCAAACCACGGCGGAAGAAGTGCTGTTCCGCGAAGGCGTCGCCGATGGCGAACGCTTGGTCGTGTCGGTGCTGACGACGCCGCGCGAAGGCATGGCGGTGACGCCGATCGATCGCGAAGGCAACGCCGCGCCGCAAGCCGCGCAGCCCGCGCAACAAGAAAATCTGGAACTGCGCCGCTAAGGCGTGGGCCGCGCATCGCGCGCCCGGGGAGAGTAGCATGCTGAGAGGTCTGGTCGCCTGGTGGGGTCGTAACCCCGTGGCCGGCAATCTGCTCATGGTGATCTGCGCTGTCGCGGGCATCATGTCGTTCCTTCGCATGGAGAAGGAATTCTGGCCGGCTGGCCGCGGCGACGGCGTGCGCATTCAAGCTTCGTGGCCAGGCGCTTCGCCGGAGGACATGGAAAGCCAGGTGATCGTGCGCGTCGAAGAAGCGACGTCCGACCTCGATGGCATCAATTGGGTGCGCTCGCGCTCTGGCGAGGGTTACGGCTGGATACGCTTGGAAGCGAACCCGGGCGTTGACGTTGACGATCTCACCAACGAGGTCCGCTCGCGCGTCGATGCGATCTCCGGCCTGCCGCAAGGCATGGAGCCGATGAACGTGCAGCGCGAGGTCGGCCGCAATTGGTCGATCATCCTCGGCGTTCACGGCAATATCGATGAGCGCACCTTGCGCGAAACCGCCGAGCGCTTGCGCGACCGGCTGTCGCTGCTCGATGGCGGCGCCAACACGATCGTCGTCGGCGTGCGGACGCCGGAAGTGTCGATCGAGGTGTCGGAAGCGTCGCTGCAAGCGTACGGGCTGACGTTCGACGATGTGGCGCAAGCGGTGCGCGCCAATTCGATCAATACCGGCGCCGGCGCGGTGCGCACGCCGGATGGCAATTTCCAACTGCAAGCGCGGCATCTGGCCGACACGCAGGTCGATTTCGAGAACCTGATCGTGCGGCAGACGCCGGACGGCGGCACGATCCGCATCCGCGACGTCGGCCGTGTCATCGACGGCTTCCAGGACACCAACCTCTATTCGCGCATGAACGGCGAGCCGTCGGCGCTGGTGTCGCTGCAGAACGCCGATCGCTTCAACATCTGGACCACCGACCGGCTGGTGCAGGAAACGCTGACGGAGTTCCGGCAGACGCTGCCGGCTGGCGTGCAGATCACGCAAATCTACAACGAGAGCGAAGACTATAACGCCCTGCTCGGCATTCTCTTCCAGAACGCGCTGCAGGGCTTCTTCCTGATCTTCGTGCTGTTGCTGCTGACGCTGCACCCGACGGTCGCGTTCTGGTCCACCATCGGCGTGATGACCGCGTTCGCGGGGTCGTTCTTCATCCTGCCGTTCGTGGATGTCTCGCTCAATTTCATGAGCGTGTTCGGCTTCCTGTTGGTGCTGGGTATTATGGTCGACGATGCGATCATCGTCGGCGAGGCGGTGTATGAACGCGCCGAGCGAGGTCACACCGGGGCCGACAACGCGATCTTCGCGACGCAACTCGTGCTGAAGCCGCTGATGGCGTCGGTTGTCGTGACGATGATGTCGTTCAGTCCGTGGATGTTCATCGAGGGCGAGGCGCGGCAATTCACGCGGGCGATCTCCATCGTCGTGATGTCCACGCTCGTGTTCTCGCTGATCGAGAGCTTGATCATCCTGCCGGCGCACTTGGCGCACGTGAAAAAGCCGAATCCGCAGGGCGAAAGCCTGCTCGCGCGGCTGATGCGCTTCCAGCAGAAATGCGCGCACTCGATCCTGTGGGTCGCGCGCGAGGTGCACGGGCCGGTCCTGCGCTTCGCGGTGAAGCAACGCTACCTCACCTGGTCGATCTTCGTCGTCTGTATGGCGCTGGCGATCGGGCTGATGGCGTCCGGGCGCATCAAGCAGACGTTCATGCCTGAGGTCGAAGGCGACTTCATGCAGGTGAACATCACGCTGCCGCAGACGACGCCCTTCTCGCGCATGGAGCAAGTGGCCGAGCAGCTCGACGCCGCCCGCCTCGCGCTTGAGGCGGAAACGCAAGACCGCGCCGAGATGGATCCGAACACCGGCCATGAATCGCGCGGCGTCGTGCGCTCGTGGAACCAATCGATCGACGAAAACTCGATCCAAGCCTTCGTTGGCCTCACGCCGCCGGAAACGCGCCCCGATCTGCGCTCCAGCGCCGTGACAGCGCGGCTTGAAGAATTGATGGGCGAAGTGCCGGACGCCGAGGAAGTGAGCTTCTCGCTCAATGGCTCGAACTCGCCGTCGATCGATTTCGCGATCATGGGCGAGAACGCGGAAGACCTTCGCGTCGCCGCTGACGAACTGAAAGCGCGCCTGCTGCAATTCTCCGACGTTACGTCGGTGCGCGACAGCCAGGACGCGGCGAACGAGGAGCTACGCTTCACGCTGCTCCCGGGCGCCCAACAGCTTGGCGTCACCCTGGGCGACGTCACGCGCCAAGTACGGCAAGCGTATTTCGGCGAAGAAGTGCAGCGCCTGCCGCGCGAGGGCGACGACGTGCGCGTGTACGTCCGTTATCCGCGCGACGATCGCCGCACGCTGGAAAGCCTGGGCACGTTCCGCGTGCGCACGCAGGATGGACGTGAAGTGCCGCTCTCGGCGGTCGCGACCTGGGAGTTCGCGCCAGGCGTGATCGGCCTTGATCGCCGCCAGCGTCAGAGCTCGCTCTTGGTGACGGCCGATCTCGTCAACTCGGAAACGCGCCAAGAGATCATGACGACGCTCGACAACGAATTCTTCCCGAGCTTCGACGCGCGCCACACCACTGTCTCGCGCCGCGCCATCGGCGAAGCTGAGGGCCAGGCGGAATTCATGATGCAGCTGGGGCAGCTGATGCTGCTCGCGTTCGGCGGCATCTACTTCCTGCTGGCGGTGACGTTCCGCTCCTATTGGCAGCCAGTGATGATCCTGTCGGTGATCCCGTTCGCGCTTGTTGGCGCGTTGCTGGGGCACCTCATCTTCGGCGTCTCGATGGCGCTGTTCTCCTGGCTCGGCGTCATCGCCGCCATCGGCGTCGTCGTGAACGACAACGTCGTGCTGGTGGATCGCGCCAACCAGATCCGCGGCTTCTTCGGCCTTCGCCCAAAGCGCGCCGGCAATCCGGAGCTCGCGGAAGAGGATCAGCTACAGGTGCACGAGGTCATCGCCCCGAACGGCCAAGTGTACGAGTACATCGCCATCCAGGAAGACCTCGAGCCGCACGAGGAAATGATCCTCGAGGGCGCGGCGAGCGATTTCCGCGAAGGCCCGATCGAAATTCTCGATCACCACAAGGTCGCGCGCGAAAAGGGCGAGTATCACGAGCGCGCCGAAATGCTGGAAGGGCTGGGCTTCGCGGTGATGCGCGTAAAGGCCGAGCGCGGGATCACGGAAGCGTCCGTCTCGCGCTTCCGTCAGATCTTCCTCACATCTGTGACAGAGTTTGTCGGCACCAGCCCGATGCTCCTCGAGAACGCGACGATCGTGCAATTCTTGAAGCCGATGGTGCTTTCGCTGGCGTTCGGCGTGCTGCTCTGCATGCCCGCGACGCTTGTCCTGACGCCGTGCTTCTACATGATCGGCCACGACATCAAGCGTGTCACAGGCGGCATGTTCCGCTTCTACGGCAACCTCTACGGCGGCAAGCGCAAGATGGCGGCGGCGGAATAGTGCAACCGGACAGCGCGTGAGGCGCCATCCGCCACATAGACCTTGACACCGTCGCGCCCGCGCGATGGGTGTCAGGTCAAATGTGTGGGATGGAGATTGCCGCATGATGAGTTTCACCCGCCGCGCCATCGGCGCGTCGTCGATCGCATTGATGGCCGGTTGCGCTGCACAAAGCGGCGGCGCGAGCAGCGGCGGCGCGACGCGCGGGCCGGCCGCGATCGGCGCGTTCGGGATTGACCTCAGCGGTCGCGACACCAGCGTCGATCCGGGCAACGACTTTTTCCGCTACGCCAACGGCGCTTGGCTCGACCGCACCGAAATCCCCGCGGACCGCACCAGCTGGGGCACGTTCGCCATCCTGCGTGACAAGTCCGACCGCGATCAGCGCGTGATCATCGAAGAAGTCGCGCTCGCCGGCGGCCCGGCGGGTTCGAACTTGAAGAAGATCGCCGACATCTACAATTCGTTCCTGAACCAAGCCGCGATCGATTCCGCCGGCCTCGCGCCGATCCAGGCTGATCTCGACGCCATCGCCGCCGCGCGTACGCACGAACAGATCGTGCGCCTGATGGCGACGCCGACGCTGGCCGTCAACGCGCCGATCCGCGCCTTCCCCGCCATCGATGCACGCCGACCGCAGCAATATACGGTGACTGTCACGCATGCAGGCCTCGGCCTGCCGGAGCGCGAATATTATCGCCGCACCGATGGCGAGTTCCCGAACCTGCGCGCCGGTTACGTCGCGCACATCGAGCGCATCTTCGGCCTGATCAATCAGCCGAACGGCGCGGCGAAGGCGCAAGCGATCCTCGCGCTTGAAACCCAAATCGCCGAACGCCATTGGGCGATCGCTGATCGCCGCGAACGCGACCGCACCTACAATCTGAAGAGCCGCGCCGATCTGCGCGCGCTCGCGCCGAATTTCCCATGGGATGCGGGCCTCGATGCGGCGGGCCTCGGCGGCGTCAGCGAAGTGATCGTGCGCGAAGCCAGCGCCATGGGCCCGCTGGGCGAATTGGTGATGGCGACGCCTGTCGCCACGTGGCGCGACTACCTCACCTTCCATCTCGTCAACAACAATGCCGACGTGCTGCCGAAGCCGATCGACGACGCGAACTTCGAGTTCTTTGGCCGTCAGCTCAATGGCCAGCCGCAACAGCGCGAACGCTGGAAGCGGGCGATCGACAAGGTCAACAACGCCATGGGCGAAGCGGTTGGCGAGCTTTACGTGCAGCGCCATTTTCCGCCGGCGGCGAAGGCGCAAATGCTGGAGCTGGTTGAAAACCTCCGCCGCGCCTATTCCCAGCGCATCAATGCGCTGTCTTGGATGAGCGCGGAGACGAAGGTCGTCGCCCAACAGAAGCTCGCCGCCTTCCTGCCGCGCATCGGCTATCCGGATCGCTGGCGCGATTACTCAGCACTGGAAACCACTGCCGGCGAAGCCTACGGCAATTCCAAGCGCGCCGCGCTCTATCAGTGGAACTACAATCTCGGCCGCATGAGCCGCCCGGTCGATCGCGGCGAATGGAACATGACGCCGCAAACCGTCAACGCGTCTTACAACGCGCAGATGAACGTCATCACCTTCCCGGCGGCGATCCTGCAACCGCCCTTCTTCGATCCGAACGCGGACGCCGCCGTGAATTACGGCGCGATCGTCGGCGTCATCGGCCACGAAATGGGCCACGGCTTTGATGACCAAGGCGCGAAGTCCGACGCCAACGGCGTGCTGCGCGATTGGTGGAGCCCGAGCGATGTGACCGCGTTCAGCGGCCTCGTTGCGAAGCTTGCGGCGCAATACGATCAATACGAGCCGCTGCCGGGCATCCGCGTGAACGGGCGCCTCACCTCCGGTGAAAACATCGGCGACAATGGCGGCCTGCAGGTCGCGCTGCACGCCTATCGCATCTCGCTCAACGGCCAAGAAGCGCCGGTGCTCGAAGGCCTCAGCGGCGATCAGCGCTTCTTCCTCGGCTGGGCGCAGGCGTGGCGAAACAAGTATCGCGACGCGGCGCTGCGTAATCAGGTGCTCACCGATCCGCACTCGCCGTCGCAATATCGCTGCAACGGCACCGTCCGGAACATGGAAGCCTGGTACGAGGCGTTCAATGTCGGGCCGGACAAGGCGCTGTACCTCGCCCCGGCTGACCGCGTGACCATCTGGTAGCGTCCGCCGCCCGGCGTACCGGGCGATGCATTCGTCTCACCCCGCTTGCGCCCTAGGGGCGCGGGCGGGGTATAATTGCGGCTCCTGTTACCGTGGGGGAGCCCCAACATGATGCATATGAACCGCCGCCAAGCGCTTGGCAGCGCCGCCCTGCTCGCGCTTTTGCCGGCGTGCACGCCGCCGCGGCGTCCGGCGGCGATCGGCGCGTGGGGCATCGACCTCGGCGCGCGCGATCTCAGCGTCAATCCCGGCGACGATTTCTTCAGCTACACCAACGGCACGTGGCTCACGAACACGGAAATCCCCTCGGACCGCACCAGCTTCGGCACCTTCGACATCCTGCTCGAAAAATCCGAGAACGACGTGAAGGCGATCATCGAGGAGACCGCCGCCGGCACGCACGCGGCGGGTTCGAACGAGCAGAAGATCGCTGATTTCTACAATTCATATCTGAACCAGGACGCGATCACCGCCGCCGGTATCGCGCCAGCACAAGCTGATCTCGACCGCATCGCTCAAGCGACGACGCACGAAGCCATCGTGCGCATCATGGGCGCGCCGGACATGCCCGTTTCAACGCCGATCGGGCTTGGCGTCACGCTCGATGAGCGCAACCCGAACCGCTATGTCGTCGGCATGAACCATGGCGGCCTCTCGCTGCCGGATCGCGACTATTACCTGCGCAACGACGAGCAATTCCGAACCATCCGCAGCCAGCTCGAAGCGCATATCGCCCGTATGCTGGGCCTCGCGACGCAAGCCGATGCAGCCGGCAAGGCGCGCGCCATCGTCGCGCTCGAAACGCAGATCGCCCAGCGCCATCTGCCGATCGCCGAGCGCCGTCAGCGCGAAGCCATGTACAATCTGCGCAACCGCGAACAGATCCGCGCGCTGGCGCCGACCTTCCCGTGGGATGCCTATTTCGAATCCGCCGAGTTCGGCTCCGTGCAAGAGGTGGTGATCGGCGAGATCAACACGATGGGCCCGCTCGCCAATCTGTTCATGGCGACGCCGGTCGCTACGTGGCAGGCCTATCTCACCTATCACTATCTCTCGAACGTCTCAGCGGTGCTGCCGAAGCCGTTCGACGATGAGAATTTCACGTTCTACGGCACGCAATTGAGCGGTCAGCCGGAGCAGCGCGAACGTTGGCGCCGCGCCGTGGCAAGCACCAATGGCGCGCTCGGCAAGGCTGTCGGCCAACTCTACGTCGCCCGCCACTTCCCGCCGGAAGCCAAGGCGCAAATGATGGAGCTGATCGAAAACATGCGCCGCGCTTATGGCGAGCGCATCGATGCGCTCACCTGGATGAGCGCGGAGACGAAAGTCGTCGCGCGCGAGAAGCTGGCGACGTTCGATCCGAAGATCGGCTATCCGGACAATTGGCGCGATTATTCGGCGCTCGAAATCCGCGCCGGCGATGCGTTCGGCAATCGCAAGCGTAGCAGCGTCTATGTGTGGCAGTACGACGTCGCCCGCCTCGGCCGGCCGACCGACAAAAGCGAATGGCTCTACATGGATCCGCAGGACGTCAATGCGTATTACAACCCGGTGTTCAACGAGATCGTGTTCCCGGCGGCGATCCTGCAGCCGCCCTTCTTCGATCCGAACGCCGACCCTGCGGTGAACTACGGCGCCATTGGCGGCGTCATCGGCCACGAAATGGGCCACGGCTTTGATGACCAAGGCGCGAAGTCCGATGCGCAAGGCGTGCTGCGCGATTGGTGGAACGCAAACGATGTCGCCGCATTCGCGCGGCTCACCACTGCGCTCGCGGCGCAATACAGCACGTTCGAAGCGGTGCCGGGCATCAATGTAAACGGCGAACTTACGCTCGGCGAAAACATTGGCGACAATGGCGGCCTGCAGGTGGCGTATTACGCTTACCAGCTGTCGCTGAACGGCCAGCAAGCACCGGTGCTCGATGAAGTCACCGGCGATCAGCGTTTCTTCATGGGCTGGGCGCAGGCGTGGCGCGAAAAAATTCGCGACGAAGCTTTGCGCAACCAAGTGCTGGCCGACCCGCACTCGCCGGCGCGCTTCCGCTGCAACGGCACGGTGCGCAACATGGATGCGTGGTATGCCGCCTTCAACGTGCAGCAGGGCCAAGCGCTCTTTCTGCCGGAAGATCAGCGTATCGAGATTTGGTGAGCTTCGGCTCGGGTTCGAGCAACGAGCGGTCGCTGACGCCTGAGGGCGCGGCGGCCGCATTGTCATTTTCATAGATGGAGCAAATCATGGTTTCTCTCACGCGCCGGAGCGTCTCAGTCTCCGCCCTCGCCCTCGCGGCGGGCTGCGCTTCTTCGAATACGACGCAAACCACCACGCCGACGCGGCCCGCGCCGGCGATCGGCTCGTTCGGCGTCGATCTCACGTCGATCGATCCGAGCGTGAAGCCGGGCGATGATTTCTTCGGCTACGTCAACGGCACGTGGATGAAGAACAACACCATCCCGGATGACCGCACGTCCTGGGGCACGAACGAGATGCTCATCGTCAAAGCCGAGCATGACGTGCGCGCGATCGTCGAAGAAGCCGCGCTCGCCGGCGGCGCGCCCGGTTCGAACCAGAAGAAGCTTGCGGACTATTACAACGCTTATCTCAACCAGGACGCCATCGACGCACTCGGCCTCGCGCCGATCCAGCCGGCGCTTGCGGAGATCAACGCCATCCGCACGCACGAGGATGTCGTGCGCTTCGTCGGCAAGCCCGGCGTTGGCGTCACCTTCCCGATCGCGATCTTCGTCGGCTTGGACGAAGGCAATCCGGATCGCTACCTGCCGCAGATGACGCACGCTGGCATCGGCCTGCCGGAGCGCGAATATTATCGTCGCGACGACCGCCAATTCCCGGAACTGCGCACGCAATACGAAGCCGCCTGCGCCAACATGCTGACGCTGGTGGGCGTGCAGAACGCCGGCACGCAAGCGCGCGCCATCATGGCGCTCGAGACGCGGATCGCGGAAATTCACTGGCCGGTCGCGGACCGCCGCGAGCGCGAGCGCACCTACAATCTGCGTACCCGCGCTGACGTGCATGCGCTCTCGCAACGCTTCCCGTGGGACGCTTACTTCGAAGCGCGCGGCTTGGGCGAAGAGGACGAGGTCGTTATCGCCGAGCTCAACACGATGGGGCCGCTGGCGGAGCTCGTCATGCGTACGCCGGTTTCAACTTGGCGCAGCTACATCATTTGGCACTACGTCCGCACCAAGGCGCACGTGCTACCGCGCAACATCGACGACGCGAACTTTGAGTTTTTCGGCCGTCAGCTGAACGGCCAGCCGCGTCAGCGCGAACGCTGGCAGCGCGCGATCCAAGCTGTGAACGGCGCGCTGGGCGAAGCTGTCGGCCAGCTTTATGTCGCGCGCCACTTCCCGCCGGAATCCAAGGCGCAAGCGTTGGAGCTGGTCGAAAACATGCGTCGTGCTTACGGCGACCGCATTCGCGCGTCGCAATGGATGAGCGCGGAAACCAAAGTCATCGCACTCGAAAAGCTGGCGACGTTCCGTCCGAAGATCGGCTACCCGGATCGCTGGGAAGATTATTCGGCGCTCGACATTCGCGCCGGCGATGCGTTCGGCAACCAGATGCGCTGGGCCGAGTGGAACCACGCCAAGGACATCGCCCGCCTCGGCCGCCCGAGCGATCGCGAAGAATGGTTCATGATGCCGCACGCCGTGAACGCCTATTACAATCCGCCGTTCAACGAGATCGTGTTTCCCGCTGGCTATCTGCAGCCGCCGCTGTTCGATCCGAACGCCGACCCTGCCGTGAATTACGGCGCGATCGGCGGCGTGATCGGTCACGAAATGGGTCACGGCTTCGATGACCAAGGCGCGAAATCAGACGCGCGCGGCGTGCTGCGCGATTGGTGGCTGCCGCAAGACGTCGAGCGCTTCCGCGCCGTCACGGGCAGCCTTGCCGATCAGTACAGCGAGTTCGAGCCGCTGCCGGGCTTGCGCCTCAATGGCCGTCTCGGCCTTGGCGAGAACATCGGCGATTGCGGCGGCCTGCAAGTGGCGCTGCACGCCTATCGCATCGCGCTCAACGGCCAAGAAGCGCCTATGCTCGAAGGCACGACTGGCCTGCAGCGTTTCTTCATGGGCCGCGCGCAGCACCGCAAGCAGATCCAACGCGAACAAGCGCTGCGCAACCAAGTGATGACGGGCCCGCACTCGCCGGCGCGCTATCGCATCAATGGCCCGGCGCGCAACATGGATGCCTGGTACGAAGCCTTCAACGTGCAGCCGGGCGACGCGCTCTACCTGCCGCCGGAGCGCCGCATCACCATCTGGTAAAAGAGATCACGCGCCCCTCGGCAAAAACAAAGCGCGTGCGCCGCCTCGTTCCCGTAACGCGGGAGCGAGGCGGCTTTGTTTTGGGTACTCTTCTATCCCTCCCCTTCAGGGGAGGGTGTCATCGCGGAGCGATGACGGGTGGGAGGCGCGCGCACCAACCACCCCACCCGTCGCTTCGCGACACCCTCCCCGCATGCGGGGAGGGATAAACCGGGTTATTGCCCGCGCAATTCCGTCAGCAGCGCGTCCATCCCATAAACATGCTGCAGCGTCGCTTCGATCGCCGTGGAGGCCACGGTGACGCTGCGGTTCAGCTCCATGTCGTAGAAGAACGCGCCGCCATTGGAGTGGATGTTGCCGTCGAACGAGGCGCCAACGACGCGCCCTTCCCGATCGAGCAACGGCGAACCCGAAGCGCCGCCGGCGGATTCCGTCGTGCTCACCAGATTGTAGATGGCGTTCTGATCGAGCCGTGAGCGCGCATCGAGCCAACGTTGCGTGAGCTGGAACGGCGGCGCGCCTGTCGCGCGCTCGTAAAGCCCGCCGATGCGCGTGAACGCCGGCACGGCGCGGCCGTGCTCCGTCCAGCCGGTGACGCGGCCATAGGTAACACGCGGCGTGCCGGTCGCGTCCGGATAGGTCGCGGCGCCCAGGGCGCGGAAACGCGCGCGCGCCAAGCGCTCATGCGCCTGCGCGATCGGGCCGGCCACTTCACGCTCGAAGCGGCCACGCACGGCGCGCGCTTCGCTATCCCATGCGCGCACGAACACGATCATCGGATCGTTCGACGCCGCCACCGCCGCGGCGCCGCCATTCCACAATTGCGCGCGGAACGCCGGATCAGCGAGGCGCGATTGCGAGAGCCGTGCGGCAAGGCCTTCAGGGCTCTCGCGGCCGAGGATGAGGCGCGTCGTTGGATTGTCGACGCTCAGATACTCGCGCACCTTCATCAGCCAGATCGTCAGATTAAGCTGCTCGAAATCCGCATACACCGGCTGCGTGCCGAGCACCGCGCGCTCCGCGGCGGCGATGCGCGCTTCGGTGTAGCGCGGCATGCGCTGCGCATCGGGCTTTTGGCGCTCTTCCGCGGCGCGCACGATATCGCGTGCATAGGCGAACAGCATCGAGCGCTGACCAGCGCCGGCTTCAAGCAATTGGTGCTCGTAGAAGATCGGCATATACGCCGCCTGGGCACGCGCGATCTCGCCCCAGGCATCGCCCACATCACGCTGCGCGGCGCGGTTGCGGGAGATGCGTGCGCGGAGATCGGTTTCGCGCGCGGTGACGCGATCCCAACCGCTGATGAGCGCTTCGCGTTGTCCTGAGAAGCGCTTGATCAGGTTTTCAACACCCTGCAGCGCATTGGAAGCGATCCGCTCCTGCTCCGGGCCGCGCATCGAATATTCGAGCAAGCGGCCGCGCGTTTCGGCGAGGTTCATCAGCACGAACGGCAATTGATGATCGCGCGCGAACGCGAGCTCCGGTGTTGTCAGCGCGCGCGAGGTGACGCCTGGATTGCCGGCGGCGAGAACGATTTCGTTCTCCTCGAGCGGCGTGAAGCGCATGTTGAGGTGCGCGGGCGTTTGCGCTGGCGCACCGTTCTCGTAGACGCGCAGGAACGCGAAATCGAGGCAGTAGCGCGGGAAATTGTAATTGTCCGGATCGCCGCCAAAGGCCGCGATCTGATATTCCGGCGCGAACACGAGGCGCACGTCGTCATAGCGCTTGTACTCATAAAGCGCGTAGCGGCCGCCTTGATAGAGCGTCACCACTTGGCAGAAGCGTCCGCCGCCATTGCACGGCGCTTCGATGCGGGCGATCTCGGCATCGCGCGCGGCGGCGAAGCCTTCCGTGGGGATCGTCGCGGTCGCGGTATTGATGCGGGCGGTGACGTCGGTAATGCGCTCCAAGAGCTGGATCGTCGCGCCGGCGCAGCGGCGTTCTTCTTCGCGCGTGCGGGCCATGTAGCCGTCGCGGATGTAATTCGCGTTCGCGGACGACAGCGCGTTGACGCAGGCGATCACGCAATGATGGTTGGTGAGGATGAGGCCGCTCTCGCTCACGTTCGAGCCTGAGCAGCCCGGCAGCCGCGCCGCGCCCGCCATCACTCGGTTGAGCCAGGCCTGATCCGGCGCCCAGCCCAATTCCTGCTGCATGCGCGCAGTCGGGAAATTGTCGAACGTCCACATGCCTTCGTTGCTCGACGCCGGCGCCGAACCAAACGCGAGCATGCCCAGCACGGCCGCAACCGCGCGCATTTTGTTACGCATAGGAAACCCTCAAATCCGTGGCGCGCAGGCAAGCCGAACGCGCGCGCGGACGCAAGGGCTTGTAGATCAATTGCCCAGATTGAGCGCCGCGAGCATCTGCGTTTTCACGTCCGGCGAAAGGTCATCCGCGTCGTTGATGAAATCGCGGACAGCCTGTTCGTCGGCGCCGGTGATGCGCACGAACGCGGTATCGTCAGCCTCGCCCGGGCCGCCTTCATTGGCGCGGACAGTGATGTTCTGCTCGCCGCCGATTTGCAGATTGACGCTGCCATGTTCGCCGTCGGCGTTCTCTTCGGTGGCGCCGATCGACATATCGAAGCCAGGCACGCGCAGAGACAGCACTTCGGGAACGTCCTCGCCCGCCGGCGGCGGCTCACCGGCCAACGCTTGGGCGCGGCTGGTTTCCATCAAAGCGGAAGCGCCCTCGGCCGCTCGCGCGCCAACGACACGGCCGTCCGGGGCAGTGACGATGTAGGATTGGGTGTTCTCAAGCGCGCGGATCTCGATCGTGTAGCCACTCGCGGCCGAAGCGGCCCCGCTGTCGTTATCCACGCGCGTGGTCGCGCCGTCGCAAGCCGCAAGCCCCAGCGCCAAAACCGCAATCACCCAACGCATGAACGCCTCCCTTTTGGCCATCTTCGGCGCGTAGGCAGCCGCCCGCAAGCGCGGGCACGCTTCAGAGATGCAGGACGGGGCCATGTTGGATGCGCCTAGCGCCGCTGGCGGTTCCGATCGACGCCGTCGAGGCATTCGCCCCGGTCGCGGGGGCTCGTTTCGCGCTCGCACTCGCTGCGGGCGTGCTCGTCATAGGCGTTATCGATCGAGGAAATGCACCCGCCTAGCGCGAACGACATCATCAGGGCGGCAACCAAGCTTCGCATGGCGCAAAGCTTAGCGCGTCCGTTCGAAGCGCACCACTTTCTGGTCGCGGTCCAGATAGGCGACGCGATAGCCGGCGCGGGTCCAGGCGTGGGCGGCGCTGCCGGTCTCGGAATTGTCGTTGGACCAGAACGACCGGTGCTTGGTGGCGCTCATCGGCAGCTCCTTGCCGATAATCTGCTCGATGTCTTCGAAAGTGAGCATTTCGGCCCGGCCGTGGCGGCGCTCGAGGTGGGCTTGCAGAGGCTTATACTTTCGCAACGCAGACATAACGCGCTCCCGTTCGCGTGCCGGACCAGGTCCGGGTTGGTGACGGGAAGGAATGATGGACTGATTTGCGCGTTATGCACAGAATCACCGCTACATCGTTCCGCATGCAAAATGCAGCGCGTTGCTAGCGCCTTGGTATGATTGCGGCGCCGTGACGATCGTCGCACACTCGCGCCAAGGAGCGCTTGCCCATGAAAGACGTCGCCATTGTCAGCTATTGCCGCACCGCGATCGCCAAGGCGACGCGCGGGGCGCTGAACCAGACGCACGGCATCGCCATGGCCGCGCACGTGATGAAGGAAGCGGTCGCGCGCGCGAAGATCGAGGCGCGTGAGATTGAGGATGTCGTGCTCGGCTGCGGCCTGCCCGAGGGCGCGACCGGCCACAACGTGGCGCGCAACGCGGCTCTGTTCGCGGGCTTCGGCGATGGCGTGCCCGGCATCACGGTGAACCGCTATTGCGGCTCGGGGCTGAGTGCTGCGTCCTACGTCGCCAACGCCATCGCCCGCGGCGAGATCGCCTGCGGCATCGCCGGCGGCGTCGAGAGCATTTCGCTGGTGCAGTTCAATCTGAACTTCAACGGCTTCTTCTACGAGCCGCTGCAGCAGAAGATGCCGGCGGTGTGGTGGACGATGAATCAGACCGCCGATTTCGTGGCGGAGAAATACAAGATCAGCCGCAACGATCTCGATGAATACGTGGTGATGAGCCAGAAGCGCGTCGCTGAAGCGAGCGCGGCGGGCACGTACGCGCAAGAGATCGTGCCGATCAGCACGAAGATGAAGGTGACGGACAAGGCGACGAATGAGAGCAAAATGGTCGACGTCACGCTCGATCGCGACGAAGGCCCCCGCCCTGATACGACGCTCGAAAAGCTTGCGAGCCTCAAGCCGGTGTACGAAGGCGGCACCACGACGGCGGGCAATGCGTCGCAGCTTTCAGACGGCGCGGCGGCGGTTGTGATGATGGATGCGGACCTCGCCGCGCAACGCGGCTTGCCGATCCTGGGCTATTGGCGCGGCTTTGCACTCGGGTCGGTGGCGCCGGAGGAAATGAGCATCGCCATCACGCCCGCGATCCGCAAATTGATGAAGCAGAACGCGGTGAACGCGGCTGACGTCGATCTCTGGGAGCTGCACGAGGCTTACGCGGTGACGACGCTCTACAATCAACGCCAACTCGACACGCCGTGGGAGCGCACCAACGTCAATGGCGGCGCCATCGCGCTGGGCCACCCCTATGGCATGAGCGGCATCCGCTATCTTGGTTCGACTCTGCTCGAACTCGGCCGCCGCAACGCCAAGCGCGCTGTGATCGGCGTCTGCACCGCCGGCGGCATGGCGACGGCGGCGTTGTTGGAGCGGTGAGCGTGGATGCTTGGGATTTCGGCCGCGGCCTCAGCGGCTATGCGTGGCGCGCGCCGAACGCGCGGGCGAACATTTTGCTGGCGCACGGCTTTGCCGAATACGCGGAGCGCTATGTCGCGCACTATCACCAACTCATTCCCAAGCTGAACGCGGCGGGCTTTGACGTTTACGCGTTCGACCAACGCGGCCATGGCCGCTCGCCGGGCGCGCGCGGCGTTGAAGATATGCGCGAGACCATCGCCGATCATCGCGCGGCGCGGAACGCGCTCACAGGCAAGCCACTCTTCCTCTTTGGCCATTCGCTCGGCGGGCTAGTCACAGCTGCCAGCGCTGCCGAGGATCAAGCCAACATCGCCGGCGTGATCCTCACCTCGCCCGCGCTTTTGCTCTCCGCGCCAGCGCATCTGCGCGCGATCGCTGGTATTGTCGCGACGTTCGCGCCGTCGGCGCGACTTGTGCCGCCGCTCGATATCGACGGCTTGTCGCGCATTCCCGAGGAAGTCGCGGCTTACCGCGCTGATCCGATGATCTCCGACACGCGCGTGCCGGCGAAAACCGGCGCCACCGCGATCGCCGTCTCGGAAGCGGCGTGGGCGCGCTACGCGCAATGGAAGCTGCCGACGCTTGTGCTGCATGGCGAACGAGATCGCGCCACCGATCCCAAAGGCAGCAAGGGCTTCGCGGGCATGATCGCGTCAGCCGACAAGCGCCTCGTGCTTTATCCAGAAGGCCGCCACGAACTGCTGAATGATCTCGACCGCGACGCAGCTATGGATGTCATATTGAGTTGGCTACAAGAGCGCGCGCCGCGCTGATGCAAGGAACACTCATGCGCCACATCGCCCTGGCCGCCCTGCTCGCGGTCGCCGCATGCGCCACCATCGGCGAAAGCGGCCCCTCGCTGCGCTACGCCGACGCCGCCAGCCGTGGCGCGTGGGCGAGCTTGCTCGCCGGGCGCCCGAACCAAGCGCAAGTGGATCGCGCGACGGAGGCGTGGAGCGAAGCGCTGGGCGATAGCTTCGCTTGCAGCGTGCCCGTGCGCCAAGTGTTGAACGCGGGCCTTGTCGGCGCGCTTGAGATTGGCGCGATGAATGCAGCCGCCAGCGGCGGCGGCGAACGCGAAGTACGCGAAGGTGTCGGCCGCTACGTCACGACGCTCGCCGGCCTCGCCGTGCAACGCCGCGAGCCGCCATCGCAGTCACGCTGCGAAGCCGTCACCGCCTGGGCGCCGCGCATCGCCGACGACGGTCGTGAGGCCGTGGAGCGCGCGCGCCGCAATGGGCTAATGGAGGACGATTACGGCCTGCTGCTGAACCTCTTGGAGCGCTGATCGCACGGAACTCCCGGACGCAAGTGACCGAGGTCACGGTGCAGACAGGAACAGAACACCCATGGAGACGTTTGCGGGTAGCGAGCGCGGGTTCCCTGTTCCCTGCATTCCGAGGAGACGAATGTGAACGATCCCCAACATGGCGCGACTAAGATCCATTCCTCCAAAGGCGGCGGCGGCGCAGGCAAATTGATCGCCGGCGCACTCGCGGCTGTCGTGCTGGTCGGCGGCGGCTATTATGTTTGGCAGAGCATGTCGGCGCCGAGCGACACCGCCGAGATCGCTTACAATGACGGCTACGCGTCCGAGCCGATGCGCGCTGGGCCGATGGACCCGGTGGACGGCACGCAAGAAGCAATCATCGACGACGCCGAGCCCGCCGCCACTGCTGCGCCAGCGTCAACCGAGCCGCGCCCGGCCGCTGCGCGCCGCTCCAACGTACGCACGGCCGAAGTTCCGGTTGAGACGATCGGCGTGACGCCGGCGAGCGTCACGATCGACGACGAAGACGAGATCGTCGTCACCGCAAACCGCCGTCCGGTGTGGACGCGCACGCCGAGCGCGCGCCGCCTGGAAGCGCTCTATCCCGCCGCCGCGCTTGAGCGCGAGCGTGAAGGCGAAGCGATGTTGCATTGCACGGTCGCCGATCGCGGCGCGCTTGATTGCGTGCGCGCGGAAGAAACGCCTGGCGGCTTCGGCAACGCGGCGATGCGCGTCGCCCGTACTTTGCGCCACGCGGAAACCTATCCGGACGGCGCCAGCACTGTCGGCGCGCCGGTGAACCTCCGCGTCGTGTTCCGCATCTCCGACGAAGAACCGCGCCGCCGCCAATTCGCGTCGCGCTAAGGGCTAAGCTCTAACATTTGACGGCCGCGTAGCGAGAGCTGCGCGGCCGTTCTCGTTCAGGTGAGCGGAATTGTTGGGGCAAGGCCGCAGCGAACGGCCGCCGCGCGCAGGTTCTTGTCGCGCGACCACAATGTTGCGCCGGGAGTGAGCGCCGCGGATGCGAGCAGATTCACATCGACATAGCCAAGCCCGCTGCTGGCGAGTGCGTGGCGTTCGATAAAGATCATGACCTCGTCATGCGTGGCCCCGACCGCAGCGGGCAGATTGCGGAGGTAGCGCAGGATCTCGTCACGCTTGGCGATGCTGCCAAGCGCGATCTCACCGACAACGAAATTGTGTGAGAGCACCTGGTTACGCGTGAGCAGCGCCACGAGTTGCGGATCGGCGGCGCGCAAATGGTCGATCCAGATCGACGTATCGACCAGGATCATCGCGTTCAGCCCGGCCGACGGCGCGGCGGCGCTTTCGCCTTGGGATCGCTGCCGCCAAGCCGCGCCAGCCGGCGCGCGGATTCACGCTCGATCAGCGCCCTGAGCGCCTCACGGACAAGCGCCGTCTTTTCGCCGACGCCGGTGAGGGCCTCGGCTTCGGCGAGGAGGTCGTCGTCAAGGGCGAGCGTGGTTCTCATGGCACGGCTTATAGCATCAAATGATGCTATAAGCAATGCACGACCGAACCTAGCGCCCAAACTTCTGAAACTTGATCCGGCTCGGGATGATCTCGTTCACACCCAACCTGCGCATCTTGTCCGCTTCGTAGCTGTCGAAGTCGCCTTCGAACCATTCGACGTGGCTGTCGCCTTCGAAGGCGAGGATGTGCGTGGCGAGGCGGTTCAGGAACCAGCGATCGTGGCTGATGACGACGGCGCAGCCGGCGAAATCTTCGAGCGCGGCTTCGAGCGATTGCAGCGTTTCGACGTCGAGGTCGTTGGTCGGTTCGTCGAGCAGCAGCACGTTGGCGCCGGTGAGCAGTGTCTTCGCGAGGTGGACGCGATTGCGTTCACCGCCTGACAGCTGGCCGACCTTCTTCTGCTGATCCGAACCTTTGAAATTGAAGCTCGACACGTAAGCGCGCGAGGGAATTTCGCGGTTGCCGACGGTGAGCACGTCGAGCCCGCCTGAGACTTCCTCCCAAAGCGTCTTGTTCGGATCGAGCGCATCGCGCGACTGGTCGACGAAGCCAAGCTTCACGCTTTCGCCGATGGTGATCGTGCCCTCGTCCGGCTTTTGATCGCCGGTGATCATGCGGAACAGCGTGGATTTGCCGGCGCCGTTCGGGCCGATGACGCCAACGATGCCGCCCGGCGGCAGCTTGAAGCTCAAACCGTCGATCAGCAACTTGTCGCCGAACGCCTTCTTCAGGCCGTTGAACTCGATGACATTCTGGCCGAGGCGCGGGCCTGGCGGGATCTGGATGGTGGCGAACGTCTGCTTCTCGCGCTCGGCCTCCGCCGCCATTTCCTCGTAACGCGAGAGACGCGCTTTCGACTTGGCCTGACGCGCCTTCGGCGATTGGCGGACCCATTCGAGTTCGCGCGAGAGCGCCTTCTTGCGGCCTTCGCTTTCGGACGCTTCCTGCTCGGTGCGCTTGGCTTTGGCTTCGAGCCACGCCGAATAATTGCCCTCGTACGGAATGCCCTTGCCGCGATCGAGTTCGAGCGTCCATTTCGTCACTTGATCGAGGAAGTAGCGATCGTGGGTGACGAGGATCACGCAGCCAGGAAAGTTCTCAAGGTGATGCTGCAGCCAGGCGACGCTTTCCGCGTCGAGGTGGTTGGTCGGTTCGTCGAGCAGCAGCATGTCGGGCTTCGACAAGAGCAAACGGCAGAGCGCGACGCGGCGGCGTTCACCACCCGAGAGCTTCTCCACGCCACTATCGTCCGGCGGGCAGCGGAGCGCATCCATCGCCATGTCGATCTTGCTATCGATGTCCCACGCTTCGGCAGCGTCGATCTGCTCTTGGAGTTTCGTCATCTCCTCCATGAGCTCGTCGGAATAATCTTCGCCGATCTTCATGCTCACTTCGTTGAAGCGCACGACGAGCTGCTTTTCCGCGCACCAGCTCTCGACGTTCTCACGCACTGTTAGCTTGGGATCGAGCTGCGGCTCTTGTTCGAGATAGCCCATCTTGGTGCCGGCCATCGGGAAGGCCTCGCCGGTGAAATCCTTGTCGAGGCCGGCCATGATTTTCATCAGCGTCGACTTGCCCGAGCCGTTGACGCCGACGACGCCGATCTTCGCGTCCGGGAAGAACGACAGCCAGATGTTCTCGAACACCTTCTTCCCGCCCGGATAGGTCTTCGAGAGACCTTGCATCGAGAAAATGTACTGCGCCGGTTGGGCCGCCATGGGTCTGCCGTCCTGTGGATTGGGAAGGCGCGGATATAGCGACGCCCGCCCCGCGCGTCGAGGCGGCGGACAGCGCGCCGCCCCTTCAAACGCCCATACAACACAGGTTGTATTTTGCCCCTGTAAGTTGTATTATCGCTCCGCTGGAGAGGGGCAATGCGGTGCGTTCAAACGAGCAGCGGCTCGCGCTGTGGCGCACGCCGGGCGTGGCTTAGGCCATGAGCGCGCTCGCGGCGTTTTTCCGTGACATCACGCTTGGCCAAGCGCGCGCGGTTTTGTTTGGCGCTTGGTTGTTGGGCGCGTGCGCGGTGTGCCTGTTCTTCGCGTTTCTGAGCCTGGAGCAATATCGAACCGGCGGCGCGTCCGCTGGCTGGGAATGGCTAGCGCCGACCATCGGCCCGACGCTCGCGCTCATCAGTGCAAGCGCGGTGATCAATGCGTTGGAGCGCACGCCGGCGGAGGATCGAAAGCTCACGCGGCCTGGCGTGTTCTACGCAATTCTGGCGTGGAGTGCTGCGTATTTCGCCGCGCTCGCTGGCGCGATCGCCATGTCGGCGCAATGGGGCGGCGCCTTTATCAATGCAGCGACGTTGCTGGCGACAATGCAGATGGTGCTCGCGGTTCTGCTCGGCGTGTTTCTGTCGCCGAAGCACACGTGAAAAGGGCCGGTGTTTCCACCGGCCCTTCGCATTCAGTTCTGCAACAAGCTTACGCCGGGACCCATTGGCCCGCGCCGTTGCGACAGAAGGTTTCCGGCGGCAATTGCTGATTGCCGTATTGCGGATCGTTGACCCGCGCGCTCACCGTGCGGCACTCCGGACGGCCGGACACCGGCTGCGGTGCGCCGACAGCAAGGCTGCGCGGCGCGCCCTGATCGGACTGCCAGCTATCGTTCACCGGCGCGCCCGAATTGAGCGATTGATAATAGGCGTTTTCGACGCGTTGCTGTTCGCGCGCGCTGAGCACGCGGCAGACGCCGTACGTCGCCGCGCCGCCAACCGCTGCGCCGAGCGCTGCGTTTTCAGCGCGGTTGTTGCGGCTGTCTTGCGCGGCGCCGACGATGGCGCCGATGCCGGCGCCGATCAGCGCGTTGCGCGTGCATTGCGACAGGCGCGTGCCGCCGCCGCCATAGCCGCCGCCACCGCCCGTCGTTTCACAAGCCGTCAGCGCCATCGCGCCGACCATCACCGCGGTCATCAAATTGAGACGCATAGGGGTACTCCTTCTCAAGGTTCGCGGCGGCCCTCGACGCCGTATCGTTTCAACGTGCTCGCGCCTGCCTTACGTCGGCGATGTGGCCGGCGTCTCTCGGCAAAGCGTTTCGGCCGCGCCTGGGCGGGTCCACCGGACCTCCGCGCCGCGACCTCGCAGCTCAGCGCCCTCTTCCGCATACCGATAGCCGGAGCCAACGATGCGGGCCGGGAGCGTAAGCTGAGCATATCCCTCTTGTAGGATTTGGGCGGAGTCGGGGCCGCGGGAAAAATTGACCACGATGTCCGAGCCATCCTCACAGGCGTACCGGACCTGCGTCATTCCGGTCACAGGCGGCGGGCATGGCGAAGCGCAGGCCGCGGCCAGGGCTAAAACCGGTAGGAACAGGGCAAAACGCATGAGGCCTCCTGCCCGAACCTTAGCCGTTCGCGCTTGCGCCAGCCAGCCACGCTTGTGGCCGTCATATGTGGGGCGATAGGTTGGGAACCTTGGAGGGGGCAAGCATGAGCAATGGGTGGCTGATTGCGGCAGCGGCGGACGCGTCCGTCGGCGCCGAACTCGCCGCCGGGTTCGGGCTGGAGCTGATCCATGCCGGGGCGCCGGAGGAGCGCGAGGCGCTGCTCGCCCCGTTGGTGAACGCCCCCAATCTGGGCGTGCTGCTGACGCCGGAAGCGGCGCACGACGAAGCCTTCGTGGCGCTGATCCGCATGCTCACGGGCCGGCGCCCGAACGCACAGCTGATCGTCGCCAATCAACATATCCGCAGCGCGTTCCCGTTCATCCCCGACACGTGGCCACTGTTGCTGCTCGATGAAGCAAAGCGCCGCGCGCGGCTGGCGCTCGAACGGCGCGGCGGCGAGCCGACGCAGCAACAGGCGCCGCAGCCACAATATCAAGCGCCGCCGCCCCCGCCGCCAGCGCCGGAGCCCGCGCCAGAGCCGCCGATGCCGGCGCCTGAACCGCCGCCGATCGTGACGGAAGCGGAGCCGCAGCCGGTCGAACAAGAACCGACGCACGTCGAAGAACCGATCGCCGCCGAGCCGCCGCCGATCATCGCCGATGATGGCGAGGCGTTGAGCGAGATCGAGCCTTCCGTCGGCGAAAGCTTCGGCGCCGGCGCGCCGCCGCTCGACGAAGCCGAGACGCACGACATTCGCGGCGAGCAGATCGAAGAAGCCAAGCGCGTCGCGGATCAGGAAGCGCAAGAACATCAAAGCGCCGTCGATCGTCATCTCGAGGAATTGCGCCAAGAGCGCGAGCGTCACCAACTCGACAGCGCCGAAGAACGCGTCGAAGCGCCAGTTGCCGCGGGCGCGCCTGCGCCTGCCGCGCCGCCTGCGGAAGAAGTCGCGTCCGCGCCGCGACTCAGCCGCATGGACGATGCGTTGCGCGAAGAAGCGCCGCCTCCTGCGCCACAAAGCGCGCCAGCCCCAGCGGCGAAACGCTCGGCGCCGGCTGGCGCAGCGATCGGCAGCGTCGCGCGTTCGGCGCCAGCGCAAACCGCGCCCGCTGACGCCACCGCGTTTGCGCCACGCAAGTTGCGCCGTGGCGAGGCGGAATTGGTGCGGGTGGCGATCCACCAGCCGAAGGATCTCAAAGAGGTCATCAAGGCCGCGCGCAAAGCCGATCCGCGCACCGACGCCGCGCCGCAGAGCATGGGCATTGGCGAAGTCGCCATCGGCGCGAAGGTTGGCGTTTCACTTGAGGTGAAGGGCGGCGCCTGCGATGGCGAGCTTCAGCGCCGCACTTGGACCGGCGCGCCACTCGATTTCTCGTTCCCCGTCACCGCCGACGCGGATGTGAAGCAAGTCGTGATCCTCGCACGCGTGTTCATCGATGACGCGCAGATCGGCGTGCTCGCGTTCACGCGCAACGTCATCGGCCCACGCGCCAAACCGCTCTCGGACGGCGACAAGGTGCGCCTGAAGCGCCACAAGCGCGTGTTCCTCTCCTATTCGAGCAAGGATCGCGAAACCGTCGCCACCATCGCCACGGCGTACGAAGCCGCGGGCGTCGCGCATTTCTGGGACCGCACCTCGCTCAAGTCCGGCGAAGAATGGCACCCGCGCCTACGTCGCGAGATCGATCGCTGCGATCTGTTCCATCTCTGCTGGTCCAAATCGGCGGCGGAATCGGAATGGGTTGAGAAAGAAGCCTCGCACGCACTCGGCATGCGCCGCCGCAAGAAGAAGCCCGACATCACCGTGCAGATGCTCGACGGCCCGCCTTGGGCCAAGCACCCCGACAGCCTCGATGCCATCAATTTCGACGATTTCGTCCGCGCGGCCATCGTCGGCTACGCGCGCGGCGACGGGAGTTGAGTGCGACGCTCGAACCAGCTAGAGCGCACACGCTGGGCCTGTAGCTCAATGGTTAGAGCCGGCCGCTCATAACGGTCTGGTTGCAGGTTCGAGTCCTGCCGGGCCCACCACGCTTCTATCGCCACGTTGCCGTCTCACTTTGCGCGCTCAGCGCGCAATCCAACCGCCGTCGACGACTAGGGCGTGCCCGATGGTGAAGCTTGCACCCGGACTGCAGAGCCAAACCACATGGCGGCACTATCACCATTGGAGAAGCGGTCAACCATGGGTGTCCGGATCACCCCGGGACATACCGCGTTTACTCGTGGGCCATCGGCACGGCTACCCCTTGAAGCTGCCGTGCCAATGCTCACTCCAATGTCGGCTGATTGGCGCCCACTCGGTCCTTCACTGGCCGAAATTGACGCCGAAGGTGATGCCGTAAGCGGCCGGGCGGTTTTCCACGTATTGGAAGCCCAGCGCCTGCGGCGAGATGTAGACCGGGTGCAGGTCGTCAGTGATGTTGTTGCCCCACACGCGCACGAACCACGCATCGCCCGGCGCGTAATAGGTCGCCGAACCGTTGAGCGTTTCGTAGCCCGGGATTTCGGCGAAGATGCCGCCCGGCGCCACGTCGTGGCTCGATGTGTAGGACAGCGTGCCCGAGAGGAAGACGCGCGAGTCGTTCGGCAGCGGGATGTCGAGATCGGCGCCGATATTGCCGCTGAACTCCGGCGCGAAGATGATGCGCTGACCGGACATATCGACCGCGCAGCTGTAATTGCCGCCGATCGGCGTGCCCGCCGCGCGCGTTTGCGCCGCCGCGTAGGTGATGCCGACGCCGCCAACCGGCAGCGGGCATGACGTGTTCGCCGTGGTGCGCGGCAGGAAGGTCTGCGCGGCGGTGAACTCGGTGTATTCCGATTCAAGCGCCGTGAAGCCGCCCCGGAACGTGAGGTTCGAGGTCGGACGGAATTCGAAATCGAAATCCAGGCCTTGCAGCTCAGCCGCCGCCGCGTTCTGCACCACTGTCAGGCCAACACCGGTGATCGCACCGACTTGGATGTCCTGATAATCGTAGAACCAGAGCGCCGCGTTGGCGCGCAGGCGGTTGTTGAACCATTGCGTCTTGATGCCCAGTTCGTAGGCGTCGAGCTGCTCGGGGTTCACCAGCGTGGACGAGAGCGTCGTCTGGTTATAGCCACCCGACTTGAAGCCAGTGTTGAAGCTTGCGTACGCCATGATGTCGTCGGTGAAGTCGTGCGACAGCGCCAGGCGATAGGTGGTGGAGTCGAAATCGGTTTCGGTGATCACCGGCGCGCCGACCGGCTGGATTCCGAACACAACACCCGGACCACCGGTCACGCCGTTGTACAAGGGTTGCCCCACCGCGCCTGGCGTCGTCACCGGCCAATAACGATAGGTGAAGCCCTTGAGCGAGTGTGATTCCTCGCCGTAGCGGATGCCGAGCGTGAGATCGGTCGCTTCCGTGAGTGAATACGTGCTCTGCGCGAAGGCGGCGATCGAATGGGTCACGCCGCTTGAGGAAATGCCTGTCGCGCACGGGTTAGCGCCGCCGGTGCAATAGCCCGGGCCGACGTTCACGTCCTGCGGACGGATGGGAGACGGCAGATTGGACGCCGAGATGAAGTTTTCGCCCGGCGCGCCGACGCCTTCCACGAACGTCATGTAGTGCGCGCCGACAATCCAGCTCAGCGGTCCGCCATTGTCCGGCGATTGCAGCTGAACTTCCTGCGTGAATTGCTCACCAAGCGCGAGCGAGCCGCTGTAGGCGGTGAGCGCGTTGGAGAAATCCGAGTCCGACAGCGACGGCGCTTCACCATCCGAATAGCCAGTGATCGAGACGAGCGTGCCGAACGGCGTGTCGTAGCTCAGGTTCAGCGCGACATTGTAGGCTTCCTGGCGTGCGGTCGTTTGGTGGTCCGACGTCGATTGGCGTTCGCCGCCAACAAGCGCGCCCGCGGCTTGCGCCGTGGAGATCGTGCCGGGCGCGGGACGCGCGGACAGGAACGTCGCTTGATCGTAATAGGTGACGTTGCCGCTCAAGCGCGCGGTGAAATTCTCAGTCGGCTCCCACAGCAGCACGCCCGAACCGGTCATGCTTTCGTGCGGGTTCTGATAGACGCCGCGCACCGGGTTCCAGATGTAGCCCTCGTCCCAGCGGCCATTGAACGAAACGTTCGCGCTCAGGGTTTCGGTGATCGGCGCGCCGGCATAGACGCGCACCGCGCGCTCATCCATGTCGCCATAGCCGAAAGCCGCATTGAACTCCGGGCCGGAGCCGGGATTGCGCGTGATGATGTTGACGGCGCCGGCCGTCGCGTTGCGGCCGAACAGCGTCCCTTGCGGGCCGCGCAGCACTTCGATGCGATCGATGTTGCCGAGGTCGAAAACGTTGGAGCTCTTGTTGGCGATGTAGACGCCATCCAGATACACCGCGACCGAGCTTTCAAAGCCCGCCGGCGATTGGTTCGAACCGACGCCGCGAATGAACGGCACCATCGCCGTGCCGATCTGGTAGGTCACGAGACCCGGCACGACCGCGTCGAGATCAAGCGTGCCGGAGATGGCCGCGTTCTCGAGCGTCAGCGCCGTCACCGGCGTGACGGCGATCGGCACGTCTTGCATGCGCTCGCTGCGGCGCTGCGCGGTGACGATGATATCGACGTCGGAGACCTCTTCTTCAGCTTGCTGCGCCAGTGCGGGCGCTGCGCCCGCGAGCGCGCTGAAAAGCATTGTGGAGCCGGCCAGAATGCCAGCGGTCGAGGTCCAATAGCGCTTGGACGAAGTCTTCCTCATATTTTCCTCCCCTGCGGCCTGGCCATCTTCTCGGCCAGACCAGCGCTGTGGCGCTGGGCTCCATCGAGCCTCATCGTTGCCCAGATCATGCGGGGGGCCATCGGGAAGGAACAAACGAGTTAAAGGTATGCCGCGATGAGTCCTGGTCATGTTGCGCCCGCACGCGTCGGGCGAACAGCGAGCGGCTCACACATCCAATCGGTAGAGCGTTCGCGCGGTGTGATAGAACAGCGCGTCCTGCTCGCCCGGATTGTAGCGCGCGGCGAGCCGCTTGAAGGCGTTCCAGAGCGTGACGTACGCGCACGACGCCATGTCGACCGGGAAATTGCTTTCAAACATCGCCCGTTGTGGACCGAACGCCTGGATGCAGGTCTCAACGTAAGGCCGCCACGCATCAGCCAATTCTTGCGATGGCGCAGGCGTTTCGCGCGCGTCGAAACCGAAGCCGTAATGCGGCATCGCAAGGCCGCCGAGCTTCACGGCGACGTTTGGCGACGCGGCGAGCTTGGCGATGCCCGCCGACCAATCGGCAAACACCTCTGGCCGTCTGCCCGCGAACGGCCCAACGCCTAGCGGCGTGCCGATATGGTTTAGGATGATGCGCGTATCTGGGAATGCACGCGCGAGGTCGGCGAGTTCGCCGAGCTGTGTGTGATAGAGATAGGCGTCGAAACTCAGCCCAAGCTTTGAAAGCTCCGCGAAACCGCGCCGAAACGATGCATCCGCAAGCAAGTCCGCGGGCGGTGCGCGGCGCGCCATGCTGCCGAGTACTGGATCGTGTTGCGCTTGTTGGCGGATGCCGCGAAACCACGCGCCACCCGCGGCGACATGCGCTTCCAGTATCGCGCGGATGTTTGGCGCGCGCAGATCGGCGTAGCTGACAATGCCGGCGCAGAGCTTGCGCGGGCCGCTCGCAAAGCGCGCGGCGATGCTCGCCACCCACTCGGTCTCGCCAACCGGCCTGAACTCTTCCGGCCCGTCCGCGCGATAATTGGCGCCGCATTCAACAAACACCGTGGCGCGCACGTCGTGTCCGCGCTCCAATTCCGCCAGCACCTGATCCGGTCCAAAATGCTCGGGCGGGCGATGCCACATGTGGTGATGCGCGTCGATGATCACCCGCTCCGGTGCAATCGCCGCTTCCGGCGCGAGCGCATGCCAGGCAGCGAGTTCGGCGAGCGAGCGTGTCATGGGCGCGTGCGCATTTTTCTATCCCCGCCCCGGCGCGGCGCCCCTATCATAGCGCCATGCCGCATCGCATCGACCCCGAAATCGCCGCCGCCCGCAAAGCCCAAGCGGCTGCCGCGACGCCGTTCGACATCACCAAGGGCCCGATCGCCGAAGCGCGCATGCTGGCAAACGCCGCGGCCATGTTCTTCAACGATGGAACACCGGAGGTCGCGCGCGTCGAAACGTTCGACATTCCAGGCCCCGCCGGGCCGATGCGCGCACGTAGCTTCGCGCCGAGCGATGCGTCGCCGGGCGCGGTACTTTATCTGCACGGCGGCGGCTGGTGCATGTGCAACGTGGATACGCACGACGCGCTCATGCGGCGGCTCGCGCTGGAAAGTGGGCTCGAGGTGATCGGCGTCGATTTCCGGCTCGCACCAGAACATCCATTCCCAGCGCCACTTGACGATGCGCTCGCCGCTTTCCGCTGTCTGCGCGCGCGGTACGATCGGATCGGCATCGCAGGCGATAGCGCCGGCGCCAATCTGGCGCTCGGCGTTGCTTTGAGCGAACGCGATGCCGGCCCATGCGCATCGGCCTTGTTCTACGGTTGCTTCGCGCCGATCTTCGACACGCCGAGCCACGCGGCGAATGGCGACGGCCGCTATGGGCTCACCACTGCGCGCATGGCTTGGTACTGGCAGCAATTCCTCGGCGGCAGCGACGATCCGCGCGCGACGCCGCTGCACGGCGATTTCGCTGGTCTTGGCCCGCATTTCCTCGGCCTCGCCGACCTCGACTGCATCGCCGACGACACGCGCATGCTGGCAGAGCGCATGCGCGCCGCGGGCGTCGACGCGACGCTGGTCGAATGGCCGGGCGCGGTGCATGGCTTCATGCAAATGGGACGCCACGTTGCACTCGCCCGCGCCGCCATTGCTCAGGCCGGCGCGTTTCTGAAAGAGCACGTCTGATCGCGCGCTAATCCTTCTTCTCCGCATGGCGCAGACGCAGCGGCGCTTTGCCGAACAGCGCGTCGCGCTTCTTGATCGCCTCGCGCACGCCGACCTCTTTCACGTCGGCGCGGAATTTCTTCCGCAGTGGACCTTGCGAAAGGTGCGCGCGGGCGTCGGCTTCCGTGGCGTATTTCTGCATCGTGCGTGCGCCCGCGAGCTCCATCGCCATGTTCACCGAGCGCTTGTTGGCGGAGGCGATCTCCGGATCGATGATGGCGATGCGCTTGGCGAGCTTTTCGACCTCGGCGTCCAGTTCGTTCGCCGGCACGCTGTCCAACACCAAGCCGATGCGCGCGGCGTCGATGCCGCGAATGCTGTCGCCGGTGAACAGCATGCGCTTCGCCCATTGCGGGCCGACATGGTAGAACCAGAAATTGATCGGCGGCGAACCGATGCCGCGTACGCCGGGATGGCCGATCTCCGCATCATCCGCAGCGATAAGGATATCGCACGTGAGCGCCATTTCCGCGCCGCCCGCAAGCGCGCGCCCGTGGATCTTGGCGATCACCGGCTTATGCACGTCCGGGATGATGAGCATCTTGTGCATCTTGCGCGTCATCGTCCACACGTCGTCATCGAATGTGCCGATGCGCGTGCGATACTTGCCGGTATCGTCCTGCTGGTTCGCCGGGTTCTGCGCGTAGCCGATATCGTAGCCGGCGCAGAAATCCTCGCCCGCGCCTTGCAGCACTATCACGTGCACGTCAGCCAGATCGTCGGCCTCCAGCATCGCGTCGTGGATTTCCGCGAGCAATTCGGGCGAGAGCGCGTTGCGCTTTTCGGGCCGGTTCATGGTGATGGTCGCGACGCGATCCTTCACCTCGAAGCTGATGAACTCGGTCGTCTTAAGCCACTTTCCCATTTCTCATCCTCCGGTGCGCACGATCAGCGCATCGACAGCAATCACCCGCTCGCGCGTGCAGATCAGCGGGTTCACATCAATTTCGGCGATCTCGCCCGAGAGGTCGGCGGCGAGTTCGGATACGCCGACGATCACGTCCGTCAGCTTGTCGAGATCAACACCCGCATCGCCGCGATAGCCCTCAAGCACGCGATAGGCGCGCAGACGCTTCAGTATGGCGTGCGCCTGATCCCTGTTCACGGGCGCGAGCTCGGAGGCGCTGTCGCGCAGCACCTCCACCAGCACGCCGCCCATGCCGACGACGACCATCGGCCCAAACGTTGGATCAAGCTTGGCGCCGACCATCACTTCATGCCCCGCGCCGATCATCGGCTGCACCAACACGCCGGCGATGCGTGGCTTGGGCTCAACACGCTCGGCGGCGGCCATGATCTCGGCATACGCAGCGCGGACGGCATCGGCGCTCTTCAAATTAAGCCGGATGACGCCAGCTTCGGATTTGTGGGCGATGTCCGGCGATTCCATCTTCAGAACGACCGGAAAGCCAAGCGCTTCAGCGGCGCACACAGCATCGTCCGCGCCCTGCACCACGTGATCTGCGGCAACGGGCACGTTGTAGGTGGCGAGGATCTCCTTGCCCTCCCGCTCGCTGAGCTTCGCGCCCATCTTTGCGAGCATCGAGCGCGCCTTTGCGCTGCGTGTTTCGTCGACGTCCCGCGCACGCGGACGCGGCGCGTTCAGCGCATCTTCACGCCGCAACCAAGCGCCGAGGGTGCGATAGCACGCGTCGGTGGTGCGGAAGAGCGCGACGTTAGCGTCAGCCTCGGTTTGCGCGGCGCCGGGGCCGTCTCGCCATTCGGACATCCACGACAGGCACACGGGCTTGCCGGCAGCGGCGCTCAATTCGGAATAGAGCGACACATTCTCCGGCGTCATGCTTTTGCTGATGCTCGGCATCATCACGACGAGCGCGGCGTAGGCTGGATCGTCCAGCAAAGCGCTCGCGCAAGCGCGGTAGAGCGAACGATCCGTTCCCGCCTGCGCGGTGAAATCGCACGGATTGCCGGGCGCGCCGAATTCCGGGACCACGGCTTCAAGCGCCGCTTGCGTATGCGCGGCCGGCTTGGGCATCGGCACGTTGTGTGCTTCGGCCTTGTCGAGCGTGATCACGCAGGCCCCGCCGGATGCGCCCATCGCCGCCACGCCCTTAGCTTTCGGCTTGCCGGCTTTAGCGAGGAAAGTCGCGGTTTCGTACACGTCCTCGATATTGTCGACCTTGATGACGCCGACGCGCCGATACGCAGCATCATAGGCCGCATTCGAACCGGCGAGCGTGCCCGTGTGCGACATGGCGGCGTCCGCCGCGGCGCTGCCAGTCGCGAGCTTGTACATGACGATCGGCTTATCCGCCTTCAGCGCGCGCTCGCCGGCTTCGAGCAGGCGTTCGCCATCTTTGAGGCCTTCCGCGACGCAGGCGATGACGCGGCAATCGGGATCATCGACAAGATAATTGACGTAGTCGCAGACATCGACGTCGACCGAATTGCCGGCGGCGAGAAAATGGCTGAAAGACGCGCCACGCTGCGCGCCTTGCACCATGGATTGCCCAAGTCCGCCCGATTGCGAGACGAGACCGACGGGGCCAGGTCGCCACGGCGTATCCGCGTAAGTGGAAACGAACAACAGCCCGGCGCGACGAACATTGTTGATGATGCCAATGCAGTTCGGGCCGACGATGCGCATGGCCGATGCGCGAGCGATCTCAGCAAGCCGCGCTTGCAGCGCAATACGTCCCGGCAAGCCGGTTTCAGCAAACCCAGACGCGTAGATAATGCAGCCGCCAACGCCGGTGGCCGCGCACTCCTCAACAACCGGCAGCACCGCTTCCATCGGCACCGCGAGGATGGCGGAATCGACCTTCTCGGGGATTGCGGCAATCGATGGAAAGCAGCGTACGCCGTGCAATTCATCCGCCTTCGGGTTGACGCCATAGAGCGTGACGCCCTTCGCCTCGCGCAGATTGCGCAATGTACGCCCGCCCATCGAGCCTTCGTTGCGCGAAAGGCCGACAATGGCGACGACCTGCGGATCGATCAGGCGCTTGAGCTCGGCGTGCGAATACGCGGGACGATGGTTCTTGAGCCACGCCATCAGGATTTCGCGCCGGTTGCAATGTCGCGGAACGATACGTCTTTATCCGCGCGTGCGTCGGCTGGGAGTTTCAGCACGCGCTCGGCGATGATGTTACGGAGTATCTCGTCCGTACCGCCAGCGATGCGTTTGCCGGGCGCGTAGAGCAAAGCTTCCTGGAACCACGCCTGCATCGGCGCCACGCGCGTGTCCATCACCGCACCCGACATGCCGAGCAAATCCATCCCCGCGGCGGCGATCTCCTGCAGCTTGGTCGCGCTCACGAGCTTGGTGATCGACGCTTCCGGTCCCGGTGTTTCGCCGCGCGACAAGCGCGTCATGGTGCGGAACTTCGTGAACTTCAGGCCTTGCTGCTGGATGTACCAATCCGCGAGCCGCTCGCGCACGGCGGAATCCTCGATCGCCGGCGCGCCGTCGAGATCGACGATGCGCGCGAGTGCGGCGATGTCCTCGTAGTCCGGGCCTTCGGCTTGGCCGACGACGAGGCGCTCGTTCATGAGCATCGTCATCGCCACCTTCCAGCCCTCGCCCACGGCGCCGAGGCGCTGCGAGTCCGGAATGCGGACGTCGGTGAAGAACACCTCGCAGAAATTCGAAGCGCCGGAGATTTGCTTGATGCGGCGAATCTCAATGCCCGGCGTTTTCATATCCACGAAGAAGAACGTCAGCCCCGCATGCTTCGGCTTATCGGGATCGTGGCGCGTGACCAGCATGCCCCAATCGGAGAAGTACGCGTTCGACGTCCAAATTTTCTGACCGTTGATGATCCAATCATCGCCGTCGCGCACCGCGCGCGTGCGCAGACCGGCAAGATCGGAGCCGGCGGCGGGTTCGGAGAAAAGCTGGCACCAGATCTCTTCGCCGCGCAATGCCGGCTGCGCGAAGCGTTTGGCTTGTTCCTTTGTGCCGTGCGTCATGATCGTCGGCAGCGCCATGCCGACGCTTTGATTGAAGATGCTCTGCGGGATGACGAAATTCTCTTCTTCCTGATGATAGATCAGGTGCTGCATCATCGTGCCGCCGCGGCCGCCGTATTCGACAGGCCAAGTGATCGCAGCGAAACCCGCATCCGCCTTCTTCGCTTGCCAGACTTTCGCGCGCGCAACGTCCTCGGCATCGTAGGCGCGCTTGCGATAGGTGCGCTCAGCCGATTTGCGCACGGTGTTGGCTTCCAGAAACGCCAACACCTCGGCGCGGAAGGCGGCTTCCTCCGGTGTGTCGTCGAAATCCATTTACGCCACCGCCCCGTTGCGCGCGTCGAGCAGGCCCATCAGCCGCTGCTTCCAATGGCGCGCGCTGCCGAGCGACAGCGCAAGCGCTTTCGCGCGACCGTACTGCACATGGCAATCGCTTTCCCAAGTGAAGCCCATGCCACCATGGACGTGGATGTTCTCCTTGGCGGCGAGGAAATGCGCGTGGCTCGCCGCGGCGCGGGCGGATGCGGCAGCGAGCGGAAGGTCGGGCGCGTCGTGCGAGAGCGCCCAGGCGCCGTAATACGCGTTCGAGCGCGCGATTTCGATGGCGACGTAGATATCCGCCAGCTTGTGCTTGATGGCTTGGAATGACGCGATGGACCGGCCGAAGGCGTAACGCTCCTTGGAATAGGCGACGGCGTCATCGAGTGCAGCCTGTGCGCCGCCGATCTGTTCGAACGCGGTGAGCGCGGCGGCGCGATCGAGCAAGCGTTCGATCGCACTCCAATCGCGTGCGCCTGGAAGCGCCTCTGCGGATGTGTTGGCAAGGCGCAGCGCAGCTTGCGGATGCGCGGGATCGACGGTCTTCACCGCTTCACGTTCGACGCCATCGAGCGCAACGAGATAAAGACCCACCTCACCCCCGCTGCGCGCGGCGAGGATGGCGAAGTTGGCAGCGGCGCCATCGGCGACGGGCAGCTTCTCACCGAAAAGCTTGCCGCCGCTGACATTGGCGCGCACGCGCGCCGGCGAAGGATCGCCCGCGCCCTCCGCCAAAGCGAAGCAGCCGATCGCGCGGCCGGCGCAAATCTCTGGAAGCCAGCGCGCTTTCTGCTCGTCCGAGCCGAACAGCAGCAGCGCTTCGGTTGCGAGATAGATTGTCGAACCGAACGGCGCAGGCGCGGCGACGGCGCCCATCTGCTCGGCCAGCACGCACGCGACCTCGTAGCCAAGCGCCGCTCCGCCATGCGCTTCAGGCACAGTGACGCCCAGCCAGCCCATGTCCGCGAACGAGGCCCACAGCGCCGCATCAAACGCGGCGCCCGACTCGACGTGCGCGCGCACCGCGCCGCGCGGGACGCGTTCGGCCAGGAACTCCCGCGCATGCTCGCGGATTTCCTTTGCATCCTCCGAAAAATCGAAGTTCATCGCGCCCTATCTTAGCGCCCTCTCGGCGGCCTGTCGCGCATGAGACGCGCGCGCCGCTCTGGCGTTTCCAGCAATGTCCCGTCCGGGCGGCCTGCGTCGCAACCCACTTTTCCTGATGCGCCGATGACCGGCATTCATGGCGATGCAAACGCATGCGCGCGGCAGCGGATTTCCGTTGCAAGCGCTAAGATTCATCCGGACAAATGCTACCCAGGAAACGCGCATGAATTATCCCGAGATCAAGCTGCTCGTCGCGGGCGAGTGGAAGCTGGGCGAAACCTCCACGCCGATCATTAACCCGTCAACGGGCGGTGAGATTGGCCGCCTGCCGCACGCTTCGCGTGCGGACTTGGAACGTGCGCTCGCCGCCGCTACCAAAGCGCAAAAGGAATGGGCGCGCGTGCCGCCGAGTGAGCGCGAAGCGATCATGCTGCGCGCGGGCGCGCTGATCCGTGAGCGCGCGGACGAGATCGCGGCGGGGATCGTCGCTGATCAGGGCAAGACGCTGCCAGAAGCGCGCGTTGAGATTGGCACGGCAATCGAACGCATTCATTGGGACGCGACCGAAGGACGGCGCCTCTACGGGCGCATCGTGCCGTCGAAGCCCGGACTGAAGCAGATGGTGACGCGCCATCCGCTGGGTGTCGTGGCCGCATTCACGCCGTGGAATTACCCGCTCGCCTCGCCCACACGCAAAGTCGCGGGCGCATTGGCGTCGGGCTGCACGATCATTTTGAAGGGCGCGGAAGAAACACCCTCCGGCGCAATGGCGCTGGTGAAGGCGTTCGCCGACGCCGGCGTGCCGAAAGGTGCGGTGAACCTCGTGTTCGGCGTTCCGAGCGAGATTTCCGCGTTCCTGATCCCGCAACCGGACATCCGGCTGGTGACGTTCACGGGCTCCGTTCCCGTGGGCAAGCACCTGGCCGCGCTCGCGGGCCAGCACATGAAGCCGGCGATCCTGGAACTTGGCGGCAATTCGCCGGTGTTCATCTGCGAGGACGCTGACATCGAGCGCGCGGCCGAGCTTTCGACATTGGCCAAAGCGCGAAACGCCGGCCAAGTGTGCGTGGCGCCAACGCGGTTCTTCGTCCACGAGCGCGTGTACGACAAGTTCGCCGATGCGTTTGCGACGCGGGCGGCGGCGGTGAAGCTGGGCCCGGCGGACAATCCGGCGACGACGATGGGACCGCTTGCGAACACGCGGCGGCTCGAGGCGATGGAGATGTTCGTCGCCGATGCGAAAGCCAAGGGTGCGCGCATCCTGTGCGGCGGCAAACGGCGCGGCGACAAGGGCAATTATTATCCGCTGACAATCGCGGGTGATGTGCCAGCGGATGCGCGGGCGATGACGGAAGAGCCGTTTGGGCCGCTGGCGCTGCTGACGAAGTATTCCGATCTCGATGACGCGATCGCGCGGGCGAACGCGGTTGAGTTCGCGCTCTCCGCCTACGCGTTCACCGATTCAGCGCGGATCGTGACCAAGCTCTCCGAAGAGGTCGAGTGCGGCGCGCTTGCGATCAACCATTTCGTCTCCACCGTCCCCGAAGCGCCGTTCGGCGGCACGAAGGACAGCGGCTATGGCCGCGAGGGCGGAAGCGAGGGGTTGGAGTGCTACACCTACACGAAGACGGTTTCGCTGCAGACCTAAACTGGCAGCGTGCTGCCGCGCAGATCGCACACCGTCGTCACGTATTGCCCGACGAAGCACGACATCATCTCTTTTGACGGCGGTTCCCCCTTGCGGAACGTCTCGAACGCTTCAGCGCTTTCCCAGAGCGAGATGGAATAGCCGGCGTCGGTCGTTTCCGTGTCGCGCGCGAGGTAGCGGCCTTTGAGGCCGGGCGTGTCGGCGGTGCGTTTGGCGTAGGTGTTCCAAAGCGCCTCGTACTCGTCCCACGAGCCCGGCTTGATCTTGCCCCACGTGACGCGCATCAGCATGGACACCTCCTAAAACAGTGCAATTGGGCGGATCGGCGAACCTGTGCCGCCAACGATCCGCAATGGCAGCGCGCATAACATGAACTCGAATGCTTCGCGGCGCGAGAGTTCTTCGAGGTCGAGGTTTTCCATGATGTTGATGCGCCGCTTCACCATCAACTCCACGTGCGCGGGCATGCCGGGCGCGGGGCGGACATCATAGGCGAACGTATCGGTTCCCGTCGTGCGCACGTCGCGATCGCCAAGCCACGCGGCGGCCTCGCCGGTGACGCCCGGTGAGCCATCGGGGTAGCCGACATAGGCGCGGTGATCGCCCCAAAGCTGCGCCCAGCCGGTGCGGATCAACACCGCATCGCCCGCGCCGACGCTGACGCCCTGCGCTTTCGCCACCGCCTCCAGCTCCTCCGCGCTGATCGCGTGATCGATCGCCAAGCGATCGCGCTTGTTGTGACGCGCCACGTCCAGCAGCACGCCACGGATAAAGAGCGGCTCCACCGTCTCGATGCCGATCTCGCGATAGCCGTCGCGGCGCGAGCTGATCTCTTCCGCCACCAAACCACCGGCGACCAAGCCGCCGCAAGCGATGTGCCCAAGGCCATCAATGTGGGTGCCGTTATGGCTGCCCATGGTGAACATGTCGCTCGACGCCGACACGTTGTGACCGATGGTGGAATCGCCGTGCAGCTTCGTCAGCCGGAACATGAACGGCGGATGGTTCGGGCTGTGCGGCATGTCCATGTTCATCAGATGGCTCAGCTCAACAACCTCGCCGGCGCGCAGAATGCGCTGCGCGTGCGCGAGCCATGTGCCTGGCGCCGCGCCCTGAGAGTCAGCCATGGCCGCTCCTTTCGCGGTTACTTGCCGCGCTTGCGGTTCTTGAAGGCGGTGAGCAGACGGCGCGGTTCGTCCGTCAAGTGCGCGCGGCCGACGGCGCGGATGCCTTGCTGCACGGCGTCAGCGATCGACATGCGCTCCCAGTCACGGCAGAGCTCTTTCTGCAGACGGATCGAGCGCGGGCCGGCGGTGACGATCGCGCGCACCCACTTTTCAGTGGCGGCGTCGAGATCCTTCTGCTCCACCAGCTTTTCGACGAAGCCGAAATGATACGCCTCGTCAGCGTCGATCATCTCGCCGGTGTAAACCAGCTCCATCGTTTTGCCCCAGCCGATCAGGCGCGGCAGCAGGCACGCTTCCATGCCGGACGGCAGACCGAAGCGGACCTCGGGCATGCCGAAGCGCGCGTTCTTCGAGGCGATGCGCATGTCGCACGACGTGGCGATCTCCATGCCGGCGCCGAGGCAATAGCCGTTGATGCGGGCAATCACCGGCACTGGCGCGCGGCGGATTTGGTCGCAAGCGTAATGCGTCTGCGCGCTGCCCTCTTCGGCGATGCGCGCGTTCGGGAACTCGGACATCTCGCTGACATGTGCGCCGCCGATGAATGCCTTCTCGCCCGCGCCCGTCAGCACGATGCAACGCAGTTCCGGATCGTGAGACAGCTCACGCATGGCTTCGCCCACGGCGCGGCGGCCTTCGGTGGGCAGTGCGTTATGCTTGGTCTCGTTGTGGACAGTGACGTAGCCGACGCGGCCGCCCTCGCTCCGCTCCTCGACGCGGATCTCTACCAGTTTCGATTCCTTGGTCCGGGCTTCGGCCACCGACATGCATTGCGCTCCACACACTTCGCGACAACGCCCTCGGGCGCGGCTTGTTACTCGAATTGTCCGATATCGCGTGGCCTGCCACGCCGCTTCGGACCCCCTCACGCCGCTTTTCATCTCATTGGCGAGGCGGCTTTTTCTGCCTCAATTCTCCGTCGCCCCCTGTCACCGACAACCCATTTTTTATGATACAGCAATGAATGCGGCTCATGTCCGCTCATGGGTTTGACGAAGTTTCGCAAATCCGCGTTGAGTGGACCGCGCGCGCCGGTAGAATGAGGGAACAGAGCGCCTTGAATTCCCCAGACATCACCGGCTCGGACCGCGAGCATAACAAGGCGACGGCGCGCATCTTGAGCGTGCTGTCCGAGTTCCTCGCCGATGTCGACGGCTTCGGCGTGACCGAACTCACCCAACGCCTGGGCATGACCAAGAACATGGTGCACCGGGCGCTCACCACTTTGGTCGAACAAGGCTACATCATCCGCAGGCCGCAGACCGGGCGCTACGAACTCGGCTTCCGCATCCTCGAACTGCAAAATCCCTATCTGGTTGAGCCGGACCTGCGCGACCTCGCCGCGCCCTTCATGCGCCGCGTGTTCGACCTGACGGGCGAGAGCGTGTCGCTCGCCATCAAGGCGCGGGACTTTTCTGTGTTTATCGACGCGATCGAAAGCCGCCATGTCGGCGCCTGGCGCACGCAGATCGGCGCGCTGCGGCCGCTGCATGCGTCGGCCTCCGGCCGGGTGATCCTGGCGTTTCAATCCGACGCCGAAATCGAGAATTATTCCGAGCGCAACGCGCCGATGCGGCTCAACCGACCGAACGGTGTGATGAAGCCCGCGGATTTGCAGCGTTCGATCCAAGCGATCCGCCAGCGCGGCTACGAAATCGCCCGCCGCGGCGCCAATCCTACGATGGCGGCGGCGGCGTTTCCGATCCTGGACGCGCGCGCCTCGATCCACGGCGTTATCGCGGTCGGCGGGCCGGAAGAGCGCTTCGATCCCGAGGCGCCGGCGATGCTGCCGAAGCTACAGGCTTTGGTGGAAGAACTCTGCGCGCGCTCGAGGCTTTATGCGGCGGAAGGGACGGAAGCCTGATGGCCAAGAAACCCGCCCGCCCCGCTGTGAATTCTTCCGCGACACACGTGTTCGAGGTGCTGCGTTTGGTAAGCGCCGCGAAGGAGCCGGTTGGCGTGTCCGAGATCGCCCGCCAGCAATCGCTGCCAGCGTCCACGGTGTATCGGGCGCTGATCACGCTGGAGGAGTCCGAATATATCAGCCGCTTCCAGAACTCGCCGCGCTATGAGCTCGGGCCCCTGCCGCGCCTATTGACACGGGCGCTGCTGCGGCGCTTTGCGCTACACGATGCGGATGAGCATTTGCGAACCGTCGCGGAAGCAACCGGCGAAACCGCGGCGATCTGCGCGCGCGTGGGCTGGTACAGCGTGCGCGTCTGCGTCGCTTATGGCGCGAGCGATTTGTATCACCGCGATCGCCTGGGCGAGGTCACGCCGCTGCATGCGAGCTTGCCGTCGCGCGCGATCCTGGCGGCTTTGAGTGATGACGACGCGACGGCGTTTTGGCGCTTCGCGGAGAAACGCTTCAAGGTTTCGGCTGCCGAGCGCAAAGCGGTCGAAGCTTCGATCGAAGCGGCGCGGCGCGATGGGTTCGCCTCCGAGCCTTCAGCCATGTCGCCCGGGCATTCCGCTGTTGCGCTCGCTCTGCGCGATGCGGGCGGCGCGCCGCTAGCGTCGCTGAGCTTGAACGGACCGGTCGTGCGCTCCGGCGCTGGGATGGCGCCGCCTGCCGGCGTCGCCGCACGCAAGACGCTCGAAGCTCTGATCGCCGCAGATCCCGCGCGCTACGCGTCGCCGTTCGCGCACCTGAACGCGGACGACATCCACATCCGCGTGCCCGCCTAGCTCAGCAGCTCACGATTCAACCGCAGGCGCGTGGCCTCGGCGAGTTCGTCGAGGTCCTCGAGATTGTCGTGGCCGACCTTGAAATCGTTCTGTGGGTTCTTGTTCTCGCCCAGCACAAGCCAGATCGGCCGCATCGCCAAGGGCGCCGGTGCGCGGCCGCCGCCGGAAGCGACGGCGTTGCCGAAGCTGCGGTCGTAGAGATCCTCGGCAGCCATGTAGTGGAACGTGAGCCCGCCGCGGCGGCGGTTTGAATTGTTGGGCTGAGCGCCGTGCACGACATAGAGATCGTGCGCGGAATATTGGCCCGGCTTGCGGATCGCCGGCACCGACGAATTGGCGTCGAACTTTTGCGTGTCGGCTTCGAAGCTCAGCAGCGTGTCACGCGTGTTGTCGATGATGTGCTCGACGTGGCCGAGCTTGCCGGAGCCGGGAATGAAGCGCAGGCAGCCATTGCCTTCGTCGCAATAATCGATGGCGATCCAGATCATCGCGCTCTTGGCGCGCGCGCGGCCTGGGCCCGGCTTCACGGCCGGATTGTAACAATCCTGGTGCCACGGCGTGGCCTTGCCGACGCCGGGCGGCTTCGCGAAAATCTCGCCGCCCCACATGATCAGGTTTGGCCCGATCAGGCGGCGCGCGGCGGCGATGATCAGCGGATGGACGGCGAACTTGAACAGCCGCTCGCCGCCTTCCACGCCCTCGGGCTGACCGGGGCGCTTGGGAATGTGCGGCATGCGCAGGAGGTTTTGCCAAGCATCGGTGTTGTTGAACACGTACTCGCAAGCCGCGCGCATCTCGACGACATCATCCGGCGGCAAGCCAACACCCGGCAGCGCGAAACCGTCGCGCTCAAAGCCGGCGACTTCGTCGTCGGTGACGATCCGGCTCAATTGCGACCGCGTCGGTTCGGCGTGCAGACTCATCCTCTTCCCTTCCGGCGTGTTTCCTCGGGGGCGTTCGCCCGCATTGCAGATTGCAAATCTGACCGCCGCAAGCCTTGCTCTCAACTGAGAAATTGTCACCCAGGCTTGACTTTTCGGGCGCTGCGCAGCGCGCCACGGGCTTGGTAAATCGGCTGCGAGGAGGCGCTGGAAATGATTATTCGTGTGGGCGCTGCGGGCGCGGCGTTGGAGAATGTGGACGACCTAAAGTCGTTCAAAGTCGTCGCTGCGCGCGACGCCGCGTTCGCGCTTGGCGACGCCGGCCGGCGTGATGGCGAAGTGGTTTGGGTGAGTGAAGCTTGGTTGCGGCGCAGCACAGCAAACCAGCCACAAGAATGGCGCGACGGATTCGAGAAAATGGTCGCCTTCGCACGGTCCAAAGGCTGGTATTCCGAAGCGCAGAACGGCGAACCGGCGGCGATCCGGGCGCATATCGAGTGGGCGGACGCCTGAGCGTCGGCCTTGCCCGTTCGCGTGTTTTGTATTACGGGATATATTCCGTAATTTAGTCCACGGAGCTTTCCTATGGTCCGGACGGCGGCCCGCGCACCCTTCATCGTCGGCATTGGCGGCACCACCCGCGCCGGCTCCAGCTCCGAACTGGTGCTGCGCGGCGCTTTGGCGGAAGCGGCGAAACTCGGTGCGCGCACGCAAATCTTCGCTGGCCCGGACCTGATGCTGCCGCTCTACGCGCCGGAGGACCCGAGCCGCGATCCGCGCGCGAAGGAGCTGATCGAAGCGCTGCGCCGCGCCGATGGCATCATCATCGCCTCACCCGGCTATCACGGCTCGATCTCGGGCATGGTGAAAAACGCGCTCGACTACATTGAAGATTTGCGCGCGGACGAGCGGGTCTATCTCGATGGCCGCGCCGTTGGTTGCATCGCCTGCGCCTACGGCTGGCAAGCGACGGGTTCGGTGCTCGCGGCGTTGCGCTCGATCGTCCACGCGCTGCGCGGCTGGCCGACGCCGCTCGGCATCGCCGTCAACTCCACTGGCAAATTGTTTGATGACGAAGGCGCCTGCACCGACGCACCGCTCTCCGGGCAAATGAAAGTGCTCGCCGAGCAAGTGGTGAGCTTCGCCGCCAAGAACATGGTCGACGCGCCCGCCCGCACGTGACCACCGCCGACGCGATCGACGGCCTGCCAAAACCGCGCCGCTATTACGCGGCGTTCGGCGTCAGCATGGCGGTAATCGTCTCGGTGCTCGATGGCTCCATGGTGGTGCTGGCCGCACCTCTGATCGCGGAAGACCTTGGCATCGAAGCGCACAGCGCGATCTGGGTCGTCAGCGCTTACCAACTCGCCGCGGCGATGGCGATGTTGCCGGTAGGGCGGCTGGCGGATTCGCTGGGGCGGCGGCGCGTTTATCTGGCCTGCGTGGTGATGTTCATGCTGGGCGCGTTCAGCGCGGCGTTGGCGAGCAATTTGCCGACTTTGGTCGCCGCGCGGTTCATGCAGGGGCTTGGCGGTGCGGGGCTGATGGGCGTCACCAACGCCATGCTGCGCGACATCTATCCGCGCGAAACGTTCGGGCGCGGGCTTGGACTGAACGCGGCGGCGGTTGCGATTTCGGTCGCGGTTGGGCCGACCTTGGCCGCGCTGATCTTGGCGGTCGCGCCATGGCAAGCGCTGTTCCTGATCACGACGCCGATCGCGGCGCTGTTGCTCGTGCTGGGCTGGCTCACGTTTCCGCCGGACAAGCCCGCTGGCGGCGCGCTCGATCTAACCAGCGCCGCGCTGGCGGCAATCGCCTTCGGCGCGACGCTGAGCGCGGCCAACGGAATTGCGCACGGTCAGGCGCTTCTGCTCATCGCCATCGCTGCACTTGTCGGCGTCGCAGGCTGGGTGGTGCTGGCGCGGCGCGAACGCGGAAAGCCTGCGCCATTGCTGCCGCTCGATCTGCTCGCCATCCGCCCTTACGCGCTTTCGCTGGCGACGTTGTTCGCGTCGTCCGGCGCACAGCTCATCGCCTATGTCGCCATCCCGTTCATGCTGCAGCACGATTTCGCGCGCACGCCGCTGGAAACGGGGCTGTTGTTCGGCGCATGGCCACTGACATTCGCGCTCGCCGCGGCGACTTCCGGCCGGCTCGCGGCGCGCTATTCGCCGGGCGCCATCTGCACGTTCGGCTTGGGCTTGCTGACGATCGGGCTCGCGCTGCTGGCATTGCTCACGCCGGATGCGAGCGCCGCGGACATCGTTTGGCGCATGGCGGTGTGCGGGCTTGGCTACGGCCTCTTCCAGCCGCCAAACGCACGCGCTTTGATCACCTCGGCGCCGGTTGAGCGCGGCGGCGCGGCCAACAGCACCGGCGCGGGCGTGCGTATTGTCGGCCAAGCCGCTGGCGCGGCGATTGTGGCGCTGGTGCTGCGGCTCGCGCCGGACAATGGCGCGATCATGGCGCTGTGGTTTGCATGCGGAACGGCGCTGGTCTCGGCGGCCATCAGCTTGACACGCGGCGTCCGCGGCTAAGCGGCGGCGAGCGTCTGCTGCAGCGTATCCACCAGCCAATCGCGGAACGCTGTGGCGTGCGCGTTGACGCGGCGCTCGCTCGGCACCGTGAGATAATAGCCCAAATCGCGGTGCAGCACCGGATCGAATGGCTCAAACAGCGCGCCGGTTTCGAGTTCGTGCCGGAAATACGCCTTCTGCGCCATCACGACGCCAAGACCCGAGATCGCCGCCTGATAAGCGACGCTTGCTTCGTCGAACATCAGATTGTCGTGCGGGCGCAGATCCTGCGCGCCGACCAGCGCCAGCCATTCAGGCCAATCGTTGCGGCGCAAATCCTGATGCAGCAGCGTGAGCGCGCGCAACACGTCCGGATCATACGGGCGCTTCTTCGGATCGAGCAGCTTCGGGCTGCAGACGGGGCGCAGCTCTTCCTTGAACATCAAAGTGCTGTCGTAGCCCTTCCAATGCCCGCGGCCGTAGCGGATGCGGACATCGATCTGATCTTGGCTTAGCTCCATGCTGTCCGTCGCCGAGACGAGCCGCACTTTCACCTCTGGGTGGTGCAGCTTGAAATCAGGCAGGTGCGGGATGAGGTAGCCGATCGCGAAGCTTGTATAGCACCACACCGTCAGCACCGGCGCGGACTTGGAGCCGAGGAACTCGCTGGTCGCGTCGTTCAGCTGGCCGAACACCTCCGTCAGCGTGTTGGCGAGCTTTTCGCTTTTCTCGGTGAGCGCGAGGCCATTGCCGGTGCGCTCAAACAGCGGCACGCCGAAGAAATCCTCGAGCGTCCGCACCGAGCGGCTGATCGCGCCTTGGGTAACGCAAAGTTCGTCGGCGGCTTGAGTGAAGCTGCGATGGCGCGCGGCCGCTTCGAACGCGCGAAGCGGGTTCAGAGGCGGCAAGCCGCGTGTCGGTCTGGTCGGCTTCACCATCTGTGGCACATACCCGCCTGGACGCGACGACATTACAGTCAGACCTCAATAAACGCCAAGGATTTGAGCACTTTCAGGCGATGCGCGCGCTGCGTTTTCACCTCGGCCGCAATACAACTTTCGATGCTTGCTTCGCGCGCGCGAGCCGGACGCCTTCAAGCCCCTGCGACAAGGGCAATTCGTGCGTCACCATCGGCGCGAACAGGTCGGCGTTCTCCGATAGCGCCTTGATCGCACCGTCCCACGCCCAACCGGGCGCGCGCGAGCAGCCGCGCATCTGTGTGCGCCCGCGAACAAGCAGCATGACATCGAGATCGGCGTGATGATCCGGCATCGAGGCGACCACCATCACGCCGTAGGGGCGCAGCAGCGACAGCCCTAGGTTAATCGCGCTCGGCGCGCCGGAGGCTTCGATGACCACATCGTAGCCCGCGCCCGCGGCTTGCTTCAGCTGCGCTTGGCCGTCGTTGTCAGCGAGATCGAACAAATCGCTGAAACCCATTTGCTTCAGCGTCGCGAAGCGCACCGCATCGCCATGGCCGACGACATGCACCTCGCGTGCGCCGGCAAGCTTCGCCATCGCCGCCGCACCCTGCCCGATGGGCCCCGGGCCAAACACCGCGACGCGATCGCCGCCCTTCACCTCGCCGATGCCGACCGCCTGCACGCCTGTGGTGAGCGGCTCAACCAAAGCGCCGTGCAGATCGCTCATGTGCGGCGGGATGGCGATGCAATATTCGGCCGGCGCCAGCATGTAAGGCGCGAAGCCGCCATCGCAATGCACGCCGACGCCGACGCGCGCGAGGCAATCGTGCCACGCGCCGGATCGGCACAACTCGCACTTGCCGCAGCCAATGGCGGATTGCACCACGACGCGATCGCCTTCGCGGAATTTCGTCACGCCTTCGCCCACCGCGCTCACGCGGCCGCAGAATTCGTGCCCGAGGGTAACCGGCAGCGCGGAGCTCATCATGCCGCGAAAACCTTCAGCCCAATCGTCGATATGCAGATCGGTGCCACAGATGCCGACAGCGGCGACCTCAACCAGCACTTGACCCGGCTTCGGCGCGCCCGGCGCCTCCACCTCTTCCAGCGTCAAACCCGGACCAGGCGCGGTCTTTCTCAGCGCAAGCACGTCGCGATGCTCCCTGTTGTTCTTAACGGCCAAATTATCGCTTTGGCCTGCGCTTGAATATACCGCACGCTCAGCGCCACAGTGCATGAGTTCGCCTCATAAGGCGGCGTCAAAAAGTGTGGCCTGTGGAGGGTTTGCGGCAGCTAGCTTGGGAGCAAGCATGATTGGGGAGCAAACACGGTGACGGGCGAGGCCAATGCGCGGCTGCGCAACCGCGTCGCCGTGATCACCGGCGGCGCCAATGGCATCGGCCGCGGCTGCGCGCTGCGGCTCGCCGCGGAAGGTGCGCGCGTCGCGATCATCGATCGCGAGCAGGATGCTTTGAACGAAGCGCGCGCGGAGTTTGGTGCGGGTCAAGAGCCACTGCTCGTCGCCGGCGATTGCACGAACCAAGCTGAGGTCGAAGCTTTTCTGGCGCGCGTCGAGCGCGAGTGCGGGCCGATCGACGTGCTGGTCAACAATGTCGGCCAGGGCGCGCGCGAACAGAAATCCACGTTCTTGGAATCCAGCGAGGACGTCTGGCGCTTCGTGATCGAGATCAATCTGTTCACGACGATGCGCTTCTCGCGGCTGGTTGCGCCGGGAATGGTGAGCCGCGGCTATGGCCGCATCATCAACATGGCGTCGGAGAGCGCCGTGATCGGCCCTGTCGGCAGCCACGATTACAGCGCCGCGAAGATGGCCATCATCGGCTTCACCCGCGCGATCGCGCGGGAGCTTGCGCCGCATGGCGTCACTGCGAACGCGCTCTGCCCCGGCCCGATCCGCACGCGCGCGCTTGAGCGCAGCGCCGGCGAGGAAGCGAAGAAGGCGGTCGCATCGATCCCGGTCGGCTTCTTGGGCGAACCGGAAGACATCGCCGCCATGACAGCGCTGCTGGCCAGCGATGAAGGCCGCTACATCACTGGCCAATCCATCCTCGTGAACGGCGGGCGTTGGTGGCTTTGAACTGAACCGCGAGGCGCGCGAAGACGCGCCCGCAATGGGAGACGAGAAACAATGACCGACGCCACTGCCGACGCCACGCCGGCCGCGACGCCGTTCAAGGCCAACAATTACTCGTACTATGTGCTGTTCCTGTTGTTCCTCGGCTACGTGATGAATTTCGCGGACCGGCAGGTCGTCGCGATCCTCGCGCAGGACATCAAAACCGACCTCGGCCTGAGCGACACCGAGATGGGCCTGCTCACGGGGCCAGCGATCGCGCTGTTCTACGCCGTGCTCGGCATTCCGATGGCCTACGTGGCGGACCGCGTTCATCGCGTGCGCTTGCTGGCGCTTTGCCTGCTGCTCTGGAGCGCGCTGACGGCGCTTGGTGGCGCGGCGAAGAACTTGGTGCAGCTGGCGGCGACGCGCGTTGGCGTTTCGATCGCTGAGGCCGGCGGCACGCCGATCAGCGCTTCGCTGCTCGCGGACTATTTCCCGCCAGACAAACGCGCGACCGCGCTCGGCATCTATTCGGCTGCGTCGGCGGTCGGCGTGTTCTTTGGCTTCGCGCTCGGCGGCATCGTCAATGACGCTGTCGGTTGGCGCTGGGCCATGGTGGCGGCGGGCGCGCCCGGCATCGTGCTCGCTGTGCTGATCTCGCTCACGCTGCGCGAGCCAAAGCGCGGCGCGGCCGATCCCGGCGGCGTGCAGGCAGCCAAACCCGCGACCGGCTCGATGTGGCAGACACTGCGCCAGCTGTGGAGCATCCGCGAATATCGCCGCATCGTCATCGCCTGCTCCGGCGCGAACATGAGCGTCTACGTGCTCCTCTCCTGGGCGCCGTCGGTGGCGCTGCGTTCGTTCGACGTGACGAGCGGCCAGGTTGGCATCTTCATGGGGCTCGGGATCGCCGCCCTTGGCGCGGCTTCGCTCGCCGGCACCGGCTTCATGGCCGACGCTCTCAACAAGAAAAGCCGCGTGCAACCCGTGCGGCTTATCGCGCTGTTTCAGTATCTGGTCGTACCGCTGATGCTCGCCACGTTGTTCGCGCCGACGTTCACGTTGTTCATGGTGGCGATCGCGCTGGCGTACGCGGCGATCGTGTCGAACTCGTCCGTCGCATGGTCGGTGACGCAGAATTCGACGCCGCCGGAGATGCGCGCATCCGCAGCCGCGTCGATGGCGCTGATCTTCAACCTTGTCGGCCTCGGCCTCGGCCCCCCGCTCGCCGGCTTCATCAGCGACCAGCTCACTGGACAATTCGGCGACGAAAGCCTGCGTTACGCGCTGATGCTGGTGGCGGCGAGCAGTTTGGTGGCGGGCCTGCTGCTGAGCTTCTGGGTGGTGCCGGCGGTGAAGGAACGCGAAGCGGCGGCGCGATGAGCCGCGCTCATTGTAGGCCGAGGAGAATTGAGTTGCCCCGCGAGGCCGAAACGCGCTGGAACATCCGCGTATGATGTTGCTTGAGCACGACGCGAAAGAATTGCTGCGCGCACGTGGCCTGCCTGTGCCCGCCGCAACTTTGGCGCGCGCAGGCGATGCGCCGGCGTTCGATTTGCCGATCGTTGTGAAAGCACAAGTCCCGGTCGGTGGGCGCGGCAAGGCCGGCGGCATTGCGATCTGCAACACACGAGCGGAGGCGGACGCTGCGTTGAAACGCATCCTCGCGCTCAGCATCAAGGGCCATGCCGTGCGCGCGTGCCGCCTGGAAGCGCCAGCGGCGCTCGGTGCCGAGGCCTATGTCAGCTTCATCGTCGATCCCGCGGCCGGGAACGTGCGCATTCTCATGTCCACCAGCGGCGGCGTGGACGTTGAAGACGAAGCACACCGCGCCCAGATGCTCACGGCCTCAGCCGACGCGGACGCTGACGCGTTGAGCGCAGCGGCGTTGGCGCTTGCCGCGTCGCTCCCGGCGCCGATCAGCAGGGCGATGACCGAAGCCGCGCCAAAGCTCGCGCACGCGTTCGTGGCGCTGGAAGCGACATTGCTCGAGATCAACCCGCTGTTCGTGGCGCCGGATAGCGCCTGGATGCTGGGCGACGCCAAGCTGGTGCTCGACGACAACGCACTCGAGCGCAACGCCGCGCTCTCGGCGCTGCTCACCACGCAGCGCGATCTCTACCCGGAGATGGCGTTCAAGCTGGAACAGGGGTTCGACTTCGTTGAGCTCGACGCCCACGGCGATATCGGGCTCGTCACCACCGGCGCCGGGCTTTCCATGCAGCTGATCGACGAACTCGTCGCGCGCGGGATGACGCCGTTCAATTTCTGCGACATCCGCACGGGCGGCTTTCGCGGCGATCCGGCGCGGCTGATCGAGGTGTTCCGCCGCATCGCCGCCGGGCCGTCGATCCGCGCGGTGCTGATCAATTTCTTCGCCGGCAGCACAGATCTCGCGGAGATCGCGCGCTTGTTGGTGATCGCACTCAAAGAGGTCCCGGAGCTAGAGGCGCCGATCACCGCGCGCATGATCGGCAACGGCTACCACGAAGCCCGCAAGATCATCGCCGACGCCGGCGATCCGATCCATGTTGAAACCGATCTAGAACTGGCTATCGATCGTGTCGCCGGCGCGGTGCGCGCATGAGCTTCATCGATCCCGCTATCCCAACGATCGTCCAAGGCGCCACTGGCCGCGTTGGCCGCCGGCACACCCTGGCGATGCGCGCATACGGCACAAACGTCGTCGGCGGCGTCTCGCCGCGCGCTGAGGCGGATATGGAAGGCATTCCCCTCTTCCGCAGCTGCGCCGAGGCCGTCGCCGCCACCGGCGCGCAAGCGAGCGTGCTGTTCGTGCCGCCGCTCGGCGCGCTCGACGCGATGCGCGAAGCGATCGACGCAGGCGTGCGCATGCTGGTGACGCTCGCAGAAGGCATACCGGTGCACGACGCGCTCAAGGCGCGACGCTTGGTGCAAGATGCGGGCGTGACTTGGGTGGGCGGCTCGACGCCAGGGCTCGCTATCCCGGGCAAACTGAAGCTCGGCTTTTTGCCCAGCGTCTCGCTCGCGCCCGGCAAGCTTGCCGTGATGGCGAAGAGCGGTACGCTTTCGTACGAGGTGTGCCACCGCCTCGTGCAGCGCGGATTCGGCCAATCGCTTTGGGTTGGCGTTGGCGGCGACAGCGTCAAGGGCGTGCGTTTCGCTGATCTGCTGCCGCACTTCCAAGCCGACGCGAACACCGAAGCCATGGTGATGATCGGAGAAATCGGCGGCAGCGAAGAGGAAGAGTTCGCCGCCACGCTCGCCGCGACCAAGAACGCGAAGCCTGTTTACGCGCTCATCGCCGGCGCAAGCGCGCGTGAGGGCGTGACGATGGGCCATGCCGGCGCGCTGGTGCAAGGCGGTATGGGCACGGCGGAGAGCAAAGCCAACGCGCTGCGCGGCGCCGGCGCGCACGTGTTCACGCGCATCCAGGATTTGATCGACGCCGTCGCGCGCGATCAGCGCTAAGGCGCGAGCGTCTGACCACCATCGACGACGATCGTCTGCCCCGTCACCCAGCGCGCGAGCGGCGAAGCCAGGAACAACGTCACGTCGGCGATCTCATCGGCGACGCCCAATCGACCAAACGGAATCTTCGACACGGCGGCGGCGTATGCAGGGTCATTGCGCTCGCGGCGCTTCTCCCAGAGATGCCCCGGCGCAGTGATCGAACCTGGCGCGATCGAATTCACGCGGATTCCCTGCTTGGCGAAATTGTACGCCTGCGTCTTGGTGAGTTGGACCAATGACGCTTTGATCGCGCCGTATGGCACAGCCGTCGGCGTCGGCTTCAAGCCGGAGATCGAGCTGACATGCACGACTGCGCCGTCCTTCGCGCGTTCAAGCCAGGGCAGCGCGGCGCGCGTGGCGCGGACCGGGCCCATGAGATCGGTGGTGAAGGCCTTTTCCCAGTGCTCGTCCACCTCGTCGCGCGCAAAGGCCGAAGCGTTGTTGACGAGGATATCGATGCCGCCCAACGCGTCGGCTGCTGCCACGATGTGCGCTTCGATGGACGCGGCGTCGCTCACGTCGCAGATGGCAATGTGCGGTTTCGCGCCAACGGCTTCGCACTCGGCGCCGGTTTGAGCCAATGCCCTCTCGTCGCGACCGCACACGGACACGCGTGCGCCATTGCGCGCGAACGCCACCGCCATCGCGCGGCCGATGGAGCGGCTGGCGCCCATGAGCACGACACGGCGATCGGAAAGACCAAGATTGTCCACTAGAATCCCTTCCATTCCGGGGCGCGCTTCTCGCGAAACGCACGCAAGGCTTCGGCGCGGTCCTCTGCATTGAGCGCAGGCGCGGCGATTTCGCGCTGATGAGCCCATGCCTGCTGCTCACCGGCGTTCAGCGAGAGCCGCATGATCTGCGCAGTTGCGGCGACAGCCGTCGGGCCGTTGCGCGCGACAAGCTCAGCGAGTGCAAGCGCACCATCGAGCGCCCCGCCCGGTTCGGTGACCCGATTGACCAATCCCAACGCATGCAGCCGCTCAGCGCCCACTGGCTCACCGGTCAGCGCGATCTCCGCCGCCAGCTGCGGTGTGACACGATGCGGCAAGCGCACCGCACCGCCGCCGAACGCAACGAGGTTATGCTTCACTTCAGGCAAGCCGCACTTTGCATCTCGCGCGGCGACGATCATGTCGCACGCCAGGCAAATCTCGAAACCGCCGCCCAGCGCGAAGCCTTCGACGGCCGCGATCAACGGCTTCTTCGGCAAGCGCTCGCAGAGTCCGAATGCGCCACGCAGCCCGCGCGCCGCCGGCTCTCCTCGCCCCGCGGCTTTGAGATCCGCGCCGGCGGAAAACACACCACCCGCGCCGTGGATCACGCCAACGAACAGGCCAGCATCGTCATCCAGCCGATCCATCGCCGCGTTGATCAATTGCGCGGTCGGGAAATCGATCGCGTTCTTCACCTCCGGCCGCTGGATCGTCACCAGCAGCACGCGCCCGCGCGTCTCAACGAGGATCGGCGCGCTCATCGCGCGTCAGGCGGCGGCGACCTTGGGCGGAGCAACGTAGTTCTTCGCGTGCTCGACCAAGCGCGGCGCAACCTCTTTCGCGAACAGCGTCATGCTATCGACGGTCTCGGCATGATCGAGATAGCCCGCCTGACCGAGCATCAACACTTGACCGTAGCCGCCGACGCTATCGTGGAAACTCTTCATCTGATTGAAGATCTGATCCGGCGTGCCGGCGAAGAAGATGCCGCCCGCAGCCATTTCTTCCATCGTTGGATTTTCTGGCAGGCCGAAATTCAAGCGCCCCTTCTTGCCGCTGCGCAGCGCACCGGCATTGAGTTCGACATTCTCGTAGCCCGGCGGATTGATCCAGCCTTTCGGCGTGCGCGGTTGCGCGTCGAGATAGACTTTCACTTTCGCGAAGCGCTCGGCGACTTGCTTGTCGTTGTGGCCAGTGACGGAGAGCGCGAGATAGCCGAGGCGATCCGGCGGGCACGGCTTGTTGTGCGTCTTCTCGTATTCATCGCGATACGCGTCGAACAGCGCGCGCGTCTTCGGGCCGTTGAAGAACGTGGCGCACACATAACCGAGCTTGGCGGCGATGCGCGCGTTCTTCTCGGACGAGCACGTCATCCACATCGGCGGCAGCGGTTGCTGCAACGGGCGCGGCCAGACGTTCACGTTGCGATATTGGTAGAACTCGCCTTCCCAAGAGAACGGCCCGCCCTTGTGCGTCAACGCTTTGACGATGAAATCATGGCCTTCCCAATAGCGATCCATCAGCCGCGCCGGGCTTTGGTTCGAGAGCACGAGTTCGAACGGCGAGGCCTTCACCAAGCCCACCTCAAGGCGCCCGCCCGAGATCACATCGATCATCGCGATCTCTTCGGCCACGCGATACGGATCAGTGCGGTTAGCAATCGGAATGCCAAGCGCGACGAGCCGCGCATTTTTGGTTTGGCGCGCGAGGATCGCCAGAGTCAGCGTGCACGACGAAGACATGCAATTGGCCGACGCATGGTGCTCGTTGACCATGATGTTGTAGCCGAGCTCGTCAGCCACCATCCACTCGTCGAGATAGCGATTGTAATATTCGTGCGCGAGCTGCGGGTCGCAATATTTGTTGTCCACCGTGACCTTGGTCGGGCCGTCGATTTCGGCCCACGCGGTGTGCATCGATTGCTCGGAGAAATGCCAGAACTTCATCCTCGTTCTCCTCTCACTCAGCGCGCACGGCCGGCGCCGAGAAACGCAAGCGTGCGCTTCGCGTACTCGTCGGGGTTTTCGAAATATCCGTAATGGCCGGCGTTCGGGATGGTCTCGAACTTGGCGCCATTGATCGCTGCGGCGAACGCGCGGCCATACTCGACCGGCGCCACGCGATCCTTCTCGCCCCACAGCAGCAAAGTCGGCAGCTTGATGCGCGGCAAGCGCGTGCGGAGCTTCGGATTGTAGAGCAGCGGCGACCAGCCATAGAGCACGAGCGTCTCGCGGTTCTGCGCGTGGCGGGTCGCAGCGCCTTCGGGCAGTTCGGGAAACTTGAGGCCTCGCATGTGCTTCAAGCCCTCTTCGGCGCTTGAGAACATGACGCCGGGCAGCTCATCGTTGGTGAGGCCCATGATGTCGTAGAGGTCGCGCTGGTCGCGCGCGCCGAATTTGGCGCCGACGCTATCGATCAGTACGAGCTTGGAAAAGCGATCGGCGCCGCGCACCGCAAGTTCGGCCGCGATCCAGCCACCGAGCGAGACGCCCACCAGCGTGAGATCACGCAGATCGAGCTTCTCGACGAGATCGAGGTACGCATAGACGACATCGTCGATCGTGGTGATGTGATCCGGCCGCGTTGAAAGGCCGAAGCCGGGATGTGATGCGGCGATCACTTTGTAGGTTTTGGATAGACGTTCCACCAGCGGATCGTCGGCATCCATGCCGAGCACGCCGTGCAGGAACAGCAGCGGCGCGCCCTCGCCTTTCGTCATCATCTCAAACGTGACGCCGCCGGCTTCGACGCGATCGGGCAAGGGGGTAACGAACATGGGAGCCTGTCCTTACGAAGCGACGGAAAGCGCGGGCGATTGCAGGCCGAGGCCTTCGCCGCCCTGCTCGCGGTAGCGGATGAGATCAGCGATGGTGATGATAGGCAGCGCGTGCTGGCGCGCGAAGCGCATCAGTTCCGGCAAACGCGCCATGGAGCCGTCGTCGCTGACGATCTCGCACAAAACGCCGATTGGCGCGCACCCAGCGAGACGCGCGAGATCAACCGCGGCTTCGGTGTGGCCTGCGCGCGTGAGCACGCCACCGGCGCGCGCGCGTAGCGGGAACAGATGGCCGGGGCGCATCAGATCGTCCGGCTTCGTCGCCGGCGATGCAAGCGCTTGGATCGTGCGCGCACGGTCCGAGGCGGACACGCCGGTGCTTGTGCCGGCGCGTACATCGACGCTCACCGTGAATGCGGTTTGATGACGATCGCTGTTTGAGGGAACCATTGGCGGCAGATCTAGCGCGTCAGCGCGTTCGCTCTCCATCGCCACGCAGACGATGCCTGTCGTGTGACGCACCATGAAAGCGAGCGACGCGGGCGTGGCGTGTTCGGCGGCGAGGATGAGGTCGCCTTCGTTCTCGCGGCGCTTGTCGTCCATCACCACGACCATGCGGCCAGCGGCGAGCGCTTCGAGCGCGATCTCGATCGTGTCGTGGGCGTATTCGATGACGTTGTCGTCCACGCGAAACCGCTCCCTTCGCTCCCGCTTTACCAGGAATGCTATTTGCAACGCTTTCCATCATATGGAACACAAGATCGGAGTCAAGCGTGCTCAGCGGCGTTGGCGGCGCTTTCTTTTTCCATCTAATATGCTGTTATTACGTGATTTATTGGCGCACACAGACGCGCCGGCGGAAGCCGTCAAACAGGGTCGATTTTGCTGCCCGCCAGGGTCAGATCAGCTCTTTGAGCGGCCGATCATGCCGGTCTTTTGCGCGGCGGCGACGGCGTCGGCGACATCGCCTTTGGCGTATTTCTCGAACGTCTTTTGCGCCGCGACGTTCGATTTTTCCGCAAGCTCCGCGCCGTTCTTTTTCCAATCGGCCAGCGAGGCGTCACGGTTTTGGTTGGCGCGCGAGAAATGCGGCGCGACGTGACGGATGTAGAGCTCGTAACTCTTCTTCGTCGCCTCCCAATCGGCCCAGTCATGCCCCTGGTGCAGGAATGTGCCGAACTCGCCTTGCTTGTCCTGCAGCTTGGTGAGCACGTCGATGGCGTCATCTGGTGTGCCGATGACGATATGGCCGGACTCCAGCAGTATATCGACAGGATCGCGGCCCTCCATGTTGCCGAAGCGGCCAGGCGTCAGCGTGCGGGCATAGTCGAGATACTTTTCAAGGCCGAATTTCACGTTTTCACGCGCTTTAGCGCGGGTTTCGGCAATGTGCATCGGGCCCATGAGTCGGAGCTTGGAACGGCTCATAGTCCGTCCGTGCTCAGCGGCCACGTCGCAAGCGTGCTTCCAGTTTACATCGAGCACATTGAAGCCGCCACGCGCGTCAGTAGCGGCGACGCAGAGCATGGAAAGATCATATTTTCCGGCCAAACGACCGCCCGACGGGGTCGCCGCGCTCGCCACCGCGATCTCAAGCTTGGAATGCGGCAGCAGATGAACCCGCGCTTCCTTGAGCGTGTACCAGTCGGTTTTCTCGGTCACCGTCTCGCCGGCGAGCAGCCGCAAGATCACATCCAGCGCCTGCGCCATGCGATCGCGCGAAGTGTTCGGGTCGATGCCGAGCATTTCGGCGTCCGACACCAGCAGGCCCGGCCCGAAGCCAAACATCACCCGCCCACGCGATTGGTGATCGAGCTGGCAGACGCGGTTCGCGACCATCAGCGGGTTATGGTAGGGCAGCGAAATCACGCCGGTGCCGAACTTGATGTGCTTGGTGCGCTCGACGGCGGCGGCGATGAACAGTTCGGGCGAGGCGATCGTTTCAAAGCCCGCGGAATGGTGCTCGCCGATCCAGGCTTCGTCGTAGCCGAGCCGATCGAGCCATTCCATCAGTTCGAGATCCCTGTGAATCAAGAGATTCGGGTTCTCGCCCATGTTGTGCAGCGGCGCGAGGAAGACGCCGTGCCGGAGCTGAACGCTGCTCATTTCCGCTCTCCGATCCCTAATCTAGCGCGCGACAGGCTCCTGCCCAGGTCGCACACTTATTTTATATGTTAGATACCTTTCCAGCATTTGGAACGCAACGGTGCGATGCGGCCAGCGGTTTTTTGTGCGCCTGGCATGAGCGCCCCTCATTTCGCGCCGCGCGCGCCGGCCGAAAAGCTCATTTCCGCATGACCAAATTACGGTTGTAGGCGCGCCACGTTGTCGGATGCTCGCTCCCATCATCGCGCAACCATAAGCGCGAGATAAACATAAGGGAGGCGCGGCTGTGAGCCGACAAGACGATATCAACGTCACCGATCCCGTGTTTTTCGCCAATGGCGATCCTCTATCGGTGCTTGCGAAATGGCGCGCGGAGGATCCCGTGCATTGGACGGAGGGCGCGCTCAATCGCGGCTTCTGGTCCGTCACCAGGCACGCCGACGTCGTGCAGGTGTTCATGCAGGACAACAAACAATTCTCCGTGCAGCGCTACGGCGCGTGCCTGCCGCCGAGCGCCGGCATCGAGGACATCGAGAAGAGCGAATTCATCCGCCTCATGCGCTCCGGCGCCAATCTATCGGTGATGGACGGCGAGCCACACACGCTGCTGCGCAAGGTGTTCAACGAGCGGTTCAGCGTCGGCGGCATCACTGAGCTTGAGACGCTGATCCGCGATTGCGCGCGTAATATCCTGGCGGAGGCCGCGACGCGTGGCGAATGCGATTTCGTCGTGGACATCGCCGGCAAGCTGCCGCTGGCGGTGATCAGCGCGATGATGGATTTGCCGGAGAGCGATCTCCCGCAGCTGTACCATTGGAACAACATGCTCGCCGCGCCGGACGATCCGGAATGGAGTGTCGGCTCGGCGCTTGAGACCAGCCAAGTCGCGACGGTGAACCTCGTCGGCTATTGCGCCAAGCTCGCTCTGGAGCGGCGCGGCGGCGATGGCCAGGACATCATGTCCCTACTGGCGCGGACTGAGGTGAACGGCGAATTGCTGTCGCCGGAGAAGCTTGGGTTCAACGGCCATATGTTCTTCGCCGCAGGGCACGAAACGACGCGCGCGGCTCTTTCGGCGGGCCTGCTGGCGATGATCCGCGATCCGGCGCAATGGCGCGCGCTGCGCGAGAAGCGGCACGATGCGAGCGCGGTGAAGGCGGCGGCGGAAGAGAGCGTCCGCTGGGCCTCGCCGCTCACGCACACCCTGCGCACCGCGACGGAAGACACAATCATCGGCGGCCAGAAGATCAAGGAAGGCGATTGGGTCGTCGCATGGATCATCTCCGCCAATCGCGACGAAGCGGTCTTCCCTGACCCAATGCGCTTCGACAGCGCGCGTACGCCGAACAATCATTTGGGTTTCGCCATCGGAAAACATCATTGCCTCGGCGCGCATCTCGCACGCGCGGAGATGCGTATCCTGCTTGAATACATGCTCGAACATTTCGAGGAGCCGCCGGAACTGGCTGGCGCACCGACGATGGCGGCGTCCAATCTGTTCTGGGGCCTGAAGCACATGCCGATCAGCTACGCGCCACGCGCGTTCGCACACGCCTGAGGAGGACGCGATGCACGTTCGCGCGGCGATCTCATACGGCGCGAAGGCGCCGCTCACCATTGAGACACTCACCCTTGGCGCACCCGGCCCGGGACAAGTCTTGATTCAAGCCAAAGCCGCCGGCCTTTGCCACTCGGATTTGTTCGTGATGGACGGCGGCGTGCCGATGTCACGTCCGCTGATCCCTGGGCACGAAGGCGCGGGGATCGTGCTCGAATGCGGGCCTGGCGTGAAAACGCTGAAGCCAGGCGATCACGTCGTCACCTGCGCAATCGGCGAATGTGGAACCTGCGCGCAATGCGCGACGCGGCGCACGAACCTCTGCGAGAAAGCGGGCCTGCCAGCGATGGGCGTGGGCTTCGCGCCCTCCCCGCATTTCAAACTCAATGACGGCCCCGTCTCCGTGCTGGCGCCAGGCGCGACGTTCGCGACGCATACGGTGATCGACGAGGAGTTCGTCACCAAAATTCCGGAGCGCGTGCCGTTTGACGTGGCGTGCCTGTTCGGCTGTGCGGTGCCGACGGGCGTTGGCTCTGTGCTGCACACGGCGCAGGTGGAGAAAGGCTCGACCGTTGTCGTGATCGGCCTTGGCGGCGTGGGCTTGAACGTCGTCGATGGCGCGCGGTTCGCCGAAGCATCGACGATCATCGGCGTCGACGCCAACCCCGCCAAAGAAGCGATCGGCCGCGCGTTCGGCATGACGCACTTCATCAACGCGCGCGAGACGGACGATGTCGTCGGCGCCATCCGCAACATCACTGGCGGCGGCGCGGACTACGCGTTCGAGTGCGTCGGCAATATCGATCTCGGCCCCAAGGCGCTTGACGCGACACGGCCGGAATGGGGCGTGCTGGTGCAGATCGGCGCTTGCCCGCCGGGCCGAGATCACTTGCCGATCCCGGTATCGTCAGTGCTTTCGGGACGCAGCATCATGGGCTCGTTCTTCGGCAAGTCGAAGCCGCGCAGCGATATTCGTCAGATGGTCGAGTGGTTCGATCAGGGCAAACTCAATAGCGACAAACTTGTGAGCCATCGCCTGCCGCTCAACCGAATCAATGACGGCTTCAAGATGATGGAACGGGGCGAAAGCATCCGCGCAATCATCGTGTTCGACTAGGAGCGCCACATGGCCGATTCCGCACCCACCGCGCTGCACGATTCCGCCCGCGCCTTCCTCGCGCGCGGCGCACAGAAGCTGTTGATCGACGGCAAGCTCGTCCCCGCCTGCTCCGGGCAGACATTCGACGCGATCAATCCGGCGACCGAAGCTGTGATCGGCTCCGCCGCCTCTGGCGACACTGCCGATATCGACGCAGCCGTCGCCGCGGCACGGCGTGCGTTCGAGCAAGCCTCGTGGCGGCAGATGCCGCCGCACGAACGCACCAAATTGCTGCTGGCGATCGCCGACAAGATCGACGCGCATGTCGAAGAACTGGCGCAGCTCGAAACCTTGAACAATGGCTGCCCGATCTCGTTCACGCGCGCGCAAATCGCCGACGTGGCGCAGACCTTCCGCTACTACGCCGGCTGGCCGACGAAGATTTACGGTGAGACCAACCCCTCAGCACCGAGTGTGCTGAACTACACTTTGCGCGAACCCGTCGGCGTTTGCGGGCAAATCATTCCGTGGAACGGGCCGCTTTCGTCCGCGTCGTGGAAGATCGCGCCGGCGATCGCCTGCGGAAACACCGTTGTGCTGAAGCCTGCTGAGCAAACGCCGCTGACGGCGATCCGGTTCGGCGAGTTGCTGCTGGAAGCTGGCCTGCCGCCGGGCGTCGTCAATGTCGTCACCGGCTTTGGCGAAACCGCGGGCGCGGCGCTCGTCGCGCATCCGGATGTCGACAAGATCGCCTTCACCGGCTCAACCGAGGTCGGCAAGCGCATCGTCGCGGCGGCGGCAAGCACGGTGAAACGCGTCTCGCTGGAGCTTGGCGGCAAGAGCCCGAACATCATCTTCCCCGATGCGAACCTCGATGCAGCGGCCGGCGCGAGCGTTGGCGGCTTCTGCTTCCTCTCGGGACAGATCTGCGTCGCAAGTTCGCGGGTGTTCGTGCACGAGGCAGTCTACGACGCGTTTCTCGAAAAACTGATCGCCAACGCCGCCGCCTTCGCGCCGGGCGATCCTCTGGACGCGCGCACGATGCTCGGCCCCCTCGTCTCGCGCGAGCAATTCGATCGCGTGACCGGCTATTTCAAGATTGGCCGCGAGGACGGCGCGAAGGTCGCGCTCGGCGCCAACACTCGCGGCGGCAAAGGCTATTTCGTGCAGCCGACGATCTTCACCAATGTCAGCAATTCGATGCGCATCGCCCGTGAGGAAATCTTCGGGCCAGTGGCGTCCGTGATCCGGTTCAAGGACGAAGCCGAGGCCATCCAACTCGCGAACCAGACCGAATACGGCCTCGCCGCCGCGGTGTGGACGCGCGACATCGGCCGGGCGCACAAGATCGCCCGCGCGCTGCGGGCGGGCACGGTGTGGATCAACACCTATCTGCACGTGGATCAGATCGCGCCGTTCGGCGGCTTCAAGCAATCCGGCTTCGGCCGCGAACTCGGCCGCGCGTCCATCGACGCCTACACTGAGCTCAAGAACGTCGTCGCCAATCTCGATTGAGCCCCAAAACACGAAAGCCCGGATCGCTCCGGGCTTTCAGCTTGCTTGTACTGGCATGTTGACCTCAGGCGACGATCTGCGCCGCTTGGTTCATCACGGTCCACGCCATCGGGGCAAACACGGCGGCGGCGGCGATCAGGCTGTAGAACTTCGTCATCTCGTTTCTCCCCCGGATCACCTCGATCCGATGAAGAGAACGTACTAGGCCCTCCGCCCTATCGATGTGCCCACGGTCACAGGGCGATAGGGTGCGGAAAAACGGCCCGTTCTCGCGAACGGGCCGGTCAAGATTGGATGCCTGCAGGAAGAGTTCAGTTGAAGTTGAAGCCCACTGCCAGCCCGTAGCTGCGCGGATCGACGTAGATGTGCTGTGAGCCGAAGGCGTTGAGGTTGCGGCCGATGCTTTCTTCGTCGGTGAGGTTACGGCCCCAGAGGCGGATGTAATAGCGCTCCGCCGGGCTGTTCCATTGCGCCGAGGCGCTCAGCAAGCCGTAGGCGTCGACGTAGTTCCCTTCGCCGACAACGATCTTGTAGTCGCTCGTGTAGAAATAATTGCCGTTGAAAGCGAGCGACGAGCCGTTCGAGAACGGGATGCGATAATCCGCGCCCAGCGTGTAGGCGAATTCCGGCGCGAAGATCGCCCGCGTGCCGGACGCGTCGATCACAATGGCCGTACCGCCGACGACGCCCGGCTCGAAACCGGATGCGCCGGTGAAGTCTGTGTACTCCGCGCTCAGCAGCGAGATGTTGGCGGTGAAGCGAAGATTGTCGGTGGCGCGCAGCGCGAGATCGAGGTCAAGGCCGTAAATCTCCTCGCCGCCGGCATTCTGCAGGCTCGTCGCCGCGCAAGAGCTTGGATTGATCCGCGTCACCTGGATGTTCTGGAAGTCGTAGTAGAACGCCGAGGCGTCGAATTGCAGCGCGCTGCCGAACCAGCGCGATTTGATGCCGGCTTCGTAAGCGTCGATGATTTCCGGCTCGACCGGCGTTTGGCCGGCGCAGAAATCGTTGAGGTTGTACGTGCCGCTCTTGAAGCCGCGATTGTAGCTCACATAGCCCATGAAGCCGTCGCGGAAGGTATGATCGAGCGAGAGGCGATAGCTCGGCTCGGCGAAATCTTCGCTTTGATCGTCCTGGCCGATCCGCGTTTCGACGGGCAGCGAGAAACCCGGCGCCAGATCGCCGAGGCCGTATTGCTCGAATTCGTAGTTGCGCGTTTCGGACGTATAGCGCGCGCCGAACGTGAGGTTCGTTGCGTCGGTCAATGCCCAGGTGGCTTGCGCGTACACGGCCATGGCTTCGATCGGACCGCGCGCGAAGGTGCGGATGCGCGAGCCGCCGGGCGTTGCCAGCACTTGCGCGTCCGTCGCCGGGTACGGGACGCCAACGCCGAAGGTCAGCGGCGTCGCTTCCGGCTCGTTGTTCAAATAAAACGCGCCGAGCACCCATTCGATCGGACCATCGCCCGTCGAGAGCAGCTGGATTTCTTGGCTGAGATCGCGAGTGCCGCCCGGATTGTGAAAGAAGAAAAGATCCGTGGATGTCGCGTCATAGTCGAGGATGGTCAACGTCTCGAGGTCGGAGGCGCCGGTGATCGAGACGAGATCAAAATTGTCGAACGAGTACGTCATGTGCAGCGACGCGCGCACGCCGCTGTTCTCGATGCGGTTGATCCGCTGCGCTGCCGTCATCGTGTACGGCTCGGGCGCGGCCTGGCCGCCATAGAACACGCCAACGGGGATCGGCGGCGACACCATGTTCATCGAACCGCGCATCGCACCGGTGGAGGATTCATCGTACATCACGCCAAGCAGCGCTTCGAACCGCTCGTTCGGGCGGAACAGCAAGCGCCCGGTGATGGACGTGCTCTCGACGCCACCCGTCTCCTCGCCGGTGCCGATCACTTCGAAATAGTCGAAGCCGTCATGCGTCGAGAACGAGAGGCTGCCGGCGAGAACGTCGCCGATCGGTCCGGTCGCATAAGCGCGGAAGGTGCGCTCGTCGTAATTGCCGATGCCGGCTTCGGCGCTCAGCTCAGGCGTATCGCTCGGCCGGCGCGTGACGATGTTCACTGCGCCGCCCGTGGCGTTGCGGCCAAACAGCGTGCCTTGCGGTCCGCGCAGCACCTCGATGCGCTCGATGTCGTTGAACGCAAACACGTTCGCGGCTTTGTCGGACTGGTAGATGCCGTCGATGAACAACGCCACCGACGGGTCGTTGCCGATCGCCGTGGAGTTCGCGCCGACACCGCGGATGAACGGCGTAAAGAACGCGCCCGCGGTCGCGCCCGGGCTGGTCGTGAGGCCCGGCACGACGCTCGGCAGATCAAGCGGGCTAACGACGCCCGCGGTTTCGAGCTGTTCGGTCGCGACCGCCTGTACGGAGATCGGCACGCGGCTCAGCAATTGCTCGCGCCGCTGCGCCGTGACGACGACCTCCTCGCCTTCGTCCACGGTCGCTTCCTGCGCGAACGCGGCGCAAGGGAGCATCGCCGTCGTCAGCAGGACGCCGGTGAAGATGCTTGAGGACAAGAGTCCGCGACGCCCGAATCCACGGGCGGATGCCTTAGAGCTCACGATGTTCCTCCCCAGCGCGGCTTAGGCGCCACGCTTAATTTTCGAGAAGGCTAGTCCATGCGACACCAGCGCGGTCGCGATTTTTTTTGAGCGACGACTGACCTTTATTCATTCCCGGTGGTCGGTGCAGCGTCGATCTTCACGCGGGAGCCGATTGACGGTTTCACCTAAGCTGCGCCCTCACCATCGCCGTGCGTTGCGCTACGCCCCGCCGAGCGAGTCAACCACGCGCGCGCCTTCGCCATCGCCGACCCAGGCGGCGTGGGCGTTCTTGAGGTGCAGCCGCCAATGCGAAACGGCCGCGCCTTCTTCCTTCTCCTCAATCAAGCCGACGAGCTTATGATAGGATTTGAGCGCGGCCTGGTAGCGCTTGAATTGCACGTCGCGCGAAATGCCGTGGCGAACGCGGTATGCGATTTGGTGGCGGCCGATAAGATCGAGCAGCAATTGGTTCATGAGGGTGAGCGTGCGATTGCCCGACACATCGACGAGCAAACGGTGAAACTCAACGACCCCGCGCAGGAAGCTTTCGTCGTCATCGCGTTCAATTTGGCCGCGCAATTGGTCCAGATGCTTGCGCAACCGCGCCACCGCCTTCTTGCTGTCCGAGCGGCACAGCGTGCGTACGACGAACGGCTCGATCGCGTGGCGCGCTTCGTAAAGATCGGCGATGGTCGTACCTTGGGCCTGCAGCACGTAGCCCGCATAGCGCGCGGCGACCTCGACGCGCGGCTGGTGCACCGTCGCGCCAGAGCGCGAGCCTCGAACGACACTGATCAGGTTTTCCGCTTCAAGGATGCGATAGGCCTCGCGCAGAGTGGGCCGCGAGATGCCGAGCGTTTGCATCAGCTGGCCTTCCGGCGGCAGTGACGCGCCCTCCTTCAACTCGCCGCGCACGATCTGGGCGCGGATATGGTCGGCGACGATCTCCGACGTCTTCGGCGTGCGGATGCGCAGGCCGTGCACTGCGCTTCTATCGATCGGCGCGATTGATTGACCGGATTTCTTCTTGGCGGCTGGCGGCATGAGCGCGTTGTCCTGGGGTCGCGATCTCCACGCGCAGGCGAGCGATGGGAGCGGTTCCTATCTACCCTAGTTCAATATCTTGCGGAACGCCAAGAATTGGCCGCGCCTTCAAGCGCGCCGGAAGCCCGCCAAGCGCTGATCCATGATCGCCTCCGCTTCGCTGATGATGCGATCGATCAGCTCTTTGCAGGTCGGGATGTCGTGGATGAGTCCCTGCACCATGCCAGCCCAGAACACGCCCGCTTCCATATCGCCGGTTTCGAGCAGAACGCGCCCGTTCTTGCCGCTGACAAGCTCCGCGACGTCGGTAAACTGCGCGCCAGGTTGCTGCAGGCGACGCGCGACCTCATCCGACACACCGCTCTTGCCCACGCGCGCCGTGTTCTTGAAGCTGCGGAAGATCAGGTGCGTGCCGCGTTCGTCGTTGGCGATGTAGGCCTGCTTCACGTTGTCGTGGATCTTGGCTTCCTTCGTCGCGCAGAAACGGGTGCCCATGTTGATGCCGTCCGCGCCGAGCGACAGCGCCGCGACGAGGCCGCGGCCATCGCCGAAGCCGCCGGACGCAAGCATCGGAATTTTTACTTTGTCAGCCGCGCACGGGATCAGGATGAGGCCCGGAATGTCGTCCTCGCCCGGGTGACCCGCACATTCGAAGCCGTCGATCGAGATGATCGAGACGCCCTTCTTCTCCGCGGACACCGCGTGTCTAACGGCGGTGCATTTGTGGAGGATGACGGTGTCGTGCTTGCGCAGCACCTCCCACACCTCAGCTACAGCCTGCGTGCCGGCGGTTTCAAAGATGCGGATGCCTGCATCAAGCGCGGCCTGGGCATAGGCCTTGTAGTCCGGCGAGTTCATCGTCGGGAACACGGTGATGTTTACGCCGAACGGCTTCTTCGTCATCGAGCGGCAGCGTTCGATCTCGTCGCGCAGTGCTTCGGGCGACGGCTGCGTCAGCGCCGTCAACAAGCCAAGCCCGCCAGCCTCGGAGACAGCCGCCGCAAGCTCGGCGACGCCGACGCTCTGCATGCCGCCTTGTACGATCGGATGCTCGATGCCGAGCATGTCAGTGATCCGGGTCTTGAACGCCATTCTCTCGCCCTTCCGCAAAACTTCGCGCCGAGCTTATCAGAAATTCAAACGCGTCAAGCGCGAGCGGGTCGGGGGGCGCTGACGCAGCGTCAAACCGCAGGCGCCGCCCAACCCGCTCGACGCCGCGCAGTTCCCCAAAAACGCGACATTAAACTGAGGGACAGGCGCTGGAACCGCGCCTGTGGGCGAGCGTTTTCCAGGTGTCGCAACCACAGAGGCCGCTGGCGCGGACGCCACCCATGTTACGCACGCTAACTTTCGCTCTCGCCCTCGCGCTACCGGTCATGGCCGAGGCGCAGCCAACGCAAGCTCAGTTCCCGCAATCCGCGATCGGTGCGGAAGTGCGCGGTGCGGATGGCGTCGTGCTTGGCGAAGTGACGGCAGTTGTGCGCAACGAAGCTGGCGAGATCGTCGCGGCGGAAATTCCGGGGCTCGAACCGGAAGACGCGCCGCGCCCGATGATCGTGGCGGACAATTCGGCGCAAACGCGCTTGGTGCGTGAACGTAGTGCGCGCGCGGAAATGCCGAGCATCGTGCGTACGTCTACTGCGGCGCGAACGGCGCGTACGCGCTAAGCCAAAGCGGCTTTGATCGCTGCGTCGAGCGCTTCAATCTGAAATGGCTTCTGCACGACCTGGGCATGCGCCCAGGCCGGATCGACTGAGCCCGCGCCGGTTGCGAAGATCACGGGCACCCGGCGATCTTTGAGAATTTTGGCGGCTTCGTAAGTGGGTTTGCCATTCAAATGCAGGTCCACGATCGCGAGATCAACCTCAAGCGTGCGCGCCGCTTCGAGAGCCTGGTCAAGATTCGCGGCTGTGGCGGCGACCGCGTGGCCCAAGTCAGCGAGCATGTCCTCTACGAGCATAGCGATGATCGCCTCGTCCTCAACGACGAGCACCTTGCGCCCTTGCCCCTGATCCCCAGCCATCGCTCTCCCCGGCCCGCCAGTATGGACCGGCAGGCGATCCAAAGTAACGCTGGCGCCGCGTTTTAGTTCCCAGCTTTGTCAGTGCGAAAATAATCGCGCGAGGGACGAAATCGACGGAACAACATCGGGGCGCGCGCCGTTATTCGTGTGTTCGCAAGAACACTAGCGCCGGGCCCTTTATCCGCCCCCCCGCTCAGGGCCCGGCGCGCTCCCTCCCCCAAATCCGCAGCGATCGTATCAAATGATCAGTCCGCTACCGCGCGCTGTGGCTAAGCACGTGCCGTTTGAGAGGGCGGCATGTGCGTGAGCGCGTCGGCGGTATTGTTGATCGTTCACCGCACGCCGGTGCGTGGCCTCGAGCTGGAGCTTCTGGCCCGCGCCGCGTTTCCAGCGACCATGCCGATCATCAATGTCAGTACGCCGGCTGAGGCCTTTCAGGTCGCGGAGCGATGCCAGATCGCCGCGGCTATCTTGGAGGAAACGCCCGATCTCGTCGCGTTCGCCACACACGCGTCCGTCGGAGCGGCCGATATCGTGGTGGGCTGGGTGCGGAACGGCGTGACAAGCGCCGCCACCGCCCTGGGCGTTCGCCTCAACGATCCCGTGACGCTCGCCGATCTCGCCGACCTCGCGCGGGCGGTAAACGAAAAGCGAGGTTCCTGACTTGGAACCTCGTCCTACTGATTGGCGTTTTGCAGCCGATGCAACCTCTCATAGCCCGCATAAGCGCCTATTCTGATATGGGCGACGACGATTTCGCGTCGCTCAACGACGCCCCCGTCGAGCGTGTCCAGCATAATGCCGGCGCCAAGATCATTTCCCTCGGCGATCATCTCACCCACGTCTTCGTGGTCTCGCGAGGCTGGGCGTTCCGTTATCGCACGCTGCAGGACGGGCAGCGGCAGATCGTCAATCTCATGCTGCCCGGCGATTGCTTTGACCTCCAGGCGCTCATCGACACGCCGGCGGATCACGCCGTCGACGCGATTACGTCGGTGCATCTGCTCCGCATGCGCCGGGTTGATTTTCTCAACGCCATTCGCGCGAATGCACGGCTAGCGACAGCATTCTGGTGGGCGTCGGTGCAGGAAGAATCCATTCTACGCGAGCACATCGTCCGGCTTGGCCGCCGCTCCGGCAAGGAGCGGCTTGGGCACTTGCTGCTGGAGCTGCAGCGACGCTTGCACATGGCCGGCTTGAGCAATGGCGACACCATCAACATGCCGCTGACGCGCGAACTGGTGGCGGACACGTTGGGCCTCTCGCCTGTCCACGTGTCACGCTCGACGGCCGAGCTGCGTCGCCTTGGCCTTATCCGCACCAGCCCATCGAGCATCCAGATCCTGCAACCGAAAAAGCTGGCGGAACTTGCTCAGTTCGACGCCAGCTATCTTCACTCGAAGATTCGGTTGATCTGATCTCAAACCCGCGGCGTCCGCCCGCGCGTCAGGCCGACGACGAGGCTGATCGCGAACAGGATCAGGAAGATCACGAAAAGCACTTGCGCGATCCCGGCCGACGCCGAGGCGATGCCGCCCATGCCGAAAACACCGGCGATGATCGCAACAACCAAGAAGATGAGCGCCCATCTCAACATGACAATAACTCCGACTACAGGCTGTGCACCTGCGAACTGAACGCCGATCAGGCGCTCATGTTCCTTCGGGTGATGTCGCAGTTTCTTTGACGATGAGCGCAGGCGGGAAAGCGATCTCAATCAGGCCCGCCTCGCGGGAGTTGAGCGTGGCGCTGAGCTGGCGAGCGAAAGCTTCGATCAAGCGCACAGCCGATGGCGACGGCGTCGCGGCCGCGTCCGCACCGAAGGCCGCGACGCGAAGCAGCCGTCCCCCATCCTCGGCGGTGCGCAAAGTGAGCCTGATCTCGGCGTTTGGCTTTTCGCTCACCGCCTCGATGGCGATCGACAGCGCCTCGCCGATCAGAAACGCGAACGCCACCGCCTCGTCGGCGCGCGCTTGCGAGGGATCGAGTTCGGTTTGCAGCCGCACTTGCGCGCCGCGCGAGCCAATCAGCGTCCGCGCCACCTCCGCGGCCATGTCATGCAGCGCAACGTCGTGCACTTCTCCGGATTCGTAGATGTGCGCGTGCGCGATCGCCAGGATGTGCACACGCTCATTGGCGCGCAGCAGGCCCCGCGCCTCCGCTTCGTCCTGCGCCAGGCGCGATTGAATCGACAGGATCGACGCCATCATCTGCAGATTGTTCTTCACGCGGTGATGGACCTCGTGCAGCAGCGCCTGCTCCTCCCGCAGCGCTTCGGCCAGCCGCAGCTCGCGGCCGCCCAACGTCTTGGCCATCGCCGCCATGGTGCGGCGGAGACTCGCGATCTCCATCGGCGCGCCGCGCAGCAACTGCTCTTCGTTCTCCGTGGTCTGCCCGCGCGCATAGGCCCGGCCCAAATCCTCGAGCGTGGACAACGGCCGCGCGACGAACGCCTCCACCGCCCACCAGACCGCCGCCACCGCGGCGATCCACAGCAGCAGCGGAAACAACAGCGCGAACGCGAACTCGCCACGCTCAAGCCATGTCGCCGGCTCCGGCCGCCAACCGCGCAGCAGGTAAATCGCGTTCGGCTGCAGCGGCGCGATCACCGCCCAATCTCCAGCGAGCGCAAATGCCGAGCTGGACCAGGTGTTTGCGCCGCCTTCGAGCGCGCGCGCGAGCGCCCGTTCTTCGTCAGCGTTCAGGCCGACACCATGACGCGCGAGGATGCGTCCGTCGGCGTCCGTCAAAATGCTGAATGCCGAGCGACGGGCGGACAATTCCTCCGCACGCTCGATCACCGGCGTCAGGAGGCGCGCCGCACCGACATACCAGCGTTGCCCGGACACCTCGACCGGCGACACGGCGGCAAAAATTTGCTGCCCTTCGAATCTCGGCGAACTCACGACGCCAATGGCGGCAACGCCGGTCGTACGCACGCGGTCCAGCAACGGGCCTGTGGCATGATCACCGATCATGTCGCGGCGGTTCGAGCAGACCACATTGCCATCTGCATTGATCAAGGTAAGGAGCGCTTCGTTCGGGAAGCGGGCCGCCATTTGCGTGAGGATATCGCGGCAAGCGCTGCGCTCCGCTGCGAACAAATCCGCGTTCGCCGCCAACGAGCGCGCCATTTCGCGCACCTGCGTGAGCTCCTGGCGCACCTCGCCAATCACCAGCGCTTCTTCCGCGCCGAGGCTTTGCTGCAGCACCGACTGACGTTCAGCCACCGCCGTGAGGCCAGATTGCATGGCGACGACGCCGGCCGGCAGAAACGCCAAGCCGATCAGCGCCGCCAACCTCCCCCGAAGCGATTGCAACGAAAGCTCAGTGGGCCATTTGAACGCGCCCCCTGCCATGTCACCAGCTACTGGCTATGACCCCTTGGGGCAGCCGCGAGCCCTCCCCCAAGGCGGCCTCCTCTTCGCTCATGTCGAGGATCTCCGCCAAACGCTTGCGCGCGCGGCTGACCCGGCTCTTCACCGTGCCGACAGCGCAGCCGCACACTTCGGCCACGTCCTCGTAGGCCATGCCGAAGGCGCCGACCAGCGTCAGCACTTCGCGGTGATCGTCGTTCAGTTGCGCGAAGGCGCGTTTGAAGTCCTGCAAATCCGCGGCGCCGTTCTGGTTCGGCAAATCGGCGAGGGAGGCGGCGTGTTCGCCTTCGGCGTCCTCCACCTCACGGCGGGCTTTGCGCAGATCCGAGTAATACGTGTTGCGCAGGATCGTGAAGAGCCACGCGCCCATGTTCGAGCCCGGCTCGAACTTGTCCTTATTGGCTAGCGCCTTCACCAGCGTGTCTTGCACGAGGTCGTCAGCGCGGGCGGGATTGGAGCACAGCGAACGCGCAAAAGCGCGCAGGCTCGGCATCAACGCCACGAGTTCCTTGCGGAAGTCGAAGCTCGGCGGGGCCGCGACCTCAGTCATTGCCCTTGTCCTTCGGCTTGTCGGCGGCCGGCTCGTCGAGCTGGTTCAAGAGCGCCATCAGGTCGTCGGGGAGCGGCTCCGCCGCGACCTCCTCGTAGACCTTGCGCAGGTTTCGCGTGATGAAGTCATCCCCGCGTCCGCCCGACGGCTTGAACTCGTTAGGTCCGCGCCGCGACTTCTTGTTCTTCTTCTTCTGGTTCTCGTCGTCGTCACGAGGTGGTTCGGACATTACCCGCCCCTCATTTACCGCGGAAAAATCGGACATAGAATTCGCTCACGATACTGAAACCCAATCCCGACGCCAACGCCCGAAGGGCCGCCAGGTTCCATGGACAGGGAACCAACCGGGGAATACGACGTTGGAACGATGCGGAGCCCGTACGCCTAGCGGGCGAGGGATAGGTTTATATGCCCCATTCATCGTTGATCGCCCCCCACATCCCGTACCTGCGCCGCTATGCGCGCGCGCTGACAGGGTCCCAACGCGCGGGTGACGATAAGGTTGCCGATACGCTCCGCGCGCTGCTGGCGAATCCGGACAAATTTGAGAAGAGCCTGCCGCCGCGGATCGCGCTTTACCGTGTGTTCCACTCGGTGTTGCCGGCGGACACACAACCACAAGGCGAAGAGCGCGGCATGGCCGGCAAAGCGCAAGAGCGCTTGAGCCGCCTGCCCCCGCGCAGCCGCCAAGCTTTGCTGCTCACCACCATCGAAGGCTTCACCACGGATGAGGCCGCGCGGATCATGAGCTCGGAATGGCGCGAAGTGTCAAAGCTCGTCGAGCAAGCGCGCGAAGAGATCGAACGCCAGACGCGTGCGCGCATTCTGGTGATCGAGGACGAGACTTTGATCGCCATGGATCTTGCCGACATCGTCAGCAAGCTTGGCCACACGGTCGTAGCCACCGCCGACACCGCGTCGAAGGCGGTCGCCGCGGCGATGACGCACAAGCCCGACCTCGTGCTCGCCGACGTGCAGCTCGCGGATGGTTCCTCCGGCATCGACGCCGTCGCTGACATTCTCACGCAGATGCAGGCGCCGGTGATCTTCATCACCTCGTTCCCGGATCGCCTGCTCACGGGCGAGCGTCCGGAACCGACCTTCCTCATCACCAAGCCGTATCTCGAGGAAACGGTGCAGGCTGCGGTAAGTCAGGCCCTCTTCTTCGAGAGCACGCGCGAAGTCGCGTAACGACGCACCGTTTCAATTGATATAGCGCGTTAAACCCGCGCCACGTTGCAGCGTGGCGCGGAACAACGCGCGTGAATTTTCCGTTGCCCATGAACTTCAAAGGAGAAGCTCATGGATACCCCACGCAGCGATAACAACCGTGGCGACAGCTACGGCGCGCCCTCGTCCGACACATCGGCCACCGACGCCGCCAACCGCATCAAGCAAGCCGCCTCCGGCGCGATGAGCACCGCAAAAAGCGTCGCCAGCGACGCCGTGCACAAAGGCGCTGAACAAGTTGAGCGCACCACCCAAGGCGCAGCCCAAGCGCTCCGCCGCGCGGCGGACGATTGCGTTGCTGAGAACGCCTGGATCGGTACGGCGCTTCGCAAATCAGCTGATGGCATCGAACGCGCGTCCGGCGCAATCTCGGGCGGCGATCTCAACCGCATCCTCGATGACGTGAACGGCTTCGCCCGTCGTCAACCGGCTCTGTTCCTCGGAATCAGCCTCGCGCTCGGCTTCGCGGCCGCTCGTGTCGGCAAGACGGCGATAGAACGCGCACGGACGGACAGCGACTACCAAGGCGATTTCATCGGAGGCCTCTAAGCTATGCCTTCCGAACGGACTTTGACCGAGCTGGCAACAGACGTCGCCTATCAAGCCGGCGATTTGATCCGCAACGAAATCCGCCTTGCCCGCGCTGAAGCGATCGAGAACGTGCGCGAGATGGGCGATGGCCTGTTGCGCGCAGCGTTTGGCGTCGCGTTCGCAGGCAGCGCCGTCACGTTGGGCATGTTCGGCCTGGCGTATCTGCTTGGCTTGGTGATGCCGATGTGGGGCGCCGCCCTCATCAGCGCCGCCATCGCCGGCGTTGCCGCGAACACCTTCCTGCGCAGCGGCCTCAAGGCGCTTTCGACCGAGAAAATCGACCTTCCCAAGACCTCGCGCCAAGTCGCGCGCGACATCAATCTGATTAAGGAGACCGTCACGTGAGCATGGAAACTGACCGCATCGAACGCGACATCGACAATTCGCGCCATCGTCTGAACGACACGCTGCAAGCGCTCGGCAGCAAGATTTCGCCCGGCCAAATGGTCGACGAAGCTTTGGGCCTGGCGCAAGGCCAGCTAGGCCAATTCGCCGGCAAGCTGGGCAAGCAGGTGAAGGACAATCCGCTGCCGACGGCGTTGATCGCCGTGGGCGTGGCGTGGCTCATCACCTCGCAGAACCAGCAGCCGCGCGAGCGCTCCGTGCACCTAAGCCCGGACGATTGGCGCAGCGAACGCACCTATCGTTCGCTCGAAGAAGCCCGTTGGGCGACGCCGCGCAATCCGAACGAAACGGACGACGCCTACAACGACCGCGTCCACGACGCGTATGTGAAGGCGCTCGACCTGAAGCAGCAAGCCGGCGAAGCCATCAACGACTTCAAGGCGCGCGTCGCCCGCACCGTCGACGGCATCGAGAAGGCAGCGGCGAAGACGCGCGACCGCATCGCCACGACGTTCGCCGGCGTCGGCGCCAATGCGCAGCACGCGCTGTCGGACGCCAAGCACTTCGTGCAGGACCAATCCGCCAAGCTCGGCGAGCGCGCCTCAGAAGCGCGTCACCAGGCGACGGATTTCTACGACCACAACCCGCTGGCGGTCGGCGCGATCCTGTTTGCGCTGGGCGCGGCGCTCGGCGGCGCGACGCCGTTGTCAGAGACCGAGCGCCAAAACCTAGGCGGCGTGGCTGACGAAGCCGCCCGGCGCGCGGCGGATCTCGCCGAACGCGGCGCGAAAGCCGTCGAAAACCAAGTGCACTAAAATGAAGGGCGCGCGGCTCCGGCTGCGCGCCCCTTCTCTTGATTTTATTTGAGCCTCTAGGCCAACGACGCAATCAGCGAGCGCAAATCCACCATCGCGAACAGCACGGAAGAATCCGCCACCGCATAGGGCAGGAATAGCTGGTCGCCGTGCTTAAGGCCGCCGCATGTATAGCAAACGTTTGGCACATAGCCTTCGCGGTTCTCGTCGGACGGCGAAATCAGCGGCTGCAGCGTGCGCCCTAGCACTTTGCGCGGGTTTTTCTTGTCCAGCAGCGCCGCACCGATCGCGTATTTGCGCATCGCGCCGACGCCGTGCGTGAGCACGAGCCAGCCTTCATCCAGCTCGATCGGCGCGCCGCAATTGCCGATCTGCACCAGCTCCCACGGAAATTTCGGCGCCAGCAATTTCTCGCCGCCATCCCAATGCAGCGGATCATCAGACTGCATGAAGAACAGGCTCTCGCCGTCCTGCCGTCCGATCATCGCGTAGGCGCCGCCGACGCGTTTCGGAAACAGGCCCATGCCCTTGTTCTTCGACGCGGCGCCCGACATCGGCGAGAATTTGAACGTGTCGAAATCCCGCGTCTCCACCATCTCCGACGCGATGCCGGAGCCGGAATAGGCGGTGTAGGTGCCGTAATAGAGCTTCGAGCCGTCGTCTTCGGTGAACTGAACCAGGCGCAGATCTTCCAACCCGTTGCGCTGCTGGCGCGTGAACGGAAAGATCACCGCGCCGGAGATCGCCGTCGTCGACGAGCGCTGCGCGAAGACAACGCCCTCCTGCTTCGGCTCCAGCGCTTCAACCGCCATTGAGAACGGCGGCGACGGCCAGAGATTCATCGAGCCGTCTTGGCCGAGAATGCCTTCGCGAAACGCGATCGACGATATGTGCCCCTCGCCCACCGTGCGCAGCGACATCACGAAACGCTGATCACCCTCGCCCAAGCCAGCTTGGTTGGGGTGCGGCACGATGCTGGGGTTCATGATCGCCGCGGCGGCGTAAGAATACTCGTGACAGAAATACGCGCCGATCAGGAAACGCTGCGCCTGGTTCAGCTTCGACTTTAGCCCAAGATCCTCAAGCACCTGCTCGCCACGGCGGAGATACACGTCCTCCGTCTGCCAATGCCGATCATCGAAATCCGCATCGACAAGCGCGAACTCGCGCTCGCACTCCGCCTCCGACATCGCCAGCACCGCATCGACAATCCGCCGCGCGCGCCCGGCTTGCACCGGATGCATGTCGCGCGGCTCCGGCGCGATGTGAAACGGGCGGATCACCACGCGCGCAGGATCAGGCGTCAGCCTGCCGTCCAGGTGCTTGACCTCAACCATCGCGGCCCCTCGCGTCTCTGACAGCAGACTAACCAAGAACTTGGCCGCCCGCACGCTCCCGCGCACGCATCGCGCTGAGCGCCATCAGGTACGAAAGTACCGATTCCGCGCCTTGGTTCCGGTTCACGCCGTGGCGCATGAGGCCGTCATAGCTGCCGCCAGTCTCCGGCAGGCCGATTGCGCGGCCGAGCACATTGCCACCCAAGAACCACGCAAACGCGCGCGCGGCCTCGTCGCACCATTCGGTCTCGCCGGTGATGTCAAACGCCGCCCAGCATGCATCGACCATCGCGCACGCCTCCAGCGGCTGCTGATCGAACAAGGCCGGCGATTTGAACTTGTGGCCAAAGCTTTCCGCACCCACCGGCGCGAATTGCCCGCCACCGCGCGTCTGCAGCGATGCGAGCCACGTTAGCGATTCGAGGCCCATTTTCACCATGCCGCGATCGGCCAACACCTCGCCCGCGCGCAGCAAGGCTTCCGGCACACGCGCGTTGTCGTAGCCCAGCACTGGCTCGAACCAGCACCAATCCTCACGCTTTCCAGCCGCAAAGCGGCGCAGCAAGGTGCTCGCCGCACGCTCCAATTCACCACGCGCGCTTTCATCGCCAGCGGCGACCATCGCGCAGGACCCGAGCGCGCTGAACGCCAGCGCGCGCGATGATGTCAGCAACTCAGCCGCCGGGCGGCTGCGGTGCGCGAGATCGAACGCCCAGTCGCGCAGCTCGATGTCACGTGACAGCCGCGCGGTTTCGCCGATCGACCACAGCGCCCGGCCGACGCTGTCTTCCGAGCCAGCTTGCTCCAGCCAACGCCGGTCATAGCCCATGAAATTGCGGAAAGTCGCCAGCTCCGGATTCCACGCATGCTCCACAAACGCCGCATAGCGCGGCGCGAGGTCGGTGAGCTTTTCGCTTGGCCGCAGCAGCGCCAGGCGCTGCGTGAACAGCAACGCGCGGGCGTTGTCGTCGAGGCAATAGCCGTGATTGCGGTCCGGTACGCAGAAGCGCGAATGCTGGACGATGCCGCAATCGTCAGTGATGCGCTCCAGCGCCCGCAACGACACCTCCGGCAGGTCGGGCGACAAAGCTTGCGGCGGCTTTTTCGGCATCACCATCGCGCTCGACATCAGGTCGAGATAGCGCTCGCCAATCCGCGCCCAGGTCGCATCGCGCGTGGCGCGGTAGGCACGGAACGACAGCGCCTCGCGCGCGTCGCGATCGCTGAGCAGCGCCGTGATCACTTCCGCGAAACGCTCCGACGCGCCGAAATCCACCAGCACACCGACGCCATTCGCCAGCGCCTCTTGCGCATGCCAATACGGCGTCGAAATCACCGGTTTGCCGAGCGCCAGCGCGTACGCGAGCGTGCCGGAGGTGATCTGCGCTTCGTTGAGATATGGCGTCACGTAGAGATCAGCGGCCGTCAGATACTCGAGCAACAGCTCGGTATCCACGAACGCGTCCACGAAACGGATGTTGGAGGCCACGCCGAGCCGTTCAGCCCGCGCTTGCAGGCTCGCGCGATAGGCCTCGCCTTCGCGCTCCACCAAATGCGGATGCGTCGCGCCGAGTACGACGTACGTCACGTTTGGCTGCGCCGCCGCCACACGCGGCAGCGCTTCGATCACGCTCTCGATGCCCTTGTTCGGCGAGAGCAGCCCGAATGTCAGCACCACCTCACGGCCAGCAAGTTCAAGCCGGCGCTTCGCGCTCTCGCCGTTTGACAGCGGTCGATCCGGCGCGCCGTGGGCGATGACGGAAATCTTGTGCTTGGCCGCCGGGAACGTGCGCGTGAGAATCTCGCGCCCCTTCTGCGACATGACAACAAGCCGCGCCGAAAGCGCGATCAAGCGCTCCATCACGCGCCGCTGATCCGGGCTCGGGCGTTCGAGCACCGTGTGCAATGTCGTAATCAGCGGGCATTTGAGCTCGGCGCAGAACAACAAGATGTGCTCGCCAGACGCGCCACCGAAAATCCCGAACTCATGCTGCAGCGAGACGACATCAACGCCAGACTCATTCAGCGCTTGCGCGGCGGCGATGTAGTCCTCGGCGTTTTCCTGCGCAATCTCAACCGTGACGTGATCATCATACGCATGACCCGCGGCGCGATCATTCAACGCGACGACCTCGCAGCGCACATCCGGATGCGCGCCACCAACAGCTTCGGCGAGATCGGAGGTAAACGTGGCGATGCCGCAGCGGCGGGGCGGAAAGCTGCCGACGAATGTTATCTTTTGAGCTTGCGCCGGCCCCTCACGGAACGCGGGCGCCGAGGTGTTTTTCAAAGCAATTTGTGAGTCGAACACAATGTCGTCCTTTGGCCCGCGCTTTGGCCCTTTGTCTGGACCGTCCGCCTGATGGCGCGCTCTTGGCTCGCCTCTGCGGCAACGCCGGCGCGCGGCGCACGGTTCCAAAAATGGCCGGGCGTGAAGCGAAGACCGCGAATGTGGCGCGGGTTGCGCGGAATGCGGTCTATTGCTCAGAGTTTAGCGTGCGTTTAGCACAAGATTGCGGCGCCAAAGCTGACCGATCTGGTCAAGCAGACGGTAATCGCTACATTAGCGGCGTAGAGAGGTAGCAGATGTTCTGGGCTGTCATGCTGATTGTGATCGCGCTGACGATCTGCGTCTCGTTTCTTGTCGGCATCGCCATCAAGAATAAGCGCGATCCGCGCCAGCTGAGCAATCAGGAAAAGATGACGATGACGAAGGCCTCCGGCGCGCTCAAACATCGCAAGTCGAACCGCGAATGAGCGAAGCGCGCGTCGAATTGCCGGTCGACAAGGCCGAGCGCTACGCGGCGTTGCGCGCCGAGATCGCCGCCGTGATCGCGGGCGAGACGAGCATCACCGCGCGCTACGCGACAGCGTCATCGATGCTGACGCACGCGTTTCCGGAAACCTATTTCTGGTGCGGCTTTTATCTCGTCGATCCGCTGAAGCCGCGCGAACTGGTCGTCGGCCCGTATCAAGGAACGCTCGGCTGCTTGCGCATTCCGTTCGGCAAGGGCGTTTGCGGCGCGGCCGCTGACACGCGCGAGACCATCATCGTGCCGGACGTACACGCCTTCCCGGGCCACATCGCCTACGACAGCCGCTCGAACTCGGAGATCGTCGTGCCGGTGTTCGATCGCGCCGGCGCGCTCGCGGGCGTGCTCGACGTGGATTCAACCAGCTTCAACAGCTTCGATGAAATCGACGCGCGCGGCCTCGAAGCGATCTGCGCTGACCTGCTGACGCTCGCTTAAGGCTGCGGCAAGCCCGCATCCCCCGGTGGCGCGGAGATCAGCTCCGGCCCACCCGTCCCTTCACCGTCAACCGGCGCAGGCGCGGGCGATTCACCTGGTGCGATCGCCGGCGCGGTTTGTGTCTGCACACGACGCGCAAACGCCGTCAGGCCCGGCACGTTGGCGGCGCCGTCCCAAGCCTCAAGCTGCGCGCCTTCGAACGCCGTGCCGATCGGCTCCGCACGTCCGCCGAGGCACTGGCTTAAGAAATGCTCCGCCACCGCGAGGAACGACAACCTGTTCTGCGGCCGCACCAGGTCGCGGCCTTCCTGCGGATAGACAACGTAAGTCAGCGGCGCGCGGCGTGGCCGCAAAGCCGTCGCGAACGCATCCGCATCCGCACGCGTCCCACGCGGATCGCGCGCGCCGGCGCCAATCAGCACTGCGCGGCTGATCTGGTTCACGCGCACAGCCGGCGAACGCTCGCGCAAAGCCTGGCGCCCTTCCGGCGTGCGAGGATCGCCAATGCGTAGATATAGCTGATCGCGGATCGGCGCGGTGTAAGCCGGCAGCGCGTCAAACATGCTGGCGAGATTGGACGCGCCGGCGAAGCTCACGCCGCACTGAAATTGATCCGGCGCGAACGCAACGCCAGACAGCGCCGCATAACCGCCAAAACCCGCGCCAAACACGCCGACGCGGCCAGATTGCGCGACGCCGCTCTGCACGGCCCATTGCGCTGCATCGATCAAATCTTCCTGCATGCGCCCGCCCCATTCGCGGTTGCCCGCGTTGAGGAAGGCTTTGCCGAAGCCGGTGGAGCCACGGAAATTCACGCTCATCACCGCGTAGCCGCGATTGGCGAGCCATTGGTGCAGCGCGTTGTAGCCATATGAGTCACGCGCCCACGGCCCGTCATGCGGCAGCAGCACCAGCGGCACCGGCGCATCAGGCCGCGCATCGCCGTTCGCGTCGGAGCCAGTTGGCAGAGTGAGGTACGAAACCAGCGTCAGCCCATCGCGCGCTTCAATCTCAACCGGCGTCATGGGTTGTAGCGCCGCTGAGTCGAGCGCGGGGCGGCTGCGGAACAGCAACGTAATGCGCCGATTGGCGCGATCGGTGCGGTCGTAAAGATAAGTCCGCGCGGCGATCGCCGGCCCCTCTTCGACGACGATCCATTTGGTGTCGTCCGTGCTGCGCGAGGCGACGCTGAAATCGCCCGTCAGCTGCGCATCGAGAAAATCGAGATCGCCCTGCGCGTCCGGATCAAGCGCGCGCCAATCGCGGCGCAGATAATCAGCGCCAAACGCTTCCGGCGCATTGGTCTGCGGATCGAGCCAAGCGTCAGCCACGTCAGCGCGGGCGCTTTCGCCAAGCACGGTTTTCACGCCCGTCGTCGCATCGACACGCACCAAAGCTGCGCGATCGCGCCCGGTGCTGTCCAGCATCAAGAACGTGCGCCCGTCGGCTTCGAAGCCGAGCACGCGCGAGCCCATCGCGTCTTCGAACGGGATGATGAAGAGGCTCGTCCAATTGCGCCCATCGATCGGCCGCGCGAACACCTCGACGCGCCCGTCCGCCAGCGTCTTCATGCCAATGCGCAAGCGATTGGCGAGATCGACGGCAAAGCTTGAGAAGCCACGCACAGCAGCGCTGTTGGCGTTGCGCTGCATGAGCGTGCGCGCGCCGGAGGTGATGTCGACGCGGAACACGTCCGGCCATTGCGCGTCGCGGGCATTGAGACTGATGATCACGCCATCCGGATCGATCGCGCTCAAGCCGAGCATTTCAGCGCGCGAGCCCGCTGGCGTCAGCGCACGCGGCTCACCGCCGGCGACCGGCACAGCGAACAAGCGCCAATTCTCGTCGCCGTTTTCGTCCTGCAGGTAGAGCAACGTCGCATTGTCGTGCGCCCACCAATAGGTGCGGATGCCGCGGCCGCGATCATCGGTGACGGCTTGCGGTTCGCCGGAAGAATCCACCGGCATGACGAAGAGGTTCGTCACCCCATCGCGCGGGGCCAGAAACGCGATCCGATCGCCGCGCGGCGAGAGCTGTGCGTTCTGGCGGACGGGCTCACCGAACAGGTCGGCGCGGGCGATAATGGGGGGCGCGGCAGGCGCTGGCGGCGCCTCAGGCGCGCGCGGGCCGCAAGCGGCAAGCACCGCCGGCAGCAGCAGGGCGGTCAGAGCCCTGGCCATACGTCTGGTCCGTCCTTTCCCCACCACCCAACCTTACAGGAACTTCATCCAATGGCCAATGTCGCCTCGCCTGTCAGGGAGTTCACCATTGCGGCGAGCATGGGGCGCGGGGTGCGTTGCCCACCAAAAAAGCTGACTAAACGGTAATATATGGCCGCCCCATGCTCGGCAATTGTGCACGGGGGAAATTTGGCATATGCTTAGGCCTATGCCAGACAGCGGCACGCGCTCTGTCAAACTCTTCCGCAACGGTCGCAACCAGGCCGTCCGCATCCCGCGCGAGTTCGAACTCCCGGGTGAGGACGCCATCATGCACAAGGAGGGCGACAAACTGATCATCGAGCCTGCGCCGAAAGGCGATCTGCTTGAACTGCTCGCAAGCTGGGAACCGATCGACGAGGATTTGCCGGATGTCGACGACCCGCTTCCTGAACCCGTCGACCTTTAGGTGCCGTTCCTTCTCGATACCAACATCATCTCAGACATGATGCGGAATCCGCGAGGTAAAGCGGCACAGCGAGCGCGCGTTGTCGGTCCGTCAAACCTACGCACCAGCATCCTGGTGATCGCTGAAATCCGGTTTGGCTTAGCGAAACGATCGGCGCCAACCCTGGCCTCGCGCCTCACGCAATTGGAACAACGAGTGCCGGTACTGCCCTTCGACGCGCCGTCGGATGAGCATTACGCCGTCATCCGCACGCAGCTTGAGAACAACGGCACGCCGATCGGCGCGCTCGACCTTCTGCTCGCCGCCCACGCGTTAGCCCTCGGCGACACGCTCGTCACCGCCAATGAGCGGGAATTTTCCCGCGTTGCTGGCCTAAGGGTCGAAAACTGGCTGCGCTAAAGCGCACTTTGACTCTGCCGCCAACGCCCCCTATCTGAACGCCGTTTTGGCCAAGCAGAATCGCTCCTCCCCCGCCCCCACCGGCGCACTCGTGCTCGCCGATGGGACCGTTTTTCTTGGGATCGGGTTGGGCGCCGTTGGCGACGCCGAGGGCGAGGTCTGCTTCAACACCGCGATGACGGGCTACCAGGAGATCCTCACGGACCCCTCCTACGCCGCCCAGATCGTCGCTTTCACCTTCCCGCATATCGGCAATGTCGGCGCCAACAGCGAAGACATGGAGGGCTCGTCACCTGCCGCGAACGCCGCCGCGCGCGGCGCGATTTTCCGTGCAACGCCGACGCCGCCGTCGAACTGGCGCTCGGAAGATACGCTCGATGCGTGGCTGAAGAAGCGCAACGTCATCGCGCTCGCCGGCATCGACACGCGCGCGCTGACCAAGCGCATTCGCGAGCAAGGCATGCCGAATGGCGTGATCGCGCACGCGCCGGACGGCAAGTTCGATCTCGACGCACTGAAAGCGAAAGCCAAAGCGTGGCACGGGCTCGATGGCCTCGATCTCGCGAAGGACGTGACGACCGCGCAGACCTACGTCGTCAGCGAAGGCCGCTGGCGCTGGCCGAACGGCGTCGAAGAAATCACCAATCCGAAATTCCACGTCGTGCTGTTCGACTACGGCGTGAAGCGCAACATCATCCGTGCGCTCGGCGATGTCGGCGCGAAGGTCACGGTGCTGCCAGCGTCAGCAACGGCGGAAGACGCGCTCGCGCACAAGCCGGACGGCGTGCTGCTCTCCAACGGCCCCGGCGATCCCGCCGCGACCGGCAAGTACGCAGCGCCGGAGATCAAGAAGATCGTCGATAGCGGCACGCCGGTGATGGGCGTGTGCCTCGGCCACCAAATGCTCGCGCTCGCGCTCGGCGCGAAGACGCTGAAAATGCCGCAAGGCCATCACGGCGCGAACCATCCGGTGAAAGACAATTCCACTGGCAAGGTCGAGATCGTGTCGATGAACCACGGCTTCGCCGTCGATCGCGACACGCTGCCGAAAGGCGTGAAAGAAACCCACGTCTCGCTGTTCGACGGCAGCAATTGCGGCATCGAAGTCGAAGGCAAGCCGGTGTTCTCGGTGCAATATCACCCGGAAGCGTCACCGGGTCCGCAGGACAGCCACTATTTGTTCGAACGCTTCGCTGAGGCGATGGCGAAGAAGAAGAGCGCTTAGGGCGCATTCCTCTTCTGGCCCGGAGCGGACAGTCAGTTTCGAGCGGAGACGAGGTACGTCTGCATAAGCCCGAGCGTTGTCCGGGCGCGACATAGAAGCTCCTCAGGAAGCTTGAGCCGGACGACTAGCACGTCCGTCCCTTGGTCGATGCCCGCCTCAGCCGTTATAGGATTTGGTCCGTAAAACTGGCACGAGACCCAGCGCGGCGGCGACGCATCTGTATCCGATTGTCTGATTTCGTCGATGAACACTCGGCGTAGTCCTTCATCGAGGTTTTCACCTGCCATTGCTGAAATCTCGTCCAGAAGCGGATGAAGGTTGGATAGCCAAATCCATTTCTCAACCTGTGGCATGGCTTCACCCCGAAAGCGCGATGAACAGGACTAACAGCGGACGGCTGCGGTTGTCGAACCTCCGCCCTCGGCGAAAACCAGACCTCAGTCATTCCGGACGCGCGGAGCGCGATCCGGAACCCAGGGGGACCGGGTGCGATGCGCGACGCAGTTCTAAGTGTGGTGGTTGAAGCACCTGGGTTCCGGGTCTCCGCTTCGCTTCGCCGGGAATGACTGAGAGGTTTGTGCGTTCATTTAGCGCGCAATGCATCCCGCGCCGGTGTTTGCCGGCGGGGGCGCCGGCGGTCATAGTCGCCCCATGACCAAACCCGCGATCCTGATCCATCCCCCGCTCGGCCTCTTTGAAATGCAGCTCGGCGCGTATGACGTCGTGCATTGGCCGACGGACCGGAAGGACGTGCGCGCCGCCGTCACTATCGGCCATGTCGGCATTTCGAACGCGATGATCGACGCGCTGCCGGAGCTTGGGTTGATCGTTTGCTTCGGCGTAGGCGTCGACGGCATCGACCTCGATTACGCCGCCAAGCGCGGGATCAAGATCACGCACGGGCGCGAGATCAATCACGAGGACGTCGCCGACGTCGCCATCGGCCTCACCATCGCGCGGCTGCGTCTGTTCACCGAAGGCGAGCGCGTGCTGCGCGCGGGCACATGGGTGCCGCCGCTCGCGGTGCCGCCGCAGAAGCGCTTGCGCGGTTCGAAGATGGGCATTGTCGGCATGGGCGCGATTGGCCAGGAGATCGCCAAGCGCGCCGAAGTGTTCGGCATCGATATCAAATGGACTGGCCCGCGCGCCAAGCCTGACATCCGCTATCCGTACGAGCCCGACATCAAAGCACTGGCGGAATGGTGCGACATCCTCATGGTCGCCGCGCGCGGTGATCAGATCGGCATCGTCACCGCAGACGTCATCGCCGCTGTTGGCGAGCGCGGCATCATCGTCAACATTTCGCGCGGCGGCTTGATCGACGAAGACGCGATGATCGCCGCCCTCAAAGCCGGCAAGCTCGGCGGCGCCGGGCTCGACGTGTTCGTGGAAGAGCCAACGCCGATCGCGCGCTGGGCGGACGTGCCCAACACCACGCTCACGCCCCACCTCGGCGGCGCCACGCGCGAAGCGCTCTATGCCGGCTCGCAGAACGTGCTCGGCAATCTGCGCGCGTTCTTCGCGGGCGAGCCGCTTCTCACCGAACTGCGCTAGCTGCGCGAAGGCCTTCCGGGTTCGGCATAAGCGGCTAAGCTCGCGCTTTCAGCGGGAGGTTGGCGATGGCGCGTATTCTCTTGGCGGCTCTCGCCGCGACCGTGGCGCTGAGCGCAAACGCGTACGCGCAGGACGAGCAGCTCTGCATGGCCCCCGTGCCGATCACGGAAGCGATCGTGCAGGACATAGGCATGTACGATCTGCACGGCTTCGCCGCTGATGGCGCGACGCCGGCGTTTCTGGTCGGCTACCTCTCCCCCACGCGTGAGCGCGAGGAGGCGCAGGACATCCACGGCGCCACAGTGTTCGTGCGCGAGGGCGAAGCGTGGCGCGCGTTCCTGCCGCGCCCGGGCGAGAGCGTGATAGCCGTCTACAAGGCCACGAGCGGCGCGCTGATCTTGGTCACGCAATGGCAAAGCGAAGGGCCGGGGCAATCGTGGACTTTGCTGCGCTCAAGCGATGCGCTCGCCACAGGCGCGTGCACGGATATCGGCTTTCCCGACACGCTCAATCAGCCGAGCTGGGCGAACGAGACGCTGAACCTCGTTGACCTCGACATCGCCGCCAATGGCCGCGGCGAAATCATCGCTTACGCCGACACCGAGGACGATGGGCCGATGTGGTACAGCTACCGCACGCGCGATCACGGCGCGACCTGGGGTGATCCGCAACGCCTGCGCCGCGAACGCGAAGCGCGCGCCGGGATCTACACCGCACTCAACACCGAAGCCGACGCGCCGGCGGATTTGCTGGCGTCACTGCAGGCGTATGCGGTTGGCAGATAAAGGCGCCGTTCTGCGGGGCGTGCGCAGCACGAACCCGGAGCCCATGGCGGGGCGAACCTGCGGCGTTCGAGAATAATCATTCAATGGACTCCGGGTTCTTCGCTACGCGAAGCCCCGGAGAACGAGAAAGGACGGAGCGCTTTCACGCCCCGCCCTTCTTTGTCGTAGCCTAGCTGCTTAGCGCAGTTCGTACGTGACGCTGAGGTTCACGCGGGTTTCGATTTCGCCCGGCGCGATCGGCGTCGACGCCATGTCGGCGGCGCGCGCTTGCATCATCACCGGCATCGGGATCGGCGGCGAATAACCACCGGCTTCGCTCACCGCGACGATGCGGTGCACCCGCATGTTGAACACTTGCGCGTAGAGATCGGCGCGGCGGCGCGCTTCAGCGGCCGCGTCGCGGCGCGCGGCGTCGAGCTGCGCGTCGGGATCGGCGTGCGAGAACGAGACGCCGTTGACGGTGTTGCCGCCCGCCGCCACCGCCGCATCAATCACGCGGCCGACATTGGCGATGTTGCGCACCTTGGCGTTGACATTGTTGCTCGCCTGATAACCCGTGAGCCGCGGCGCCTGGCCTTCGCCATACGCGTATTGCGGGTTCACCGAGACGTTCGAGGTTTGGATGTCGCGCTCGGCGACGCCGGCGCGGCGCAGCGCCTGGTTCAAGGCCGTCATGCGTTGCGCATTGGCGGCGAGCGCCGCTGCGGCGGTCGCGCCCTCGGTGGTGACGCCGAGATTGATCGTCGCCAGATCCGGTGCGCTTTCGGTTTTGCCGTCGGCGCTGATCGTCAACAGCGTGCCGGTGATCACCGGCCCCGCCGATTCCACACTGGTTTGCTGCGCGGAAGCGAGCGGCGCTGCGGATGCGGCGAGCACAGTCGCTACGGCCGCTGCCTTCATGAGCTGCATTGATATTCCCCTTGTTGGACCAATCGTCGGTCCCTCGCGTGCGTATTGGCTTTTACGCGGCGGCCAAATTACGGCGAAGACAGGTCATTCAGGAAACCTCGCGGACTTGTGAGGGTTGTCTTGGGCCATGGCCTGGGAACCATTGGGCTCGAACCACCTCCTCCTCGATGGAGGAGGTGGCCGCGAAGCGGCCGGAGGAGGTGCGCCCTCCGGCAGAAACGAATGAGCCTCGCGAGGCTCAATCGACGATACCGAGGGCAGCACCTCCCCGCGCTTCGCGCGGCCCTCCCATCGAGGGAGGGCGTGAAAATCGCCAACAAAAGTGCATGATTGCAGCACACGCCGAATCGTTTCGGCGAATCGGTGTATAATAGGCGCACGCTTCCTTTCAGGTTTTGATGCGCTTTACCGACACCTTCCTTCGACAGGTGCGCGACCGGGTTTCGATTGCCGACTATGCCGGCAAAAGGATGGCCTGGGACAAGCGCAAGACGCGCGCCTCGGCGGGCGATTTCTGGGCGTGCTGTCCGTTCCACGACGAGAAGAGTTCGTCGTTCCACGTGCTCGACAACAAGGGCATCTACAAATGCTTCGGTTGCGGCGAGAAGGGCGACGTCTTCACGCTGTCGATGAAGCTTGAGGGCCTCTCCTTCCCCGAAGCCGTGAAGCAGATGGCCGAGCGCGCCGGCATGGCGCTGCCGGAAGACGATTACGAAGATCGCGGCGACCAAGACCGCCGCAAGCGCCTCTATCAAATCGCCGCCCGCGCCGCGAAGCTTTATGCCGACGCGCTGCGCTCCTCCGGCGGCGCGGAGGCGCGCAAATATCTGCAAGGCCGTGGCCTCGGGCCTGATGAATGGACACGCTTCGGCATCGGCCTCGCACCGGATGAGTGGACGTGGGCGATCGACAAGCTGAAGGACGAAGGCTTCAAGCTGGATGAGATCGTCGATGCGGGCGTTGCGCGTGACGGTGAAGACGGCAAGCGCGCCATCGATACGTTCCGCGGCCGCGTGACCTTCGAAATCACCGATCCAGCGGGCAAAATCATCGGTTTTGGCGGCCGCGCGCTGGCGAAGGACGCCAAGGCCAAATACATCAACTCGCCGGAAACGCCGCTCTATTCGAAGAGCCGCGTGCTCTATCGCCTGAAGCAAGCGCGCGAGCTGCTGGCGAAAACCAAAGCGCCGGGCCTGGTTGTCGGCGAAGGTTATCTCGATGTCATCGCCTTCGAGCGCGCCGGCATCGCCGCAGTCGCGCCCTGCGGCACGGCGTTGACGGAAGACCAGCTGCAATTGCTGTGGCGCTCGGGCGGCGAGCCGGTGCTGTGCTTCGATGGCGATGGCGCGGGCAAACGCGCCGCCGACCGCGCGCTCGATCTGGCGCTGCCGCACCTGGCGCCGGAGCGCACGGTGAAGATCGCGCTATTGCCCGAAGGCGAAGATCCGGACGATCTCTATCGCCGCCTCGGCCCCGACGCGCTCGCACCGATCATCAGCGCCGCGCAGCCCGCCTCCGATGCGCTGTTCGAGCGTGAGCGTACGCGCAAGGAACTCACGACGCCCGAAGCGCGCGCGGCGTTCAAAACCAATCTGCGCGAATGCGCCAACAAGATCGCCGACGCAGAAACCAAGCGCGCCTATCTCTCGGACCTGCTCGCCCGCGCTGACGAAGCGCTGCGGCCGCCGAAGCGCGAGTGGCAGCCCTGGCAGCCGCCAGCGCCGGGCGCCGCCCCGCGCAAAGGCGGGCGCTTTGCCCCGCCGGCCGGCCCTACCGCCGAGCTCAAAACCCTGGCCGCGGCCTCCTCCGGCCGCCCGGCGGCGGAGAATTTCCTCCGCGCCGCCGTGGACCATCCGGGCGTCCTCACCCGTTACGCGGACTGGATCGACCGCCTCCACATCGCCGACCCGGAGCTCGAAGCCATCCGGGCGGCGCTTTTGGCTCTTTCCGGAGCCGAAAACAGCGGTGAAACCATTGACCGGGAGGGGTTGACCCGCCATCTCCACCAATCCGGTGAAGAACGCGCTGCGGCGCGCGTTTCGCGCTGGCCAAAGCTGCCCCTACGGAAAGGGCTTGTGGAGGCCGCGCCGGACGCGGATTTGGAGGCTCAATGGCTGGCTCTGGCCGCCGTCCAGGTGGTGCTGCCAGCTATCAAGGAAGAATTGGCGGAGCTAGCGCCGCTGGTGGACGACGATGAGGACGCTTTGAAGCGCTACCAGGCGCTCAGCAAGGAAGCGACCTCCATCAAGCGCGCAGCTCTGCTGCCTTCGGATGAACGATCAAACGGCGACGACGCCGACAACATGGTTGCATGATGAAAAAGACTGAAACTCAGACCCGACGCGTGGCGAAGTCCGAAGATGCGGCGACCGAGGAAAAGGAAGCGCCGGATGGCCCGATCCTGGACCTCTCGGACGCTGCCGTGAAGAAGATGATCAAAGCCGCCAAGGCGCGCGGCTTTGTCACCCACGAAGAGCTGAACAAGGTTCTGCCGTCGGAAGAGTTCTCGTCTGAGCAAATCGAAGACGTGATGAGCCAGCTCAACGAGATGGGCATCAACGTCGTAGACAACGAAGAAGAAGGCGAAGCCGCCGAGGAAGACAGCAAGAGCACCGCTGTCGCCACGCGCGAAGAGGCGAGCACCAAGGTCGCCGTCACCAACACCCGCGAAGACGCTGACCGCACCGACGATCCCGTGCGCATGTATCTGCGCGAAATGGGCTCGGTCGAGCTGCTGAGCCGCGAAGGCGAAATCGCCATCGCCAAGCGCATCGAAGCCGGCCGCGACGCGATGATCCGTGGCCTGTGCGAAAGCCCGCTGACGTTCGAAGCCATCATGGTGTGGCGCGACGAATTGCGTGAGCAGAAGATTCTGCTGCGCGACATCATCGATCTCGAAGGCACCTATTCCGCCGAAATGGGCATCGTCCCGCAATCGGCGCCGGGCGTGAACGCTGACGGCCTCGTCGATCCCGAAGCCGCGAAAGCGCAGCTCGCCAAGGAAGCTGAGGAAGCCGCCGCCGCGAAGGAAGCCAAGGACCCGGGCGAAGCCGCCGCTGAAGCCGACAGCGACAGCGAGTTCGACGACGAACAAGCCATCTCCATGTCGGCGATGGAAGCCGAACTCAAAGAAGGCGTGATGGCGACGCTCGACGCCATCGCCGAAGCCTTCGGTCAATTCCGCAAGCTGCAGGACAAGCGCATTGATCTGCGCCTGAAGGGCAAGGCCCTCCCCGGCGCGCAGGCCGACGCTTACGGCGAAGCGCAAAACCAGATCATCGAGGAGCTGAAGAAGCTCAAGCTCAACAACGCGCGTATCGAAAGCCTCGTTGAGCAGCTCTACGCCATCAACCGCAAGCTCATCCAGCTTGAGGGCAAGCTGATGCGTCTCGCCGAAGCCAATGGCGTCACGCGCATCGCCTTCCTTGAATCGTATCAAGGCAGCGAACTCGATCCGAAATGGGCCGAGAAGGTCGCGCCGAAATCGAAGACGTGGACGAAATTCGTCGCCAGCGAAGCTGACCAGATCGCCGCCATCCGCGGCGAGATCGGCTCCCTCGCGCAAGAAACCGGCGTGCCGATCGACGAATATCGCCGCATCGTCCAATCGGTGCAGAAGGGCGAGCGCGAAGCGCGCCAAGCCAAGAAGGAAATGGTCGAAGCGAACCTCCGCCTCGTCATCTCCATCGCCAAGAAATACACCAATCGCGGCCTGCAAT